>JAJPJE010000111.1 GCA_021324365.1 Terriglobia bacterium | reverse complement strand
CTGCCAAACGGTTCTCCATTTTGGATTCGCAGCCCTGCTGTATTAAAATTAATCTCCTGCGCTTTGCGGTTCCCCGGTAGCTCAACGGTAGAGCATTCGGCTGTTAAGAAGGCAGTAAAAATCAAATAAGTGCTGCATCTGGTGTCGCTTACAGCCGAAAAGGTCGCGCAATCATCCTCGTGAATTGGACCGAAGTTGGACCGAAACCGTCGACTGCACGCCTTCAGGGTGACGAAGTGTTGTGGACTCTGAGAATCGACGCGTTTTGATGTCGTGCATGGGTGGCTGGAGCGGTAGGAGGCAAACACTTAGTAATGCGGAATTTCGCTGCCGACCCGTCGGGAAGGCTCAAAGCCTGAGTGCAGCGAGTCGTATGCACTCAGGGTATTGCTGCCGCAGCGACTCGATAGATCTAGCGAACTTGGCTCAGCGGCGTTGCGTCAGTCAATTTTCTCAGTTCATCCACAAGCTTCTTGGCCTCTTTCATTCTCTGTTTATAGAACGATGGGCCTACAGGGACTTGTTTGTCCCCCGCCCGGACATGTTCTTTGACGTCTTTCTTTGTGAAGAATAGAGCTAGCGCCGCGTAAGTCTTAATTTCCTTTTCCAAAAACCGAATGACTTGTCGTTGATAATCCATTCTTCGCCTCCACTCGACAACAAAACCTAAGTCAAAAACCCACTATCCGAAATGCCTTTAGCTTGTGGGCGTGAGCCTTCCTTAAAACGGGCGGCGGTATCCCAGAAGGGCCTCAATGAATGATTCCTACAGCAGATGTCCGGGTTCGTTGGGGCACCCTTCGTTATCCATTCGCGACGAAGCTTCTTGGTCGAAGCTGTGATCTTCCAGCCGTTCGGGAGCATTCCGTTCAGTCCGTGCTGTGCCTTCCGGTCCCTTCCGAAATTCTCGAACAATTTCGCCCGTTAAGTAGAAAGAGGTCCAGGGCTCGTTTTCGAAGCGCACAGATTCCAGCACTGGAACGCCTTCCTCGACCAAAGTGGTTTCCGTTTTAATTGTGTCTCCCATTGGCGTCGCGCTTTCGCGTACTGTGATATTTAGACACACCGGCGGAGCGTCAATTGGACGCATTACGAACGCTTTGGGCGGGCCTCGTTTTTGCTGGTTCCGCGACAGGTCCTTCTCTGAGCTCTTTTTCGGCTCTAACCCAGTCTTCTACGTCTTTTCCGTGTTCGCCGCCGCGTTGAAGGTACAGCTCATGAGCTCGGCGAGCGATCTCGTCTCCCGATGGTGCTCTGCGTTCAAACATGACAAAACCTCCTTGTTTATCTTGTGAATGAATCCTTTAGGACCTGACCCAATCGCCCTTTGTGTTCGCATTGTGACCATAGTCGCAGCCTTCGACACCGCAACTCCAACCAACACCTGGTCCTGCGTCGACATTCAATCGGCGATACAACCAGCGGCCATGTATAGGGCACCTAGCAGTGTTTACGCCAGGCTCCGCAACGGGGTTCGCGTGGTCAGGCATTCCAATGAGCATGTAATATCCGTCGGTTGAACTATATCGAACACTGCAACCTTCGACGCCGCAATGGTATGAGGCTCGGTCCCCGGTATTTGCCTTAGAGCCACCCGATTCGTACTTCATTACGCGATTGTCCCGGGAGCAAAGCGGCTTCAGGTGCCTGCCCAAAATATCCACTGAAGTGACAATCATAAGAATTTCTCCTGAACCATGAGACTCATGGCATTCGAGGCTGAAGATGTTCCGTCGCTGCCGCTTCACATTATTGTCGGAGTTGCAGCATAGCGGATTAGTTCGTTCCGGTCAGTGAATCCCAAGAAATGCAAGATCCACGCTATGCAAGACTGGACTCTGAGTTCCGTAAGATCCAGCTTCGTTGCGATGTCACGATCACTGAAGCCTTGGCCAACCAGACGATAAACTGGGCCCAACGCTCCCACCTGCTCCCAAAAGACACGCATGAGATTAACCTCCACATCGGATTCTTCGAACCCCAGCCGCGGCACAAATAGACCGCCGTTTAGTACGATCCTCCCATACCTCCGCCATGGCCTGCAGCAGCTGCAGCCACCTTCTCTTCTCCACTGAACTCGGCGATCAGAACTTCGGTGGTGAGCATCAGCGACACGACGGAGGCAGCGTTCTGCAATGCCAAGCGAGTGACTTTCGCCGGATCGATCACACCAGCTTTGATCAGGTCCTCAAATTCACCGGTCTCCGCATTGAAGCCGAAGTTCTCGTCCTTCGACTCGCGTACCCGTCCGACGATCAGAGCGCCCTCGTGCCCGGCGTTCTGTGCAATCTGACGCATGGGTTCTTCGAGTGCACGCCTCACGATATTCACGCCTGTGGCCTCATCATCGTGCAGTTTGAGTTTTTCCAAGACTGGGATGCAGCGCAGATAAGCCGTTCCGCCCCCAGGCACTATGCCTTCCTCGACGGCTGCGCGTGTCGCGTGCATGGCATCCTCGACGCGAGCCTTCTTCTCCTTCAATTCCATCTCGGTGGCCGCGCCTACCTTGATTACAGCCACACCTCCGACGAGTTTTGCGAGCCGCTCCTGTAACTTTTCCTTGTCGTAGTCCGATGTGGCCTCGTCGATCTGCATGCGAAGCTGCTTGATGCGAGCTTGGATCGCGCTGGGTCGACCAGCGCCGCCGATGATTGTGGTGTTGTCTTTATCAATGATCACCTTTTTGGCGCTACCGAGATCCTCCAAGGTCAGGTTCTCAAGCTTCAAGCCGAGGTCTTCGGTGATCGCCTTGCCGCCGGTAAGTACAGCGATATCTTCGAGCATACCCTTGCGGCGATCTCCAAAGCCGGGAGCTTTCACCGCAGCGCACTGCAGCGTTCCTCGGAGCTTATTCACTACCAGGGTTGCAAGGGCCTCGCCTTCGGCTTCCTCGGCAATGATCAACAACGGTTTTCCTGCCTTAGCCGTCTGTTCGAGCAGCGGCAGCAGGTCATTCATTGAGCTAATTTTCTTCTCGTGATTCAGAATAAGGGCGTCCTCCAGCACGCACTCCATGCGTGCTGGGTCGGTGACGAAGTATGACGACAGGTATCCGCGATCAAACTGCATTCCTTCGACCACCTCGAGCGCGGTCTCCATGGTCTTCGATTCCTCGACAGTAATTACACCGTCCTTACCGACCTTTTTCATAGCTTCGGCAATGATGCTGCCCACTTGCTTGTCGGTGTTGGCGCTGATCGTTCCTACTTGCGCGATCATGTCGCCTTTCACTTCGCGGGATAGCCGCTTGATCTCGGCCACGGCGACTTCCACGGCCTTATCGGTACCGCGCTTAAGCGCCATGGGACTTGCACCCGCCGCGACAGTGCGCACACCCTCCCGGAAAATGGCCTGGGCCAACAGAGTCGCGGTGGTGGTGCCATCGCCGGCGACATCCGAGGTTTTGGACGCGACCTCTCGCACCATCTGCGCACCCATGTTCTCAAGAGGGTCCTGGAGCTCAATCTCTTTGGCTACGGTCACACCGTCTTTGGTAATGACGGGCGCACCGAATTTCTTCTCGATCACTGCATTACGCCCCTTCGGGCCCAGCGTGATCTTTACCGCATCCGCTAGAATATTGACGCCACGCAGAATCGACTGACGCGAATTCTCACCTGAAACAATTTGTTTTGCCATTTTGCTTCACCCTCCTGGGTGATTGACGCTTACTGCCGTTCACGATCTTCGAAATCTCAAACCTACTTCTTGCCCGATGCTGCTTTGGCCATTCCGCTTACCTTCGCCAGGATTTCCTCTTCGCGGAGGATCAGATATTCCTGATCATCGATCGTGATGTCGTTACCGGTGTAGTTGCCGAATAGGATCCGGTCGCCGACTTTCACATCGAGAGGCACTCTGTTGCCTTTTTCAAACTTGCCAGCCCCGGCGGCCATCACTTCGCCCTCCTGCGGCTTTTCTTTCGCCGTGTCCGGGATGATGATGCCGCCCTTCGCGGTTTCTTTCCCTTCCAGCCTGCGTACGAGAACGCGGTCATGCAGAGGAGTGATATTCACAGTCATTTTCGTTGACCTCCATTTAATCCGTTCCAAAACTCGAACAAGTAACTCTCTTTAACCCCAGGCCGATACTAGGGCCGAAAACTTTTCTGGTTCTTCTGCCGCGCCGCTTCTAGGTCGTCCTTTTGTTTTTTCTGGCGATCAGCTTCCCGTTTTGGGCCCTCTTGCTCGTCGAGTTTCACCGCCTCCCCGATAGCGAGTTCGGCTTGTGTGTTGACTCGCTTTGAAAAAACGACCAGCCCTAAGGCGTCGCTGAAAGAAAAACGGACAAGGTTGACGGCATGTTGCTCATCCTCCCAAGACGCAACGGGCGTTTGCTTCGAGCCATATCGATCGTTTGCCGCCGAATTGATTTCCGGCGCCACAATTGTGGCCCGACCGTATTTCGCCGAGATCGACTTCACCATGTCCTGCTCAGTGAGTCCTTCCGTGGAAGGTGGATCATAGGTCACGGAAATTTTGTAGAGCTCGCCATTGTAGAAGGAGAAGAGAATCTGTTCGACACCCTCCGGTCGAAGGGATGTCGCCGGGGCGCTTGGCGGCCACCAAGTCAGCTCCTGAATTAGTGCTGGACGACCATGAATCGTCTTTACATCGGCCATCTTTTGGTCGGTACGTTCCAGCAATCTAGCCAAGTTCATTCCAAGGGTAAAGTGCCGATACTTGGAAAAATCCTGCGCACGAAGCAATGGCGCCGTAAGGAGCAGGACAACAAGACAAAGAATCGAGCTGTGTAGCGTTTTCATTTTTGTATCTCCCACGAATTCTTAAGAACTCGCAATCAGAGCCGTAGACACTTTTATGGCCGCGTCTGCGTGATCCCTGTTCCCCGCCCCTGCCCCAGCCGGATTCCCGCCCAGCAGCAAGCATTCTCGAGACAAAATCCTTACCATGGACTAGGCAAGGGCTTTTTGGATGAGCCTCGATTGGCCGGAAACAGTTATATAGCGAACGTCCGAGAAACGCTTCGAGGCCACCGAGGCCACTCGGGTGATTTCCAAGGAATTGAATTTCTCCGACTTGAGTCTCGCCAAGATTTCCTTGATTGCCCTGAGGATCATTTTTTTGTCGTCAATACCGAAGACCGTCGTTCTGATTTCACGACCCACGCAGAGGAAGGTCCAATTCGCACCCTCGATGTTTCGAGCCAGTGTAGAGTGATCAAGATTCTTGACGACTCTCCACTGCGGCAAGAAAACTTCACTCACGACTGCCAAGCCTGCTGGCAAGAGCGTGCTCTCCCTGATGAGGATGGTTTCAGCGGTGTTGTTGTCTGACATTCGAGCTTCCTCGGGCTTGAAAACGCACGCATCAATTGACAATAGCCATGGCTCGCGACAGAACTCATAACAGCTTGATAGCTTCGGCTGGCATCCTTACATGCGATTGGGCCAAGATCCCGGGCGTTCGTTGTGCCTGGATGCTCAGAGCTGACGGACGTAAACCCTTCTGCCGTTCACGAAGCCCGCTAGCAGGGTCAGCAGAACCGCGCCAATTATGGCAACGAGAGTCGTAAAGCTGGCACTCCGATAGGCGCCAAGACCCACGGAGCGCACCAGCAATCCACCTGCGACGGCTCCGCAGATACCCATGGCAATGTCCATCAACGGACCGTATCCCCTACCCTTGAGAATCTTTCCGGCCGACCAGCCGGCAACCAACCCAACGATGATCCACGATAAAAAATACATACGTTTCTCCTTTTAAGATCTCGAGTGCTTCAGCGCTTTTTGCCGCACAACTTAAGGGGCGGAACTTAGCCCGCCCCATCCACACGAAAGGCGTGGTGGCTTCAGGCCGCGGCAGCAGCGGCGATCTTGTGGAACGTCGAGTTAGCGACGTCGTAGGTTTCAACCTGAGGGGCTCCCTCAACTACTGTGGCGAGAATCTTGCTCACTTCTGGGTACGTTCCGCGGTTGTAAGTCTCGGCATTTTCCGCTTTGTCCCACAGACTAATTGCGAAGGCTTCGCGGCCGCCTTGGCCAACGAACGTGATCTCGTCTTGGAATCCTTTCTGTTTTCGAAGGAGAGGCAGGACATCCTTCTCCAGCCTCTGGGTAAATTCCGCAACGCTATTGGGCTTCAGATGCATATAGACTCTGCGTGCAAACATGACACTCTCCTTGGTTCTCGATGCCAAAGGAGCGATTCAGATTAACCCCTATGGTTAAGGCTCTGAACAAGTCCCTCAGTCAGTTAACTAATCTAGGTGAATTAACTTGCATTGTCAAGTACAATCTGCGATTATTTTTGTACTTAAGTAATGCAGTTAATCCTGCTGGAGGCCATGGTGGACGTTTGCTTAGTGATTAAACGACGTCTGGAAGAATTGGGGCTTGAGCAAAAAGATCTCGCGACCGCCGCGAGGGTTACGGAGTCCTACATTTCCCAGCTGTTGGCTCGCAAGAAGCTGCCTCCCGCGCCTGACCGAACAGATATCTACGAGAAAATGGCGAAGTTCTTGAAGCTTCCGAGCGATAGGCTTGCGAAGCTGGCCGAGCATCAGCGCAGGGAGGAATTGAAGAAAGGCTTGGCAGGCCCGCCCGCGCCGATGTTTGCAGAGATTCGAGAATTGATTCTCCGCAAGTGCGCAGCTGATAAAGCACAGCAGGTGCGCCTAATCTTTGAGAAACAGCCCTTCGGAGAGCTCGAACGCCTCGTTACACAAAAGCTTTTGGACGTGGTCAAGAAGGTTGTCAAAGAAGAATTGAACAGCGAAAACTGGCTGCACTTGGTGGCTCGACTTGCCGGCCGAAGCTACGAACAAATGCGGGTTACCCTCCTGGAGTTCCTGGACACAGACGTTTTCAGCTTGTCGCCTGAAAACTGCGTTTCCTTTCTTGATCCACTGATTGAATCCTGGGACGTTGATCTGACGACCTTCGGTATGGAAATTGTGTTAAATCGAAGAATAGCTTCGGGAGATCCCAGGAAATTTGCTTTTGTTGAAACGGGGCCTGGCCAGCTAGAGCCAGAGCCGGGGTTCAAAGAATTCCTTAAGGATCGTTCCCTCAGCGGAACTGCCACCACGGAAGAGATCGAGCTTCTAAAGAAGTTGACGTTCAACGGGAAACGCCCCACTTCCCTTTATTATTACCGGGAGTTGCAAAGCCTCAGAGACCCGCTCCATTTTCGAGCGGACCATCGACCGCCGGGTAAGAATTCGGGTCGAAAATGAGTAGGCCGGCCACCATCCTTATCGATGTGCATCTCCAGAAGACACCGGCCGAAGAGCACGATGCGTCGCTTCAGGAACTGAGGCAACTCATTGAAACGCTGCGGTGGGACGTCGTCGGAACGCTCACGCAGAAACTACAGTCCCCTACGGCCGCGTCTCTCATCGGTCCGGGAAAACTGGAACAGCTGAGCGAGCTCGTGAAAGCTCCCTACAAGGCCGAAAGCGTGGTATTCGATCACGAACTAACCCCCACACAGGTCAGAAACATTAGAGAAGCGACCGGCGTGGGGGTTTACGATCGGCCGGCCGTGATCCTCGAGATTTTTCATCGGCATGCTCGCACCAAAGAAGCGCGCCTTCAGGTGGAGTTGGCAAGGCTCAAGTACCTCGCGCCCCGCGAGAGCGTGTCGGGGGCCAAAGAGCGAAAGGGTGGGGGACGTGGCGGACGAGGGGTCAGCGAGTCCTTTCACGAGATCGAGCGCCGAGAAGTGCGGGACCGAATCAGCGCGCTGCACCGAGAACTCAAAGTGGTCCATCGAGAGCAAGCCGAGCGCCGTCGTCATCGCGATGGTTTGCCCAAAGTCGCCATCGTCGGCTACACCAATGCCGGAAAGTCTTCAGTCATGCGAGCGCTCACCGCGAGCGAAGTCCTCGTGGCCGATCAGCTGTTTGCGACGCTGGATACCACCGTGCGAGCGTTGCAGCCGGAGACTCAACCTCGGATTCTCGTTTCCGACACGGTTGGTTTCATTCGAAATCTTCCCCACGATCTGGTGGCCTCATTCAGGTCGACTCTCGATGAAGCGCTGGACGCCTCCCTTCTGCTCCACATCGTGGATGCGTCGGATCCGGCGTTGCGCTCCCACATTCAGGTGACGAAAGAAGTGCTCGAAGGAATTGGGGCAGGAAAGCTCCGGTCTCTTCTGATTCTAAACAAAATCGACGCCGTTAATATTTCGCAAAAGGCATTGCTGAAAAAAGAGTTCCCCGAGGCCATTGCGATGTCCGCGCTGAACCCCAAGGACGTCGAGGCACTTCGCACCCGTCTCGTCAGTCTCTTTCTCGATGACATGGCTCAGGTCGAGCTCGTCGTTCCCTACGGCAAGGAAGGCGTGCTCGCCGGCATCCGCAAGAACATGCACGTGCTCAGCGAGTCTTACGAGGACAAAGGCGTTTGTCTCAAGGTAAACGCGAACTCCGGCACCGTTACTGCGTTGAAAGGACGGCTCGCGTCGTAAGAACTCCGACGAATTCCGTGTGTGGTGTGGCGGAACGCAGCGAGGGGGAGGGCAATAGAGTGGTTGAAGACTCCTGGAATACTCATATCGACTATCTCGAAGATGAAGTGAAGAAGATCGACGAGCGGGCCGGCAGGTTGGAAGTAACGATCGCAGACCTGGAAAACGAACAGAAGAAACATGCCTTGCGAGAACTCGTTCAACATCTACGAGATGCTGCAAAAGAACACCGTAAGTATCTCGCGCTCGTGAAGAGAAAGTGACCGTCCACTACATATATTGCAATGGCTTATATGGCCTGATGTGGTCGAATCCAAAGGGACTGGTGGAGGGGGGATCCGAACCTCAAGTACATGTCTTAGCGCGTACCACGGTTTAGCAATCCTCGCTAGTTTTTGTTTCCGGATGGGTTGAATTCAGCGATTAGTTCTTTCTCACGCAGCTTTTGCTGCTGTTCGGTCGCACTGGTTTCGGCAAAGAAATGTGTGACACCAGCAATCGAACGATTGCTGTAATGCTCAAGAAGGCGCGCCCTCAAGTTGTTGGTCTGTCCCACAAACAGACAGGTGTAATGGTCGGGGCGGAATGGCAGGTCTTCCTTAAACAGCCCATAGACCATCCCGACATCATTTAGCGCCTTCAACGTCGAAGAATCCAACGTGGACGAATCGAACGAATGACAATTTCCACTGAATGGCATCTTAGTTGTCCTTTCCGCATCGACTTCTACGCTGGTCTGAGAGATTCGCCGCATTCCAAGCAATATCGTTTGGAACGCGGGGTGATGAGTCCACAAGACGGGCACATCCGCTGTGGCGCGAACTCGTCGTCGCGTGGTTTCATCCCTAGCAACTTTCTCAGCAAAACAGGCACGAACCCACGCAAACTACGGACACGGAAAAAGAGTGCGTAAAGTGAGGGAGTCATGGCTCAAACTCGCAACTTCCCTGGTCACGCTCGACCCTAGCGATGTGTGCTCCCCAGAGCCAAGGATATGAACATTCTTCAGGGCGTAACTCTACAAACGGGCACGTGGTGAGGGTTCCCAGGCTAGCAGTCGGAAACCAACTACGAAGCCAACTCCTGGGAAACCCGGATATGTTCCCCCCAGCACTACGTATCGCTTTCTTTAGCGAGCCCCACCCACCGCCGCCATCGCATGCGTTCCCATCAGATTCGTTGTCACGTTCACCTTGATCTGCTTGGGCTTTGCTTCCTCGCGCTTCGGGATGCTTAGCGTCAGGACGCCATTCTGATAATCGGCCCTGATGGCCTCCGATTTCACCGAGTTCGCCAGCGAAAAGCTGCGGCTGAATGAGCCATAGCTGCGCTCGATGCGCAGGTAGTTGTCCTCGTTCACCTTTTTGTCGAACTTGCGTTCGCCGCGAATGGTGAGGATGTTGTTCTCCACGCGGATGTCCAGGTCCTGCGGATTCATATCCGGCAGGTCCGCCTTGACCACCAGTTCATTTTCGGTCTCGTAGATGTCGACCTCCGGGGCCCAAGGGGTCAAATTCGACTCCTCGCCCGTGCGTCTCACCACATCGCCAAACACGCGATTGATCTGTTCCCGCAGGGTCGTAGCCCCGCGGAACGGTTGTTCCCAGCGATTGATTGTTCTCATTTCAGTGCCCTCCATTTAAGAGTTGGCCAAAGGGCAATTTTCAGATAACTCGTGTCAGCTCAGATTGCCGTCTGCCTCTATTCGTACTTGGCCAGCTTAAGTTACTTAACTCATCTTGTCAAGTAGCATCTTACAGCATTTTATATTCTTAACCACTATAAGTTAACCGTCACTCGTTGGATTCGCGGCGAAGCAGCCTTAGGCGTTTCGCCGGCCTTTTATGCCCATTAATTTTCAGTCTTCATCAGCTTTTGCCAAATCCTGCTCTTGCAAGGCCAAACGCGCTGGACTACTTTTGATGCTACGTATTTGCATCGGACGTAAGACCATGCCACACGATATCTTCAAGAGAGATGCGGCTGGTAGGATGCTTTGGATTGAAGCCGCGAAGGACCTGAAATCGGGAAAGTGGTTGGCGAAAAAGCTTTCACACCACAACGAAGGGGAGTTTGTGGTCTTCGACCGACCGAAGAATCAGGTTGTCGCCAGCTTCTACGGATCCGGGGCGACGTCTAACTCAACTCTCTCCTTGCGGGTTCTGCGACTATTCGGAGAAATGGGGCAGGATCGCTTGGACCTTCATGTGCTCTTCGAGGCTGCGGGCAACGAACCTGAAGAACGGCTGCGCGTGCTAGCTGCTATTGATGAGTTGGTACGCGCAGGCATGCTGGACGCGTTGGGTGGCGACTTCTACGCGCTGACAGAGAAAGGCAAAGGAGCAGTCGCTCAGTCATGAGTAAGGACCAACACCTGCCGTAGCTGAACTTTCGGGATCGGGAGCCGATCTTGCGCAATTTGCAACGGGATTCTCGCCTGCTTATTGCGCTGGGAACGAGTCAGGACTTCGGGATGGTGTCTTTCTTTTTCCCCTTAATCCATCGCGCTTCAGCCAGTTTGCGCGCTCGCAGTTCGCCTTCTTTCTTGGTCCGCTTCTTGGCCGCTGCTGAATTCTTCTTCGCCATTTGACGAAATTATCGCTAAATGCTCAGCGGCGTGCAAATCCCCAATTTTCCCAGTATAGGTATATGGGCCTGACGCAAACCGAGTCAGTCACCGCTAGTTCGAGTTCCACTCTCAATTTCAAAATATTTCCTCGGGCATCTTGCACGCGTATCGTGAGCGGGAACTCGGCGGTACGCGCCACGGCCGGCTCGATTTCGTTCTTTAGTTCCCAGCTAGTGGCTTGACGATGATTGCCGCAAATCGACCGCACGCGTTCAGCTTTGTTATCGAGTACTGTGATCGTGAGGGGAGAGGTCATCGCATACCTCGCGACCATCCTCCATAGTCGCTCTAGGTCGCTATACACTTTCAAGATGCAAGCGCCCATATCGGTCGAGGGCGGGAGGGCGATCGTAAAATCGTCGAGTGGTTGCTGCATTCGATCCTGGTGCTATCTGCTATTTTAATGCGTGACGCGCCGAGTACAGCGCGACGCCTCTCTCGAATAAGACATTTCTCTGGGTCAAATCATCCGTTCGTTCTTCCAAACATTCCATCTGATTCATGCAATAAGCACAAAGGGCTTTCTGGATTATTGAGATAGAGTACTAGTGGAAAAAAAAAGGCCGCAGACTGAATTGATGATGGCAATCACCTTGATAACGCAGATCGAAGGCTCCGTAAGCTGAAGGCTTGTTGCAGTTGGGGCAGTTGCCGGCATCCCTGCTCGCTTTATCCTTATACATCGAACTCCACCTTATCCAAGTGCTGGCGGTCCTTGTTGTGGTCGCATTCCAGGAGTTCGATCAATTCGTGAAACATCCTCAGCCAGATGGCATTCTTGCGCGGACTGCACGGCATTTCCTCTCCGAAGGGCATTTGCTGGCCGAGAAAATATTCAGCCGGGCGTCGTGGACACCCTACAGCGCCGTCTCTGTTTGACTAAGTTCCGGCGACTTTGACATTCGCACCCTTACGAGTGGCTATAGCCAACAATATCGTTTCCTTGGGTATCCACGAAACTTCAAAGTGTTGCTTAAATCAGTTTTCGAAGCTCGTCATGGTAACCAACCCACGATTACCGATAATGCGCTACCCATGCCGCTTTCGCCGATCGTGAGCGTGGTCGGAATGGCCATTCGCGTCGAGCCACGCCAAAAGGCCGCGAACGCTGCCGTGCGCCAACGCAATGCTCGAATCAGCGGCACCATAGTAGAGATTGATTGTGTCCCCGTCGGACGCAACCGTATAGCCGCAAGGGAACACAACGTCCTGAACGTCTCCATGACGTTCGTATTCCGCTTTGGGGGCGAACATCCAGGAATCTCCTCGAATCAAGCATTTTTCTGGTTGTTCAGTATCGAAGAGGGCAAGCCCAAGCCGATATATGGAAGTCGATGGCGTCCTTCGGACGCCGTGGTAAATCATAAGCCAACCCCTTGGGGTTTCAATTGGTGGCGGCGACATTCCAATCTTGTTCGCATCCCACCAAGCGCCGCGCCGCGCTTCCAGCATAAGTCTGTGGTTGCCCCAATGTCGCAGATCAGGGGAGTAAGAGATCCAGATGTGAGCTCCGAGGGGCGTCATGGGCCGATGGATCAACGCCCACAGTCCGTTGATCCTTCTGGGCAGGAGCGCTGCATCTTTGTCGTCCGGCGACATAACGACGCCAAGTCTTTCGTACGCATGGAAGTCTTTTGTAAGTGCCAGGGAGACACCGGGACCACCTCGCGAATATGACGTGTAGGCTATGGCATATTGCTTCAGTTCCGGAACGTACGTAATGCGCGGATCTTCGATGCCCCACAACTCTTCTGGATATTTCTCCTCGTCGGGCATGAGGGTCGGTTCGCTATCGATTTGCCACTGATCGACGCCGTTCACCGAGCGCGCGACGCACAGGTGAGAAAGGCCACGGCGATCCTCCACGCGACACAATAACAGCGTCGAGCCGTCCGGTAACAGCGTCGCGCCAGCGTTGAAGACGGTGTTCATCGGGTAGGGCCAATCTTTCCCGCTAAGGATGGGGTTGGCGGCATGCCGGCGAAATAGGGTCTCGTGTTGTTCCATCACCGCTTTATTATCAAAAGATTTCGCAGCCAGACTGCTCATCACGAATTGCTCTCCATACCTTGCTCCAACTTGCGCATTTCGAGGAGCGCCATCAAGAAAGAAAGCGTCGATTCTGCTCCCTGGTTCTCGTTGGCGCGGTCCGGATGCAGGCCGTCTCGACATCCGCCGGTGCTGGGATCGTAGAGTGCAATCTGGAGATCGTTATCTCCCAGAAACCAATTGAAGGCGGTCCACGCCTCTTTCCGCCAGCGGCCCTTTCCCGTGGCACGATACGCTTGCAGACACGCGGAAACTACTGCGCAGGCTTCGACGGGTTGCTGATCGAAACGAGCCTTTTCCGTTTTCTTTGAGTAGAACCCGTGCGATCCGATAGGTACGAAGTGACCCTTGATTTCGCAGCGTTGAACCGTCGTCAGCCAGCCTAACGCTTCGAGCCCCGTCGAAACCATCTCATCACTTCCGCTGCGCATTCCCGCTCTTATCAATGCCTGCGGCAAACGAGCATTGGAATATGCAAGGCCGTTTTCAAACCACTTCCAGTCGGTTGAATGGATGGTGCGGTAGGAATTCAGTAGGCGATTCGCAAGTGCATCTGCAGCGCCCTGCGCGGCCCGGTCGCCTGGGAACGAGTCTAGATACTCCTCCAGTCCCAGCAAGGCGAACGCGCACGCCCGGGGGCTTTTGAACTCCACAGCCGCGGGAATGGCTAACTCAAACAAACGTCCCGCAGCCCCCCTTAATCCGGGATCGTTGGATCTGCCGAGAACGGTCCCGAGTCCCCACAATGCCCGCCCGTGACTGTCTTGGGAGCCTTCGGGCTCCTGCCAGTGGCGTTCGTAACTCAGGCAGTTTCGAAACCTTTTGCTTGTTGGGTCGAAGGCCAGCCACAGAAAAGCTAGATAACGAGAGGCTAGGTCCAGGGCACCGGCTGGAGCGCTGCTCCCAAACTCTTCGAGAAGTATTGCGACGATGAGTGCCCGCGCATTGTCGTCCGTGCTGTATCCCTCCGGATAGTTCGGGACCACAAAGACCGCGTGTTCCAGAATTCCCGTATCGTCTGTCATCCGATGCAAATGATCCAATTTGATGGCCGGAAGGCGGTCGAGAGCCTTTTCAGTGTTTTGCGCCGAAAAGGTTGCACGTGGATTCCGTAAGCGCTCGTTGTACACGCGTTTAAAGCTCCCCATGTATTGCTGCGCCACGCGATCCCAAACCATGTTTCTGCCATAGAGGTACGCACGCTTTCGCATCGCATGACGCGCGGTTCCGTTGTCCAATAGAGCTATCGTATTATCGGCAATGGCTTGTGGATCATCGAATGGAACAAGCACGCCGCGCTCATCGTCCAACAATTCGATCGCATGCAAATAGGGGGTGGAGATGATTGCTTTCCCGGCGCTCAAGGCATACGCCAGGGTCCCGGAAACGACTTGTCCTTTGTGCTTGTAGGGAGTGATATAAATGTCTGCTGCAGCGATCAATTCCACGAGCTCTTGAGGGCTGACGAATCGATTCCGGAAGATCACACTGGCTTCAACCCCGAGGTCTCTCGCCAATTTCTGCAAGTACAATCGATATTTGTCGCCCTCTTGTCGTAAAACATGCGGGTGAGTGACACCGGAAATCATGTAAACAGCATTGCTGTGACGCGACAGGATGCTAGGCAGAGCTTGGATTACGTTTTCGATGCCCTTGTTCGGTGAGAGCAATCCAAACGTGAGCAAGACATCTTTCCCTTCCGTTCCGAAACCATCCTTATAAAAATTAGGGTCGGTGAAGTGCATATCGGGGATGCCGTGTGGAATGAGATCGATCTTTTCGGGGGAGACTAGGAATACCTCGTCCAAGATATCAGCGGATTGTCGGCTCATGACAATCAGGCGGTCCGACAAAGCCGCAATCTCCTCCATCACCATGCGTTGATCTAGATTTGGCTCGCGCAGAACCGTATGCAGCGTGGTAACAATTGGTATCTTTAGTCGGCGCATGAGTTCCAGGATATGAGCTCCGGCCGGTCCACCAAAAATTCCGTATTCATGTTGCAGGCAAACCAAATCAATATTGCTAAAATTCAAGAAGTCAGCGGCTTGCCGGTACGAGGCTAAATCGTCTTGAGAAAGCTCGAATCGTATCCGCGAGGGGTAACTGTAGCCTTCTTCGGTATCGTTGACCGGTAACGCCAAGAGCTCGGTAGCGCTATATTCAGAGTGAATCGCGTCGCACAGATCCGTCGTAAAGGTGGCGATTCCACACTTCCTTGGTAGATAGTTTCCAACGACGGCGATCCTGCTTGGCAGTATTGGCCGTGGATGCATCGGAGGTGCAGATCTTTCTTCGACAGCCAGTAGATCAACGTCGGAATGACCGTATGGAAGTTCAATCTCCTTGAGGTCGTGCGGAACGTCAAGCACGTTTGGACCCGTTAGTTGAGAAATTGTCTTCGGCACCGACATCAGTTTCCTATCTTGCTGATCGACCTGTCCGATTCCCAAAACCAGGACACGGAGCGATTGCCCGAACGGATGCGTACTGTATGAGTTCGATCCGGTCCGTGAGCTTCAGAAAATGCAATATCCAAGCTACGCATTCCTGGACTTTGATTTCGGTGAGCTTCAGCTTGATCGCAATGTCCACGTCGCTCAGGCCTTGGCCTGCCAAGCGATAAATGGGCCCCAAAACGCCCGTTCTTTCCCAAAAGACACGCAAGAGGGCCTCCATAAGAATTCCTGGCTACTACCATCTAAAGGCGGGAACTATGGGCGAAAGCTTTTCTGGTTTTTTTGCCGAGTAAGCTCCATGGCATCCGCTTCCTTCTTCTGACGCTCGATTGCTTTTTGGGGAGCTTCTTGCTCGTCGAGTTTCACTACTTGCGCGAGGGCCGCATCCGCTTCTGCAGCGACTCGTTTGGAGTAAATGACTAGCTCAAAGGCATTGGAGTACGAAGATCGCAAAAGACTTAGGGAATACTGCGAGTCTTCCCAAGAAGCGACTGGTTTTCCTCGCATTGTATATGGCTCGTTCGCGTCGGCGTCAATCTCCAGCGCAATGCTCGTTGCCGGGCCATATTTCGTGGAAATCGATTTCACCATATCGTCCGCCGTAAGCCCTTCGGTCGAGGCGCGATCGTAGGTGACAGCCATCTTGTAGAGCTCGCCTTTGTAAAACGAAAAAACAAGCTCATCCACGCCCTCCGAACGGGACGAAGCCCCAAAGCCGGTCGGATGCCAGGTCAACTCCTGAAACAGCACAGAACCATCGTGGGTAGCCTTTACATCGAGCAACCTCTGGTCCGTATGCTTTAGAACCGCTGCGAGATTTGTTCCGAGTGAAAAATTCCGGTATTTGGAAAAATCCTGCGCATGGAGCATTGGCGCCGTAAGAATCATAACGACAAAGCAAAGAACCGCGCTGCGCATCGTTTTCATTGCACGCCTCCTAAGAATTTCTCAGAACTCGAGATAACTGCCGCGTATGGTTTTGCGACCACCTGCCCCTGCTGGCCAGCTCGCGCGGATGGTATCCCCTTTAACGATCCTCGAGACAGATCCTTTGCAGTAATCAGACCGCTACCGAGTTGTATATGGCGAGAGTGTGCGGTAACACTCGTCAGAGGGATGCCTAGAAACCATATCGAGGTGATCCTGGTAATCTCGAGCGAGTTAAACCTAAAGCATTGGCTTTCCTGCTTAGCCGCAATACGCTTTATGGCCCGCCGCAGACTTCCTACTCCTCCGCGTCCGAAGACGATTGTCCGGATTTGGCCTGCCAGATAGAAAAAGTTCCAGTTGGCTCTTTCAATTTCGCGGGTTAGCGCTTGCCGATCTATTTTGACAAGCCGCCAGCCAGGCACAAACGCGTCGCTTTCGATCGAAAGCTCTGTGGGCAATGGCGTGCCTTCTCTGATGAAGACAGTCCTGGTGCTAGTAATCTCTGACACTTGAAACCTCCATGCCTGGGTGAGGACTAGACTTGCCGAGCGTACATTCTTCTGCCATTTACGAAACCCGCGAGCAACGTCAGAAGGGCTGCGCCAGTCGTGGCAGCGAGAGTCGCTGCAATACTTCCTCGGTAGCCATTAAAGCCGGCGGATTTTGTAAGCAGCCCACCCGCTACGGCTCCGGAGATACCCATGGCAACGCCGATCAGTGGACCGTAACCGTTGCCCTTCATAGCTTTTCCGGGCGACCAACCAGTAACCAATCCCACCAAAATCCACCAAAGCAATTCCATACATGCTCCTTTGTCGAAGTTCCCGGAGAACTCTTGCGTCCGATCCGCACAGCGAAATCACGTCACGGTGAGCAATGAATCGGTCTCGACGTCCCGGCACTTCATCGCATACAGCTTACGGTCTGCTTCGCGCAGCAGGGCCTCAACCGTCTCACCATCTTGAGGACACACGGCAACTCCGACGCTCGCAGAAAGACACGGCTCCAGGCCATCCTGTCCTAACCGACTACGGACGCGCGACGCCACGTGCCAAGCAGCGGCAGGTGTTGTTATTTCCGGAAGAATGACCGCAAATTCATCGCCACCGTAGCGTGCCGCCGTATCGATGGAGCGGCCAAATACACGGAGCACCGCGGCGACGCGGCACAGTGCCTCGCTGCCAACCAGATGTCCGTAGCAGTCGTTGATTTTTTTCAGCCCATCCAAGTCAAGCAGCAGAATCGCGAAGGGTCGTCCAGTACGGCCGGAACGCTCGATCTCCGCCTGCAGGGCGTCAATCAGGCGCCGATAGTTGCCTAGGCCGGTGAGGGGATCGGTAGAAGCCAAAAGATGGGTTTGGGCTTCCAGTCTCTTGCGCTCAGTAAGGTCGAAGGCCGAAATCAGCGTTGCTGCTTCCCCATCAAACTCAAAGGCTGCCGCGCTAATCTCCAACCAGCGCTCCTCGTCATTTTTCGTGACGATCCTGACCTCACGTTGCAAAGGGAGTCCGGCTGGTTCTCGACCCTCAGGATAGACAAGATCCCAGAAATTCATTGAGGAGAGTTCTTCTCGCGAGTACCCGGTGATTGCTTCTGCGGCTTGATTGACGTAGTGGAGCGCGCCGCCGTAACTGACGAATATCGGCGTTGCAACGGTTTCGACTAACCTGCGGAAGCTGGCCTCGCTTTCCAGGGCCGCTTTACACGTTGCGGGGATGTCCCTCGCCCATTTTGTAGCGCTTATGAACATAGACAATTCTTGTTGACGCTGTGTGGCTTGGGCACTAAAGGGGCGAACCAGGCCGCCCCCTCTAATGGCGAAACCGCTAAGTTTCAAACCGCTGTCGCGGCCGCCACCCTATGGAAACTTGAGTTCAGGACCTCGTAGGTTTGTACTCGAGGTACACCCTCAATCACGGATGCCAGCAGTTTTGCGACTCCGGGGTAGGCTTGGCGACTGTAAGCCTCCGCATCCTCGGCGGTTTCCCACAAACTAAAGGCGTGGACCTCTTTCCCGCTCGGATACAGAAAGGTGATTTCGTCTAGGAACCCCTTCTGCTTGCGCAACACCGGAATGACGTCGGACTCGATTTTTTGCTTGAAATCCGCGGCGCCGCCGGGTTTCAAATGCATCGATACTTTGCGTGCAAACATGTCAACCTCCTTGGTTGCTGCTAAAGAGTGGGACAAGATTAACTCAGTTGGTTACAGATAAGTTGTACGTTTCCTGAGGAGCTTAACCATATTAGGTTAATTAACTTGACGTGTCAAGCCCAATCTGGGACTATTTTTCCAGGATTAATCAAATCCAGTTAATTGCGCGGGGGCGCCTGTGGATGTTTGCCTACTGATCAAACAGCGGTTGGAAGAACTAAGACTGGAGCAGCGAGATCTGGCCGCCGCAGCGGCCGTCACGGAATCCTACATTTCGCAGCTGCTGACGGGGAAAAAACAGCCCCCGGAGCCTAGCCGAACAGATATCTACGAGAAGATGGGCAAATTCTTGAAAATCCCCACTGGTCGGCTTACAAATCTTGTGGAACATCAGCGCCAGGAAGTATTGAAGCGAAATTTAGAGAAATCGCCCAAACCATTGTTCAAAGAAGTCCGGGAGTTGATTCTGCGCAAGTGTGTGCCTGGAAAAGAAAAACAGGTCCGCGCCATCTTTGAGAAGCAGCCCTTTGGTGAGCTGGAGCGCCTGGTCACGCAAAAGCTTTTGGACGTGGTAAAGAAAATCGCCAAAGAAGAATTGCAGAGTGAAAGTTGGCTCCGTTCGGTAGCGCGCCTCAGCGGCAAGAGCTATGAAGCGATGCGCGTAGGCATCCTCGAGTTCCTGGACACGGATGCCTTTAACATCTCGGTTGAGAACTGCGCTTCTTTTTTGGACCCGCTGATCGAATCTTGGGATATCGACTTGGCGACCTTTGGCATGGAAATCGTATTGAATCGGAGACTCATTCCAGGCTACGCAAAAAAATTTGAGTTTGTGGAAAAGGAATATGTCCGCCCTGAAGAACAACCAGGCCTCAAGGAGTTCCTGAAGCATTTGGCCGTCGAGGGTGGCGCGACCCAGGAGGAGATCGACTTTCTGAAAGAGCTAAGGTTCAACGGAAGGCATCCGACACCGCTTTATTACTACCGAGAATTACAGAACTTGAGAGATCCGCTCCACTTTAGCGAGGGCTCGGCCCTTGTGATGCACAAACGTCGGGACGCCGGTGACTCGGACAGAGCCATGCAGCTCGAGTCCAGGAAAAAAGCGATCCAACGATGGGCAAACAGCAAAATGATCCCACGGAAAAAAACCAAGGTCCTGAAGACAAAGATGTGAGGACTCAGGCAGTCCCAGGAGAGGTTAGATTTATGAGCGTCAAGGTAACAATTCAAGAAGTTGACGGAGTATCAGTGGTTGGATTGAATGGGCGCATTGTTCTTGGGGAAGAGAGCGGTGCGCTGCGCGAGGCAGTGAAGAGCCTCATCGCGGCGGGAAAGAAGAAGATCGTCTTGAACATGTCTAATGTCACGTACATCGACAGCGCAGGGCTAGGCATCCTCGTTGCGGCGTTTGTCAGCGCAAAGACTCAGGGAGTGTCGATTAGGCTATGCGCGTTGGGGCACAAGTTCCGCGAAGTCCTGCAAATAACAAGGCTATTGACCATTTTCGAGGTCTTCGATACCCCAGCAGCGGCGATCGAGAGCTTCCTCCAAAGCAATGCGTCAGCGGCAGTAGCAGGAAAACAGTGACAGATCTTCACGCTGACAATATCAGCGAATAAGAGTTTGGACTTGAGTGTGGAGTTGCACAGGAAATTCGATTGGAAAGCGCGCTTTCTCCGGGGTCCGAAGGGGCTAGGAAAGGGCGCCCATTCGAAAGGCGCCCCATTGTAAAGTCAGGATTTCGTCAAATCCCGCCGAACAGATTGCAAACAGGTGAAGTATAGCACTCGCATGGGCATCTGTCTGTCACTATTAGACAATCGGGTCCTTAAGGGAGACGCCCGAATTCACGGAAGGTCAGGTTAGCTGCTCCGAAAGCCGTGGCTTTGTGGTATCGAAATTCTGTACTGCAGTCTCCCACCCGCTCTGAATTCGGCTACTCCACGCTGTACTCGCTCTGTACCAGGCCGCTCTTAAAGCTGTGAGTGGCAATGTGTCGCAGCTTGATGTCCTGGGGCAGGCTGCCGAAGAGCGGGATGCCTTCGCCGATAAGCACCGGCACGCGAGTGATGATGAGGCGCTGGATGAGTCCGACACGCAAAAAGCGCTGGATGGTGATGCCGCCGTCAATATAAAGGTGGCGAGCACCGCTGGCCTCCAGCTGCGCCACGATCTCCTCAGGAGTGCCGGACATCTGCTCGACGTTTCCTCCCTTCGCCGCCGCCAGGTCCAATGGCCGGCTACTCAACACCACCACGCGCTTCTTGCCGTAGGCCCACGGCCCCATGGTGAGGACTTTCTCAAAGGTTTTGCGGCCGATGAGGATGGCGTCCACGCTGGCGATGAATTCGTTGTAGCCGTGCGGCTCGCCGCCGCCCGGCGGCAGAAAGTCGAGCTCGTCGTTGCGCCGCGCAATGAATCCATCAACGCTGGTGCCGATAAAGACCGAGCACTTCATTGTCTCTTTCGGAAGGATTTGCAAACCCCACCCCGGCGCAAGAAGTCACACGTTTCAACTTTTTGAAGCATCTGCCAGTGACTTCGATTTATATTGAGACAGCGTTTCCTGCGTTATCTTTTCGGTGCAGGCTGCGACGGCGTCATCAATCGTTTTGATTTCCACCGCAAGTTCAAGGTTGTTCGGATTCCGTGAATATCTCTTGAATAGCGCGTTCCTCTTGATCGTCAAATCGTCCCGTTTGCTCTTCCAACCATCCATCTGATCGCGCATGCGAAAGAGTGTGCGCCGGATTTGCGATTTTGGATACAGATTTAAGTACGGGCTTCTTGGAACACAGTTGTGGTAAACTCCTATTGCGCTTTAATACAGCGGTTGTGTTGTGCGGTTCTCTCTTTTTCTGTTATTGACCTGAGAATACCCGCCCTCAGTTTCCTCCGTAGGTTTTCAGCGTAATCAAAAGAAGCTGCGCCATTGAGATCAGCATGCGCATGTGTGTGCATGACTTGGTGTGCCGGCAAGAAAGCAAAATGGAAAATTTTCTCGAATTCGTAATCTCTCCTTCCCTGAAGGAACAACTCTCCCACGCTGGTTTCGTGAAACCCACGCCGGTGCAAACCGCGGCGATCCCGCCGGGCCTGGAAGGCAAAGACGTGCTGGCGACGGCCCAAACGGGGACCGGCAAAACGTTGGTCTTCCTGATTCCCATTTTCGAAAGGCTTCTGCGGAATGGCACAGATGGAATTGCCGCGCTGGTGCTGGTGCCAACCCGCGAATTGGCTATGCAGGTGGCGGCGCAGCACGATGCCCTGCGCGGCAGGACCCTTCCCATGGCTGCCTTGATCGTCGGAGGCTTGTCGGAATATCAGCAACTGGAAGCCTTGCGCCGAGGGAGTCGGGTGGTAGTAGCGACACCCGGTCGCCTGGAAGATTTCCTGGATCGCGGCCTCATTCGGTTTAGCAATTTGAGGATGCTGGTGCTGGATGAGGCGGATCGCATGCTGGATATGGGATTTCGGCCGGCGATTCGCAGAATCGTTGCAGCACTGCCTAAGGAGCGGCAAACGATGTGCTTTTCGGCGACGATGGAAGGCGACACAGCGCGCCTCGTAAAGGAGTACACCAAGAATCCCGTGCGGCTGACCTTCGGGTCAACCTTGAGGCCATCGGAGAACGTCCGGCTTCAGGCGCTTGAGGTAGCCGCAGAAACCAAGCCGCAGGCGCTGCGCCAATTGCTAAAGAGCGAGACAGGACCGTGCCTGGTCTTTGCCCGAACCAAGCGGGGCTCAGAGAGAATTGCCGCGCAGCTTCAGCGCGACGGCATTCACGCCGCCGTGATTCACGGTGATCGTTCGCAATCGGAGCGCACGGCGGCGCTCAGGGGCTTTCAGCAGGGACATTATCGCGTTCTCGTGGCCACCGATCTAGCTTCACGGGGAATTCACGTGGATAACATAGCGCACGTGATCAACTACGATCTGCCGGAAGTCGCCGAGAATTTCATCCATCGCATCGGACGCACGGGCCGAGCGGGTAATCGCGGCACGGCGTCGACACTGTTCCAAAGGGAGCAGCGACGGGACGTGTTCGAGCTGGAGCGACGGCTCGGGATCCAACTGGAGCGAATACGAGTGGACGCCATTTCACGCGAAGACAACCTGCGGCCCATACGCCCGGAAATCGCCCCTTCGCAACCGGGCCGGAGGCCCAGAATCGTCCAGCTTCCTGGAGAGATGTTGCAACTGCAGATGGTCTAGGCTTTCGGATCACTTGGTGTTCCACGGATAAGGGTTTGAATAGGGGCCAGGTTAGATCGTGTTATCCCAACTCTGGCATCAACGCGTCTACGAACGTGGTACGAAAGCTCGCAGATTACTTCATGGCTCGGGCACCAAATCCCAGCGGCCACTTGGCTTGAAAGTCGGCCATTCGTTGAAGTGGAAGAGGCTCCTACATCTGAAGCCTCGCGGGCTTCTGATCCTGATGACGACCTACGTGCACTCTACTGAGCGCCTAACCTTCTTATTTGTTTATGGGGTCCCTTGAACTCTTCCGGGGCTAACGGTTTCTCAGACCGTCGTTTCATTAGTATTCATAGGAGGTTGTCGAGCTAGCGGCTAAAACTTGGGCATTAAACGGGCACCTGAAGAGGCTAAGGGCTCGAAGTATCGTGATTTGAAGGCGCTGCGAGGAGTAAGTGATAGCTCGTCGGGCCAATATCCTGACAATCTTTGCTCAGGCGAGAAAGAGTTTTTCAGACCGTTGCAGGTGGTCGGCTGAATGGGATCAGCTGCTTGGCGTGCCTTGATCGCGTTGCAACCAGCGCAATTCCTACCATTCGGCTCACAACCGAATGCTCAACATCACAACACATGAGGATGTTAGCCATGGCTGGCCAACTGGCATGTGAGGCCCGCTGGCTTCTGACTGTCCCAAGCTTCGGACATGGGTTCGATTCCCATCGCCCGCTCCAGTTACCTTGTTTCTGACCAATAACTTAGCGATTCCTCGCGGCGGCAAAAGGCGGCAATAAGAAAAAATCGAGCCTCAGGGGTGGCACTGCTGGCTCCGGCCCTTATGCAGCCGATCAAGGTGTCTCGTAATCTCTCCGGATTCAGTACGGCGATAGACGGTACAACCGAATCGGCAATCGCGTCACGTGAAATAACGAAACCGCGAATTGACTTTTTTCCCGGTCGGGACGTGTTTCAAAATGTCTCCTACGCGACGAGCCGCGCGCACCGTAATAGGGTCACCTGAATCGAATTGGGTATTGTTGAAATTGAGTTTCGACAAGCCGACGAGCTCGCGTGCGAGATCAGCGGCACTGGCCTCACCATCTTCACGGACAAACTCGATTGCGCGGGGTATGTAGGCACCGGGGTAGACCTGGAAATATGGAACTGTGCCCTTCAGATACACGATTCCGGACTTGTCATCGAATAACATCGCCGTGCCCCGAACCATAGGCGAATCGCCAGCACGTAACACGCGTGCCCCTGATCGCCGCACGCTTACCAAGTCGAGAACCTCAAGATTCTCGTCCTCCGCAGCCTGTTTGAATCCTTTCTTTTCGTCTGCGTTGAAGTAGGAGGTCTTGTGCATGACGACCCTCGCAGGCACGGTCTTGTGTTCGCGTCGGTAAGTTGCCAGACCGTTGGCGAGCAATTCCTGGGCGTCATCTCCAGACAAATGCGGGCTGCGATCATCTTTGTCGTAACTCGCGCTCCCGCCTTGCACAATCAACCCCTCACCGCGTTCGTCGAAAACCTGGGCCACGCTGGTCATAAGCTTATCGCCGGAGACGCTGCGGAAGAAGCTCACTCCGACATAACAGGTAGTTAAGAGTGCTGGTTGTCGAGCAAGACGCCAAGGCACGCCGCCTGCCTTGTAATAGAGAGCCGTGTGAAAATTCCAGGCAGTCGTAGCCTTATCTTGCAAGCGCCTGTTGCGAAGACGCCCCGCGGCTGAACCATAGGTATCGGGCCGCGACAACTGGCAAGGCAGCTGGAGATCGATTGCCTGTGCCTTGAATAAGTCGTGGAAGTTCTGGTTCGAGGGTGGTGCTGCCTCTTGTTCGGGAGCGGGCTCTTGCAGCTCATCGATGGGTGGGTCGGGTGCCAGGACGCGCGGTACATCTCCCAGCGCGAATACCTCTGGCGGTGGCGCAACGACCAGCACATGGAGGCCGCTTTTCCCGGCGAGGTCGCGAGCATGATCTAGAAAGACCTTAACGATCTGCGGCAAGGGATCGGCGCCGGACATGGCCGCCGAGAGTTCGTGACGTGTGATTGCACGCGTCGCCGCGTCCGACAACTCAAGCGTTGTTCCAAAGACTTCTTGTGTCATTCCCGGAAACGACGGACGAAGGGTCTTCAGCTTCCGCTCGTCTGAAGTAACACCGTGTTTACAGTGTTCAAGCCAGTCACGCACACCGTCAACCGTAGCAGTTGTTCCGATTACACCGATTCGAATGGGGACGGGCACGGCAGTGCTGCCTTTGTCGAAAGCTCCATGTGTGGAAAGACCCGCGCGAATATCTATATGTAATTTATTCTGATGGAACGAAAGTTGGGGCTCTTCGATTATTTGCAGCTTCATCCCTCGATCTCCTTTTCCTTCGAGGGAAGGATTGCGGGTGCATCTAGTGCGGTCAAAGAACTCTCGTCGATACTGGACTCGAACTGAAAAGAGATTAGCGGCGCGAACTCGAGCAGCCGAGGCCGATCCGCCCGGGGCCATGGTGCCCGAAGAACCGCTTGCCAGATCAGGAGTTGACTTAACACCGAGCGGTTCCGCTCTAGACGCTTGATTCCGGATAGGCGATCTGCGTGATACCGATCCAGTTCCTTTCCATCGCGAGTGAATCGGTAGGTTGGGGTAATCTCCAGATACCATTGGCCGCCCAAGAAACGAAACCGCCCCTGGAATGCGCCGTGGCGCAGGTACTTGTAACGCTTTCCCTTCGTCCCTTTGTGCTCGTAATGCGAAACCACAGTCGCCGTGCTTCGGAGCTTGAGATTCGCGTAGTTGAGACGCCGAGGCGGTTCAGCCGGCCGGCCCATGAAAGCGTACACGTCCTGGTCTCCGTAATATCGAACGCCTTGCGACCAGAGATCATCGCGCAGCGCGTGGTTCAGCAAACGAACAAACAGCCGCCGCTTGTTCTCATCATCGGAGAACGCCCACTCGCTGGAGTTGAATTGCTCCAAGCCACCTACATCGATAATCTTCTTAAGGCGTGATCGCTCGGGATCGACCAAGCTGTACAAGTTGTTTTCGTAAATTGTCCAGGCTCCAGGAACGTAGTCGGCAGATTTACGCGAAACGCCTTGGTTAAGCAGAAACCACGCCTGCTTTTGCGTCGTGCTCTCTGTTGGAGCAACGTAAAGAAAGTCAGGAAAATGGCGCAAGGAAATCAAATTCGCAAAGCTCTCCTCCAGTTTTGCTGCCTGAAGACCAGGTTCTTCTTTAGAGCCCTCGTGAACCGCGGCAGGAACGGACCCACCCTCGGGTTTCGGCGATCCGCGACGCGGAACGGGCTGAGTTCGAAGGTACGCGCGAGCAAAGGCGGCAGCGGAGGAGCAAGCGTATTTGGTCCAGGCGTCTTGGCGCTTGAAACCGACAATGTCACTCAGACTCCTAATCGACAGCATCGGAGTCCTATCGCGAGTGGCGCGATGAACGCCAGCTGATTCCATCTCGATTGCCAGAATGCCACGGGCGCTCGTAATCCAAGGGAAAAGGACCTTCGGATCTTTCACAAGCCGGTCACTAGAGGCGACGGGCCCCGCAATAAACCTGGGCGGTCGTGATGGGACGTTTCTGCCGTAGTGTGCGCGCAGCGTTTTCCGCACATCCCGCCGCCAACGCTCGGGGCCGTAAAATTTTCCTGGCGCGAGGTTCACATGGGGTTTGGCTGGCAAATCAGAGGACCAATCTTCGAACTCCGATTCACGCGCGCCGAGGTTCGCAACACCAGCGGCTATCGATTTCGAGATCGGGCCCCCGCCGACGTTGTACGTTGTCTCCTCCTGGAACTTGCGCGCCTCGACGCTGAAATCGAGGATGCGGGTTGAGAGCACCACATCTCCGAGGCTGATATCGTCTGACGGCATTCCTCCCGCGATGCCGACGACTAGCAGCAGCGAGGGTTGTAGATCGTCAATGAGGTCGCGAGCAGCCTCCTGGGCCTCCCCGTTGCCCTGCTCGATCTGGCGAAGGATGGCGAGCCGATAGCGAGCACCTTGACCTGCGTCCGCTGTCCGCAATGCGTATTCGCGATGCCGACCCTTATAGATAGCGTGATCGTCGGTAAAAGCCTGGAGAACCGCCCGAAATTCGTCATCACGGATTGTTAAGATTCCGATATCTATGATTGGCTGATTCATCGGCTTCGCTCACTTCAGTCATGAAAGACTCGCACTAGAGCGTTTCTCTCAATAAACCAAGTTCGTGGTGTTGTGGCGGTCTAGGCGCGCTCTCAGCCAATTGCGCGCAAATCGATAGGAGCGGGTTGCCAATTGTGTTGCGGAGTTTGCCGGAGGACGCAAATTGGCGCGAGCATTTGTTGCATTTGTGCCTTGGAAGAGGCGTGAATGCAGATTCGCCGAGACTAAAGTGCGAGGCGTCGCAGTGTGGGCAGATAATAGGCAGGACGCGATCCTTGAGAGATGGCAAAGCGCTTTGCGCCATTAAAACTCGAACCATCAAGGGGTCTAATTGAACCCCGTCGATGACGACCTCTCCGTATGTTTCATCGAGCGTTGGTTGATCCGTAGGCTCGCAGAAGGCGTGGACATGGACGCCCTCCTCTTCGGTGCGATCGCTGGTCCAAAGGAACGCAGGATTGGAGCCCCAAATCTGAATCCCCGCTGGATAGTCAGCCTGCTTTATGCGGAGCGTTTTTTCGGAGGGTTTGGATTTGTGCGGTTTGATTCCGCAGGCCGTGCGTACACCTAGAATCGGGTTCCCTACAGCGATACTGTTGTCCGTGAAGTGTTTGCCACACCCAGCACACAGATGACGACGATGGGGATGGACGCTGAACCAATCCCGGTCCAAATGTGGATAGCCACAATAGGAGCAGGTTACGTACTTCATTTCATACCCAAACACAGAACTCACCATGTAGTAGATCGCATCGAGCTCGCAAACGAGGATCCCGTCGGTGGGCAGACGTTTACCAAGGATTTTAACGGTGCGAAACGTACAATCCATCTCCTTTTCGCTCGTGGGCGCGCGTCGGGCATGGACGTGAATTCCGCGGTCCATTGGGAGTCGCGTAGTGTCGTAGACGGCAGGCACCGCTCCCCACAAGGCAATCCCGCCGGTATATTTGTCGATATCCAGGTCTAGGATGTCTTCGGGATAAATCGGAGGAATATGCGCAGCTCGACAGGACTTTGCTGGCTTGCCGTATTTAGCAGTGGCATCAGCCTTGTGAAACAAGCACCAATAGCGAGTCCCTCCGTCTCGACGTTTGCCGACAGCCACGATTTGACATTGGCTCGGTGAACTAACATGTAACTTAGCTGGTTCTGTTTTGGATGAAAAAAGCTTTCCCTGTCTGAGAGAAGTTTGCGCTGATTGGCGAGTCCTTTTAGATCGCGACATTGCTGCTCCTTACTACGTGAAACCTTGTTTCTCCGCCTGCTCAGTTATTCGCGGCTCGCTTTACAGCCTCAAGCCAGTCGCGCAGCTGAAGAATCTGCTTATCCGTCAAACTACTCCCGAAACGCCCCACAACTTCGAAGGGCGATCTTCCTTTCTTTTGGAGGATCTCTCGGAGCGCATCGAGGGTTTGTTTCCTTCCCTCCGCGATTTCGGCTGGAGTCACAAGCGAGATTGGGTTCGTTCCGACGACGTAGTTCTGAATGCGGCGCTCGAAAGAAGAGTGACTGTCCAATTCGTGCTGCCGGCCATCGGCCGTGACAATGATATTTCCTGTCAACTGTCCGTCCTCAAGCCGATGTAGTCGCAAATCGGGATAGAGCCGATAGGCCTCAATGGCAGGCATTTTTGCTTCGATCTCAAAGCCGCCCATTACGAACTGGTTGAAGTCGGGGACTTTGCCCGAGATCACGAAGACGTGATCGCCCTTTTTTAGCTGCTTTCGGATATCGGGGCGGCAAGCTCCGAGTGTTGGGTGCGGACCCAAATAGGGGTCCTTCACATGCTTGCCGCGCTCGGGGTCGTAACCGCTACGTGTGATGAAGATTTTTCCGATCACGTGAATCACCTCTCGCCGACAAATCCAAAGTCGAGCTTCTGCTTGAGGGCATTTCCTTGGTGACGTGCCAAAAGACCTTCATGTTGGAGGCGGCCAACGACAATTCCTGGACCGACTCCCACGCTTTCCGCGAACTCGTGAATCGACTCATTGGTGAAGGCTTTGTTGCGTATGAAGGCAGATAGAGCTGGAGGAGGAATGAGTGTATCGGCAGCAAACCGACTAGCTTCGGTCTCATACTTTTGCATCTCAGGATCAATGACGTGGTCCGCTAAGTCCTCCGCAGCATTATCGACAACGAAAGATCGCTTCGTTCGATGAAGAAGAATGTGACCAATCTCGTGAAATAACGTGAACCACAACTGGTCGTCCGTCTTGTAGCGCAACGTCAGTCCGACAAGAGCTTTCTTGTCGGCGAGCCAACGGACACAACCACTGATTCCAGTATTCGGAAGCTCTGGAACGAGAACGACCGCGACACCAGCTTCCGCGCAAATTTTCTGAATGGGGTCAAGAATTGCATCCGCTGGTTTGCGGGTAAGTTGCCGTAGTTCGTTGAGAGAAGACGATAATACTCGCTCATCGAAGTCTTTTACGTTTACGTCTCTGGCCACAAGCTCAACCTCGCGTAGCCACGCCGCGATGCTTTCCTCACGCGCCTTGAGCTTACGGGTCTGGCGATACGCAACTTCGTACGCTTTCCAGACGGAGCTCCAAGTTTCGGGAGAAGATACCCCAAAGAAATTCAGAAGCGCCTCGGCATCGGAACGGCCTGTCGGCAGAGAGAACTTCAGGCGCTTCATCTCGCCGAGGGGAAAATTTCGAACCCAAGCGGTCCATTGTGAGGAGGCGGCAAGTTCGCGACGTCTCGCTTCGGCTTCGTCAAACTGCCGCTGCAAGTTCAGCCAGAAATGCGCGGGTCGCTGGAGAACCCTTTCAAAGGCTAGAGCGGTAGGAGGCGTAATAGGTGCTTTTCCGTTACAGATTTCGCTGATAGTCTTCGGGGTGAGACCCGAGCGGCGTGCCAGGTCACGTTGTGACCATCCGTTGAAGTCTAGGTACTCGATAACTGTCTCGCCCGGATGGGGGACAGCGTTCCATTCAAACTTGGTTTGTCGAGCGCTATCCATGAGTGTCCTCGATTGCGACAATGGTAATCGCCTTAATCGATTGCCAATACCCTTGCTCATCCAGAGAGTCCAGTTCTGGCGGATCTTCTCTGGGCTTGAACAGCATGCGGTACGGATGTTTCAGATCAACCGAAAACGTCCCTGCATGGTCTCCTTTCAATTTATGACACCGTTCGGGCCCAGATTTAGGGGGCCAAAAGTCAGCCAGTGATTCAGCGGCTCGTAGAGATGCAAGCCGCAGAGCGATTTTTTTCGCCATGTCGGCGCCATATGAGCGTCGGCAAGCAGCTTCATCTTCGAGATCACACCGTAAATCGTGGCCAACATCGATTTCCATGCGTTCCCCGGCGGGTAACAAACGCCACACAGTTTGTGTTACGTCTAAAGTAACAGATTCTCCTGCTCCAGTCAAGGCTCCGTTCCCTCGGAACGAGTTCGGTACGTTACCTTGCTAGAACGCCGTAACTAGTTGGCATGACGAGGCGTTATGGCATACTCTGGACGGCCTTCGGTGGGCCCTCCAAGTACCAGAAATGAACAGACTGGAAGATCTCCGTCCGAACGCGACTGTCAAGGGCATCCTGAAAGACTGCCTTGTGACCGTCGTCAATGTCCAATGGTACGGCTCGACTGCCGTTGAACTGACGTACAAAACGCCGGATGGCAAGGTCGCCAATGAGCTTCTCTACAGGCATGATGAACCGCGAATCGAGGTTGTCGAGCACGGCCGACCCTGGGGCTTTGACGGTGACGGTGCGAAATTTCGACTGGTATCCGAAGCCCATCGCATCCGCCTAGCGCATCTGTTCGACCCCGTGCTAGCCGTTCACACTTCGCTTGTTGAGCCGTTACCCCACCAAATCACCGCCGTTTACGATTCGATGCTGCCACGCCAACCGCTTCGCTTTCTTCTGGCTGACGATCCCGGCGCTGGCAAGACGATCATGGCCGGGCTTCTGATGAAAGAACTCCTTGCACGCGGAGACCTTCAGCGTTGCTTGGTGGTGTGCCCCGGAAGCCTGGCTGAGCAATGGCAGGACGAACTCTATCAACGGTTCCATCTCCCGTTCGACATCCTCACCAACGACAAGTTGGAGGCGGCACGCACTGGCAATTGGTTCCTCGAAACAAATCTCGCCATCGCGCGACTAGATAAGCTCTCGCGCAACGAAGACGTGCAACTGAAGCTCCAAGCGCCGGAGTGTCGTTGGGACCTGATTGTCTGCGACGAGGCTCACAAAATGTCCGCCACGTTCTTTGGCGGTGAAGTGAAATACACGAAGCGCTACAAACTAGGCCAACTTCTCTCAGGACTCACGCGACACTTTCTGTTGTTGACGGCAACTCCGCACAACGGAAAAGAAGAAGATTTTCAGCTATTCATGGCCTTGCTGGATGGGGATCGTTTTGAGGGGAAATTCCGCGACGGCACTCACGTCGTCGATGTTTCCGACTTGATGCGCCGGATGGTAAAGGAAAATTTGCTCAAGTTCGACGCTACGCCGTTGTTCCCTGAGCGGATCGCGTACACCGTCCCTTACAAGCTGTCCGATGCGGAAGCACATCTGTACAAAGCGGTCACCGATTACGTCCAGGAAGAATTTAACCGCGCAGAGTCTCTGAACAACGACAAGCGCGCCGGCACGGTCGGGTTCGCATTGACGATCCTCCAGCGTCGCCTGGCCTCTTCGCCAGAAGCAATCTATCAATCGCTCCGGCGACGGCGTGAGCGGCTGGAAAGCCGCCTGCGCGAATTGGAGGTTTTGCAGCGCGGAGCCGCAATCGCGGAAACCCTCCCGACATATCCAGTTCTCGACTCCGAGGATGTTGAGGATCTGGAAGATGCCCCAGACAACGAAGTCGAAGCAGCTCAAGAGGAAATCCTCGATCAGGCAACTGCCGCGCGCACGATAACTGAGTTGAAGGCTGAAATCGAAACGCTGAAGCGCCTAGAAGCACTGGCCATGTCTGTCCGGCGCAGCGGTTCGGACACCAAATGGCGCGAATTGGCGAGCTTGTTGTCCGCGATTTTCGCAACTGCGCCAGCAAAGAATGAATCTGGCCCTTCCATTCCATATGTTACGGGCACAGTTGAGCCGCCGAGTCCATCGCCGCACCAAAAGCTGGTCGTCTTCACCGAGCACCGCGACACATTGAACTACCTTCATGACCGGATCGCCACACTGCTTGGACGCAAACAGGCGATTGTCGTCATCCACGGCGGCATGGGCCGCGAAGACCGTAGAAAGGCTGAGGAATCATTCAGGCACGACCCAGAAGTGCAGGTGCTCGCGGGTACCGATGCTGCTGGCGAGGGCATCAACCTCCAGCGCGGGCACCTCATGGTCAACTACGATTTGCCTTGGAACCCTAACCGAATTGAGCAGCGGTTTGGCCGCATTCATCGCATCGGACAAACAGAGGTTTGTCACCTGTGGAATCTGGTGGCAGAAGAAACTCGCGAAGGCGACGTATATCACACGCTTCTCGAAAAGCTCGCGGAAGCTCGCGACAGCTTGGGCGGGCAGGTATTCGATGTGCTTGGCAAAGTTCAATTCGAAGGCAAATCCCTCCGTGAGCTTCTGATCGAAGCCATCCGTTATGGGGAACAGCCGGAAGTGCGGGCGCGGCTGAACCACGTTATATCGCACGCTTTTGATCGCAGTCAGCTTCAGCAACTAATCGAGGAACGTGCGCTGGCGCATGACGCAATGGACGCCAGCCGTGTCTATAAAATTCGCGAAGAGATGGAGCGAGCAGAAGCTCGGCGGCTGCAGCCGCATTACATCGAATCGTTCTTCCTCGAAGCTTTCCAGCAATTGGGTGGCTCCATAAAACTGCGCGAGCCGCGGCGGTACGAAATCACTCACGCTCCGGCGACCGTCCGCAATCGCGACCGACTCATCGGCATCGGCGAACCAGTGTTGCCCCGCTACGAGCGTGTCGCATTTGAAAAGAGCCTTATTGCACCCCAGGGGCAGCCGCTGGCGGCGTTCGTCTGCCCGGGTCATCCTCTCCTCGACGCTGTCATTGACCTGACTCTGGAACGTAACCGCGATCTACTCCGGCGTGGCGCGGTCTTGGTGGACGAGCGTGACCCGAGCGCGAAGCCACGCATCCTGTTCTACCTTCAGCATTCGATACAAGACGCTGGGGTAACGCGATCAGGGGAGCGTCGCGTCATCTCCCAGCGAATGCTCTACGTTGAATTAGACGCGGATGGCAACACCCGCCACTTGCATTACGCTCCGTATCTCGACTACCGGCCACTGAAGGATGATGAGCCCGATGTCGCCGCATTCCTCAGCCGATCAGAAAGCGCCTGGATCAGTCGCGATTTGGAGCAGACGGCACAAAGCTATGCAGTCGCGCAAGTCGTTCCCGAACATCTCGAAGAGGTCAAGTCGCGCAAGTTGGATTTGATCGCCAGAACCGAAGCCGCCGTGAAAGAGCGGCTCACGAAAGAGATCAGCTATTGGGATCACCGGGCCGAAGAGTTGAAACTGCAGGAGCAGGCAGGCAAGCCGAACGCGCGGCTGAATTCCGACGAAGCCCGCAAGCGAGCCGACGCACTTCAGGCCCGATTAGAAAAGCGCATGGAGGATTTGAAGCTGGAAAGGCAGATTTCCCCGTTGCCGCCAGTCGTGCTCGGTGGTGTGTTGGTGGTTCCTGCTGGCCTGATCGCCGCGATGACGGGAAAGCCGGTCGTCAAACAGGCAGCGGAGACAGTTGATAAGCAAGCGGTCGCTGCGCGTGCGCGTGCAATTGTTATGGAACTGGAGCGCGGCCTTGGATTCGAGCCACGCGATTGCGAGCACGAAAAGAACGGCTATGACATCGAGAGCCGCGTTCCGGGAACCGGCAAACTGCGTTTTATCGAGGTGAAAGGGCGCGACTCGGATGCCGATACTGTGACCGTCACGAAGAACGAAATTCTCTATTCGCTGAACAAACCGGATGACTACATTCTAGCCATCGTGGAGTTCGGAGCGACTGATGGGCACCGAGTGCATTACGTGCGCCAACCGTTCCGTCGCGAGCCAGATTTCGGTGTGACAAGCGTCAATTACGATCTTGCGGGACTAATTGAGCGGGCGGGCAGCCCTTCGTGATAAGCCACCGCCGGCTAGTCCGCGGCGCTGCAAGGCGCATCGCCGAGGCTGCCGATTCGGCTGTGACCGATTTGCAAGACGGCTTGGTAGAGCAAGAACCACACCTGACGGACAGATTGTTGGGACGAATCATGCAATCAATCGACGGATACAGAACGAAAGGCGTTACCTGGAGAGCAAAAACTCTTACGGACCACGGACCGGGCAGTCAGGAGAAGACATACGGCGCGGACTTCGTCGGCGTACTGGACATCGACCTGCCAGAATTCAAAGTGCGGAAGGGATTTCTCGCCCAGGCAAAGCTACTGGATTCAGGTGGGATGAGTAATCGCGAATTTACGCGATTGCTCGGACAGTGTAAACAAATGTTGGAACTGTCCCCTGATTCGTTCATCTTCCATCAGTCCGCTGATGGCATTCGCGTGGTGCCCGCGATTTCAGTGGTTGGTGCCAGCGGGCCGGAGATAGCATTCGATCCCGACGCTTTGTACTCGCGCAAGATCAGTAGATTTTATGAAGAGCATTTCGAGTGTTTCATCGGGGACGGCAGAATCAATGAGCCGAGCGAACGCACGTTGGCTGAATTGCGCGCGCGAGCCTTGCTGTACCTAACTGCGAGATTGAGCGAACCATCATGAAGTGTCGCAAAAAGCTAATCGAGGTCGCGCTGCCGCTTGAAGCGATCAACGAGGCGTCAGCACGCGAGAAGTCCATTAGGCATGGGCATCCGAGCACGCTGCATCTCTGGTGGGCACGACGACCACTGGCTGCAGCCCGTGCGGTGATCTTCGCGCAGATGGTGGATGATCCGTCTGCGGTCAGGGAGTCGTTCCCGACCGAAGAGGCGCAGGAAAAAGAGCGGCAGCGTCTATTCGGAATCATCAAGGAGCTGGTTCAGTGGGAAAACACTACGAATGAAACATTTTTGAAGGTAGCGCGAGAGGAAATTTGGAAATCCTGGCGGCGCGCTTGCGCGGACAACAAGGACCACCCGAGAGCGAAAGAACTTTTCGACCCGACTAAACTTCCGGCGTTCCATGACCCTTTTGCTGGCGGAGGCTCGCTGCCGGTGGAAGCGCAGCGGCTCGGACTAGAGGCATACGCTAGCGACCTAAACCCGGTTGCGGTGCTCATCAATAAGGCGATGATCGAGATTCCGCCGAAATTTGCTGACAGACCGCCGGTGAATCCAGAAGCACAGCGACAAGCGAAACAAATGGGCAAGGTTTGGAATGGAGCGCAGGGTCTCTCGGAAGACGTCCGCTACTATGGGAAGTGGATGCGCGATGAGGCGGAGAAGCGCATCGGCCACTTGTTTCCGAAGGCCGTGGTCACGGCTGAAATGGCGAAGGACCGCCCTGATTTGAAACCGCTGGTCGGCCGTAAGCTCACTGTAATTGCATGGCTGTGGGCGCGCACTGTAAAAAGCCCGAACCCAGCTTTCGCCAATGTGGACGTGCCACTCGCTTCGACTTTCATGCTCTCCACCAAGCCTGGCAAAGAAGCCTATGTCGAACCGGTAGTCGAAAAGGATGGCTATCGCTTCGCGGTCAAGGTCGGAAAGCCAAAGAATGCAGAGGAAGCGAAGAGTGGAACGAAACTCGCACGTGGTGCGAATTTTAAGTGCGTAATGTCCGGTTCACCTATTTCTGGTGACTATATCAAAGCTGAAGGCAAGGCGGGGCGAATGAGCTCAAGGATAATGGCCATTGTCGCCGAGGGTGACAGAGGTCGAGTATACCTGCCGGCGAGCTCTGACTGGGAGCGAACCGTGGCCTCTGCAGACCCAGGCTGGCGGCCCGAGACACAGCTCGCGCCTGACCCGCGCGCCCTCTGGACCCCACCATACGGACTCACTACGTTCGCCGACCTATTCAACAACCGCCAATTAGCTGCGCTCAATGCCTTCTGTGAGTTGCTCGACGAGGCGCGTGAACGTGCAACAGCGGATGGCCTTTTGATTAACCAAAACCGTCGTGGTATGGGGGAATATGCAAATGCACTCGCAATCTATTTAGGGTTGGCTATTGGCCGAGCTGCTGATGCTTGGTCGAGCCTCGTTGGCTGGCGAAATGGAGTCGAGGCGACGCGCGGCACTTTCGCGCGGCAAGGGCTGCCTATGGTTTGGGACTTTGCTGAGGCCAATCCTTTTAGCAATTCATGCGGTAACTGGATCGGTGCGTGCCTTGAGTGGGTCGTTAAGGCAATTACTGCGTTACCAGCTTCAGGGCTCGGTACGTCGGTTCAATTAGACGCAGCGACCCAATCTATCAGCGCTGCAAAGCTGATCTCCACGGATCCACCCTACTACGACAACATTGGATACGCTGATCTGTCGGATTTCTTCTACGTTTGGTTGCGCCGATGCCTCAAGACACTTGTCCCTGATATCTTCGCGACTTTAGCGGTCCCCAAGGCAGAAGAACTCGTGGCTATCCCTTACCGCCACGGCGGAAAGGCAGAAGCAGAAGCCTTTTTTTTGTCAGGGATGACAGCGGCGATGCACCGCCTAGCGGAGCAATCCCATCCAGCGTTTCCCGTTACGATCTACTATGCGTTCAAACAATCTGAAAGCGAGACCGACGAGGGGACAGCCAGCACTGGATGGGAGACGTTTCTCGACGCCGTGATCAGGGCGGGTTTCGCGGTTAGTGGTACGTGGCCGATGCGGACGGAGCGTCCCGGCAAGATCACGTCGAATACAAACATTCTTGCGTCGAGCATCATTCTCGCCTGCCATCCACGTGTAGCTTCTGCACCCATTGCGACACGCCGCGAGTTTGTAAGCGCTCTGAAGGGCGAGCTGCCCGAAGCGCTGCTCCATCTTCAGCGCGGCAATATTGCTCCCGTGGATTTAGCTCAGGCAGCTATCGGGCCAGGTATGGCGATTTATACGCGCCACTCGAAAGTGTTGGATGCTGAAGGTAAACCGCTCCCGGTTCGCGAAGCACTGGCGCTGATCAATCAGACGCTCGATGAGGTGCTCGCCGAGCAGGAAGGTGATTTCGATGCTGATACCCGATGGGCGGTCGCGTGGTTCGAACAGTCTGGTTTCGGCGAAGGCGAGTACGGGGTGGCGGAGACCCTCTCGAAGGCGAAAAATACAAGTGTCTCCGGCTTGGAGCATGCAGGAATACTGAAATCGAGAGCCGGAAAGGTTCGGTTGCTGAGGCCTGACGAACTTTCCGCCGATTGGAATCCTCTCAACGATTCACGGCTTACCGTTTGGGAAGCAGTCCATCACCTCGTTCGTAGACTTGAGAAGGGCGGCGAGTCGGCTGCCGCTGAATTGGTCGCTGTTCTCGGAGGTGTGGCGGAAGCCGCTCGCGAACTGGGATATCGGCTTTACACGATTTGCGAGCGGAAAAAGCGCGCACAGGAGGCATTATCCTACAACGCGCTTGTACAAAGCTGGCCCGAAATTATGCGTTTGGCGCGTGAAAACACTAAGGCACGCCCACAGCAGGCAGGAATGTTCAACTAAGGATTCGTTATGGCGATAACTAATCACGAGCGTGTCGGAAAGGCTCTCGATCTGCTGAAAGACGGCCTTGCACCATTCGTTGAACGCGAAATGAAAGCGCAGCATTCGCAGATGTGGCTCGATCAAGTCCGTAGTTCCGTCGCAGATACACAGACGCATCTTTTCACAGGCAAGGGGCAGCCACAGTGGGACTCCGCTTCGTTGCTCGCGGTAATGTGGAATCAGTGGAATGTCGTGTTCAGGAAGACGCTCGGACAAGCCGAGCGCACGCTCGTTAGCGAACTTCGCGATGTACGCAACAAGTGGGCGCACCAAAAGCCGTTCTCGACTGACGATGCTTATCGCGCGCTCGACTCGGCCAGTCGGCTTCTGACAGCGGTATCCGCAACGCAGGCTGAGGACGTTGAGAAACTAAAAATGGAACTGCTGCGAGTCCGCTTCGACGAGCAGGTTCGCACCGAAAAGCGCAAATCAGCGGGGACTGCAATCGAAAGTCAGGTGACAGGCGCGCTGAAGCCGTGGCGCGAAGTGGTCAGCCCCCACAAAGACGTGGCAAGCGGGCGTTACCAGCAGGCCGAATTTGCGGCCGATTTGTGGCAAGTCCATTTGGGCGAGGGCTCAGATGAATACAAGAAACCTGTCGAGTTCTTCCGCCGCACGTACCTGACGGACAGCTTGAAGCACCTTTTGGTCGGAGCAGTACAGCGCCTCGCGGCTGTGGGCGGCGACCCCGTCGTGCAACTCCAGACGAATTTCGGCGGCGGCAAGACGCACTCCATGCTCGCGCTGTATCACTTATTCTCCGGGACGAAAGCCACAGAGTTGGCAGGAGTAGATGCAATCCTGTCCGAGACCGAAGTGGCTGCGATACCGAAGGTGAATCGGGTTGTGTTGGTGGGCAACAGAATCTCGCCAGGGAATCCGGTCACGAAAGCAGACGGCACTGTTGTGCGCACCCTTTGGGGCGAGCTCGTGTGGCAGCTGGGCTACGCGGCTGGTGGAATCAAAGAAGCAGCAAAGGCCTTCAAGCGCATTCAGGCAGACGACGAAAGGGCCACGAGTCCCGGCGATGTCCTTCGCGAACTGATGAATGACTACGGCCCGTGCTTGGTTCTGATTGACGAATGGGTTGCTTACGCGCGGCAGCTACACGATCAGAGTGACTTGCCAGGTGGGAGCTTCGAAACGCATTTCACGTTCGCCCAGATAGTGAGCGAATGCGCCAAAACTGCAAAACGGTGCCTGCTGGTCATCAGCTTACCGGCATCGGATACGGCAGGATCGCCACACGCCATTGCGGAGGACGTTGAAGTCGGTGGCGAACGCGGTCGGGCTGCCTTGGATCGTTTAAGGAATGCTGTAGGGCGGATCGAGACATCATGGCGGCCAGCCAGCGCAGAGGAGAGCTTTGAGATTGTTCGCCGTCGCTTATTCGAACCGATGGTGGAGCAGTCGCAGTTTGTTGCCCGAGACACGGTGGCGCGGGCGTTTTTCGATTTTTACCGCAAGGAGCACCAGGAGTTCCCGCCGGAGTGCCACGAATCGGACTACGAGAAAAGGATGAAGGACGCCTACCCAATTCATCCAGAAATTTTTGACCGCCTTTATACCGATTGGTCTTCGCTTGTGAAATTCCAGCGCACGCGAGGCGTACTGCGCCTGATGGCTGCCGTGATCCATAGCCTTTGGGCAAAAGGCGACCGGAATCCGCTCATATTGCCTGCCAACATTCCGATTGATGATCCGCGAGTGCAATTTGAGTTGACGCGCTATCTCTCGGACAACTGGTTGCCAGTGATCGACAAAGATGTGGACGGTCCCAACGCTCTGCCATTTCGTCTAGACGGCGAAATCCAAAACTTGGGCAAGTACGCTGCTTGCCGCCGTGTCGCCCGCACGATTTATTTGGGGTCAGCACCAACTGCAACGGCGGCACACCGGGGAATTGAAGATCGACGGATAAAGCTCGGCTGCGTCATGCCCGGCGAATCTCCAGCAGTATTCGGCGATGCCCTACGTCGCCTCGCGGCTGCGGCTACCTATCTGTACCCGGATGGCACTCGCTACTGGTATTCCACACAACCCACCGTTACGAAGATCGCGGAAGATCGAGCGGATCAGCTCACGCGCGAGCCGGACAAGGTTGCTCAGGAAATCGAGAGGCGAATTCGATTGGACGTTAGGCAGCATGGCGACTTCCGTCGCGTCCATCCATTGCCCCTCTCAAGCCAAGACGTTCCCGACGAAACAGATGCACGGCTAGTTGTGCTCAGCATTGAGCACGCGTACACAAAAGACCCCAAGAGCCCCGCTCTTACACAAGCGAAATCGATTCTGGAAATGCGCGGCAACACGCCGCGGCAGTTCCGCAACACCCTCGTCTTCCTCGCCGTCGATCAAAGTCGGCTTCAGGACCTCGATGAAGCGGCGCGACGCTATCTGGCATGGGACTCTATCGTCAACGAGAAAGAGACGCTCGATCTGTCGCCGCACCAGGTGAAACAGGCGGAGAACCAAAAAGCATCGGCTGACGGTGCTGTGACTGCCCGTTTGCCAGAGGCATACCAATGGCTTCTCGTACCTGTGCAAAGCACGCCTCAAGCGGAGATCGAATGGCAAGCTTTCCGATTGTCGGGGCAGGAAGGGCTGGCAGTCCGCGCTAGCAAAGAGCTGAGGAAGCGAGACCTCTTGTTGACAGCAATAGCAGGCACGGTGCTGCGCATGGAATTGGACAAAATCCCACTCTGGCGCGGAGAGCACGTCGCCATCAAGCAGCTCCTCGACGATTTTGCACGGTACCTATATCTGCCGCGTCTGGTGGATTCTCATGTGCTGCTCGATGGGATCGGAGACGGTCTGTCATTGCTTACGTGGGAGAGCGATACATTCGCGTACGCGGATAGCTACGATGAAGCACTGGGCCGTTACCGCGGTCTCCGAACCGGAGCGAACGTAAATTTGAGCAGTGCCAGTGGCCTGCTGGTAAAACCAGATGCCGCAAGGCGTCAGAAGACTGCCGAACAGCCTCCTGCTCCCTCCGGTGTTGGAGCCACTTCGGCTCAATCGTCCGTGCCCAGCGGAACAAATAGGCCAGTCGCGGATATTGCTGTGCCGACAGGAGCAAGCCCGACGGCCGCTTTACCGAAACGCTTTCATGGGAGTATCTGTCTCGACGCGACTCGCGTTGGACGTGATGCCGGCCGTATCGCTGATGAAGTGATCTCCCACTTAAGCGGGCTGGTGGGTTCACGCGTTACCGTCACGTTGGAGGTCCAAGCTGAGGTCCAACAAGGAGTGCCTGAGAAAGTCGTACGAACCGTCACCGAAAACTGCAGAACCCTAAAGTTTCAGGACCACGGCTTCGAGGAATCCTAGCCCAAAATCGAATTAGACTCAGGCCCCAAGTGGTTTGGCGCGCATTGGAATTTCCAACGCAAAGAGGAATCCGCCTCAAATCATTGCTTTTGAAGGCTCAACGAAGCGGTCTCCGTCGCCGGGCCGAGAATTACGCTGCGAGATGTCATGTCCGCCGTCCCACTGAGCGTAGTGCCGCTCACGCTGCCGTGGAACGTAATCTCCACGGACGCCATCGGAAGGTTGTTTTGGCCTGAAAACGTCAAGGAATCCTTGGACACGACACCCGAGGTTATCGGTACTTGGACGCGGCCAGCCTGTGGAGGAGTGAAAACGAGCGTTCCAGTAATGGCGCCTCCATTCTGATTTAGTGTCAATTCAGCAGGCCCTTGCCACTTGTGTCCGCGCTTGTCCGTGGATTCGATTGATCCTTTCCAAACGCCGGAGACGTTTGAGCGCGAGAGGCATCCGGCGGCCGAAACGATGGCGAGAGAGAGGATCGGCAGGAGTAGCCACAGCCGCTTATTGAGCATTTAAGTTCTCCCCTCGCGCGGGATTGACGCAGAAATATAGCAGACTAGAAGAATGGAGTCGCTAGCGAAGGCCTTGCGGGCGCGTAACCTCAGGAAATAGGCCGCACGTGCGACAACGTCGAATCGCCGAGAAGTTGTTAACTTCGGAGCTACACGAGCCGACTGCGCTGGTTCTATTGACATTGTAGATATTTCGATATATCAAAAGGCCGCCCAGATGAACGGAATCGTTGGGGCCTTGCGTGGACGCTCTGTCCCCGACTCAACGCAAAGCCGCAGCGAGCATATTACCTCGAAAAAAACGGCGGTAGTTCTCGCCGATTAAGCGCTTTCGCGCCCCAGCCCCGTGGGGAAGCGCAGACAAGAAGACCGTCTGCGCGCATTGCCTGAGGTCGTCAGCAACCCGCCGCACGGTTTTCCTCCGGTGTCCACAAAGGACGACCCACAAAGTGAGCCTGCGATCTTTCACCGGCTCCGGGACGAACCACAATGGTTAGCGGCGCGGCTCCGAGTTCTTTTCGGCTCAATTCTGTTGATCGGCATGGCAGACAAATCGATCCATCGGTGCTTGCGGCCGCGGAGACGATTTTTCCGAAGGCACTTGACTATGGCCAGAGTTTGCTCGGCGATCTGGCCGTCATCGCAAATACGCTTGAGGAGGTTGCAGCAAACGTATCACAACGAATGGCGCGCCGGGACTCGTCCGGCGAACCCGAAGCCATACGAAATCTGCCGGGCTATGTCTTTCGCGCTTTCGTGCGGGAGGTGAACCGGCTGAAGAACAAGGAACTGGCAGTTCTGGATGCCGCCGTCGAGGGGCAAACGCTGGCGCAAAGATTGGCTGACCCGGCGCGTCAGTTGGAAATGAAAGTTCTGGTGAAGGAGTGCTTGGCCCGGTTCGACTTTACGGAGAGGGACATGTGCTGGCGACGGCTGGAAGGGTTCACGTGGGACGAAATCGGACCCGTCCACGAACTCTCGGCCCATGCCGCGGAAGTGAGATTCCGAAATGCGGTGCGAGCCGTCAAAGCAAAACTAGTGCGATCAAGAAAGCCATTGCCACCTACTGCCCAAACCGCTCAAAATGAGCAGTTGATGCCAGCAATGGAGGCCGATGACGACGAAAGAAAAACCTGAATTTAATGACGAGTTTAACGAAGCAGAGTTTTTTGGCTTTGCAAAATCCTACCTCTCAGAAGCGTTTCCCAACCCACAACGCGTTGGCTGTCCGCCGGATTCGGACCTACAGCAGATGGCTGAACAACCCGTTGAGGCTCGCGACGCTGGAGCCAGCAAACACCTAACCAGTTGCTCGCCGTGCTTCAACCGCTACATGGAAATTTTGGCGAACCTGAAACGTAGAAAAGCAGCTGGACAATAGTCGCGCGTCGCGCTGGTTCAGCGAGTGACTGGCATGCCGAGTATAGCTCTGATTTTCTGACGCTCAATGATCTCTCGTGGAGACCTGCCCGATCTCTCCAACCAAGTCGTGAAATCCTTTAGCTTGACTTCATGCTCAACGCGGACCTCAGCAACCGAGACCCTCACCACACCAAAGCGCTCGCCAAAGTCCGCGATCCATTCGTTTCCACGGAAGGCCGCCAGTCCCTGAGCGACTGCTTCATATAAAGAAGCCGCTGTAACCTCGACAATATGTGACACGCCTTCTGAATCCTGAATTGTTACGCGGCATGATCGCGCTGCCATACGCCGAAGGCTATCATATTCGCCTTTTGTTCGCCACGGCAGGATCAGTTCGCGGATTGAAAATAGCTATGAGATGTTGTACTTCCGCATCGTGTGGTGTGAACGGCCTAGCCGCCTACTTTCGTCTATTGCGTTCTGGTGGCATGTGAAAGGACAGCATCACTACCAGTTTATGGCAGAACAGCCTAAGCCGCCTCAGCTCGCCGTTGCAGATGCTATTCGCCTGCTGCAAACCTTTCGCGGCCCGGATCTAACGCAAACGATTTATCAGATTGAGAAGACTCTGCGAGGAGTTTCTGTGGACGGCTACTCGGCTGTATTGGCGACGAGTGGAGCCAAGGAGGAAGTCCTCGGGGCAGCCGGTCTCATTAAGCAACTAGCCGGACAGATCAATGTCGTGATTCACACGCTCGGTATACTTCTGTGCCTTCCCCACATCCTGCGGCCGGGCGAAGTCATTGACTGCGTCTCCCTTGGCGCAGGAAACACAGGGCGGGCCTTCGACCTTGAGACAAATCTGCGCATCGCGGAATTCAAGTTCATCCACTGGCAGGGCGGTCCGGAGACGATCCGCCAGAATTCTCTCTTCAAGGACTTCTACGAGATGGCGGAGCATGAGACCCATAAAAAGAAGTACCTCTACGTACTCGGCACTGACCATGCCATAAAGTTCTTAAAGGGCGGGCGCGCCATGTCGAGCGTGCTGAGCCGCAACGAGACGCTAAGAAAAAAGTTCACTGAGAAGTTTGCAGATCGCTACCGCACGGTACGGGACTACTATCTTCCGAGGAAGGAATCCGTGGTGATTCAAGATGTTTCGTCATTTGTACCAGGGCTGGCTGTGGCTGTTGAAGCTGCTGAGGCTGAAGAGGACTGAGCCCGTGGCACTGAACGCCGGAATCCTCATCATTGGTTCGCTGCTATGGGATTCAGAACAGGGTCGGCCAGCATGGCGAAGCGCCCGTTTAGATACAGGGACAGCCTCGACCCAAACCGTGACAGCGCCGATTCGATACGGCCGTCTATCCGAATCGCGAGGCAACACTTACACAATGGTGTTTTCGCGCAGGGCTGGCGCCGGACATGCGAAGGTGCGTCGTTGCGTTCACACTATCTCAACGCCGGCGGATTTGAACGCTGAAGCAGAGGCCCTTTGGAAGGCCGAGCAACCGAGTGCGACGTCAGGTCGAATTGCTTCAGAGTGGGGTTGTGTGGCGCTCTTATGCAACCCGGACCGCAAGGTGCCCAAAGATCTCCTGAAAGCGTGGTCAGAACGCGTTGGAGGCGAGCCGGAGTATGGAACCGTGACACAAACCGAAGAGGAGGGTCGCCTGATCGATGAAAACGGCCAGCTCTTGATTGATTGGCCGAAATGTGTTGATACTGGCGAACTTGTACAGCTCGACCTTCTCCTTCTGACTGCGAATGACCCGAAGATCAGTGCAACTCACCCGAACTATCCGGACGTTGCGACAATTGCCAGGGCATGGAACGCGGCTCCGAGCAAGCATGCAGAGTATTTTTGGAAGAACGCGGACAACGGTATATGCACCTTCCAGGATGAGGAAATCCGTGCCTTGATGCGTCCCCGCGGACAGGAACGGCAGTGACTTTTGACGAAATCGTCAGCGACTATATCCTCGAATACCGCGACGATGCTCGCGCGGAAATGGATACTTTCAGGCGCGAGAGAAGCAGGGCGTCAGCAATCCGCAGGGCGGCTCTGTGCGAGTTTCCTGATGGCAAGCGGCACCCGCACCAATATTTGATTCCTCAAAGGCTGCTCGAACTCGCCGAGGAGCGCTTGCAGGCTGCGGCGAGAAGCCTTGCAGGTGCTCGGGACTTCGACGCGTTGCACGAAATCATTAAACGCGAGATCGGCTCAGTCCACGGCATCGGTGAACTGATGGTGTACGACATCGCGCACCGCATCGGCGCGTATCTTGGAAAGTTTCCAACTCGGGTCTATCTGCATAGGGGAACGAAAGAAGGTGCTGCGGTCCTGGGGTTCCATGGCCTAACACTCGATCCGGTAGTGCTGCCTTCCGCGTTCTCACGGCTGACACCCGCCGAAATCGAAGACTGCCTCTGCATATATAAGAAGAACCTTCGGGGCGCACCTGGCCGTTCCCGTCGCAATTCCGGGTGCGGCGTCGCAGGGCGGCAGCGACGTTGTGTGCTGGGCCGACTCTAGGCTTCTTTGACCACTTCACGCGGGTCCTTGTCATCTCGGAGCGAAATGAATTTGGAGTGACGGAGACGGTCTCCTTCGGTCCATTCCAAGAACTCAACAACCGCAACTAGCTCTTGACGGACCCACACGCACTTCTTCATTTTTTCCGCGTCCAAGATTTCGCCCCATCGTGCGCGTCCTGTTTCCGGCAAATTCACGAACGGGCATCTGTCGATAGCCAGCGGCTTCAGCTTGTCGTAAACCACTCTGCGAGTTGACGGCACAAACCCATTGCGAACGCGCGCGACATAAAGGAGATCCTTGCCGCGATAATATCCAACGATGATCGAATCGATTCCGTGAGGCCCTGGAATAAATCCACCGACAACAAACTCCTGCCCTCGACTGAGTCGCATCTTGGCCCACGAGCCGGTTCGCTTTCCCGCCTCATAGAGGCTGTTCTTACGCTTCGCTATCACGCCCTCAAGTCCCTGGTTCCGAACAGCAGAAAGCATGTTTTCGGCAGCTATGTCGAATTGCTCCGAAACGCGAATACCCTCAGACGGCAGCTTTAGAACAGACTTCATAAGCTCCCGACGCTTAATGAGAGGCATGTTCGTGAGATCGCGCTCACGCAAAACGAGCAGATCGAAGACGAAATAGTGAATCCGCGACGCGGAAGCTTTGAAATGCTGCAGCGCGTGAAAATCTGGACGTCCAGAATCGTCCAACGCCACGACCTCGCCGTCCACAACTGTATCGGCTGGAAGGTCGCCCAGAGCTTCTGCCAGGTGCGGATATCGTTTGTTAAAGTTTTTGCCATTCCGGGAATAGATGATCGACTCGCGGCTGGTTTTCACGCCGATAGCGCGGTAGCCGTCAAATTTGACCTCGTAGCTCCAGTCCGGTCCTGCCGGGAGCTTCGACACGAGAGCACACTCCATCGGCTCGATGAAGCCCGCCTTGCGTCTCGGCAGTGAATTGAAATTCCTTTCGCGACTTCGAGCCATTGCCGCAGACTACAGCAATTGCCGAAATCAAGCACATCCGCGCGGGTCAGCCCGGACGGCGATATGGCAATCCGATCACGTCGGACTTACAGTCTGTGAAGCATAGACTTCGGCCAAGGCTATACTTCGGTCCACCTTGCTGAAAATATCCCCTCTTCGCGAGCCTTCGCTGTTATCTCGCCTCTACGTCCTTAACATTGATTGGGCACGGTTTGCGGTTATTTTTCGGGCCGACCCGATTTGGGGCTGAAGATTTTTGAAAATAGTTTGTGAGTTTTTCCCGAAATTTTGCCTCATAGATAGTGAGGGGGGAAATTCGAAATGGGCGGCCAGAACGACATCGAGCCGACCGGCATGGGTGTCAGTCCGGCTGTCCGCGAGCCTCCTTCAGGAGACAAGTCTCAATGCAAAAGGAGAACAATTGCTCATGTGTCGTCTGTCAGATTGAGCGAAGTCTGCTCAATTCACTAAGCACACAAACAGCCCGAACCCACTTCCAAGCACTTGCCCGCAACCACTCAATTCTGAACCACTTCGATTCGCCCGCTGATGTGATCGCGCAGTTGCACGAGCACGAGCGGACGGAAGCCGTGAATCACAAAGCTTGGAACGGAATCCTGCATGCGCTGGTTGACTCGATGGCGGACAGGACTTTCGAAGAAATCGGGCAGCAATTGCTCCTCCTGGCCTATATGCCCGCTATCCACAAGGTTTATCGGGAGGCTTGCCAAAAATTTCCTGGGCTGTGTCCCGAGGACATCGCGCAACAGGCGGCTTTGTGCTTCCTGGAGACCGCGAGGTCACCGGAGATGCAGACCCTCAATGGCCACTTGCCTGCCGCATTGGCGAGAAGGTTTCGCCAATGCCTTTTTCGGTGGGCAATCAACGAGACAAGGCAGTCCCTTGCGCTAAAGGAGGGCACTGTCGAGCCACAAGAACCGGCAACCTTCGAGCAAGCAATCACATTGGAGAGGATTCTCCAGCAAGCAATACATGATGGCCTGCTATCGGAAGCCGAGTGCGAACTCCTTCTGAAGTTCAAGTACGAGGGATTTCAGGCGAAGGAGCTGGCAGAGGCGCTCGGGACAGACCGGTTGAACAGCCGCCGTCTGCATCGAAAATTGCAGACCATCCTCAACCGGTTGCAGCGCGCAGCGCG
>JAJPJE010000110.1 GCA_021324365.1 Terriglobia bacterium | reverse complement strand
ACGGCTTTCGGCCAAATCGATTCGACTGATGCACGCCTGTTTGCGCGTTCATTTGAATCAAGCGAAGGTATGGGGAATGGTGGAGAAGAACGCGGCAATTGGGGTGAAGCTGCCTCGGAGGAAGCAGCGCAAGCCGACGATCCTGTTGCCGCTGGCGACAATCGGCAAGCTGATTGAGCTTCTTCCCGAGCCCACCAAGAGCGTTGTCGTGCTGATCGTCTTCGGATCGCTTCGAATCGGTGAGGTGCTGGCGCTGCGCTGGCGTCACATTCAGGCAGACCGCATCACCGTGGAAGAGCGCATCTACGAAGGCGAATTCGACGACGTAAAAACCGACGCTGGCGAGCGGCAAGTGCCGTTCGACAAGTGCGGGTTGATGAAGAGCGCCCTGATTGGAAGATGGAACGCGAGCAAGCACCGGCAGCCGAATGATTTGGTGTTCTGCACGCGTAAAGGCAAGGGTAAAGGCGGTCCTTTGGGCAGGCGTAATCTATTGCGCCACATCAAGGCCGCCGCGACCAAGCTGGGCCTCTCCAGTGCCGTAGATTTTCGGAGCTTCCGCACCATGCACTCCAGCCTCATGCTGAGGGAGGGCGCAAGGCCGGAGGTCGTCCGGGACAACATGGGCCACGCAAATATTGATGTGACCCAGAACGTTTACGGCAAGAGTTGGTGGGAAGAACGAGTGGACGCGGTCACGCGAGCGGTAGAAGCGGTGTCCATCGCCACCCAGAACGCAGAGAAAGCAAAAGAAGTCAAACCGGATCAGCCGGAAACCTTCAGCGAGCAATGGGTGCCCCTTTGGGTGCCCCAACAGGAATCCAAAATTGCAAGTTGTTGAAGGTATTGGTCGGGGAGAGAGGATTTGAACCTCCGACCCCCTGGTCCCGAACCAGGTGCTCTACCAGGCTGAGCCACTCCCCGACGTGCAGCATGACGCAGATCCATCAGAAGTGTAATGAGATCAAAAATCTTTGCGCCAGAAGGGTTGATTATACCAAATGACGCTCGTCGGGCTGGCGTTAACGGCGCGACCAAGCTGTGATCACGGAAATCCGGTTGTAATTTCAGTGGGATCTCCCGCCAACTCTGAAACGAGCAGTCCAAACAGTGTCCCACGCAGCTTCCACTCTCCAGCGGGCTACTGTTCCATTTCTTCACTGGTCGAGCCATGTCTCGGAAGTATGCCGCAACTCGCCGGTCCTGCTACTCACAGCGCAATGGAAACTTTAGAATGCCCGAACGGCTGCTTATGGAGTTATGAGCGCAGGTTGCTTGTCACGCGCAAACGTTAGATCGCATCAAGATATTTTAAGGAGCCTCAAAGCCATATTGCTTCATGAGGTCGCGAATCTCGGGGCGCAAGAAAAATGTCAGAAAACGTTCGGCGGCAGCTTTGTTCTGCGAGGACTTAAGAATGATCGCCCCTTGCCGAATCGGCGAATAGTCGCCGGCCGAAACCAGGGCATAGTGGCCGATCCCCTTCATCTTCGGCGCCATCACCAACGAAAGCGCCACAATACCGATGTCGGCATTACCACTGTTTACCAACTCGAATGTTTGCGAGATGTTTTCTCCGAGCACCAATTTATCCTTCACCTTTTCATAAAGTCGCTCGTGCTGCAGGGCAGCAACGGCAGCGCGACCATAAGGAGCGTGGTTGGGATTCGCGATAGCTATCTTGCGCACGTGCGGGCTATTCAAAACAACGAGGCCGCCGCTCACATTCAGTGGAGAGTTGTCCGGAACCCACAAAGCGATTTTGCCTACAGCGTACTCATGCAGAGAACCCGGCTGCCCGAGTCCCGCTGACTGGAGACGCGTCGGATACTCCATGTCTGCGGAAAAGAAAATGTCGAAAGGCGCCCCATTCTTCAACTGAGCGAAGACATTGCCCGAAGAACCGAACGATAATTTGACCTTCGTGCCTGTCTCGCGCTCGAACCGCTCTGCGATCCTTGGCATTACCTGGTTGAGATCGGCTGCCGCGGCAACGAGAATTTGCTGCGCTAGAGCAGTTGTCGCCAGGCCGAACAGGCAAGCGAACGTCCACACCAGCTTCATAGCACTCCTCAGAGAACGGCTGCGCGAGCGGCCTCAGCGGCGCTTGCGCAATCATTTGTCTTGATTCGCAGTGAAAACAACGCTTTTCTCAAAGTCCTGTTGGCAGTTGTTTCCAAACGTATAAGAATGAAGATCTACTCCGTGATCTTCGGCACTCAGACTCAGCAGATGCGAGCCAAACTCCGGATTCTTGATGACGAAGTACATCCGGGGCTCATTTACTTCCAAATACGAACCATTTGTATCAAACTTGATGTCAAGTCCGGCGTCTGCTGCATCGAGTGGCTTACCATCCTGTGTCACATCTACTCGCACAGGCTTCTTCGTATCAAGACTCAGAACCGCGTAGACAGAACGCGCATGATACTGAAGGTCGGCAGAGGCACCGCGCGCCGCTGAGATCGCTCCGTCAGTACCGCCTTTCCACTTCGAGGAAAGTATCACCCCACCATCTGTGGGGGTACGATCGGGGTGGAAGTCGACCACCTCGTCCCGTTGCATGCGCTGCTTGTTTTCCACGGCGCCACGCCCATACTGCGGGCCAATGTAAGTCTCCTGCGTAGAAACCCCGCACTCCGGATTAAAGGTATCTTCCGGCGGCTCAGGAGGAATTTTCATCACCTCGGGATGGCTCTTTGCAAGGAGTTCGCGAATTTTCTGCTCCATCAATTCGCTGTACCGTTCCCCCTCGACCTGCATGACGATCTCGCCGTCAGGTGAGATGAGATCGCGTGTCGGCCAAGCCTGTGTATTGTATTCGGTCCAAAAGGTTCCGTTGACATCTGAAACAACCGGCCAGGGAAGGCGAAAACGTTTTGCGGCCGTTTCTACGTTTTTCGTATTGTGCCCGATAGCAAACTCACCGTAGTGAACTCCGATCACGTCAAATCCGTAGGGGTGATACTTCGCGTACCAGCGCTTGACGATCGCGAAATCGCGAATGCAGTTGATGCAGGTGTATTCCCAGAAGTCGATAAGAACGACGTGTCCCCGATAGTCCTTTAAGTGATGGGGAATGTGCGCCCTGATCGATCCAAATGACATCGGATGGAAAACCAGGTGCCCGACGAACTTTCCCACTGATCTGCGACACTAACGTGCAAGTAAGCAGCAATACCACGAGAAGACTTTTCAGCCAGATGAAATTCCGCGTCATTAGGACCACCCGCGCCCGCGCATCTTTACTTATTATTGCGCATCTGGGCTGTGGCCGCTCTGCTGGACGAGTTTCCAGAGCGTGCAGAACTTAGAAGCCCGAAGGCCTTTCGCCTGCGACACCGAAGCTCTTTTCCATGGCGCGGCCGGCTTGAACCAGCGTACCTTCCTCAAATAACCGCCCGATCAGAGTCACTCCGTGTGGAACACGCCTGGGAGGCGAAAACTTCGGAAGCGGATGAGCCGGGTCCGGAGCCCAGTCACTGCGCGCCTCGGAGACTTCTACGAATCCTGCACGGAATGTCAACGAAGGGTGTCCCGTAAAGTTGGTGATTGTTAACATCTCATCGCGAAGCGAGGGAACCAGCAGCAGATCGACCTGCGAAAAGATTCGCGCCATTTCCTGCGCAACCTTGCGCCGAAGGCGATCGGTCTGTACAAAATCGACCGCCGACAGGAATCTCGACTGCCGGAACGTATTCGGCCAGGCATCGGGCACCTGCGCCTTCAGTTGATCCACGTCGCCATTCACAGTTATCTCTTCAAACGAAGCCGCGGCTTCGGCGAAAAGAATCAGGTCGAGCGAGTCGTAAGACCAATTCGGAAGAATTACTTCCACCGGAGTCATGCCGAGCTTGCCGACAGCCTCGAGGGCTGCACGATCCACATCGGTGGCCGGAGGCTCTTTCATCCACGCCGGGAAATAGCCGATGCGCAAGCCCTTGATGGGCGCGTTCGCGTCATAGTCGAGACTGCTGGAAACGCTATTGAGATCGCCCGAGTCTGGGCCTGAAATCGTTCGCAACACGAGTATCGTGTCTTCTACCCCTCTGGCCATCGGACCGAGCTTGTCGAGTGACCAGCACAGCGTCATGGCGCCGGTTCGAGCCACGCGTCCATAAGTGGGACGAAGTCCGGTGACGCCGCAGCGCATACTCGGCGACACGATGCTTCCGCCGGTTTCGCTGCCGATCGCGAATCCAACCAGGCCCGCACCCGTCGCGGCCCCTGGGCCTGCACTCGAGCCAGACGAACCTTCTTCCAGCAGCCATGGATTCATTGTCTGCCCGCCGAACCAGATGTCATTCAAGGCGAGAGCACCGAGACTCAGCTTCGCGACCAGAACCGCGCCTGCATCGTGTAACCGCTTTACCACAGCCGCATCGGCAGCAGGCACTCGCTTACGAAAAGGTTCGGCGCCATAGGTAGTCGGAATGCCGGCTGTATCCAGTAGGTCCTTGGCTCCCCACGGAATTCCGTGCAGCGGCCCGCGATAGTTCCCCGCGGCGATTTCCCGATCGGCCGCACGCGCCTGCTGCATCGCCAGATCGCTGGTGAGTGTGATCACACAACGAAGCTTCGGATCGAACTTCTTGAGGCGATCGAGGTAAAGCGTGGTCAGCCGCTCCGAGGTGATTTGCCGGGTTTCGATCCAGCGCGCCAGGTGCGTTACAGGAGCAAAAGCAATGTCCTCTTCACTGGTGGGAAGCACACCCGGATCCGTTTTGCTCCAGATAAAGTGATCGCGGGTTGGCCCAGCGGTCTGGCCGGGCAATACCGGATTCCAAAGGGAGTAAGGAGCGACGCTCGCTTCAATCTCAACCTTTCGCGGGCCGGTTCGGCGCTCGTAAACAGGCGCCATCGCGCTACGCCAGTTTCCTGCTGCCTGTGCGCGCTCGGCAGGCGCAAGTGTGATCTGCACCAGCTTTTCTGCTTCCGCGAATGTGGTGGGCGACACCTCCGGGCCTACCGGCGGCGCCGTTCCGAAGGCGACCGGCGCTCCGGGAGTTGTTTCAGGCGCCTCCTGCGAGGCGAACGAGGGTACAACGGTAGCTGCGACAAAACTCGCTGCCGTGTTAATCAGAAACTGCCGACGCGACTTAGACATCCGCATTCGCTCCGGGATTCCAGGCGAGGTTAAAGAGGTGTGTAAGTATAAGGCTAAGGTCGGCAGGTGTGACAAATCTGCGATAGAGACTTATAGTTTGCCGCATGGCCGTCCTGCCAATTGTCTCTCGCGCCCGCCAGCATGGCGCACGAACGGCTGTTGTCGATTCGAGCGGCACGCACCGCTACGACGAGCTTCTGGACTTGTCCAGTCATGTAGCGAGCGCACTTCTCGGGGGCCGCAGGGATCTGCAAGAAGAACGGATCGCATTTCTTGTTGCCCCTGGCCTCGCGTGGGTAACTGTGCAATGGGCCATATGGCGAGCAGGAGGCATTGCGGTACCGCTGCCAATCGGCTCACCGCCCTCCGAACTTGAGTATTACCTCGCCGACACGCATGCGTCCGTTTTGATTTTCGACAAAGACAATGAAGGTCGAATCTCATCTATTCGGGGGCAGGCCCAACTGAACGCGATTTCGTATGAGGAGCTAATTGCCTCTCCTCCGCAGGACTTGCCCGAAATTGCAGAGCATCGCCGTGCGATGATTCTCTACACCAGCGGCACCAGCGGGCGGCCTAAGGGAGTCGTCACTACACATGCCAATATTGCCGCGCAGATTGAATGCCTGGTGAACGCGTGGGAGTGGTCGTCGGACGACCGTATCCTGCTGTGTCTGCCCTTGCACCACGTTCACGGAATCATCAACGTCGTGTCCTGTGCGTTATGGTTGGGAGCGACTTGCGAGATGCTGCCTCGTTTCGATGCGCCAACAGTTTGGGATCGAATTGTCGGAAGCCAACTCACAATGTTCATGGCAGTGCCAACGATCTACGTGAAGCTGATCGCAGCATGGGAAGCCTCATCAGCCGAATGTCGAGCAACTCTCAGTAAACATGCGGCGCAGTTGCGCCTGATGGTTTCCGGTTCAGCTGCTCTGCCAGTGATTACGCTGCAACGATGGCATGAAATCACCGGACACACTCTTCTCGAACGCTATGGGATGACCGAAATCGGCATGGCTCTTTCGAATCCGTACCGAGGCGCGCGCATTCCAGGCACTGTCGGCAGACCTTTGCCCACTGTTGAAGTTCGCCTTACGGACGAAGCTGGAAACGACGTCTCTCCGGGCATGCCGGGCGAGATCATAGTCCGCGGGCCAGGCGTGTTTCAGGAATACTGGGGCAGGCCCGAAGCTACGCGGGAGGCCTTCCGCGATGGATGGTTTCTTACGGGCGATACAGCCATTGTTGAAAACGGCGTATATCGCATCCTTGGCCGTACAAACATCGACATATTGAAAACGGTCGGCCATAAAGTGTCGGCGCTGGAGATTGAAGAAGCGCTGCGTGAGCATCCGGTTATCTCCGAATGTGCAGTGGTTGGCATCCCAGATGCCGAATGGGGAGAACGCATTGCGGCCGCCGTGGTTTTGAAATCAGGCAGTGCACTCGATCTGCAGACACTTCGAGTGTGGGCGCGGGAACGGCTGGCGACACATAAAATCCCTTCGCGGCTTTTACTGCTGGAGAGTTTGCCACGTAATCGAATGGGAAAAGTGACGAAGCCGGAAGTCCGGGCAATGTTCGAAAAAACTGCCGAAAACGCACAGGGATAACGCACATCTTAACGTCCGTGCTATGCTTCCCGCCTTCCGAGGCAGATTTATCTGGCGCCTCGTGTCGCACAGGTCAACTATAAGGTCTCGATCAACCGCATGACTGGAAGAACAAAACTCAGCCGTTCGCAGATCACCGGATTTTGGGCGGCATGGTCCGGTTGGACTCTCGACGGCATGGACTCGGTGATTTATGCGCTCGTGCTCAGTCCCGCTCTTACAGAGTTGCTTCCTAAGTCAGGCATCAGAGCCACTCCCGCGAATGTCGGATATATCGGCTCCGTACTTTTCGCGCTCTTCCTCGTCGGATGGGGGTTGTCGCTGCTGTGGGGGCCCATCGCCGACAGGTTCGGCCGTGCGCGAGTGCTGGCCGCAACGATTTTTGTCTACGCCATTTTCACCGGTGCCGCTGCCCTTTCGCAAAATGTGTGGCAGCTCGGACTGTTTCGGTTGCTAGCAGGCATTGGGATCGGTGGCGAGTGGGCATTGGCTGGAACCTATGTGGCCGAAGCCTGGCCCGAGGATCGCCGCAAGATGGGTGCCGGCTATCTTCAGACGGGGTATTACGCCGGCTTTTTTCTCGCGTCCGCGCTCAACTATACCGTAGGGGCTCACTACGGCTGGCGCGCCATGTTCTGGTGCGGATTGACGCCGATTGTCGTCGCCTTTCTCGTCTTGCGTCGTGTAAACGAACCGGAGCGTTGGGAACGAATAGTAAGCGCCCGAACGAGTGGACGAAATCGGTTCGCAGTCATTCTGAGCGGCCCATACAGGCGCCGCACGGCGGTGAATACTGTCTTGCTCGCGGCGGCAATTTGCGGACTCTGGGCAGGCGCTGTTTACGCGCCCACTGCGATGATTACCCTGGCGAAGAAAGTCGGAATGGCCCAGGCTCAGGCCGTACATGTTTCCTCGCTCGGTATGGGCTTGCTGTCTCTGGGAACTATCCTCGGCTGTCTCGCCGTTCCGCCCCTGGCTGAAAATTTCGGGCGAAAGCCGACCTTGGCCTTTTACTTTTTGGGCATGGGAGCGACCATCCTGCTGAGTTTCGGATGGGCCTTTTATCTGCCGAATGGCCTGGCCCCATTCATTACTGTTCTGTTCTTCCTCGGCTTTTTCGGCGGAAACTTTGCGATATTCAGCTTATGGTTGCCGGAGCAGTACGACACCTCGGTTCGCGCAACCGCTTTTGCGTTTACCACTTCGTTCGGTCGTTTCATTGCGGCGGGCGTGAATTTCGTCATTGCGGCGATGGTTGGAAGAATGGGTACGCTCGGCAGGCCGGTAGCGATCACAGCCATCGGGTTTGCCATCGGGTTGCTGGTCCTTCCAGTAGGACTCGAGACACGCGGCAAAAATCTTCCCGACTAATCTTCGCACGTCCCGGAACCGGCTGAATGTTGTACGGCTGCATCAGAAGCAGAGTGGCCGGCGCGTGCTTCCGGTGTTCTATTCCGACAATTACATTCCGCTGGTTCCGGATGAATCGTCGACCATCACCATTGAAGCGGCAACAAAGGACCTAAGCGGGGAACAACCGCTGATCGAGTTGGACGGCTACAACGTGGATGTGAAGCCTGTACAAGGTCCGGTGATGATCGCTCTCAACGTAAACGCCCAGCCGTCACATTGGCCGGAGTCTAACATTGTCCCTGAACCTATGAACGGCCTTAGTGCGCGTGGTTGTGACAGGTAAGCGTACAGGTATTCGCAGCCTGATTGTAGGAAATGGGATTATTTCCATTTGCGCCTACCACATTCAAATCAAAATCAACCATTCGCACACCGGTTGGATTGGCGGATGTTGCCGTCATCCCGTGTGCATTGTGGCATACCGAGCAGGAGAACCCGTCAGTGAAGACGTGCTCCTGATGATAGGCCCACGAAGAGCTCGACATGACCACATTCAGGTCGTGGCACTTGGCGCACATGCCATACGGGCCGTTAATCGTCAGATCTGGCTGCTTATTTACGTTGACCGTGATCGCGGTTCCCGGACCGCCGGGAGCCTGGCTCGAAACGTAGTTATGCTCCAGGATGTGTGGCCATTTCGAGCCGTGCGGACCGTTTGGACCGGAACCACCAAACTCGCGATTGTCATCGCTGTTATGGCAGTCCGTGCAGAAAATCTGATTACCCATTCCTCTGCCCTTCGTGGTCGATCCATTCACGTCGAGCATAGTGACCAGCAAACTCGGCTGCGCGAAGCTGCTGCTACGCACATGCATCACTGGATGGCTGGACTTCGCACTGCTGTTCATCAGCGGGATGATATTCAGCGGATCGGCCCCCGACCTGGCCGGAAGGTAGCCGTAAAGGACCGTCGTTCCGTTTCCTTTTCCAGCACTGTATCCATGGCAGCGCAGGCAGTTCTCATATTGGTTTGTTGCTGGCGCAAGCGCGGTCGTTCCGTCAGCAGCAACCCCGGATACATTCATCTGCGAGACTCGCAAAAGCGGAGGAAGTCCGAACGAGGTAACTTGCTCAGATCCATGCGCGTTGTGGCAGTCTGCGCAAGTCGCATGGCGATTGTTGTTGAGAACGGCCGCTTCCGAGGCGTCGTGAGGATTGGTACCCGTCGGAAATGGATGCCCTATTTTGCCGAATTCCGCGAAAACGTTTGGAGCCGCCGGCGAGACATTCGATCCGCCGCTGTGACACGAAGCGCACGTCTGCTCGTCCGCGGCACGCAGCAGGCGTGTGGCTCCTTTCGCATTGTGCGGTGCGTGACAGGAAAGGCAGGCATTCGCGGCAACGTTGCCGTACAGTCCTAACCCTGCCTGCGCGGAAACCTGGAACTGCGATGCAGTTGCGTGGATACTCAGGCTCCAGCCTGCCAGCGGATTGGCTAAGGTAGTGCCATTGACCGCGGTTCGCGTTGGATCGTGGCAGGCCAGACACATCTGTCCATTTGAACTATCTCGGACAAGAAAGTTCGTGGAAAGCTTGTCTACGGCTTGTACGTGAGGGCTATGGCACGAAGTACACTCAACGTTACCATTGATGAGCTTTACGGCTCCTGTTTTGTCCGCCGTTTTTCCTGAACTCGCCAGCGTCACTACAAGATCGACATCGTCCTGCAGCTTCGTGATGCTGAACGGATGCGAACTCTGCAGGCTCGGACCGAATTGATCTGCGGTATTGAGTCCCCGCGTCATGGGTAGTTTTCCGAACAGCACCGTGTCGCCAGGAGCGACCGTTCCATCATGGCAGCTAAGACACAGGCCACTGTCGCTGCCCAATGGCATTTGTGCATTTCCTTTGGAAGGGTTCGTCGTACTGGCATAAGGGGTGTACACCGACGTTGCCAGTTTTTGATTCCACAGCGGAGCCATGTCGCCATTGCCGGAGTGAGGCACGTGACAGTAGGTGCAGGATCCCGGCCTTGGGCCCTGAACCGGGGACACACCACCTGGCGAGAGATCGTGTACGCCGATGACATCGCCGTTGAGCTGCGCATACGCAGCAACAGACAGAGCGAACCAGAGGGCACACACCAAGTGCAAGCCGCGGGTCACTGAATTCCCCCTTTGGCCTGCTGCTTCAAACCGTGGTATTGGAACTCCTGCACGCGGCCGTTGTAAGAATCGACGACGAAAACATGATCGTTCTTGTCTATGAATAGCCCGGTGGGCAAGCGGAATTCACCAAAACCAGTGCCCTTTTGCCCGAAGTAATAGAGCAACTGACCCTCGCGGTTGAAAACCTGCACAATTCCGCGAAGACCATCGACTATATAAAGGTGATCTTCGGAATCAATACCGATCCCCTTCGGACGGAACATTGTCCCCATCTCATCGCCGATCTTTCCCACTGCATATTCGAACTGCCCGGACCGATCGAGGGCCTGGACCCGGAAATTCATTGCATCCACGACGACCAGATCTTTGCCATCCAGACGAAGCTCTGTCGGAAAGTTGAACTCGCCGGCGCTGGTGCCGTTCTGGCCGATGGTTTTGAGGACACTGCCCTGCATGTCCAGCACGAACACCTTATTGCGCAGCGTATCGCTCACGTAAATGCGCTGTTCGGTGGTATCAATGGCAATCCCCGTCGGGCGTTTAAAAAAACCTTCTCCGCCTTTCAGGGCGCCGATCGCGCGCTTGAATTTTCCATCCGCATCGAATACGAAGATCTTGCCCGACTCCGAATCCGTCACATAGATGTTGTCCTGATCGTCAAGCGCGACACATTGAGGAGCCAACATGGAATTTTTGCCCTTATCGCGGCGTGAGATGAACTTGTACTTCTGATCGGCAAAATCGAAGATGTGTACCCCAACGGCGCCCGGATCGGTGACGATCACTCGGCCTCGCGAGTCAGAGGCAACGCTGTATGGACGCACCAAAAAATGCAGATCCGGCTTGCCCACGACCAAATCGAATGCCTTGGTCCAGAAGCCGCGTTTGGTTTTGACATCGCGATCGGCGCTAAAACTGCGCTCAAAGGTTAATTTCCGACCGCCGTCGAGCAATAGCTCTGGAACTTGGAACTCGGTGGGTTTCGACTTGTCGCGCGCGAATACATCGCTGCTGAACACGCCAGCCAGCATCAGTAGCCCGGTCAAAGCTAGCCGTGTGCCGTGCTTCGCGCTTAGAAGAAGTTGAACCATCGATAGACCCCGACAGAGAATGAGCCGACATGGGCAGGCGGCAATCCCGACGCACTGAATCCCTGGATCAAACGGCTGAAGCCTCCGGTCACCCCTACTTGACGAAATTGGTATTGGAAGTACGCATTCTCCTGCTCGAGCTGGTTCCAGGAAGCAAGTCCGAGGTTATTAATATTGCTGCGCGAACTCACATAGCTAGTTGAAAAGGTCAGATGGCGAACTGGGGAACCTGAGATCGCAGCCGAGTAGCTTT
>JAJPJE010000042.1 GCA_021324365.1 Terriglobia bacterium | reverse complement strand
TCGGAAAGATTCGAGGTGTGTTGAGGGATTCTACTCGCCTCTCTAACGGAGTCAACGGTCGGAGAGAAATTTCTCAGTTGTTGCTGCCGGATGCTTGGAACCGCGGCCAATGTCGAGTTCAGAACTGCGCGGCGAAGAGCCCCAGCCAAGCCGAAAGAAAGCCGAATGGCAGCCAAACCGGCAGCCTGTAACGAAATGACACAATTGTCATTGAGCAGACAAACCTCGCAGCTACAAATACGCATCCAGCAGACTACGGGAGTGGCCACTTGCTCCTGCGGCGATCTGTTCGCCGTCGATTCGCGTTTCGCTGCCGAGGATGAGCCGTCGTTCTCTCACGTTGTTCGCGGTCACCGCTCTTGTCGTACCTTGCCCCCTACCTGTACCCGCGCAGGTCGCGGTGGATAGTTCAGCCGAGCCCTCGATTGCGATTGTTCAGACTTCGAGGCCTTCGACGAACAACAAATATTATTACAGGCACAAGCTGGAGTTTTCGGTAAACTCGGCCTGGCTGCCGATCAATATTCCGTTCGTGTTCGATGTTTTTGTTGGCGACTCCTACAACATGGTTCCGCGCAAATACACGCTGGTGCCGACTCTCGCTTCTCTGCGCTGGCAATTGGGGCACTTCAGCGGCCCGTGGATTCTGCGCGGCAACTTTGATCTCACGGCAAGCCTGGCGGTAACCGCTATTCCGACAGGACCGGAAACTCACTACGTCGCTTACGACATGGGCATGCGGCGGAACTTCATACATGGGCACGGCAAGGCAGCGCCGTATTTCGACATTCACATGGGTGTCGGAAAGATCGATGCAAAAGGTCCCTTGGGCGTGCCCTTCGCGCAAGGGCAAAATCTGACTTTTACCTACATGATGGGAAGCGGATTGCGTTTCAATTTCAACTCGCGCTATTCGATCGAGGGCGGGCTGAATTATATGCACGTTTCGAACATGTATCTATCCGAGCCGCGATACATCAATTACGGAATCAATGTTTACGGCCCGATGTTCGGGCTGAACGTTCGCCTGGGAAAACCGCCAGGGCCGGATGTGTACTGAGTCGCGACAGCTAGTTTTTTTGCGAACGGTTGCTCGAATCGCGCCCGACAACTCTGGGCATGAGCAAAATCTTTTTGGGCTGCTTCGGCCTCTCCTCTCGGATCAAGTCCATTACAAGATTTGCCGTGCATTCTCCGATTCTGTCGCTCTGCTGATCGACGGTACTCAAAGGCACGCGCAAGGCTGTGTCCAGGTGCAGGTTGCCGCTGCCGATCAGAGCGACGTCCTCCGGAATGCGCATGCCGTTTTCGAGGATCGCCCGCATCGCGCCGATGGCCACGGGATCGTTGTAACAAAATATCGCATCAGGAGGTATCTTCAACCCGAGCAGTTGCCTTGCCGCATAGTAACCCGCGGAATCGGCTGATTCATCCATGCGGTTTGCGATCACGATGTGGTCCGGATCGATCGGGAGATGATGCTTCTTGAGCGCATGTTTATACCCTTCGAGGCGTCCACTAGCCGTGCTGATCTGCAGGCCACCAATGTGAGCAATGCGAGTGCAGCCAACTTCGATCAGGTGCTCGGTTGCGATAAAACCGACATTTTCGTCGTCAACACCAACGAAATTCGCTGCCAGGCCGTTTAGGCTGCGGTCCACCAGCACGTAAGGAACGCGCGGCTTCACCGACTTGGGAAAGATTTCCTTAGTCTGCTGCACAGTCGCAATCACCAACGCATCCACGCCTCGCGACAAAAGATGGGTCAGGGTCTTCCGCTCGATTTCCGGGTCCTCATCGGACGAGCCGATCAGAAGGCTGTACCCGCTCTCGCGGAGAACACGCGACAACGATTGTGAAATTTCAGCAAAAAAGGAATGCACCAGGCTCGGCACAACCAACCCGATCAAGTTGGTGCGACCGGTAACCAGCGCCCGTGCCGTCAGATTGGGATAATAGTCGAGTTCTTCCAGAATTTTTCTGACGCGCCTGGCGGTCTCGGGACGAACTCGGTGGGGCGCATTGATGGTGCGCGAAACGGTGGCAATGGAAACGCGTGCCCGCTTGGCGATCTCCTTGATGTTCATAGGCACATACGGAACCACCGCGTAAATCGCAGATGCGATTCTATCAAGCAGCTACGATTTTCATAAGTAACGGTGTAAATCGCTGAGCGAAGCACTGCGATTCTGGGGGCTTCGGAGGTCCTACTGCGGGCACTGGTCTAGGTTGGTACGCTCTGCTCCGATACTCCGTTAGCCAACGAGTATTGCAATTGCTCCTGCTGCCGTCCGAGATGTCAGCTCCGAGAAAAGACCGAGCTATGTCGTATGCGCCGGTTCCGGATTGTTCCAACCGCCTAAATGATTCGCCAGCAGGTCAGCCTGAGCAGGTCCCCAAGTGCCCGGTTCGTACATGTGGATTGGCGTCACATCACCGAGAATCGGTTCCACGATCGCCCACGCTGCTTCGACCGCGTCCTGCCGGACGAACAACAGCTGATCACCATGCATGGCGTCAGTCAGCAGACGTTCGTAGGCTTCATCCTCATCGCTCGTCTTTTCGTTGACGGCGGTCAGTTCGACACCTTGCGTTGCGCTGAGGCTTGACATGTTACCACCCGGGCATTTGATCCGCGCACCGAGGCTTAGTGACAAATCGGGACCAAGGCGGAAGCGGAAGTAGTTGTTCTTCTCCAGCTTCAGTTTCGCGAGCGGTGGCCGGCGGAGCTTTACCAGAACCTCAGTCGCGGTGACTGGCAGATTTTTACCGGCGCGAATCAGGAATGGCACATCGGCCCAGCGCCAGCTATCGACATGCAGCTTCAGGGCAGCAAAGGTCTCGACCTGTGAATCGGGAGCAACGCCAGGTTCGCTCCGGTATCCACGGAATTGACCTCGAACGAGATTCTTAGGATCGATGGGCGGGATTTCACGAAATACCTTAACCTGCTCGTCGCGCAGCGAATCGACGTACATGCGCGTCGGCGGCTCCATGGCGATGAAGGCGACCACCTGCAGGAGATGGTTCTGCACAACGTCGCGAATCGCGCCGGCTTCCTCATAAAACTTGCCGCGACCCTGGACGCCAAAAGCTTCGGCCATGTTGATCTGCACACTCAGGATGTAATTGCGATTCCAGATGGGCTCCAGGAACGCATTCGCGAAGCGGAAGAAGAGCAGGTTCTCTACGGCATCTTTGCCGAGGTAGTGATCGATGCGGAAGATGTGAGACTCGGGGAAAGCCGTGTGCAGCGTATGATTCAGCTCGATGGCAGATGCGAGATCGCGTCCGAAGGGCTTCTCAATGATCACGCGTGCATTCTCGGCGCATCCGGACTGGGCAAGCCCACGCACGACGGTCTCAAACATACTGGGAGGAATCGCGAGATAGTGCGCGGGAGCTTTGGCGCCACCAAGCTGCTGGCCCAACTGCTTGAAGGTGTTGGGATCGCTGTAGTCACCATCAATGTAGCGCAGGTTCTTTATCAGTTCATCGAATGCGGGCTCAATGACTCCGCCGCCGTGATGGCTCACGCTGTCGCGGGCACGCTCACGAAGCTGATCGAGCGTCCATCCGGCCTTCGCAACTCCGATGATGGGAACATTCAGATATCCCTTTTGCGTCATCTTTTGGAGCGCGGGAAATATCTTCTTGTAGGCGAGATCGCCGGTAGCACCGAAGAACACGAACGCATCCGCCGCATTTGTGTGGTTCGACTGGAACTTGGGAACCTCGACGCAATCGCCGAGCGGCTTTCCGTCTTTCACTACGGATGGCAAGATTATCGATGAAGTCTGCGTACTCACAAATCCTCCCCGCTCTTGTAGTCTAATCTGGGCGTCACCGATCCGGACAACGATTAATTTTCTATGAGTGTTGCGACTTGGCGCGAGGCGTTGCGCATTCCAGCCGCGCTATAATCGAGAGATGCCCAGAGGGTGGAATTCGTTTCTGTAAGGCGGCGGAAAGTTGCGAATCGGACGTCGTTCCCGAGGATTAAGAGACTATCTCGTGATGAATGGACTCGCAGATCGTCTCCAATTTCCTCAGCGGCTAAAGAGGCCTGGGAAAAAGCGGATTTTGGAAGAATAGGGATTCCTCAAGGACTAAAGTCCTTTCGGAATGACAGCAAGATCGGAATGACAGCAAGAAAGGTTGTTGCGCGGCGCTAAAAAGCGTTGGTCTTGCTAAGTGCTAACGGCTAATTGCTAAAAGCTTCTTTATGGATTTCAAACTCCATTCCGACTACTCACCTCGCGGAGATCAGGGTACGGCTATCTCGTCGTTGACGCGAGGTATTGATGAAGGTGAAAAGCACCAGGTGCTGCTGGGCGTGACCGGCTCGGGCAAGACATTTACGATGGCGAAGATCATCGAGCAGGTGAACCGGCCGGCGCTGATCCTGGCTCATAACAAGACGCTGGCGGCCCAGCTTTATCACGAGTTCAAGCAGTTCTTTCCGCAGAACGCCGTCGAATATTTCGTCTCTTATTATGACTACTACCAGCCGGAAGCCTACATTCCGGCTGGGGACGTCTATATCGAAAAAGAAGCGACGATCAATGACGAACTCGACAAGCTTCGCCTGTCGGCAACGCGGTCGCTATTCGAGCGGCGTGATTGCATCATCGTTGCCAGCGTGAGTTGTATATACGGATTGGGATCGCCGGAAGCGTATTACGGCATGTTGCTGTTCCTGGAGAAGGGCCAGCACATCAAGCGCGAAGATATTCTCCGAAAACTCGTGGAAATTCTTTACGAGCGCAGCGACGGCGACCTGCGACGCGGGACGTTCCGGGTCCGCGGTGATGTCATCGAAATCTACCCGCCCTACGATGATTTTGCGTTTCGAATCGAGCTGTGGGGAGACCAGATCGAATCGCTTTCGCAGATCGATCCCCTTTTCGGCACTGTGAAGCAACGGTATGCTCGGCTGCCAATTTATCCGAAGTCGCACTATGTGATGAAGCCGGAGACGAGGAACTCCGCGGTTGACTCGATTCTCCAGGAGCTTGCCTGGTGGGAAGACGAACTGCAAAAGCAGGGCCGGCTGGTTGAGTCGCAACGCATTCACCAGCGCACTCGATTCGATCTCGAAATGATCAAATCCATGGGCTATTGCCATGGCATCGAAAACTATTCGCGTCACTTTACTGGACGTCTGCCAGGAGAACCGCCACCGACATTGCTCGATTACGTTCCTCGCGACTACCTGCTCTTCATTGACGAGTCGCACCAGACCGTCCCGCAGATTCATGGCATGTGGCACGGCGACCGCTCACGCAAGAGCACGCTCATCGAATACGGATTCCGTCTGCCCTCGGCACTCGATAATCGTCCGCTGACGTTCGAAGAGTTCGAACATCGCGTGAATCAGGCTATCTATGTTTCCGCAACGCCCGGTCCTTATGAGCTGACCAAGTCGGCAGGCGTTGTGGTCGAGCAGATCATTCGTCCGACAGGGCTGATCGATCCGCCGGTTGAAATTCGTCCGGTGAAGGGCCAGATCGACGACTTGCTCCACGAGATTCGCGAGCGCGCCAAAATCGGCGAGCGCGTGCTGGTCACGACCCTCACAAAGCGAATGGCCGAGGACCTGGCCGAGTACTACAGCGAAGTCGGCGTGCGCTGCCGCTACATGCACTCCGAGATCGATACGCTCGAACGGGTAAAAATTCTGCGCGACCTGCGTAAAGGCGAGTTCGACGTGCTCATCGGCATCAATTTATTGCGCGAAGGTTTGGACCTGCCGGAAGTCTCGTTGGTGGCTATTCTTGATGCGGACAAAGAAGGCTTCCTGCGCTCTTCCGGATCACTGATTCAGACGATCGGACGTTGCGCTCGCAACCTGAATGGCCGCGCTATTCTTTACGCCGACAACATGACCGATTCGATGAACAAGGCGATCAGCGAAACCGATCGTCGTCGCGCCATCCAGCAGGCCTACAACGAAGAGAATGGAATCACGCCACAATCGATCATTCGGTCGGTGGATATGTCGCTTGCGCAGATCGTCGGCGCCGACTATGCGGACTTGGCGGAACAGGCAGATGAGATTCCCGAATTCAAATCACAGTTGGACGTCGACAACTACATAGCGAAGCTCGAAACCGACATGCGCGAAGCCGCGAAGCGCTTCGAGTTCGAGCAGGCGGCGAAGCTGCGGGATGCGATCAAAGAGCTGCGGACGAAAGAATTTCTGTTTACGTAGTGGTCGTTAGTCGGTGGTCGGTAGTCGGTGGCCGCTGGCTAAAAAAGCTGCGATTTCATGCAAGTTGCGTGACGTTTTGTGAAACGCAAGGTCTCTCGACCCGGAGCGCGTTCTGTGTCGCGCTCCTCGCTCGAAATGACAGTTGCCTGCGCGGGCGAGGAGTCCACTCAACAGCCGGCGAGACTGCGGCGCTACAAGAAAAACCGGACCCGCAGGTCCGGCTGTTTCGCCTCACAGGCTAAAGCCTCATTAAATTTCAGACCGGTACGGCGCGGCTAAACCCACGCCCTCCAAATCAAACTATTTCTTCGCTGCGGAAGCCGAGAGGATGTGCTTGCTCAGCGAGCCGACGAACGGTTGTGCATCCTGCGGAACTGGCAGTTCGCCGGTCAGGAGCGTTTTGAACGGAACCATGCGTCCGTAGAAGGCGCGGGTGTCGTCTTTGCCCTGGGTCACAACGGCGCCATCGAGGCTGACGCCGGCAAATACTCCGCGAGCGCGAGAATAGGTCAGAATCTGGGCGCGCATTTTCCAGTCCGTAGAACCCGAGGCCTGTCTGCCCACCGGTCCTGCTGCGGCGGAGGCATCCGCGCCGATCTTGAACTTGCTGGATAGCAGGTTCTGCATGCCGGCATCGTTCATGACAACCATGATCAGATCGACCGCTTGCCCACCGATCTGGAACCCGAAGCTTCCGCCGGTAACTCGGAAGAATGCCGGGGCGCTCCAGCCCTTATCCGTACGGCAACTGGCCACGCCTTTACCATACTGAGCGCCGAAGACGAAAGCCCCTCGCAACATGGAAGGCACCACGGCAATACACTTTGCAGAATCGAAAATGTCGTCAGGAATGCGCGAATCGGGCGCGTTCATAATCTCGTCGATTACCGTTCCTGCTGCTTGAACACGCTCAATGGTATTGGCTCGGTCGCCTTGCGCCCAAACGGCGGCTGGAATCATTGCAATTGCCAGTAACAGCACCAACTTCTTCATGGATCACCTTTTGGAAGACTCCTGCGCCGTGTCGAACGCCGCAGTGTGAATAGTTGGATGGTATCGCAGGCGAGCTCAGGATTGCGAACGGGGTAACGAGTTGGTTACCCGAAAATAATGAGGGGCTAAAGCAGATGACCCTCGTATCAGCCTTAGCCCCCGTCTCCCAGGTTCTGTGGTAGGTGAAGAGAGTATCGGCCTAAACCGTTTTGCCGACAAGTTACAGCGGTTACTGGCCAAAAGTAACTTCTATTTAGAACTCACGAGCGAATGCGTAATTGCATGAACCGAAAGCGCGATGCGGTTCTGCACGCCGACTTTGCGCATGAGCTTCGCAACGTGCGCCTTCACGGTGCGCTCTTCAATGCCCAGCGCACTGCCAATCTCTTTATTCGAGCGGCCGGCGACCAGGAGTTCCAGAACTTGCTTTTCGCGATCAGTGAAGGTTACGCGGCCCGCCGGGAAGATGCGTCCCGGCGAGGAGGTGACGCGCTCGATGAACATCGACAACACGCGGCGAGGCGCCCAAACGGAGCCCTGCTGCACGATACGGATGGCCTGCACGAATTCTTCAGGGCTGGCACCCTCATCGACGTAACCCTTGGCTCCGCCGGCGAGCGCCTTCAGGATCATTTCGTCGTCGGCGCCGGTTCCGGTAACTATGATCCGCAGATCCGGACGCGCGGCCTTCAGGCCCGCCATGGTGTCATAGAGGTTTTGTCCTGACTGATTTCCCAGCAGAACGATATCGACATTACTCTCAGTGGAGAGTTGAGCCAGGGTTGTGGCGGAAAGTTCGAAATCCGATTCGGTATCGAAAAGCGCGCGCAGGCCAATCATGCGCAGCGGATCGGTTTCTACAACCGCAATCTGAATCTTGGGTTTACGAGCGGCAGCAGCTTTCATATGTGCGCCAGCAGCCTTCATTGGGGATTCCCTTAATTCACGGGTTCGGGCGTTAGCATAACGTCAATTGAGCTGCACGCAAAGCGGAGAATCCCTTAGGTCAATGAACTAAAGGACACGTACTACTCGATACGGGAACGGTAAGGCGGCTGAAATGAAGCGAAAATAGCGGATAAAACCGGGTGAAATACGGCTATTTCACGGCTAGGTGCGGATTATCCTGTTGGTTCGTATATCCGTCGGAATAACCAACCAGAAATGCCCGTCGGAAGCCGTTGCAGTAATTAGCATCTCTGGATTGATTGTGGTTTTGATCCAGAGGGGTGCAGCCCGGGACCATGTTTCGAGAACCCAACGAAGCTCTGCCATCATGAAGTCCCTCGTTTTCTCCGGCGATGTAGCCTTCCTGTACACCCAAATCGAAGGATAATCGTGCTGCAGGCGACAGAGAGGTCAAACTTAGGCCCAAAGCAGCGGCACGAAGTAACTGGATAGCGCGAAAATTACGCCCAGATATGCAGTCGGTATACCCCACGCGGAAACCGTGCCGATAGCCGGCTTCAAAGATCTGCTTATCGCCAAAAGAAGAGCGATATCCCGCGACCTTCTTATATGCGTCCAGCGTGCTTACATCGCGAAAACCATGCGCCATTTGAATATCCACATCAGCGTTGTGGAATCCCTCTTCATACCCATGGATGTACCCGTGCATGAAGACGGATTGGGAATAAAGTCTTGCCGCGTGCGGATCGGCCAGATGCAGCTCAACATTCGAAGTCTGTTTGGCGTGTCCGCCGAAAGCTGCAAGGGATAATCCCAGGAGGAAAGCAACAGAGGCGATGAAGAACTTCAGACGGTAGATCACGTACGCACTCCGGGAACGTGCTAAGGAAATCTGATGAATACCGTTGAAAAACGGGATGTCATACGCGGGGTGCGTCACAAAGCGCCAGCAGCTAAGGTCTTATCCGTAGGTAAATAGGGACTTCCATGAATTCTCCGCGTTTTCTTGCCCCCGCATACTTGTACCCACAACACCCCAAAAGAGATTAGCGGTCCGCGGTGCAACTTGAAACTGGGGGAAACGCACGCGGGGGCCGCTAGTAGTCGGGTGCTCCCCGCTGGTTATTCGGCGGGGAGTCTATGAATTGTCGCTGATGCCCTTCGTCCATCATCTGCGTCGACCACTACTTTTGTTCCTCCTGGGAATAGCGGCTTCGGGCTGGGCTCAGATCAGCCCCACTCCAAGCACCGCAGAAGCAACTTCCGCGAACCCATATAACCTTCAACTCCGTGCCAATGAGGCTGAACTCCGTTCGGCGACGCCTGCCCAGGCATCCGTGCTTCTCGAGCGCATTCAAGGCTTGCGCGATTTTGTAGACGATCCTTCGGCAATCACCAATCTACTTCGACGAACTACGGACGACACCCATCAGCATGCTGTCATCCGAGCCCAAGCCAGGTGGTATCTCGCTCACGATACTGCTACACCCGCCGAGGGGCAGTGGAGCAATCCAAGCGTTATTCGCTTGGCCCGCGAGGCTGTTGACGCCGACCCTTACTCCGCTTCGGCTCATGAAATTCTGGGCGAGACTGAGCGCATGCAGGGGTGGCCACGCTACGCCGACGAGTTCGAACGAGCAGCGCAATTGCAACCTACCGCTAAACGCTGGATCGAAGTCGCGCGCAACTGTTCAATTGCAAACTGCCGGTTTACGGCGCTACAGCGAGCACTTCACATAAGTCCGCAGGATGGACAGGCGAACTCCGCGCTGGCAGCATATTACGTCGAACGTCATCAGCTTGAAAAAGCCCTGCATCTGCTCACAACTGCTGCCTCAAGTTCTCCAGCGGACTATGTACTCGCGAAACAATATGCCGATCTGAAACTGGCTCTTGGAGATCGGGCCGCGGCATTTAGCGATTACCGTCGACTGGAGGCACAATTCCCTGCACCGCTGTGGCTACGTCGCGAACTGGGGTTGAAATATGCGGAGTTGGGCTTCTTCGCGGACGCCACTCGCTTGCTCGAACCGCTGCTGTCGGGCGGCGATGACGACAGAGTCTACGCTGCTCTAAAACACGTATATCAGCAGACGGAGAACGCAGGCGGGCTCAAAGCCCTCGAGGAATGGAAACTCGCTCGAAACCCGGCCAATAGCGAAGCGGCAGGCACCTTGGCAAAGCTTTCGAGCGAACAGGGGAATGGCGCAGAGGCGATTCGCTCGATGCAAGAACTTGAAGCTAAGAACCCCGGCGAAGCCTCACTGCACGAATCTCTTTCATATCTTTATGGCAGCACCGGGCACGAGAAGCGGTATGAGCAGGAACTCGCCAAGGTGGCCGAACTTGAGGGTGGGTCGGAGAATCTCCGCCGGCAGTTCGAATTCGCCGGATTACGGCCAGCGATTCACGATCCCGACCGCCCCTACCTCGCGAATACCGATAGGCTGGCACTCGAATCCTGGCGGCACCCTCCTTCCGATGCGGCCAACGTAATCTCGCTGGCAAATACCACCGTGGAGCGCGTCTCGTCTAATGGACTGAGTTCGCAGCACACACAGCTGGTTCTGTTCATCAACTCGGCTGCGGGCGCCTTGGATTATTCCACGTACCGAATCCAATACAGCCACGCTCTGCAGAAGCTGGATGTGATCAATGCATGCATTCACAAAAGCAATGGCAGTGTTGTTGCAGCGCAGACGAACGGCGAAACAGGCTATGCCGATGCTGCCGTGTCCATGTACTACGACACCCGGCAGCGCATCGTAAGTTTTCCCCACCTGGCAAAAGGCGATGTGCTCGAATTGGAATACCGCATTTCACCGAAGACAGAGGTAAATCCCTACGGTAACTATTTCGGCGGCCTCATCACTTTCCAGTCGAACTTGCCGGAGAAGTTGCGGCGATATGTATTGATTGCTCCAGCATCCGAATCGCTCAACATCTTAGAAGAGCGCATGCCGTCACCGGCGATGGTAAAAAGCGAAGGGGCACTGCGTACGTATGTTTGGGAAGTGCGGAACATGCCGCCGCTACATACGGAGCCACGCGGTCCGTCTCTCACCGAAACAGCGCCCTACGTCAACGTTTCCACGTTCGATTCATGGCAGGCGCTCGGCAAGTGGTACGCGGGGTTCATTGCTCCACAGCTAGAACTGGATGCTCAGCTTCGCACGGTGCTCGATGGAATCGTGAGCGGCAAGAGTACCGAACTCGAGCGGATTCGCGCGATTCATGAGTTTGTGATCGAGAATACCCATTATGTCGGGCTGGAGTTCGGCGTCTACAGCTATAAGCCGTATCCGGTCAGCGAGGTCTACGCTCGCCGTTTCGGGGATTGCAAAGATAAGGCCAGCTTGATGATTGCTCTGATGCGGGCTGCCGGAATCGATGCTCAATTTGCTCTTGTCCGAACACGTAAGCTCGGTGACGTTGCAGGAGACGCCACATCGTTGCAGATCTTCGATCACGCGATTGTCTATATCCCAAAATATAACCTCTGGCTCGATGGCACGGCAGAGTACTCAGGGTCGCGTGAGCTTCCTCTGGACGATCAGGGCGCGATGGCGTTGACGGTCGCCGCCAACGGAGATGCTGTCATGCGGCGCATACCAATAACGCTGCCGATGGAGAATTACACGCACCGTGTGGTTCACGCTTCCCTGAAGGCCGATGGCACGATTGAATTCACCGGATCGGCTTACACTCGTGGCGAAGATGCGCCGGGCTTGCGGCGGGAATTCGAAGCCACCGACCGACAGCGCGACTCGCTTCGCGCAAATCTTGCGCAAGTCTACCCGGCGGTTCGTGTCGAAGATGTGCATGTGAATGGCGCCGCCGATGTGGAACACGATGTTAATCTGCAGTTCAAGGGATCGATTGACACGTTTACGGGATCGCATTCCGTCACGCTGGTTTCGTCATGGATGCCGCACAAGTACACGGAAACCCTTGCGTCGCTGCCTTCGCGCGCGCAGGATTTGCGACTCCCAGCTCCGTGGACAACCGAAGAAGAGTTGCATTTCGAATTGCCCGCGGGTGCATCATTCGAGAGCATTCCCAGGTCGACAACGTTAGACACGCCGTTTGGCGTCGCGGTGCTGCAATACGAACACCGTGGTCGGGAACTCGTGGTAAGCACCTCCGTTCAGTTTCGAAAGCTTCGAATAAGTCCTGCGGAGTATCCGAATTTCCGCGCCTTCTGTGAACAGGTGGAAAAGGCATTCCACACAGAAATCCAGGTCCGGCTTGCAGGATAAGTTTTTGGCGGCGCGAGCAATCGTCGTCCTTCTCCTCTTTGGGATTATTCCTGCCCATGCTCTTCACACAACGTCTGCACAGGCAAGAAAGACAAAATCTGCTGCTGAAGTGCAGGCAAGCAGCTACGCACTATTCGCACGCTCCGATTTGGCGCGTGCGCGATCCCATGCCGAACACGCTCTCAAGTCGCGGGCGCACGATCGTGATGCGTTGTTTTTGCTGATGGAGACAGCAGCCTTGCAGGCCGACACCCGGACGGAACTCAGTGCGGCTATCGGGCTCTGTTCGGCGCCGAGCAGGGCCGATGATCGAACTCTCATTGCTTCATTCCGGATTCTAGATCTCGCTGCTAACACCGCCCAGTTCCGGTCCGTTGTGCCAGATCTCGAAAGAATTCTGCGCCGCCGAAACGATTGCGAGGAGAACCTTCGTGCCGCGTTGCTTACCGCCGTCATGGACGGATTGCCGGGTGGCGATCCTAGCAGGCTAGCGCACGAGTCGGGGCTGGCTATCGATTGGAGAGTGGCAGGTCCTTTTGGCCGTTATCGCAATCTTGATTTCGATCAGCACTGGTCGCCAGAGGACGACGAATTGCGGTTCAACAGCAGTAGCGGACATCGGATCGAGAGAATCCATGCGATAGACGGCACGTTCCATCTGCCGGAATATTTTGCGCGCGAGGGAGTGTACTACGCTTCCACTACGTTTTTAAGCACCCGCCCAGGCAGGCAAACCCTCCGCGTGGAATCGCCGGGGACGTTGGAGATATGGGTTGATGGCGTTCTGGTAATGAAGAAAGACGATCGCTTTCAAGAGTTGCCGGAAGTCATTTGCAGCGACGTTATCGTTGCCCCCGGGGCGCACCGGGTGCTGCTGAAGTTCATCACGAGCGCGCTTCCTTTTCGTGTAGCAATTCTGCCGAGAGAGCGGAAGCGAACAGCGAGGTTGTCCGCCAGGGCTCCCGAAATAGAGCAGTATATCTCTGCCGAGAAGAGTTACTGGCAAGGCGATTACCGTGGCGTCGTCGCGAAACTCACGGACTTACGCGGCAAAGACGCTTCGGCAGCAGTCGACTTTTTGCTGGCACAAACATGGCATCAGCAGAGCGAAGATAGTCAGGAAGAGGAACGCTATCTGAAGTCGGCGGTTCAGCGGTCTGAGGATGCCTTTGCCGTGCAGTACGCGCTGGCACTGCGCGCCTACGAAGATGGCGATATCGATGAGGCAATTCACAGGCTGCGCGTTGTGCTTGATCAACGGCCACAGTTTCTGCCGGCTCAAGAATTGGCCGCCCGCGTGGCGAAAGACAATCACTGGCCAGTAGAAGCCCAGAATGCCTTCGAGACGTTAACGCAAGTGCACCCAAGTTGCGCCATCGTTCGCGAAGCGCACGATTTTTATGTGTCGCAAGAGGATTTTACTCACGCGAGAGCAACCGAGTCGCAGCTCGCGACTTGCGGTCCGGGATCGCTTGATCTGGCTGAGGTACTTTCTGCGGCCGGCAAGCATGACGAAGCGTCTCAAGCGGCATTGGATGTCGTAAATCATTATCCATTCGACCGTGCCGGACGCGCGGTTCTGGTTCGCGAGTTGTCATTGGCGGGACGATCTGCCGAAGCACAAGAGGCGGCCAACCAGTTGATCGCGTTGGCTCCGAACTCTGCGGATTATCGCGCCTTGGCTGCCGAGGCTGAGAGGTCCGCCGACGCGGCCGTGAATACCGCTGCTCCCGTGACTGCCGCCGTGACTGCCTTTTACCAACCTTTGCGGCACGATGGCGCGGAACTCGTGCATCAAGCCGCAGCGCAACAATTCCATTCCTCCGCGGTTCGACTCCTGGATCAGAAGGTGATTCGCCTGGATGCGGATGGCAGTTTTGATGTGTACGTGCATCGCACGACGAGAATTCTCGACCGAAGCGCCATTCAGCAGTATGGGGAACTAAGTATTCCCCCAGATGTATCCCTACTGGAACTCCGTACTGTGCAGGCGGACGGGACGGTTTCCGAACCAGAGCTGGACCAGAATAAGCAGACGATTTCCATGCCAGCGCTGGTGCCAGGCAGCAGTGTTGATCTCGAATATACGGTTCACTTGGACCCTCATAGTATTGTGCGGGCGCCCGACCAATTCACGTTTACGTTCGGCTCGTTCCATCTGCCGGTGATGAATTCTTCTTTCGCGTTCATTGCCCCTGCTAATGCCAATGGTATTTATGGCGTGGTTTCGTCCAATGCTCCGCAAGCCAGAATAATCCAATGGGGCGGGGAGCGGATCGAGCTTTGGCAGGCGCAGGATCTTTCGGCCGCGAAAGCGGAGGCAGATGTTCCTCCCGGGAGCGGATTACCGGCAGTGACGCTCGTGCTGTCTCCTGCACGCGACTGGCGCGGAATCCAGTCTGCTTACCGTGATTGGCTGATTGACTCGATACGTGTTGGGGCGAATGTCCGCGAAGTAGCCGAACGCCTGGCGAACGGATTTCAGGAGGATATCGCCCGGGATATTTATCGCTACGTACAGCACAAGATCAAGAACGATGGCGGCTCCCTTGTCGCCAACGATCTAACCAATGCTGAGGATACCCTTGCGGGCAACTCAGGCAGTCCGACTCTGGCGATGCTGGCACTGGCGCGTGCGCGAGGGCTGAATGCAAATCTGATCCTGGCGAGGTCAGTTGCAACCCAGCGAACGCAGTTTCCGTCTTTGGTCGTCTACGATCGTCCGCTGGTGGAGCTGACCTTCGATCACAGTTCGGGGCAACATAGGACAGTCTTGCTGGACCTTGAAGATGACACGTTGCCGTTTGGGGTCATAGCGCCGGACTTACAGCTCTCGGACGCCCTGTTCGTGCCGACGGAACGGAGCAACCGCACCGAGGATCCTATAGTCGCTCTCGATCCCGACCGCCGGAATATTGAAAATGTCGCGCGTGGCGATATTTTTATCTCTGAGAACGGCGACTTGCGTGCGAACATGAAAGTGTCGTTCAGCGACTGGCGAAGTGCTGACCTTCGCGCGAGCACAAACCTAAAGGATGGAGCACAGCAACTGCTCGATCGCGTCGCCAGCAATTTTCTTAAGAACGCGCAAAACGTCAGTGGAACGGTTATTAACGAAGTCGATAAGCCATTAACAGCTGAACTGGTATTTTCAATACCGCATTTCTGGGATTTTCGCAGCGACGCGGAAACCGAAATTGCCCGTCTGATTTCACCACTGGATTTGAAACAACGATACATACAAAGCAACGCGAGACAGTTTTCGCTGTACGTCAACTCGCCTAACAACGGAGAGGAGACATTACGCATACACCTGCCGGCAGGTACAAGGCTAGGCGAATTGCCTGCCCAAGTGGATTTGAGGACGGAATTTGGAAATTTCCAAATGAGCGTACAGCAAATCTCAGCCGATGAGTTTGAGATTCGGCGATCGTTTTCAATTCCGGTGGAGCTTGTGCCACCGAACCGCTACCCGGAGTTTGCGAAGTTTACAGACGATATTCAAGGGGCGGAGCACGCGCGCCTACCGTTGGTGTCCAAAGATGTATTTGTTGCCAACCGGAAAGCGCACTGAACTAGCTGGCGTATTCCGACCCGATCTCGCGTATGGCGCCGCTGATCCCACGGCGCTCCGCTTCATCCGCAAACCGCTCGGCCAGCCTGGAAAGTGTAGTAAAAATCTGAGTGCCGCGCGCGAGGTATTCCGGTGCGTTCTCCCACATTGACTCGAAGCGCTCGGGATATTCCGCGGCAAGAACCGCGAGACCAACGGTGGCGCAAATCACGCCCGCCGGTCTTTTTCCTTTGATTAACATCAGCGCGCCAGCGCTCAACGAGCCGATCACAAGCGCTTTCTTCCAATTTGGCATGATTCCTCCGGTGGCTTCCAGGCAATCGACAACGTGCTTACTTAGAAGTGCGCGCTGGCAATATCGTTGCACGCTGCAGGAAGGTAGGTACGAAGAGAAAGAAAGAAAAAAAATGGGGTAACCGGCGTGTGACTTTCCGATTACCCGATTACTACTTACTCGATTGCCGATTCATCTAGTACCCGTGCCCGTCTCCCACTGCTGTGGCCACCTTGCCGCGGAACATGCGATACAGGAAGGCAAAGTATCCAATAGCGATGATGATGCCGACCAACCACCAGCGGAGCGCGACCTTCATGCCGTAACTGCCGGTGACACTGTTCGCAATGGTGAGATTGTTCGCCGCATTACTGGAGGAGGCAAGCAGGTTGGGATACATCGCGAACGCCGCCCCGCCGAGCATCCCGGCCAGATAAAGGCACGAGCAGAAAAACGCCGCCTTTTCTTTCCCTTTTGCATGATAAAAGAACAACGCGATCAACGAACCGAAGACCAGCAGGGGGATCAGGTAGCCGAGAGGCGCGGCCTTGTAATTTGTCAGGACATCCGGACGAATCCAGATGGTGGCGATCAAACTGAAAACAGTCACCAGCGCCAGTAGCGGCCACAGAAGACTGACCACCTTGCGAGCCCGCTCGTTGAGGGTTCCCTCGGTCTTCGCGGTGACATAGAGTCCACCGTGAACTGTGAGTGCAACCAGCGCCACTACCCCGGAAAGCACGGTGTACCAGTCGAGGATTCCGGGATTCGGACCAACGCGCCAGTTGGTCCACAGGGCCAGAAAGAAATAGCCGTCGCTGTTCAGCGGGACACCACGAACGACATTGCCGAGCGCCGCGCCGTAGAAGATGGCGAGCAGGATACTTCCCGCAGAAAAAATGGTATCGAAAAAGCCTTTCCATACAGGACTGGTGCTGTGCACGCGGAATTCGATCCCGATAGCACGAAGCATAAGCAACCAGAGCACCATCATGAGAGGCAGATAGAACCCGCTGAAAGCCGAGGCATAAAGCTGCGGGAATGCGAAGTAGAGAGCGCCTCCGGCGGCAAGCAGCCAGACTTCATTGCCATCCCAGACGGGACCGATAGTGCGAATGACGGTCGAGCGTTCTGCATCATTGCGGCCGACAATCAAGTGAATGGCACCGGCACCGAGATCGAAACCATCGAGCACGACGTAAGCAACCAGCATCAGGGCAACGATCAAAAACCATAGAGTTGGCATATTTAGTGCGCAGCAGCGACCGCTGCCTCCTTCGTGAATTTTTCAGGAACTGGCACACTTACCGGGCCGTGTTCGATTTCGCGGTAAACCAGGAAAAGGAAAAGGATAGAGAGCACGGTATACATGCCCATGAAGCCGAGTAGTGTAAACCAGCCGTTGCCAGCGCTGACCATCTTGGAGTAACCCTCAGCGGTGCGCATCAGTCCGTAGACGAGCCAGGGCTGGCGGCCGAGTTCCGCGGTCATCCACCCTGCGATGTTAGCTATGTACGGAAATGGAGCCGAAAGCATCAGGATCCAAAGCATCCAGCGAGCGTCGAAAAGCTTCTTCCGCCAGAGTAGAAATGCGGATACCAGCATGACTGTGATGAAAATTGTGCCCAGTCCAACCATGATGTGGTAGCTGTAATAGAGCAGCGGAATGTTATCCGGCCAATCTTCCTTGGGAAACGCGTTCAAGCCCTTCACTTCGGCGTTCCAGCGCTTATAGGTAAGGAAGCTCAGCATTTTTGGAACAGCAAGTGGATTGTCGATAGTTCCGGAATGCGAGTTCGGTTGCCCCATGATCAGCAGCGGCGCGCCAGGTTGCGTGTTGTAAAGCGCCTCCATGGCAGCCAAGGTTACCGGTTGCTCGTGAGCGATCATGCGTCCCTGGCCGTCGCCGGTTGGGAACAGTTGCAGAAAGCTGAACACGAGACCAGCGGCGATACCGGTGCGGATGAAGATCTGTGCCTGGTCAACGTGTTTCTTGCTGAGCAGGTAATACGCTCCAATCGCAGTCATGACGAACGATCCGGTAATGACTGCGCCGCTCATATTGTGCGCGTATTGCCACAAGGCCCAAGGGTTAAGGACCAAATGCCAGAAGCTGTTGACCATCACCGTGCCGTTCGCCAGCTTCTCGTAGCCCACGGGGTGCTGCATCCAGGCATCGGTTGCCACAATGAAGTAACCCGACAGCCATGAACCTGCAAAGACCATAAAAGCGGCGAACCAGTGCAGCTTCGGACTCAAACGTTTCTCGCCATAGAGGAATAGGCCAAGGAACGTGGATTCGAGGAAGAAGGCGAACAGACCTTCCATCGCCAGCGTCTGTCCGATAACGCCTCCCGCAAATCGGGAGAAGTGCGACCAATTGGTGCCGAACTGGAATTCCATAGGAATGCCGGTGATGACACCCATGACAAAATTAATGCCGAAGATCTTGGCCCAGAAGCGGGCCGCGCTGTTGTAGCGTTCATCTTTCTTCCACAGTGCCATCGTCTTTAGCCAGACGATCAGAAGCGCAAGGCCCATGGTCAACTGTGGAAACAAGTAGTGGTAAGTGACTGTGAAGGCAAAATGCAGTCGATGTACCAGGAGAGCGCTTTCCATAGCGATGAGTTCTCCAGACTTCCCGGTTGTATCCCCGATTTCCCCGAGATGTTGGTTGAAATGAAAGTAATATGGGCCGCAGAAATCGGCCGTCTTCGTCTTATGCAGCCAGGCCTCCGCAGACCGGCGGGGAATACCCTGAGATTATTCGGGCCAAAAGAACAAGACGCTGTGACGGAGATCACACAAAAATGCGACTAGAGGCTGTTTTCAGCAAGATACGACCGAATGGGATTAGAGGGAGCCGTTCGAGTTCCGTTGTTTGCGTTCGCGCTCCGCGCGACGAATTTCGCGCCTGTGTCCAGCATCTTCGTAGCGGCGCTTCTCTTCTTCAGTTTCGGGAGTCAGTGGAGGAACCTGTATACGGCGACCGGATTTATCAACCGCAACAAATGTCAAATAGGCCGAACTGACGTGCCGATGAGTACCGGAAATGTAATTCTCTACAATAGCTCTAACGCCGACCTCCATAGATGTATGAAAAGCCCGATTCACTGACGACTGCAAAATGACCATGTCGCCGACATGCACCGGCGTAACGAAATCGAGGTGGTCGATGGACGCCGTGACCACATGCGCTCGCGAATGGCGGTGAGCGGCAAGCGCACCGGCAAGATCGATCCAATGCATCAACCGTCCGCCGAGAAGATTTCCAAGCGGGTTGGCATCGTTGGGCAGGACGAGTTCTATCATTTCCGAGGCGGATTCCCGGACAGTCTTCGGAAGAAGAGCGGCTTCGTGACTAAGTGTTTCCTGGTCTGCCATCGTTGTCTTTCCACCTTCCTTCACGGCGGCGAAGATAGGACTGCAAGAAACATTGTGCCATGTGCGCCAATTGGGAGGAAGATTGGGTCGTCCAACTGCCCTGGTCAGGCCTGAACTGCAAAACACCATGCTCTCCGGGCGCATGGTTGCGTTCGTAGACGTAGCGAATTTCGATCTCATAACTACGTTCGCGAGCAATGGCAAAGCGTACGGAATCTGCCGGCCGATCGAGTGGAAGGCGGCTACATCCACGCGCATATCCCAAGTTGCAGCCGTTCTTCAGTTCATCTTGCGTGGGAAGAATGCCATTGTGGCCAGGCGCGTTACAGCAGCCTTGCCAAGCGGATCCGAGGGGAAGGCGCTGTGGATGTGCAAAGCCGATCTCCACCAGTTCCCGGGTGGGAAAGAAATAAGGACACGCCACGATGCCGCCATTGTAGCGTCTGGCGCGAGCCAGGTCTCTCAGTGTTTTTGCTGGTCATCAGGGGCACCTTTACCTCCCTGCCCGGTTTCAGTCACCACTGGCGCCGCCGCGGTGCCGTGGCAAGAACTGATCAACGGAGAGGCTGAGGGACTGAAAGACTGATAGACTCTGAATCCACCGATGGACCGACTTCAAGCTTTGAAAGATATTTTGGCGCAGGACCCGAATAATGCCTTCGCGCGCTACGGCCTCGCCATGGAGCTATCGCATCGCGGCGAAACGGACAATGCTTTGGCAGAATTCCACACGCTTATCAAAAGCAATCCCGACTACACGCCTGGGTACTTCATGGCTGCGCAAACTCTCTCCCGAGCGGGCCGCAATGAAGAAGCAAAGCAACTTCTGCGCGACGGTATCGCCAGCGCACAGCGGACCGGGAACGGCCATGCTGAATCCGAAATGCAAGGCATGCTGGACGAATTAGGCGGCTGATGCAATTGAAGGTGGATTCCAAGTCATCCGCTCGAGATCGTTTCGTCCTTCTTCGCTGAGTGCCTCGAGAAGCTCGGGCGCTATCCGGAAGCAGCCGATGAGTATTTGAAATTCGGCGCAACCTATGGGCGACTGACGCCGACCTTGCTACTTATCAAAAAGCATTTCAGGAAGGAGGCATCCGCGCCTTCTGGCAAAAGCGCCTCGAAGTCTACCTGCGAGATCACAAGCAGCCGGAAAGCGACGATTGCGATCCCCGCCTATATGCCTCGGCGGCCGACAGTAGATTGCTCACCTGTGCGGAGAGAGCACTTCGAAAACAAGACTGGATCACCATCTACGACCTGCAGACCAGCCCTGTTTTTGACAGCTTTCGCTCGGAGATTCGCTTCCGAATTGTTCTCCGCAACACCGTAGTTCCTGAGTAGTCGTGCAGATTTGCCGCACTCACGAATATGAGGTGTTAAGCAGGCTAAGTACCATAGCAGCTAGATACTGTGCCAATCAGAAATCTGCGTGATAGCTTAAGTTACGAGAATCTTGCTGCGGCAGCACGCATCATGTCTGGCTGCCCACCTTGATCCCTCTTGTGTTCTTGCGCTCTGGTGCGACTGTTCGGCGGAAGTTCTTCCTGATAATGGCGGCAACAACCAGAACTACTGCGAACGTCCGCAGGGCGTACAACCAACCAATGACCAGGTTTGGGTTGGCAGAGTAAATGCCGTGCGCTCGTACGGCGCCCTGCACAGCAAAGAAAACGGCAAAAGCCAGGAACAAGAAATCCCGCGTCTCTTTCCAATAGCGCAGAAAGAACAGCGCAGCAGCCGCTGAGACGGCGGCTATGTAGCCGAGAAGAAACAGATCGAGCCTGGGGTGGGCGATGGGGCCGAGGCCCTGGAGATACAGGCTCATGAGCGCTCCCAGATGAGCCCAAACAGCAGCACAGAGATGGAGATAGCCCCCGAAGCAAGACGGTACGTATAGAGATCAACCGAAGGAAACAGAAGCATGTCGCCAAGAACGAGGACGTTGTCGATGGTGAGGCCGACGAAGCAGAGTCCGCTCCAAAACAGGAGTCCCTTCCTGACGCGAAACCATGCGCGCAACAGCAGGACCGAACAAACCAGCGTGGTGAGAATGGTGAAAATGTAGAGGGCAGCGGACACGCTACTTCTTCTCCTGATTGAGCTGAAAGGCCCGGGCAAATTCGCGCACGCCGGAAGATGTCTTCGAATGTATCATCGTTGAAATCCGCACGAGATCTTTTCGGTAGGTAGCGTCGAGAGAAGCCATCAATTGGTTCTGCTCTTCGGACTTTGCCAGGTACGAGAACTTCGGCGGCAACGTGTTCGACTCCGCGATAAGCTGCATGCGGACAAGATCGCGGAGCAACTTGGCGACCTGATCAGGGGGGATGTACAGACGAGACGCGAGCTCATCACGGGTCCACCAAACGGGCCGGCTGTTCCAGAGCAGAACCAAGGCCTCAAGCTGGGGTACACTCGCAATGTTTTCGTAAATGAACGCGTACGCGTCGATGCCTGGATTCAGAGCTGCCATTTCTCAGAATGAAGGTGGGCTTTCCACCGGTCATTTACTATATATCGACTCACGCGCGAGAAAAACATCGCGTAGAGTGGGAACCGATAGGAAGAAAATCGCAAGCACAGCCATGCCAACTGTCGGAAACAATGGTGGCCAGGGACGGAATCGAACCGCCGACGCCAGCCTTTTCAGGGCTGCGCTCTACCAGCTGAGCTACCTGGCCACTTTCTAATTGCTTGCTGGAACGCAAGCCGAAGCGGACTTTCCGGAACATCAAGGAAGGTGATCGCTAAACCGATCATCGATGTCAGGAACAAGTAATTGTAGCAAGTCGGATCAATTCACTCAAACTGAATGCTGGTCGAACTCGCAGCCGAAAAGAGCTGGCCACCAGCAATTGTTCCACTGCAGAGATCTGCCGCGACCCAATAGGCAATCTCCCGATAGTCGCGCACGGCAAAAACCGCCAGGTCTGCATCTTTGCCCGGCTCGATACTCCCTTTGCGGTTCTGCAACCTCAACGCGCACGCACCGTTGCAGGTTGTGGCTGTAATTACCTCGGCTGGCGACATTTTCATGTGCGTGCATGCAATCGAAAGCACGAAAGGCATGTTCGTGGTAGGAGAACTACCGGGGTTGTAGTCGGTGGCGAGAGCTACGGCCACTCCTGCATCGATCAGGTTTCTCGCAGGGGGATATTTCTGCAGGCCGAGGAAGTAGTTGGCGGCTGGAAGCAGCGTTGCCACCGCATTCATCTTAGCCAGGTCGGCCAGATCGACCTCCGTAACGAAGTCCATGTGGTCATACGAGTGAGGCTGGAATTGCGCCAAGTCGCCAAGGCGCGCTTCACTGAGTTGGCAGATGTGGACGCGCGTTGCCAGCCCGTGGTGTTTGGCTGAAGCAAGAATCCCCTGAGTTTCTTGCACGGCAAATGCACCGCGCTCGCAAAAAACATCTACATATTCAGCAAGTTTCCGGCGGGCGGCTTCCGGGATCATCTTCTCGCAAATTAATGCGACGTAATCCTCACGCCTGTCTCGAAACTCCGGTGGGATCACATGGGCTCCGAGCAGCGTCGGGACGACTGTGCCAGGCCACTGCCTGGCTGCGTCGCGAATCGCTTCTAGTGACTTGATTTCCGATTCCATGCTCAGGCCATACCCAGATTTGGCCTCCACGGTTGTTGTTCCGCTTGCTGACATTCGCCGCAACGCCGAAAGCACATGATCGCTCAACTCCTTGCGACTGCTCTCGCGAACTCCGTTCAGGCTCGATCGAATACCGCCGCCGGCTTCGGCAATCCCTTCGTAGCTTGCGCCCGAAATTCGTTTCTCGAAATCAACCAGGCGAGCCTCGGTAAAGACTGGATGTGTGTGCGAATCCACGAACCCGGGCAAAACCACCCCGCCACGACAATCGACTGTGCGGATTCTATGCCTGTTCCGCTGAATCCATGCGTCGCGTTGAGCTTCACGTCGACTACCAACCGACACAATTTTGCCACCGACACACAACACCGCCGCATCTTCGATGATGCCGAGTTCAGAGAGTTCCCTTCCACGACGCGGACTTACCGGGCCGCGCAAGGAAATCAACTGTCTGATGTTCGTCAAGAGGATGGAAGGGGAGTCGGCGGTACGTTTCCCTGGAGCCGAGCCGTGGCTCTTTTCCCGTGCAGGACTAACCATTATTCGCCATCGGCACTTTGATTCCGGATTTCGCCGCGAAGTCTTTTGCTTCTTTGTAGCCTGCGTCTACATGACGGGCAACGCCAATCCCGGGATCGTTCGTGAGCACGCGCTCGATTCGCTTCGCCATCTGCTCAGTTCCGTCAGCTACTGTAACCTGTCCAGCGTGTTGAGAATATCCGATACCGACGCCACCGCCATTGTGAATCGAAACCCACGATGCACCACTGGCGGTATTCAGCATTGCATTCAGCAGCGGCCAGTCAGCAATCGCGTCACTGCCGTCGTTCATCGCTTCTGTCTCCCTGTATGGCGAGGCGACAGAACCCGTATCCAGATGATCGCGGCCCATGACGATGGGTGCCTTCAACTTGCCCTGCTTCACCATCTCGTTGATCGCGAGTCCGAATTCCGCGCGTTCGCCATACCCCAGCCAACAGATACGTGACGGTAGCCCCTGAAATTTAATGCGCTTGCGAGCAAGATCGATCCAACGACTCAAGACCTGATCCTCGGGAAACATCTGCAGGACCAGTTGGTCAGTGGCTGCGATGTCAGACGCTTCTCCCGAAAGCGCGGCCCAGCGGAACGGTCCGCGCCCTTCGCAGAATAGCGGCCGGATGTAAGCGGGGACAAAACCCGGAAAATCATAGGCATTTCTTACGCCGCGCTCAAACGCGAAGGTCCGGATATTATTGCCATAGTCGAAAGTAACAGAACCCATCTTCTGCAATTTCAACATGCCGTCGACATGGCGCGCAATCGAATCAAGGGAATGCTCAACATATTGTTTCGCATCGCGCTCGCGCAACTCGGCCGCCTGCTCAACCGTCAGACCTTGAGGAATGTAACCATTTAAAGGATCGTGAGCCGATGTTTGATCCGTAAGCAGGTCCGGTACAACGCCACGTTCAGCAAGCTCGGGAATCACGTCTGCGCAATTTCCGACCAGCCCGACAGAAACCGCCTCCTTTTTGCGAACCGCGTTCTTGAGTATACGAAGAGCCTCATCCAGCGTATTCACCATGAAATCGCAATAGCCGGTTTTCAGGCGCTTCTTGATCCGCTCCGGATCAACTTCAATTCCCAGGTAAGCCGCTCCGGTCATGGTGGCGGCAAGCGGTTGAGCGCCGCTCATCCCGCCCATGCCTCCGCTGACGATCAACTTCCCTTCCAAGCTGCCCAGGTTGTGTTTCTTTGCTGCCGCTGCGAAAGTTTCAAATGTCCCCTGGATAATTCCCTGGGATCCGATATAGATCCACGAGCCCGCGGTCATTTGACCGTACATGGTAAGTCCAGCGCGGTCGAGTTCGTTGAACTTCTCCCAGTTATTCCAGTGCCCCACCAGGTTCGAGTTTGCGATCAATACGCGTGGCGCATATTCATGCGTCCTGAAAATGCCGACAGGCTTGCCTGACTGAACCAGCAGCGTCTCATCGTTATCGAGCGATCTCAGCGAACGCACGATCGCGTGATAGCAGTCCCAATTGCGCGCCGCTTTTCCTGTGCCACCATAAATGACAAGGTCCTGCGGACGCTCCGCAACCTCTTCGTCCAGGTTGTTCATAAGCATGCGCATGGCGGCTTCCTGCTGCCAGCTTTTGCAGGAGATCGCGGTACCGCGCGGGGCCTTCACGGGAGTATAGGAAGAATGCAGAACTTCGGTATCGACTGGCATGGAGGAATGGTAGTCCGCCCTTCATGTGGGTGCAAATGGAGGACAAGTCGATTAGTCTTTCGACTCTTTCAGATTACCCGTTCAGCGATTACCCGATTACCTTTCCAATTGCGGGACTTTCAGCTCCGATTGCCCCGAAAGTCATATCATTCGCGTTACTCCCGGTCTCGCGCTTCCAGTCGAAGAAGAGTTCGGCGTAACTTTTCGTGATGAACTGATCGTCGGAAATCTCCAACTTCTTCGCTATCTCATCGATCCACTCGGGCTTTCCTTCGATCTCGCCCAGATTACCGATAGGAGTTTCGTCAAGCACTACATGTCCTTGCCCGTCGCTCCATTCGCTCCGGAACTTCTCGTAACGGAAGCTTGGCTGGTAACCTAGCGCGCGGATAATCTGATCCATATGCTCGCCATCGGCCACCTTTGTCTCGAGTTCCTGGCGTGTCTTATGGCGAGCATTTACCCCTTTCGACTTGTGGGTCAACGTCCACTTCTCACCGTACTTCCTCAGGCGCAACAATTGGCCGTGATTCCGCAGCACTGAATCGCGATCATAGAGCGTGTTCATCTCGTGGGTGCGTGAGGTTTCCTCGCGGAATCCCGCCTGCTTCAGACGTTCTTGCACTTGCGACAAGTCTTTGATCCTGAACTTGATTTCGACTTCGTCCGCCATGGGTTCAGTGTATCAATGAAAGAGCGAGCCTGAACGCAGCACACCTGTGTCAACCATTCCATGCTGCTGGTCAGAATTGAATACAATAGAAGAGTTAACGTTCCAGCATCTCGTCCGTCATTAAGGATAAGACGTAGTCTGATCCTTGTTGCAATTGTCGATCTCGGCTCCACTGTGGGGAAATATGAATAAAATAGCAACGTTGGCAGCGGCCTTTGCTTTCGCCGTGTGGTCTCTACCTGTATCCATGACAGCCCAATCGCACAACACTCCAGCTACGAAGCACAACAATCCCGAATGGGTGAAGCGCAGCGATGGAAACGCGCAAATCCTGCTCAAGGTAATCGCGGAACTTTCTCCCGAGGGCGCCGGGCAGATCGGTATTGATGGACTTGACGACAAGATCTCCGACTTCAGCCCTGGCGCAAACGAGCGCGCGCGGAGGGCTCTGACACCGGCTGTACAACAACTGGAAGCCAAGCTTGACAGGGAGAAAGATCCTCTGGTGGTGCAGGACCTCCACATCCTTATTAAGGCGGGTAAGGACTCTATTAAAGAGACTGAACTTAGCGACAAATACGACATCCCTTACAGCAATCTCAGCCGCCGCCTGTTTTTTGGGATTCGCGCGTTGCTCGACGACCAGGTGGAGCCGAGCCGCTATCCGGCCGCAGTAGTTCGCCTGAAGAAGTATGCCGGCATGGAGCCGGGCTTCAAACCGGCAGTGGACCTCGAAGAAGCTACGATACGGGAGAAGCTAAACACGCCCGGGCTGATCGGTCCGTACAAGGGTGAAGTCGAGAAGGATCTTGCTACCAGCAGCACTTATATAGATGGCATTGGCAAGCTCTTCGAAAAGTACCACCTGCAAGGCTATGAAGAGGCCTATGCCAAGCTTAAAGAGCAGATGACGGGGTACAACGAGTTCGTCACCAGAGAGGTTCTTCCCAAGGCGCGCGCCGATTTCCGTTTGCCGCCCGAAGAATATGCTTTTCAGCTGGAACAGGTCGGTATCGATATCCCACCGGCGCAACTCGCCCAAATGGCGCACGCCTCCTTCGACCAGTTACAGAAGCAGATGCAAGAACTGGCGCCAGTGGTCGCGAAACAGCATGGTTGGAACCTAACCGACTATCGTGATGTCATTCGCCAGTTGAAGAAGGATCAGTGGACAGGTCCCTCGATTCTGCCGAACTACGAAAAGCGGATCGCCGAGATTGAAGACATAATCCGCAAACAACAGTTGGTGACTCTGCCGGACCGCCCGATGCGCATCCGTCTGGCAAGTGCTGCGGAAGCAGCATCCACTCCTGCCCCAAACATGCATCCGCCGCGCCTGCTGAATAACCATGGCGAATCTGGCGAATTCGTGCTTCCCCTCTCCATCCCAGGCAATAAGGCAGGAGAGACGCAGAAGTTTGATGACTTCACCTACGCCGCCGCCTCCTGGACGCTTGAGGCGCACGAAGGCCGCCCAGGACATGAGCTACAGTTCGATGCAATGATCGAACACGGTATTTCTGCTGCGCGAGCTGTGTTCGCATTCAATAGCGTGAACGTGGAAGGCTGGGGACTTTATGCCGAAGCTATCACGTTGCCCTACATGCCCCCTGATGGCCAGCTCATCTCGCTGGACTTCAGGCTGCTGCGCGCTGCCCGCGCGTTCATCGATCCGGAACTTCAGGAAGGCAAACTGACGCCCGATCAAGCGCGGAAGATTCTCACTAACGATGTCGTAACGTCGACGGCGATGGCGAATTCCGAGGTCGAGCGTTACATGTTCTGGGCGCCGGGACAAGCCACAGCCTACTTCTACGGATATACGCGGCTGGAAGAATTACGGCAAGAAACGGAGAAGAAACTCGGGACGAACTTCAATCAGAAGAAGTTCCACGATTTCATCCTTGCTCAAGGCTTGCTTCCGCCGAACTTACTGCGCAAAGCCGTGATGGATGACTTCATTCCGCAGACGCTCCATCCGACAAATGTTGCAGAGACCGCGGCAAAGCACTCGTAAAGAACCGTTCGGGGACCCCACCCTCCATCCTTCATTTGGATCGTGGGTGGGAGACTCACCATTAACCACTGCCACTTATTCACTGGTTTCTACGAATTTCTTGCTACGACGAAATCCGGAGCCCACAGAAGGGCGCGCTTGTATTCGGAGTCAGGAAAAATGCAGATAGCTTTCCTCGCAGCAGCCGCATAATCAGCAGCCTGACTCATGGCAGCATCAAGCGACCCGTAATGCTCCAATATGTCGAGAACGTGCCGGTGAGTAACCCCGTTGAATGCCCGATCCTGCAGAACTTTTTCTATCTGCTTGCGTTCAGCGCCCGTGCAACGGTCGAGTGCATGGATCACCGCGAGTGTCGCTTTGCCTTCCCGTAGATCGCTTGCCACCGGCTTACCCAGTACATCTTCCGATGCAGTGAGATCAAGCACATCATCTACTATCTGGAAGGCCATTCCCAGATTGCGCCCGTACGAAGAGACTGCTTCCTCCTGCTCGGGCGTAGCGCCGCCAACGATCCCGCCCAGTCGCATGCAGACGGAAAACAGGCAGGCGGTTTTTCGATAGATCAGATCGAGGTGCTCTTTTTCGGAGATCGTCTTGCCCAATTTCTCGATCTGCAGCAGTTCGCCTTCGACCATCTGCTGTGTTAAATCGGTGAGCACATCGAGAATGCGGAAATTGCGCTCCTGGACAGCAATCTTGAACGATTGCATGTACAACCAGTCACCCGCCAGTACGCATTTGGAATTGCCCCACCTGGTATTCGCAGCGGCGCGTCCACGGCGCGTATCCGCTTCGTCGATGATGTCATCGTGCACCAATGTGGCGGTATGAATAATCTCGACGACTACCCCAAGCCGAATGGGTGTCGATCCGTGGCAGCCGAACAGCTTCGCGGAAAGCAGAAGTAAGGCTGGGCGCAATCGTTTTCCGCCGCCGGCGCGCAGATACTCCCCTATCTCCGTGATCACGCGAACATCGGACAAGGTTTCCTTGCCGAACTCGCGTTCGATCGCCTGAAGATCGTCGCGCAGCAGATCAAAAACTTCTTTAGCGCTACTTGTCGCTGAAGTCGCCAAACACTCGCCTTCCCGCACCCCGATGCGTGTTGCCTCACTAAGTCGAACGATAGTTCGTGAACTGCATATCAATTCCGAAATCCCTCTGTCGAAGTAGCGCGATCACTTCCTGCAGCGTGTCGCGATCTTTGCCGCTCACGCGCACCACATCGCCCTGGATGGAAGCCTGGACCTTCTTCTTTGAGTCCTTGATCGTCTTTACAATATCGCGGGCCTTCTCCACAGGAATGCCCTGCTGCAACGTGATCTTCTGGCGCACGGTGCTGCCGGCCGCCGGTTCGATTGCGCCGTAGGACAACCCTTTCAGCGGAACCCCACGCTTGACCAATTTGCCCTGCAGTATGTCATTTACGGCCTTCAGCTTGTAATCGTCCGAAGAAGCAAGCATGATGGCATCTTTGCCCTCGAGTTTTACGTCCGAATGGGTACCTTTCAGATCGAAACGCGTCTGGATCTCTTTGAGCGCCTGCTGAATCGCGTTGCTCACTTCCTGTAGATCGATTTTACTGACGATGTCGAAGGTGTTCTCGGGCATAACCGTTTAGTTTACGCTATGGAACCGTTTTAACTAACCGTATTTCGCAAGCCGAAAAACCTCCGAAAATTCTCCGCGCTCTGCCGCCCGACGTCTTCTCCGGATAAGCCACGCAACGGAGCAATTACGCGTGCGGTTTCGGTTACAAATGCCGGCTCATTGCGTTTTCCTCGATGCGGGACCGGAGCCAGGTAGGGTGAGTCGGTTTCAATGAAGAATCGATCTGCGGGGACCATTGCTGCCGCGTCGCGAATGTTTTGCGCTTTGGGATAGGTAACGTTCCCCGCAAAGGAGATCACAAACCCCATGTCGAGTGCTGCAGTTGCGTGGTGCTTCTCGCCGGTAAAGCAGTGAAGCACGCCACCTATGCCACTGGAAATCCAGTGTTCGCGGATCAGCGCAAGGCAGTCCTGCCAAGCATCGTCGGAGCTTTGCGACGGACGGCAATGAATGATGATGGGCAACTTGGCAACCCGCGCCAGTTCCATCTGCCGTATGAAGACTTCTTTCTGTGTGTCGCAAGGCGAATGGTCATAGTAGTAATCGAGGCCGATCTCACCCCATGCAATCACATTGGGATTACTCGCCAGTTCTTGCATCCGGTCATAATGCTTGTTCTTGACGAGCCGTGCCTCATGCGGATGAACTCCCAAGCTGGCGTAAACCTTTACTTTGGATCGATTCGATTCCGCCAGGCGGATCGCGCAGTCAACTTCGTCGGGACCGTCACCATTTCCAATCGCCAGCACAGCTTCCACACCGGCCTGCTGCGCGCGACGAATGACTTCGTCGCGATCCTGCGCGAACTTCGGCCCCTCAAGATGGCAATGGGAATCGATGTACATGGAAAGACCGTGGCTAGTAGTCGGTAATTAGTGGTTAGTCTGTTCCAGCCACTCACCACTAGCCCCTAACTAGTCATTTGAGTTTTGCTCCGAGCGGCACATCTTCCAGAAAACTGGCCAGTACCGGCTTTCCGTTCTCATCACTCGGCAATGACGCTGCGAGCAACATGCCATTCGATTCAAGTCCGCGCATCTTGCGAGGCGCGAGATTAGCCACAATTACGATCTTCCTTCCGATCAGTGATTGCGGATCGTAGTACTTGGCGATGCCTGCAAGTATCTGCCGCTGCTCGTAACCAAGATCAACTTCAAGGCGCAGCAGTTTGTCCGCTCCTTTAACAGGTTCGGCAACTTTGATCTGCGCCACACGTAGATCGATCTTCAGGAAGTCGTCGATCGCTATCTTCTGGTCATTGTCTGAGGCCTGAACGCCCGAGGCAACTGCTTGTGTTGCCGGCTGACCTGCCTGCGCTCCAGTTCCTGCAGGCTCCTGCTTCGGTTCCGCGGCCGGCGTTCCCGGCCGATCCTTCTCTTCCAAGTGTTGCATCCTTTCAATCGCGCTCTTATCGGCGCGTGGAAATACGGGTTCTACTTTGCCCAGCTTCGTTCCAGGCTTCAGTCGTCCCCATTGCAAATCCGTGGGACGGCACTTGCGAATGTCATGCAATCCGAGTTGCGTCCAAATCCTCGCTGTCGAATCCGGAATAACTGGATGGATAAGAGCGGTTACCAAACGCAGAGCTTCCGCCGCTGTGTAGAGAATCGCTCCCAGGCGGGAGCGGGCAGCATCATCGTTTTTCTCGGCAACCACCCAAGGCTCATTTTCGACCAGATACTTGTTTACCGCGCCTACGAGTGCCCATGCGGATTCCAGCGCACGAGAGAACTGAAACTGCTCGAAGTGCGTATCGAAGTCGCTGATCGTTGTGCGTGCCAATCCCGCGACTGCTTCATCCGCGGCATTCTTCCCCGCCGCCCCATCTGGCACCTGCTCGCCGAAATACCGCCCGATCATGGTTAGAGTTCTGCTCGCAAGATTCCCAAGATCATTAGCCAGATCGGAGTTGTACCGTTGAACCAACGCGTCGAAAGAAAACGATCCGTCCTGTCCGAAAGCGACTTCCCGCAGCAGAAAATAACGTAATGCATCGGCACCGAGCACGTCGAGAATCGTCTCCGCCCGCACAATATTCCCGCGCGATTTCGACATCTTGCTCTGCTCAAACAGTAACCACCCGTGCGCGACAATTCCCTTGGGCAGCGGAATTCCCGCTGCCATCAGAAACGCCGGCCAGTAGACGCAATGGAAGCGCACGATCTCTTTGCCGATCATGTGCACATCCGCAGGCCAGTAGCGATCGAACTTCGCGTGGTCTTTCTGGCCATAACCGAGCGCCGTAATGTAATTGCTGAGGGCATCCAACCATACGTAAATCACGTGCTTCGGATCACCAGGAACCGGTATGCCCCATTTAAACGTGCTGCGACTGATGGAGAGATCGCGCAGGCCGCTACGCACAAACGAAATCACCTCGTTGCGACGCGTTTCCGGGCGGATAAAATCCGGGTTTTCGGCGTAGAGCTTCAGCAACTTGTCTTCAAAGGCCGAGAGCTTGAAGAAGTAGTTTTCTTCGCTGATCGTCTCAGTGGGACGACCGCATTCCGGACATGGGGCTCCTGGCGCAGCCTCCACGAACATTTCGTCGTAAACGCAATACTGTCCGGTGTATGAATCCTTATATATGTAGCCGTTTTTCTGCAGTACCCGGAACAACTCTTGAACTCCGAGTTTGTGACAATCATCCGTGGTGCGTATGAACTGGTCGTAGGTAATTCCCATGCGGTCCCACAGACCGCGGAACGCAGCCGAAACATCATCCGCCAACTGCTTCGGCGTAATTCCCTGCGCCGTCGCAGCGCGCTCGATCTTGATTCCGTGCTCGTCCGTGCCGGTGAGGAAATATGTGTCATCGCCCAGCATACGATGGCGTCGAGCAATCGTGTCGCAGGTGATCGTGGTGTACGCATGCCCGATATGCGGTCGCGCGTTCACGTAATAGATGGGAGTGGTGATGTAGAACTTTTTATCCATTCTGGAGGTACAGCCGTATGGCTTCCTGCATCACGCTCTTGAGCGGGACGCCTTTCTCTTCGGCGATTCGCCGGCAATCTTCATACTCGGGCGCATAGTTCGTTACCGATCCGTTCAGGTTCGCGATTTTCATGCGCACCTCGCCCCACTGCGTCTGCACGGCTGTCGAACGCCTCTGCAATACCTGGCGGCGTTCGTCACGCATGCGCACGCCGAGGGTTGTCGTTTCGGAGAAGATGATCTTCGACATCTCCGGCGCTTGCTCTGGACGCGCGAGCACGGTAAGCACCATTCCAGGACGGCCCTTCTTCATCTGCACTGGTGTACCGAAAACATCGAGCGCATCCGCCGCGAACAGCCGATCCATTACGTAACCGAACACCTGCGGGTTCAGATCGTCGAGATTCGCCTCAATCACTGAAATAATCTCCGGAGTAACTCCCGCCGACGCCGAACTCTCGCCGACAACCAATCGAAGGACATTTGGCTGGCTGGGCAAATCGCGGCTGCCTGCGCCGTACGCGGATGTGTTCACTCTCATGGCTGGAAACGATCCGAACTGCACTGCAAGTGTCTTCACGATCGCCGCGCCCGTAGGTGTAACCAGTTCCTTCTGAATGCCTGACGAGTACGTCGGAATTCCTTTTAGCAATTCCACCACCGCCGGGGGAGGCACCGGCAGAATCCCATGCGCGCACTTTACGGTCCCACCGCCGACGTTCAGCGGCGAACAAACCCACTCGTCAACTCCGAGTGCTTCGGATCCTACCGCCGCACACACGATATCGACCATTGCATCCACCGCACCGACCTCGTGAAAATGAATGCTCTCGATAGCTGTATTGTGCACCTTGGCTTCAGCCGCACCCAGATTCTCGAAAATCGCAACGGCCGTTTTTTTAGCTGCAGCGCTGATCGTCGCGGAACTGATGATCTGCCGAATCTCTTTGAGCCCGCGGCCGTGGACATGCTCATGGTGATGGCTCACATGATGCGAACATTCCTGTTCAGCGATATCGTGCTCGTGGTCATGATCACGGCTACGGACATGATCATGACCATGATGCCCGCGAGCATGGCCGGGGACTTGCCCGTGCTCTGCCCAGTACTGTTCCAGGGGTTGATCCTTTTCGCCCGCCACCCAGACATCAGCCTTGGTAGCTGCCAGCCCGCCCTTTTTGATTTTGGAGATTTCGAGCCTGGCACCGACGTTCAGGGCAGCCACTGCGTCCTCAAGCAGCTTCTGAGACACCCCGGCATCGAGCAGAGCGCCCATAAACATGTCGCCACTGATGCCACTGAAACAGTCGAGGTAAGCGATTCGCATGGACTTGGAATCTTCGAAGAGGAAGGCTGCACAGTCAGCGCTTCACCGTCACTTCAAAGCTCCATCATAGGTAAGCGCCCTTAGTGCGTCAAACCGGAACGCCATTTCTACTCTGCTATAATCGCTTGTTTATTCAGCAGCTTACGGGGATTTCTGCCGCTTGTACCTCTATTTTCAGCGCCTTCTTATCGACCGCGTTCGCAAGTTCCTTCAGGAGCAGTATGGACTCGACCTGCCCACCGTCGTCATTGAACAACCACCTAAGGTGGAATTCGGCGAGTATGCCCTGCCGCTCTCGTTCGAACTGGCGAAGCGGCTCCGGAAGGCTCCTCGCAAGATCGCCGAGGAACTGGTTGCCGGAATCGGCAAGATACCGGGCTTCGAACGATTGGAAGTCGCTGGTGCAGGTTATATCAACGCTCGGCTTTGTCGTGCTGAAGCCGCCCTAGCGCTGATCAAAAGCGAATTCCCCTCGCTCGCCGCTGATCGACGCAAAATTCTGGTGGAGCATAGTTCCATCAATCCCAACAAGGCGGCGCATATCGGACATCTGCGCAATGCCATCCTCGGAGACACGTTCGTTCGCCTGTTGCGCTGCAGCGGCTACCCCGTCGATGTTCAGAACTACATTGACAACACCGGCGTGCAGGTCGCGGACGTAGTTGTTGGCTTCCGAGAATTGGAAAAGAAAACGAAGGCGGACATTGAAGCTCTGATCCAGCAACCGCGTTTCGACTACATTTGTTGGGATGTGTATGCTGCGGCTTCTTCCTGGTACGAAGAAGACAAGAAGAATCTCGACAAGCGAGCTGAGACTCTGCACGCGATCGAGGAAGGTAACAACGAAATCGCTCAGATTGCGGATCTGATCTCCACTGCGGTGCTTCGCCGTCACCTTGAAACCATGGATCGGCTCTCGATCGAATACGACTTCCTTCCGCGAGAGAGCGAAATTCTGCACCTCCATTTCTGGGATCTTGCCTTCAGACAAATGAAAGAAAAGGGCGTTCTCTATCTGGAAAGCGGGGGCAAGAATTCCGGCTGCTGGGTAATGAAACGTCCTTCGGCGCTGAATAAAAAGCCTGACGAACTGACGGACGACGACACAAAGGTTATCGTGCGCTCCAACGGAACTGTCGGCTACGTCGGTAAGGACATCGCCTATCACCTGTGGAAGTTCGGATTGCTCGGCCGCGACTTCGGTTATTGCAAGTTCTATCGTTACCCGACGGGGGTGCAATGCTGGATCTCGGCTATGAAAGGCGAGCCCAAGCATCCCCACTTTGGCGACGTCAGCGCCATCTACAACGTCATTGATACTCGCCAGGCAGAGGCGCAGAACACGGTGGTTGAAGCGCTTCGGGCGCTCGGATACACCAATGCCGCCGATCATTACACGCACTTTTCTTATGAGATGGTCGCGCTCACTCCTCGCTGTGCCAGCGAAATGGGTTATCCACTTTCCGAAGATGAGATGGGCAAGCCCTACATTGAAGTGTCCGGGCGTCGCGGCTTTGGTGTCAAAGCCGACGATCTGATCGACCGTCTCATTTCGAGCGCTCAGAAAGAAGTCGATATCCGCCATCCGGAACTGCCCGATGACGAACGCGCCGCAATTGCCACACAAATTGGCGTCGGCGCCCTTCGCTATTTCATGCTGAAGTTCACGAAGACTTCCGTCATCGCCTTCGATTTCAAGGAAGCATTGAGCTTCGAGGGAGAGACCGGTCCCTACGCACAATATGCGGTTGTTCGAGCCACGAACATTTTCCGTAAAGCAGGCCTCACGCCGGAGCAGGTGCTGGCCGAAGCCGCCGATTTCGGCAAGTACCTTGAAGGCGAAACAGGAAATGAAATCTGGGAAGTCTGGCTTGCTGCATCAAAGACTTCCACCGTCCTCGAGCAATGTATCACCACCACCGAGCCGGCCTACGCGGCCAAGCACGCATTTCAACTGGCGCAGCTTTTCAACAATTTTTACCATCGGCATCACATTCTCACCGAAGCCGACCCCGCCCGGAAGCATTTCCTGCTGGCGACGGCTGCAATCGCAAGGCGCGAACTGATCAGCTTGCTTGCAGTCATGGGGATCAGCGTGCCGCCGGTAATGTAAGCTGCTACAAGATAAGTGGTCGCAACTCTCGATCCGATTCCGAGTTATATTGGCTCGGGAGGCCATCCATGCTCCGTCGTCTCCTCTGTTATCTCACTCTCGTTGCTCTTATCTCCGGCGCCGCCTTTGCTAAAAAGAAAAAGACTCTCCCGAAGCTGGTCGTTAATGCCAAATATGTTTACATCACGACATATGAAGGCCCGGACCAGACGTCGCCGCAGCTGCCTCCCGGCGATGTACAAGCTGTCAACGACGTCCGTGAAGCTCTACGCAAATGGGGCTACTACACCGAGACCATTCAGCGCAACCAGGCCGATCTCATACTGCGCGTTCGCAAAGGTGGGAGCACCGCAAAAATGGGCGGCAACCTGGGAGGCAACTCAGGTCCTGACCGCGGTATCGGACCCGCCTCGGTTGGCTCTGGCGGCGATGCTATGGCGGACCTTGGCCCGCCGGAAGACATCCTTGAGGTTTACGACGCCAAACTTGGCACCAACACTGCCCCGCTCTGGCGAGGAATGGCAATCGGCGGACTGGATCCTCCTCGCATGCAGTTGCTGGCCGACTTCCAAAGTGCCGTGAAAGAGGCGGCAAATCTGCCGTGAGCCCGCGTGAAACTGCGCTCGCACTTTGTCCTTAGGGACTTCCGTGAGTTCGAACGCGGTCGCGATTCGCAGCCAAGTTCACTAATGCGGCTGATACCCGATCAGACCAGCACGGAATACTCGGGGGTCAAGCCGGGTGAGCGAGTGTTCCTGTGCGGGAGTGAGTAACGGGGTATGGGGGATTTCGCACAGGTACTCAGGAATAAACCAGACTGGCTCTGCAGTCGTCATCCAATTCAAACGATCAAAGCGTCTCAGGTTCACTGGGCGAGAGAAGGCACGCAGGGTTCGCTCTCCGCGCAGATTGTGGTATCCATCGAAATAGCTCATTGCCAGTTCACGCAGGGAGCGATAGACGGGATCCCGAAAGCGAATGAGCGCGAAATTTGACTTCGCGATGGCGCCCCAGCCCTCGTTCATACGATAGATTGCGATGACATGATCGCTATCCTGAACAGCCTCAAAATCCAGGAGCAGGGGTTTGTATCCATTTACCCGCAATGCAGCGGCCGCAAAGATGGCTCCTTCGAGACAATGCGCGGTACCTTCTTCCATTACCCGCCGAGGAGACCAGGCGGTATCCGCATGATGGTAGGGAAGAGATTCCAAGAAATGCTGGATCAGCAAAGGCGTGCGAAACGCGCGTAGCCGCCTGAGTTCGGCGCGGGTGAATCCAAAATCTTCCATCGCAACTGATTAAACCGCAGAGGACGCGAAGGAGGCAGAGGGATTTTGAGAGAGAACCATCGGTGGCACCAACGTATACAGACTAGTCTGCCGTAGCATTCGCCGATTCGGGCTTGGCTTCGTGGATTTGCATCCACATCTCCATCACGCGGTCTTTCAGCTCGGTATTCATCTGCTCATAAGCTTGCTCGGGAGAGGTGGCATCTTTAGGCGGATAAATTGGGTCTCCTACAGCGAACTTCGCGCAAGTAAACCCCTGGAAGCGCTTGCCGCGGGGCCAAGCTTCGTAGAAGCCGTCGAGAGCAACCGGATAGATTGGCAGGTTGAGGTTGACGCCGAGAATTGCTGCGCCTTTCTTGAATTTTTTCGGAGGGCCATCAATCGAACGCTCACCCTCCGGGAAAATCACAAGAATCTTTCCGTGCCGCAGGCCGTACGCAGTAGCTTTCATTGCAGGAACCATATTCGCGTCGGCATCAACCGGCACCAGGTTGAACGAGCTTGCAATGCGGCGGACCAGTCCGGTTCCGAAAATCTCGCTTGTACCAACAGAGAATTGCCTTCGGAAGATGCTCCAGGGAAGCAGACTCATCAAGATGGGCGCGTCCAGATAGGTCTGGTGATTCGGTGCAATGATGTACGGACCGTAGCGTGGTAGCTTTTCCATCCCTGTGACCTGCAACCGGAATGCGACTCGGCAAAAAACGAGCACAAATTTTCCGAAGCAGTACCAAAACAGCAGGGGCAGCGTCCGCGCCTTTGTAATCGCCAGTACGTCAGGGTCGGTAGGATCAGTCTGCAAGACGGTTCCCCACGCGGCCACATCTTTGTCGCGGCTGGTCGCCACACCGATTCGTGCGCGCCCCGCATCCACGAGCTCGCGAACGGTGTAGACCTCGGCGACAATTGAGTCGGGCACGTGCGCATTCAGTTCGCGCTCGAGCGCAACAAGAAGTTCCACGCGCTCCATGGAATCGAGGCCCAGATCCAGTTCGAGATTGTCAGTTGGAAGGATTCGATCGTTCTTGTTATTGGAAGCATCGCGCATGACCAGCAGAGCGCGTTGCACATCCGGGATCCCCATCCATTCTTTGTCAGCCTCGGTCAGCTCGCCAGTGGTCTGGGAAGGATCGGCAGCGCCGCCGTGCATCGCCGCACGTACCCGCTTCTCCACTTCGTTTCGCTTTACTTTACGGGTGGTGGTCCGGGGCAGGTCGTCCTGCCAGATGTCATAGCTGAGAATGCGCTTGGTGGCGGGAAGCTGCGAAGAAAGCCCCTCGATCTCGAAGCGAATCATCTCTTTCGCATTGACGATCTTGCGCTCGCGCAGCACCTCGAAGTTTGGAACCACCACGCCGTGCAGGCGTTCGGACTGGGGTTCGCCCGGCTGCGCCTCCAGTCCAATCACCGCAATTTCCTTGATAAAGGGGCTGCGCTGGTAGTGCGCTTCGACTTCCTCAGGATAGATATTCTTTCCTGAGGCGAGCACGATAATGTCCTTCGCGCGCCCAGTAATAAAGACATTCCCCCGTTCGTCGATGCGACCGAGATCACCAGTAAGCAGCCAACCATCATCCATTACCGCAGCGGTCGCGTCCGGCCGGTTGTAGTACCCCTTCATCACGATCCCCCCGCGAACTTCGATCTCGCCGACGTGATAACCGGTTTCGGGGTCCGGTTCAGGTCTGTGAATGCGGACTTCATTGCCTGGCAGCGGCTTGCCCACCGAGCCTATGACGTTTTGCCCGGGTCGCGTGACGGTGGCAGCACCGCTGGTTTCAGTGAGCCCATAAGCGTTCAGCATGGTGAAGCCGAGAGCTTCAAAGTCAGCACCGATCTTGGGATCGAGCCGCGAGCCGCCTGTGATGAGCAGGCGGATACGCGAACCGAGCAACTGGTGAACCTTCTTAAATAGCAGCGGGCCAAGGTTCAGCCCCAAGCGGCGCGTGAACCGGTTCAGCGAGAGCATGCCGTGAAAAATTGACTCGACCACCCGCCCGCGTGCGGCCACTTCCTTAAAAATGCGGCTATGAATCAGGTAAAAGAACTGCGGCACACAAACGAAGATAGTGATTCCGCGTTCCCGCAGAGCACGCATCAATTCACTGGTGTTAAGCGATTCCAGGAAGATGACGCGGGCGCCCTTAATACCGGGCAGCAGCAGGCTAGCCATCTGGGAGAGAGCGTGAAACAGCGGCAGGATGCCGAGAAGAGCGTCGGTCGGACCGATATCGTTAAAGACGTTAAAGGCTCCCTCGGCTTCCGCCTGAATGTTGGAGTGACTGAGCATCACTCCTTTCGGGTCGCTGGTGGTGCCGGACGTGTACAGGATGCAAGCGGTTTCGTTTGAGCTGACTTCCACTACTGCAAAGGTATAGTTTCGCGCACTGGTGAGGACCGAATCGAGCGTCGCAAGTTCGGGAGAATCCTTCGATTTATCCAGAAGCACGAGGCGACAAGCACGCTTCTGCAACGCGGCTTTCGAAGTTGAAAGGTGCCCCGCATCAGCAACCAGCAACTCGGAACCGGAATCCTTCAGCAGTTTGGCTACCTGGTCGCTGTTGAACGCGGTGTCGAAAGGGACGGCAACGCGTCCGGAGGCGATAATCCCGAGATAAACCGCAACCCATCGAGGACTATTACTCGCGAGAATAGCGCAGCGCGCGCCACGGGCGATGCCGGACAACTCCATCCAGGCCGCGACAGAGTCGGCCATGCGACGCGTATCTGTGAAGCTGTAGCTTTCGAGCTCGCCATTTTCCCGTTGCATCTGGAAAGCGACGTGGTTCGGAAACTGCTGAACAGCCTGCAGAAACCGCGTATAGAAGTTGGGCATCGAGTTCGCAAAATGATACCTGAAAGCCTGTCAATCGCCCATAACCCGATTCCGTTCGCTTTTGAACCGAACCAGTCAGCGCCAGCTTCGATGAACGCATCGAAGTAACCGACCAGGAGGTGGTTTCATGCAGACTGCGCACGAGTTTTTTGTCCACGAGTTACAAGACATGCTTGATGCCGAACAGAAGCTCGTTCAGGCACTGGGCGAGCAAGCCGAAGAGAGTAGCCGTCCCGACCTGCAAAAGGCTTTTCAATCTCACCTGCAGCAGACCGAGAAACAGGTCGAACGATTGCAGCAGGTATTTGAGTCCATCGATGCCGAAGCCGAAGAAACCGAATGCAAAGGCCTGATGGGGTTGATTGAAGAGCACGACAGCTTCAAAGAGGAGGACCCGTCAGAGGATCTGCTGGATATCTTCAACGTGGGCGCCGCGACGAAGGTCGAACGCTACGAGATCAGTGCCTATGAGGGCTTGATCCGTTTGGCTGAAATGATGGGCCATAAGAAGGCAGTGAAACTACTGAACCAGAATTTGAAGGAAGAGCAGCAAACACTGAAGAAAATGGAGTCGTTCGGCAAGAAACTTAAACCCGCAAACATGGGGATGGAACGGAAAGAAAGGCAAAGCGCGGAGGAGCATCGCCCGAGCAGGTCGAGCCGGGGGCGAAACCGGAGAGCTGCGTAAGTCCCCAGAATCGAGTCGGATAGTCTGGTCCTTCCCTTGGGAAGGACCAGGCTCGATCATTAATGACACAGTGGTATCCACAACGGGAACATACCGTGGTCGACCCAATGATCTCGCTCGAAGCCCCGACGGGTTCCAGCCAAGTCGTAGAGTCCTGAGTTTCGGAAGGGCATCCAATAAATTTGTTAGACTTAACTGAAGTCTGCCCAGGCTCCGGTCCGACGGAGCAGGTCGCCAGCGACGGTCGCGGCGTGTCAACTTGGGCGGCAGGACTCTACTTTGATCAATACGCTATTAGGCAAGGTTTTCGGCACAAAGAACGATCGCGAAATCAAGCGCATGAGGCCGATTGTGCAGCAGATTGGCGCACTGGAGCCTCAGATGCAGCGACTCACAGACGCCGAACTGCGCGCCAAAACAGACGAATTCCGGGCGCGAATCCAGGAACGCACCAAGGGCCTGGAAGACGATGACGAGCGCCGCCGCGTTGAGAACGAGGTTCTCGACGAAATTCTTCCCGAAGCTTTTGCTGTCGTTCGCGAAACCGGTCGCCGCATTCTGAACATGCGGCATTTCGACGTACAGTTGATCGGCGGTATGGTGCTCCACCAGGGCAAGATAGCTGAAATGAAAACTGGTGAAGGTAAGACCCTGGTCGCTACCCTTCCGGTTTACCTGAATGCCCTGCCGGGCCGTGGCGTGCACGTAGTTACGGTCAACGATTACCTGGCCAAACGTGACTCGGAGTGGATGGGCAAGATCTACACCTTCCTTGGCCTGACGGTAGGGGTTATTGTTCACGATCTCGACGACCAAGAGCGTCGCGACGCTTACGGCGCCGACGTCACTTACGGAACGAATAACGAATTCGGTTTCGACTACCTCCGCGACAACATGAAGTTCGACCTCGCGGATTGCGTCCAGCGAGGCCATAACTACAGTATCGTCGACGAAGTCGACTCTATCCTGATTGACGAAGCGCGGACTCCGCTGATCATCAGCGGAGCAAGCGAGGAATCTACCGATAAGTACCAGCGGGTAAACAAGATCATCCCCAGCCTCGAACAGGGAGAGGAAAAAGATACGGCGCCAGGTGAGCCAAAAATCCTCACCGGCGACTACGTTGTCGATGAGAAACACCGTACGATCACGGTCAGCGATGAGGGCTGGGAAAAAGTCGAGCGACTGCTCGGTATCAATAACATTGCCGACCAGGAAAACTGGGATCTTAAGCACCACGTCGAAACTGCGATCAAGGCGCACGCTCTCTATCACCGTGACGTCGAGTACGTGGTGAAAGATGGCGAAGTCATCATCGTGGACGAGTTCACCGGGCGACTGATGCCGGGTCGGCGCTGGTCTGATGGCCTGCACCAGGCTGTAGAGGCTAAGGAAAACGTCAAGGTCGAGCGTGAAAATCAGACGCTCGCCACGGTTACATTCCAGAATTATTTCCGCATGTACAAGAAACTCGCTGGCATGACCGGTACGGCAGAAACAGAAGCTCCCGAGTTTGACAAGATCTACAAGTTAGAAGTTGTTGTTATCCCGACAAACCGGCCCATGCTGCGCATCGAAAATGCGGACCTCGTCTACCGCACTGAGAAGGAGAAGTATTTTGCAGCCGCCGATGAAATCCAAAAACTGAATGCGAACGGCCAGCCGATTCTGGTAGGTACCACTTCGATCGAAAAGTCGGAACGCCTTTCCGATCTCCTAAAGAAAAAAGGCATCAAGCACGTGGTGCTGAATGCTAAGTACCACGAGCGTGAAGCCGAGATCGTGGCTCAGGCCGGACGGAAGGGCCAAGTCACTATCGCCACCAACATGGCTGGCCGCGGGACTGACATTCTGCTCGGCGGTAATGCCGAGTTCATGGCTAAACAGGAATTGGTGAAGAAAGGCATCGCTCGTGCCGTGCAGGAGGCTGGCGGCGAAATCGAGACGCGAGATCGCGAAGGCGTGACTGTCTGGTATTACCAGGGAAATGAGTTCGAGGTTCCGACGCAGAACTGGGAAGAGACCTTCGCCAGGTACAAATCCGAAACGGATCGCGAGCACGATGAGGTCGTGAATGCAGGCGGACTGCACATTCTCGGCACTGAACGTCACGAGTCCCGGCGCATCGATAACCAGTTACGCGGGCGTTCAGGCCGCCAGGGCGATCCGGGCTCGTCTCGTTTTTATCTGTCCCTTGAAGACGACCTTATGCGCATCTTCGCCAAGGAGTGGGTGAGCACTCTCCTGCAGCGACTGGGGATGGAAGAGGGCGTGCCGATCGAGTCGAAGATGATCTCGCGGAGAATTGAGGCAGCGCAGAAGACCGTCGAAGCGCAGAACTTTGAAGCCCGCAAACACCTGCTCGAATATGACGATGTGATGAATAAGCAGCGCGAGGCCGTTTATGGCTTGCGTCGCCAGCTACTTGAAGGTGTCGATCAGAAGGATCTGATCCTCGAGGATTACGTTGCCGATATTCTCGCTGGCTTGCTGGACCAGTATGCTTCGAAAGACGTCCATCCTGAAGACTGGAACACCAAAGGACTCCGTGAAGCAATCTTCACGCGATTCGGGGTCGACATTGTGGCCGAGGGATTGAAGCCGGACACCCTGAACAGGCAGGAACTCGGCGACGGCATCTTCGACAAGTTGCGAGAACGTTATGACGCGAAGGAAAAGCTGATCGGTGCGGACGCGATGCGCTACCACGAACGCATGATCATGCTGAGTGTGATTGACCAGCATTGGAAAGATCACCTGCTCAACATGGACCACCTCCGTGAGGGTATCGGGCTTCGGGGATACGGCCAGCACGATCCCCTGGTGGAGTACAAGCGCGAATCCTTCGACATGTTCGAAGAAATGATGAAGCGCTTCCAGGAGGAAACCGTCAGGTACCTGTACCTCATGCAGGTGATCGGTGCGCCTCAGCAGCAGGCGGTTGCTGCTCCGGTCCCGAGTCATGACGGAAACGGCGACGGAGCGGCTCATGCCACGGCTGTTGCCGGTGCTGATGGCCGCCGCGCTCGTCACGCATCCACTAATGTGGACGAAATCGAGCAGGAATTCCTGCGCAAGAAGAAACGTGAACTGCAGCAGGCCCAAATGGCCGGTGCAAGCGAAGCCACCCAGGTCCAGCAGGTGGTGCGAGGCGCCGCAAAAGTGGGACGAAATGACCTCTGCCCGTGCGGTTCAGGCAAGAAGTACAAGAAATGCTGCGGTAAGTAAAACTAATATAAACAATCGATAGAACGAATCGTAATCCGAAACTCGCCTAAGGCATTCGGGTCTATTATAGGGTGCCTCCGTGGGGTGCCCTTTTCTATTTTGGTTGAAACTAACTCAAGGCTCATTTCATAATGAAGGCATAATGAATCGTAAAACGAGATAAGTTCAACTGTTGTGCGGCTAAGGTGGGGAGGCCAAGAAAAGATGGTTGGAAATCGATTGTTTCAGATCGTTGAAACTCACTCCAGAGAGCTATCGCTCAGCCTGGCTAAAAAGCTAAGAACTTCGGAACGGACCAAGGGATACCGCAACATACCGGAGGTGGATCTTGCTGAATTGGGGCTGCAGGTTTATGAGAATTTGAGCGAGTGGCTGCTTACTAAAACGTCCAGCGACATCGAACTGCGTTATAAAGAACTGGGGAACCGGCGCGCACAGCAAGGCATACCGCTCAGCCAGTTGATCTGGGCGCTTCTATTGTCCAAAGAAGAACTTTGGGCTTTGCTTCAACGCGAGCGGTTTGCGGACCGCATCCTCGAACTTTATGGTGAGCGGGAATTCGCGCGGATGCTCGACAACTTCTTCGACCAGGCGCTTTACTTCGCTACTCGCGGATATGAGGAATCAGTGCAGAAGAAGGCGCATGTAGCGTAAGGACCGGGAAACTCGCCGCGAGCTTTTTTACAACGGGCGCAGCTTTAGCTGCGCCGACTGTTTAGCGTACCCCTCTGAATAATTGCTAGGGGCCTTACCAAGTGTTGTAAGCAGTCCCATCACTGCCAATCGCGCTCGATCCGGAATGCACATCAGTGATCCCGGGTTGGGTCTGATCCACGCTGGTGAGAACGTCTTCCTGCACGGTTTCCCAAGTGTCCTTCGAGTTCGTCATCGGATCGTTCGGGATCTGCTTCAGATAACCGGCCTGCACCAGATCGTCCAGCGACTGAGGTGCCTTCTGCTTGTCCATCGAATACTGATCAATAACAGATCGGAGCGTAAATAAGTTCTGCCGAAGCACCGCTTCCCGTGCGCGCGTGATCGACTGATTGTATAGCGGGATTGCGATCGAAATCAGGATCAGGATCATGCTGATGACGATCATTAATTCGATCAGAGTGAACCCGGCTGATTTCAGGCGCGAGCGGCGAAATTTGCAGCGATCTACCATTCAGAATACTTCGTTCCATCCAGCGCAGTGTCCTGCGACTGGGTATAAACATCAAACACGTTCTGACCGCCCCAGGAAGTGCTCTGTGGGTCGTCTTGCATAGAACGCAGCCCCCACTCGGTCTTGCCGGTCATCGGATCGATCGGAATACGGCGAAGAAAACGAACCTTCTTTCCGCCAATATCGACTCCCTTAACGAGGGTGTCCAAATCCGGCGGATACCCCTCGGTCCCGAGCTTAATCTGGAATAGACCACGATCGGCAGCATCTTTGTAGCGATCGATGGCGTCGCGCATTTCCCACAAGTCGCGGCGAAGTTCCTTCTCTCTTTCGCGGCGGATGGTAAGCCTTGCAACTGGGAGCACGGCTGTGGTCAGAACCATCATGATGGTAATCGCGACAATGAGCTCGATTAGCGTCATTCCGCGCTCGTCGCGACGCGATCTTTTTACAGAAAGTAACAAAACAAACCCACTAAGAAGATGCTTTTATTGTACCGGAGAAGTTCACAGTGTTCTTCTCCGGAAGTCCGTGCGTGCGGGAGAGCTTTCTACCCGCTATTTGGAAATCGTCACCATGGCCTGGCTGCCCGCGAGCGGAATCAGTTGCATTCCCGGATCGCGTGCGGTGCCCTTTGTAATCACCAGCTCGGAGCTTCCGGGAGCCTTAGCGGCAAAAGTTAGGGTAAACACCGGCCCCTGTCCGGCCACTCCTCCAGAGCCGGGCGGGCGGGTCGCTGTGATCTGCAGATTTCCATTGTTTGGGTCTTCACGATGTACGAGTGTTACCGGCTGACCGTCTTTCCCCAGCGCCCCACCGTTTGACACGTTCAGCAACTGCAGCATGTTGTGATCGTAAGAAAGCTCTACGGGAACGGAAAAAACATTCGCCGCGCCACCGAGGCTGAGATTCACCATGAAAGTCGACCCCACCTGTTGATTGATGGTCGCAGGTTCGAAGCTCATGATGCCCGTGCCCGATGACAGGCTCGCCTGCGGTGTATTGGGAGCTGATGTATTCGGTGCCGGCGCGCCTCCACCGGGAGCTGCCGCCGGATTCGGCGCCGCTGTTGCCGGACCTGATGGAGTAGGCTGCACCATTGGAGAAACCGCAGATACGCGCCGCAAATCGACGTTGCCTGCGGTGCCTACGGAGATTGGCGCCAGGTTCTCTTCGCGAATGTCCTGCATGCGAACAACACGAGGAATCAGTGCGAACACCGTTTCGGTTGTATGCGTTTCCGTATCCACGGAAGAGAACAGGTAGCGCAGCCCCGGAATCTTCGACAGGAATGGCCAGCCGTTCAGGTTGTTGATCTGCTGATCTTCCAGCATGCCCCCCATCAGGCTGACTTCGCCTTCCTTTAGACGGATTTCGTGCTCCACTCGGCGCTGGCCGATGATCGGCTGCTGAATGCCGCCAATGTTCGTGTTTCCGGTTACGGAAGAAATCTCCAGGACAACTTTGAGGGTGACGTCGCCGTTATTGTGTATGCGCGGTGTGATGTCCATATTCACGCCGACATCGAGATACTGAAACTGCGTGTTGACCAGTGGGTTGATGCCCACGCCGCCAATTCCAGGCTGGAATGATCCAGTCGCCACCGGCACACGTTCACCGATCTTAAGAGTCGCTTTCTGATTGTCGACGGCGCGAATCTGCGGATTCTGCAGAATCTTGGTGTTGTTGTCGGAGAACAGAAAGTTTGCCGTGGCTGATGGAATATTCACTACAAAATCGGTCGCATTCAAGTTTGCGAGTTGATTGATGGTAAGCGAACCCGTGTTTCCCGTACCCGTGCCCAAGTTGTTGTTGTTATTGTTGTTGTTGTTATTGTTATTGTTGTTGTTGTTTGCCGTGCTGCTATTGGACTGCAAAGCGACACTGGCGTTTTGTGGAGGTTGAAAACCCAGGGTCCGGACCTTGTCTCGATTCACCTGCATTACGACAACTTCGACAACGACTTCAGGCTTCGACTTGTCGATATCCTGCAGAATTCGTTCCGCCAGAGCAACCTGATCCGGAGTGCCACGAACCACGATCGCGTTCTGAGATTGAATTTGAATAATGCTGTTGATATTCGTGATCTGGCGAACGGCATTGACCGAATCCTGCAGGTCGTTAGGGCTCGAAACGTTCTGAAGATAGAAAGTCTTTACTACGCTCTGCTCAAGTTCTTTTCTCTTACCCGGGGTATCCGCGGCAACAAAGACAGTGTTTTCAGTCACTGGGCGATAAAATGTCTTTGACTCCAGTGCGACGATTTCCAGCGCCTGATCCAGACTGACGTTGTTCAGATCGACCGCGATCCTTCGCGACGTGTAATCGGGGTCAAAAAGAACGTTAATGCCCGCGAGCTTACCTATCGTTGTATAAACGACCTTACTGTCCTCGGTCATTCGCATCGTGATAGGCGTATTCGAGATCTGCTTCAGTTCTGCCGGTTCGCCGGCTTGCGCGGCCAGGCGGCTGATCACAGACCGATCGTTTTGTGCTGTCGGCTTCGGCTGCCCTTGCGTTTCGATCTCATGTTGGGTCCGGTTCATCTCCTGCTCGGCCGCAAAGTTGCTCGGGTCTATAGCATTCGCGCGCTGGAACATGACCAGCGCGTCCTGCAGCTTCCCCTGTTTGCGGAGGAGTTGACCCTGGCGGACCAGTTCCGAGGAGGCATAGAAACGAATGCGCGTAAACGCAGCCTTGTAACGAATCTCTTTCGGCTTCAGGTCGTAAGCATGCTTATATTCTTCGTAAGCGTGTACGTAGTCTTGTCGCGCTTCCGCGTCCACGCCAGCTTTATATGCTTTGCTGGCCTGGTCGGCCAATGCCGGTAAAGAAAAGATCAAAGCCAGGACGGAGAAGGCTCCCGCCATGCGCATCAGGCGGTTCATCGGTTTTGCTGGTCGACCAAAAATTCCCACTCGGTACCTCATCCGGATTGGACTAAACGCAGAGGCTCGACTGCATTCGATAAGTCGGCCACACCTGCGGCTCATCTTCCGCTGCGACGCAAATTTAGAACGAAGTGCAGCGCTGGGCTTGCATCGTAAAAGCGAAAAGAAAGGCCGGTGTTCCGCCATTACGAAGTCGCGATTATACATCGAGAGCTGGCAAGAATCCGACAGCCCAGCTGCTATCAGGGCCGGGTTAACCCTGTGTTAGCATTGAAGTTTTGGGATTCTCGTGGCAACGCCTTATGCCCCGCCAAGCTACCCATCAGACCCGTCCGGAAAGGGAAAAAGCGCCAAAACGCCAGGCTACGGCTGCGGGTGAGAAGGACGCCGCCGTCAATCGGGCTGCATCTCACAACTACTTTTTGCTGGAGAAATTGGAGGCTGGCATTGCGCTCACCGGCACCGAAGTGAAATCGGTTCGGGCAGGGCGGGCGAATCTGAAGGACTCCTACGGGATCGTAAAGAATAACGAATTATGGCTGCTGAATGCCCATATCAGCCCTTATGAGCACGGCAATATCTTCAACCACGAAGCTCTGCGGACACGCAAACTGCTGGTTCATAAGGATGAAATCAGGAAACTGATCGGCAAGACGCAGCAAAAGGGTCTGACCTTGATTCCTTTGCGGCTCTATTTCAAGAACGGACGCGTAAAGGTTGAAATCGCTCTGGCAAAAGGCAAACAGCTGTGGGATAAGCGTGAAACCGAACGCCGCCGTACGGCCGACAAAGAGGCGAGAGAGGCGATTCAGCGCAGCAGACGAGCATAGTGTGAGTGGAAGAGCTTGGCGGTAAATGGAGCCAGACAAAACTACAAAATTGCAAATTGATTCTGGGGTGGAAATGAATACCATTTTAGTCCAGGGAAACGCAGCACAAGTAGCAACCGAACTTTTAGCTGTTGTTGTGGTCGATGCGGGCGAAAAAGACAAGCCCAATCCGCAGGTGCTTTCTTCGGACCAAAGCGTCCAGGCAGCAGCAAAGGACCTGCTTGCCGGCTGCGAAGTGACAGGGAGAGTTGGAGAAACCACATTGCTGCATCGTCCTCAGGGCCTCGCGGCGAAAAGGCTGCTCCTGGTTGGTGCAGGTAAGGTTGAGTCTTTCAGCACTGTTGAACTGCGCAAGGCAGCCGGCACCGCTCTCCGTTTCCTGAAACCTAAGAGCATCAAGAGTTTCGCTTTTGCCGTACCCGAAACTTCGGGCGGCGCCGGCGGTGCCGTGCGTGCCGTGATAGAAGGCGCTTTCGTCGGCAACTTCGATCCAGACGTTTATAAGAGCGACCGCAAAGATCAGCGCGTGGAGGAAATCACGGTCATCGTCGCGTCTGGCGACAAAGGCATTTTGGACAGCGCGGTGAAGGAAGGCCGGGTTATTGGCGAATCTCAGAACTTCACCCGAACGCTCGTGAACGAACCGAGCAATCGCATGACGCCTACGATCCTGGCAGACCGTGCACAGAAGATGGCAGAGGAAGTGGGATTGAAGTGCGAGGTGTACGGCGCGGAGAAGATCAAATCGATGAAGATGGGCGCCTTCTGGAGCGTAGCGCAGGGTTCCGACGAGCCTCCGGCTCTCATCGTACTAACCTATGAACCACAGGGCGCGCCGCCAAAGCCGGTGCTCGGACTGGTAGGCAAAGGTATCACCTTCGACAGCGGCGGCATTTCCATCAAGCCAAGCGACGGCATGGAAAAAATGAAGTACGACATGGCCGGCGGCGCGACAATGCTTGGTGTGATGCGAGCGATCGCGCTGCTGAAGCCCAAAATCAAGGTAATCGCTATCGTGCTGGCCACCGAGAATATGCCTTCTGGCAAAGCGCAAAAGCCGGGCGACGTGCAGATCGCAATGTCGGGCAAGTCTATCGAAATCATCAATACGGATGCGGAGGGCCGTCTGGTGCTTGCCGATGGTCTTCATTACGCGCGACAACTCGGCGCTACTCACCTGGTGGATGCGGCGACTCTTACCGGTGCGATTGTGGTTGCACTCGGCTATGCGAATGCGGGCGTTTTTGCCAATGATGACGCGTGGTTCGAACAATTCCACCAGGCACTGAAGCGCTCCGGTGAAAAGATGTGGCGCATGCCGCTGGACCCGGAATACCAGGAAATGATTCGCTCCAACATCGCCGACATTATGAATACCGGCGGCCGCTGGGGCGGAGCGATCACGGCGGCAATGTTCTTGAAAGAGTTTGTCGAAGACACGCCATGGCTGCATCTCGATATTGCCGGCACGGCGTGGATGGAAGACAACAAACCATGGATTGCCAAAGGTCCGTCAGGTATCGCGGTACGATCCTTGATCGAACTCGCTCGGGAAGTCGCAAATGGCGCTTCGGGGTCGGCAACGGGAACGCAGGCTGCACAGAACCGGGCAAACTCGGGAGCAGGGCTGTAGCGCTCAAGAATTTTTGCCAGCTCTATTTACCGGTCGCCAGTCGCTTGCTCATATAGTTTTCGACTACGCCCGGTATTAGCTGGTAGAACTTGATCGCGATGCTGTAGAACCAGGGCACGACCACTTCGCGCTTTCCTTTCAGATAGCCATTGAGCGTGGCCCGCGCCACCTGCTCTGCAGTAGCACCGGTGCGCGCTCCGGGATCGAATTTTCCGGCCTGCGATCCACGCACCACGTTGCGGGCAAAATTGGTTTCGATGTAGCCGGGACAAACCGTCATCACCCTCACACCGCTGCTCGCCAACTCCATTCGCGCGGCTTTGCCAATCGCGTTGAGTGCGAATTTCGTCGCGCAGTAGGCCCCCATGCCCGGCACGGGGACATGCCCAGCGACACTGGAAACGTTGACGATAGTGCCACTTCCCTGCTTTACCATCACTGGAGCGGCTACCTGAATACCCTCAATGGCACCGAACAAGTTTGTCTCAAACATGTTCCGGCATTCGCGCATCGGCACTGCGGCTATGGTGTCACGCAGGCCAAATCCTGCATTATTGACCCATATATCGATGCGACCGAAGTTGTGCAACGTAAGACTGAGCAGGCGATCCAGGTCCTCGCGATTTCGCACATCACAGAAGATACCCAGCGTTTTCTCGGGCCTGCCGACGCGAGTGCGTGCTTCTTCAATCCGCTTCTCATCGCGCGAACTCAGTACTACCCGGGCGCCTTCCTCAACAAATAGCTTGGCCATCGCCTCGCCAATTCCCATGGAAGCGCCGGTAATCACCGCTACTTTACCGTCCAATCGCATGTAGGTGCTTTTAAATGCTGGGCTTCGCTACGTCAAGCAAACCTTCGTGACCGCAAGATTTTGCCTCAACTTCTGTGGTTCTGCGCATCCAATACAACCGGCGGACACTTGCGACAAGTCACAAAGCTCACGTCGCCGTATAATCGCCAGCAATCATTTGTGGAGTGAGGTCCCGGCCATTATGAATCTTCCCCAGACCCTCGGTGAATTGCGCCGAAGCCCCTATTCTGAATCGCGTCTCCGTACCCGTCGCGTGAAGGACGAATTGCGCGAAAATTTGATAGCGCGACTTCGTGACGGAGGGGAATCTGTGTTCCCGGGCATTGTGGGCTACGAAGACACCGTAGTTCCGCAGATCATCAATGCTGTGCTCTCGCGACACAACTTCATTTTGCTGGGCCTTCGCGGACAGGCGAAGAGTCGCATACTTAGGGCACTGACTACACTACTCGATCCCGTGCTTCCCTATATAGCCGGTTGCGAAATTCACGATAATCCATATGCGCCTCTTTGTCGCGAGTGCCGCGATCGGCTGGAACAATGCGGCGACGCCACCAGGATTTCCTGGCTGGCTCCGGAAGAGCGTTACGTGGAAAAGCTGGCAACGCCAGATGTAACCATTGCCGATCTGATTGGCGATATCGATCCAATCAAGGCTGCCCGCGGCGGCCACGAACTCGGCAGCGAGTTCACCATGCATTACGGTCTGCTGCCTCGCGCGAATCGCGGAATTTTCGCCATCAATGAATTGCCTGATTTGGCCGGAAAAATCCAGGTAGGCCTGTTCAACATCATGCAGGAAGGCGACGTGCAGATTAAGGGATATCCGGTTCGGTTGCCGCTGGATGTAGCGCTCGTCTTCAGCGCAAATCCCGAGGACTATACCGCGCGCGGCAAGATCGTCACCCCGCTTAAAGACCGCATCGGATCGGAAATTCGTACCCATTATCCCGCTACGGTGGACGAAGGCATTGCGATCACCGCACAGGAGGCGTGGGTTCAGCGTGATGGTTACGAACTGCGCGTACCGAACTTCGTCCAGGAGGTAGTCGAACGCATCGCTTTCGTCGCGCGTGAAGACAAGCGTGTCGACAAGCGCTCGGGCGTGAGTCAACGCTTGCCTATCAGTGTGATGGAAAACGTGATCTCGAACGCCGAACGCCGCGCCATCCACAACAAAGAACAAGTCGTGGTTCCGCGCATCGGTGACGTATATGCTGCGATTCCTGCGGTAACCGGCAAACTGGAGTTGGAATACGAGGGTGAAGTAAAGGGTGCAGACACAGTTGTCCGCGAGATTATTCGCACTGCGATTGCGAGTACGTTCGATACCACCTATCAGGGCGTAAATCTGCAACAGGTGGTGCAGTGGTTTGATCTCGGCGGAAATATTCAGCTGCAGGATTCAGCAGCGGCAACTGACCTGATGCCTACTCTTGGCGGGATTCAGGGCCTCATGGAACGAATCGGGGCGCTTGGCGTCGGTTCAAAGGATGCACCCGAATTGCAGGTTTCCGCTGCGGAATTCATTCTCGAAGGTCTGTATGCGCACAAACGGATCGGCCGCAGCGAAGAACGCGTCTTCAGCGCGGGAGAGCGTCCGCCTAAGCGCACCGAGCAACGAGTGCGCGAGCGTGATGATGAACCACCTTTCCGCAATCGGAGGCCGTTCAACTAGGGCACCTGCATGAAGCGCGTCAAATATTCCAAATACGTACCTGATCCGGCGTCGGAAACGAGCATGGAAGATCTGCTCGCGGCGTTGTCGGATTATCTTCTGCAAAGCGGATTTCAGAATTCCTACGGCTTTTACGAACTGCAGGACGGTCAGCAGTCGATGGACGAGTTGCACCAGGCAATTGAACAGGCACTCATGAATAGCGACCTCCTGGAAGAAATGCGCGAACAGGTGCAGCAAATGCAGATGGACGGCACACTCGACCAACTGATTGAGCAACTGATCGAACGCATGCAGCAGGAAGACTACATCTCCATCGATGGACCGCACGACCCTTCGCAGCAATCGAGCGTCGGGGGCCAGGTCGGAGAGAATCAGACCCATGCAAAGTTCGAAATTACGGATAAGAGCCTCGACTTTCTCGGCTATCGCACTTTGCGGGATCTGCTCGGATCGCTGGGAAAATCTAGTTTTGGACGGCATGATACGCGAGACCTAGCCACGGGTATCGAAGCCAGCGGCGCTTCCAAGACCTACGAATTTGGCGATACGCTGAACCTCGACATCACTGCGACCCTCTCGAGTGCCATTCAGCGCGAAGGCCTTACGCTTCCGCTGAACATCGACTACAAGGATCTGCAGGTGCATCAGTGCGAATACCAGTCGTCGTGTGCGACAGTGCTCATGTTGGACTGCTCGCATTCGATGATCCTGTATGGAGAAGACCGCTTCACGCCGGCGAAGAAAGTCGCGATGGCGCTTTCGCATCTGATCCGCACGCAATATCCCGGTGATTCGTTGTCTTTGATTCTCTTTCATGATTCGGCCGAAGAGATTCCGCTGTCACAATTGGCGCGTGTGAAAGTCGGTCCCTACTACACCAACACGCGTGAGGGCCTGCGACTGGCGCAGCGCATCCTGCAGCGGCAGCGCAAGGACATGAAGCAGATCGTGATGATCACCGACGGGAAACCTTCGGCACTGACACTGGAAGATGGCCGGATCTACAAAAACGCCTTCGGCCTTGACCCTCTGGTGGTTTCGCAAACCCTCGAGGAAGTGTCTAAATGCAAGCGCGCCGGTGTGATGATCAACACGTTCATGCTGGCATCAGATTATGGACTGGTGCAGTTTGTGCAGAAGGTTACGGAGATGTGCCGCGGCAAAGCGTATTTCACGACGCCATATACGTTAGGTCAGTACCTGTTGATGGACTATATGTCGAGGAAAACGAAAACCATACATTGAGGCGTGTGTCTCTCCTCAGCGGATCGATCATTTTCTACTCTTCGCGGTGAGAAAGAACTCTCAGCCCTTCGCTGGGGTTCCCGGACCCGCCGGGAGCGAACCGCTGCTTTCGTTCCTCACTGCTGCTTCCGCCGCCTGGAAACCAACCTTCGAATGCGTTCCGTCGCAAAAGGGCTTGTTTACAGACGCACCACAGCGGCACAGCGAGTACGCGGGTTTGCCGGTCAGATCGTATTTGTTGCCATCAGCATCGACCAGTTCAATCAAGCCCTCCGGGTCTTCCACTCGATAAGGCCCATTCTTCCTGATTGTGATCTTCACTTGCGCCATGCCATCACCCCTTGCTGAAAGTAGATCCTGATTCGTAGTGTATCACCTCCTCGCTGCCGAACAGCGGCAAGGCAGCTTTGATTCCCGATTGGAATTACTTCTTGGTGATTACATTCACCAATAGCTTGTCGCCTTCGATATCGACAACATTGCAGAATGTCCGCTCGCCTCGCCGCGTGAAGTCCAGCCCCACGCGGCTGTTTCCGACTTGTAGATTGCGCACATTCAGTTGATCCAGCCACTCTGGCAGTTGCGGATTGATGACGTTCAGCTCTTTCTTCGGTGCGCTTGGTCTTATTCCGAGAAGTGAGATCAACATCAGGAATAACGATCCGGAGGCCCAGGCCTGCGGCGAACACGACACAGGGTAGTGCACTGGAACGCAATTCTCGGAACGCTGCACGCCGCAGAAAAGCTCAGGCAGGCGGTAATCTCGGAAACTGAGTGCTGCCTCAAATAGCGTCGTAAAGACTCTGATCACCTGATCACGAAATTCGTAAAGAGCCATGCCGTGCACGATGAGCGAGTTATCGTGTGGCCATACTGATCCTCGGTGATAGCTCAACGGATTAAATACCTTCTCTTCATTCGAGAGTGTGCGCAATCCCCACCCGGAAAACATGTCCGGATTCATCAATCGGTTCACGACCGCACGTGCACGTTCTCGGCTGATGGCGCGCGAAAACAGCAGGTGTCCGGGATTCGATGAAATCACCTCCAGCTGCGACTTGTCTTTGTCGAGTCCCATTGCATAAAACCCGCGTTGCGGCATCCAGAAGGCCTTTTCGAGGCGTTTGGCCATCTCAGCAGCTTCCCTGCGGCACTGCTCCCCACGCTTTGAATCGCCAAAGGCACGCAGCAGCGAAGCCATGCGGTACTTCGCGTCATAAACATAGCCTTGAACTTCGACGAGCGCGATCGGGGGCTGCGCGGTGCTGCCATCACGAAAAACATTGGCGTCCCAGGAGTCCTTCCACCCCTGGTTCGTCAGTCCCCGCTTCGACCTGCGTAAATATTCCACCAGCCCATCGCCATCCAGATCGCCATAGTGATCAATCCAGTCAAGCGCCTTGTAGGCTGCCGGCAACAACTCCCGAACTAGTTTCTCGTCTGCTGTCCAGTTGTAAGTTTCCGACAGCAGAATCAGAAACAGCGGCGTAGCATCGATCGTCCCATAGTAAGGACCGAACGGCATCTCGCCGGAAGTGGTCATTTCGCCTTGGCGGTACTCATGCAAGATTTTGCCAGGTTCTTCATCCTTCCAGTCGTTCTGTTCGGTTCCCTGGTAGGCAGCCAAAGTGCGGAGAGTTTCCTTCGCAAGCCGCGGATTCAGCGACAAGGACTGGTAGGCGGCAATGATGGAATCGCGGCCGAACATGGTCGCGAACCACGGGATACCGGCCGCAATCACCTGGCCGTGCTTTTCCGGAATCTGCAACGCATGAAAGTCACTGGCAGCAGTATTCATCGTCTGAGTGAACACGCTGTTGCTGCTCTCGAAGCTCGTCGAATGCTTGCGCCATGACAAAACAGATTCTCGCCGCTCGGCGACAATCGCATTAAACTCACGGTGCGGCCTGGACACTTTCTCATTGTCGACGCTTGGCGTCACAGTCACGCTGAATTCGGTTCGCCGCATGGACGGCAGTTCGAGTTCCCAGATGGCAGTTTGATTCTCGACGCGAGCGGGAGCGGGAGACCAGGTAATCACGGTGCGCCGCATTAAGTCATCCAGCCCGCGATAGAAGAATGTCATACTGTTCTCGTTTGCGACTGCCTGATAATACTGGCCGTGCTGTGCTCGATGCATTCCGCGCACTTCGAACACATCGACAAAATCCGCGTCATACTGGATCTCGACCTGAAATTTCACCGTCTGCAAGTTGAAGTTCTCGAAGGTAATTCGTTCCAGCAGGACTCCCTTGTTGAGCACCTGCTCGCGATGAATATGAATCGTGTTTTCGGGCAGATCAAAAGTGTCGCGCAAATGGATGTTGCTGGTTGTTAATTCGATCTGCGATAAGAACAGGTTCTCCGAGTGCGATGACAGCAGAACCGGCACTTCACCGCCGATGCGCATTTCCATCAGGCTTAAGAACCGGGTGTCATCATGAAAGAGACCAATATCGGGTGCGCCAGGCGGGGTTATATCTCCCAGAATTCTGGTCGATAAAAATGTTCGCCCCGCGATCAGGGTGAGGTTATCAGTCCGACGCGAACCGAGTGTGCGAAATTCGAGCTTTGGTTCCGAGTACGGGGATGGGATCGGAACCAGCTGTTCTGGTATCGAGATCGTGCTCATGCCGCGGCTGTAGCTTCGCCAGTTGCTAGCGTGTCGGTTGTAGCTAGCGTGGTCTCCAGAATCTCGGAGTACAAGTTTATGTACTGCTTCACCATCTTATCGACTGAAAAGTTCAAGACAACATAGGAGCGCACTTCGGCCGGGTTGAATTTGTCGCACAACCTGGCGCGCATTGCCATCTGCTCCACCGAGTTACACACGTATCCGGAAACACCGTCCTTCACCACTTCGGGGACTGAGCCGTGCGGAAAAGCAAGCACCGGTGCGCCGCATGCCATCGCTTCTATCATCACCAGTCCGAAGGGTTCGTCCCATTGGATAGGGAAAAGGAAACCCAGAGACTTACCAAGTAGCTCGTTCTTCGCAGCCAGGTCTGCTTCTCCCACATACTCGATGAACTTGCCATCTACGTGCGGCTTAACCAGTGTTTCATAATATTCCTGGAACATCGGCTGGATCTCACCTGCGATTTTCAACGGGATACCCGCTTTTTTAGCGACTTGGATTGCCACGTGCGTACCTTTTACGGGTGCGATCCTGCCTAAGAAACTGAGGTGGGTCCGTTTTTCCCGGGGGGCCTCGTAGAGCGTCATATCAATGCCGTGATGGATCGTACGGAGCTTCGGCATGCGCTCCTGCTTCCGCTGAAAGTCGCTGATCGCCACATAATGAATATCTGGATAATGGGTGTAGAAGTCACTCAATCCTTTCTGGTGCGGATGATGGATCGTGTAGACGAATGGCGTATCCAAAAATCGCGAATGGACCAGAGCCGGGGCATTACTTACGTGTATGAGGTCGCACGATTCCGCCGCATCCCGCACCGCCCAAGCCGCATGATTGATATCTGTTAAGTTTTCGAAGATCTCACCTTCCAGCGGCCACTGTCCCCTCGGATACAGCCACTTCCTCTCCACTGGTAATGTCGACTCTCCATTCGTGTAAAGTACGACGTCGACTCCGGCATTTGCTAATCCCTCTGCGAGATGCGATGCAAACAATTCGGTGCCGCCATACCGCTGCGGAGGAACAGAAATGAAGGGTGGAACTATAAGTGCAACTCTCATGAAACTCCTGTAGTCGAGAACGGACTAATCGGAAAAATGAGCTAGAGTGAACGAGCTGCAATCAACGACAACGAGTAGTATTTTTTATGATGCTTGTCCGCAACCGTTGGTTGGCAGAGTCGCTTGCAGGCTAAAGACGGAGCTCTCGTCCCACCTCGCGCGTTCCAGTGCGTCGGGCTCGGGATGAATCGCTAAGCTGAAATGGGCGAGAGCATGCTCGAGTGGGAATTCAACTCTCCAGTTTCTCCTGCCCTGTTAACATATTCCTCGAATTGCCTCGCCCGAGTATCGCTCGTGTGTTCGGCAAGCACCCGTTCCTGCGCATTCTTTCCGATTTTGCGCATCTCCGCATCGTCCATGTCTGTCAGATAGCGGGCAACATCATCGGCCGAGGTAGGTAAAAGAATTTCGCGGCCGGGCAGAAAGAATGTTTCTAAGCCGGGCCACTCATCCGAAGCGAGTGTGCTTCCGCAAGCTGCCGCTTCAAATAGCCTCACAGATGGAGAATATCCGGCACGTACCATATCGCGCCGGGTCACGTTCAGAGTTAATCGCGAGGACGAATAAAGCCGAGCGTGCCATCTGGGGTTTAAATGTGTAATGCGCCTCACATTTGCCGGCCACCGTATCGTCTTTGGATATTGTGAGCCAGCCACGATAAACTTCCTCTCTGGCAACCGCCTCGCCACATCGCAAAGGTACGTCTCCAATTTCGGCTGGCGATCGGGAGCATAGGTTCCCATGTAACTCAGATCGCAAGCGAATCTCTTATTCACCGCGAAGCGCCGATACTCCCTGGGATCAAACGAGCAATAGAGCGGCACCGCCTTGCGAGCGCCAAACCTGGTCTCAAGTTCTTGCAGCATTGGTCCGCCTGTAAAGCTGAGATAAACATCGAACCCGGGTATTTGATCGGGCCGCAGGTACTCACTTCCCTGTTTCTCGCACAATTGTGCAACTGTTATTGGGGTATCAATGTCGTAGAAAGCCTTTACGGGAACCTTGGTGTCCAGCAACTCGTCGATTGCGGCAAGTCCGTCGGGGAAGTACGACCCAACTACCGCAACGTCTGCGTCGGCGAGTTCTCGCCGAACTTCGCTTCTGATGGCCTTCCATGAGTCGAATAGGCGAACACAACAGAACGGCGGTTCGGGCAGGTCACGGTTGGAGGCATACCACTCCAGATCGCGCTCGTAGAAGACAATTCGGTGACCGCGGGCGTGCAACCCTTTTGAAAGCGCACGAAATGTAGTCGCGTGACCATTCCCCCACGAAGATGTGATCGACAATCCGAAGATCACGATTTTCATCGCGCCTTCTCCTACGCTGCTGTCAGCGGCGCCGCGTGCGACTGGTGCCCTGAGGATTCTTTGCCGGTCAGGACCGCCTCTAACTGCCTGACTCGTTGTTCATAGGTGTGCTCGGCTAACGCGCGCTCCCGCATTGCATGGCCGATCTCCTCCGCACGCTCACGGCTCACGCTTCGCAACCAGTGCACAATGCTGTCTGCCGATGAAGCAACGAGAATCTCATACCAAGGCTCGAAGAACATGCTGATGCCGGGCCATTCATCCGTGATCAGGCATGCACCTGCGCCGGCGGCCTCGAACACGCGTGTGGGTGGAGAAAATCCCACCTTGGCCATCGACTCGCGATTCAGGTTCAGCACCATGCGGGCTGAACAATTCACAAGGTTGTGCCGGTCAGTTCCGACATGCCCGATCCAGCGCACGTTCTTTGGAAGATGCTTTCCGCCCCAGCCTTCACCGCCGAGCACAAACGACATTTCCGGAGCCAGTTCAGCCGCACGAAAGAAGAACTCCTCTACGCGCCGTTCTCGATCGGGCAGGCGATGTCCAACAAACGCCAGGTCGCACTGAAGTTCTGGATCCGACGGAACCGGGAAGTGACATTCCGGATCGAGCGCGTTGTATACGGGATAGCAATTCGCTGCACCTAAGTTGCGATAATGCTCAATCACCGGGGAACCACCACCGTAGGTAAAGATGAAGTCGTACTGTGGGATAAGCGCTCGGAACAGATCCGTCGGATTCTGTTCCACCCGCGAAAGCGTGGCCGGTGCATCTACGTCCCAAAAGGCCACACGTGTTTGCGACGAAGCACAGTCGAGCACCCGCCGTTCCAATACTTCGTCATCCGCACCGACGCCGCTGTGCTTGATTACCAGATCGCACATACCGGCGCGAGCGAGTAAATTGTGGAGATCCCTCGGGGTTTGATAGACGATGACATTCGCGTAATCGATGTCCCCGGAATCCCGGTTGTTCTGACGATCGTAGATATCCGGTTCAGCAAACGTGATCTGGTGTCCGAGCTTATGTAGATATTTGTAAATGCCCCGATAGTAAGTCGCTGCACCATTCCAATATGACGACGTCAGGCTCGACCCGAATACGAATATCCTCATCCCTGGAGCTCCTCGACAATTTCCATCAACTGCTCTGCTCGATGGCGGCAAGTGTGTCGCTGGCGGATTCTCTCCAGCCCATTCGCTGCAAGCTGCTCGCGTGCGGCCCTATCTCTTAGTAGATGCTGACTTTCGGCGAAGACGCCCTCGCCATCCGGAACGCAAACGTAATCCTCTCCCGGGCGAAAAAGTTTTTCGGCATCCTCCCATGGCGAACAAATCAGCGGAATTCCGCAAGCGAGGGTTTCAAAAACGCGAATCGTCGGAACGCCACTCAGGCCATTCGCGTATTGCCGGCGCGGCACATGGACGCTAAGCTCGCTCGAGGCATAGACGCGCGGCGCCTCCAGATTCGCGAGGTACCCACGAAATTCCACTCCCGCCGCCTTTAGTAGTTGCAACCCTTCAGACGGGTAGCGGACCCCATGAACCGCTACCCGGCCTCCCGATGCGACCAGCCGCGCTGCTGGACCGATCAGGAATTCATTCAACTCTCGCGTACGCTCATCGTCTCCCCAGTTGCCTACCCAGACCAGTTGCAGGTCTTTGTCCGACGGCAGCGGCCTGAACCTCTCTACATCAGCTGCTTCGTGAAACGTCCACGCCCTCTCGATCCCAAAACCATCGGTATAGATCTTGCGAATTGCTTCCCCGAACGCGAGGACTCCGTCAAACAAGTCGAGCCGAAGCCGCAGGATCTCTCGCGGATTCGTGTATGCACGATGATGAGTGTCGTGAAATAGCGCCAGGAATCGCAACTGATCCTTCAGCCCAAGAATCGAGTTCACTACCTGCGGTTCATTCCATTCGTGAACCAGCACCAAGTCTGCGTCCCGCAAACGCTTGGAGACAAATGTTTCGAAACTGACGTCGGTGTTGTAGAACTGCACATTCAATTCCGAGTACACCCGGCGGAACTGATCGATGGCCTGAGCGGCACGCTGCCCTTCTTCATGGACAAGATTCGTGAGCGACCACGACCCTAGAGGCTCATAGCACTGGACCTTATGCCCTTGATCGATCAGGGCCTGGGCCAGTCCACGCAGGAAATGAGCGTTGCCGTGATTCCAATCGGAAATCCAGGAATGCGCGAAAATGTGAATGTTGAGCTTGTTCACGCCGCCGCCACCTTCTCCGTAATCAGCGTCGAGTAAAGCTGCATGTACTGGTCGACCATGCGATTCGCGGTATAGAAGCTCTTTGCGCGCCGATACGCGAGATTTGAGTACGTAAGACGTAGTTGCCGGTCTTCAGCCAAGCTAATCAACGTCCGCTCGAGTTCGGTCGCGTCATTGGCGCGGAAATAGCATGCACTCTCCCCCCATATCTCGCGAAAACTCGGAATGTCATTCAAGACCAGAACGCAGCGTGAGAAAGCAGCTTCCAAGGGTGCCAACCCGAAAGGCTCATATCGCGAGGTCCCTACAAACATGGAAGCACGTGCATACAATTGTTGAAGCTGCACGGCTGTTTGTGTTCCGCGGATATCAATCCCACCATACTTGGTTGCGGACGCATGCTGTCCGGCGGCTTGATCCGGACTTTCATTCGGCCCTGCAACCACAATCGGCCAAGGCGAGTTGACGGCTTCCAGCATCCGCACCTGCTTCCCTGGGTCCCAGACGCGGCCAGCGCCCAACACCAGTTCTTCTTTACTGCAATGCGGATTAAAGAGCACGGGATTGCGGCCGTTATAAATCACTCGGGTGACCTTCAGCTTTCCATAATGCGCTTGCAGTGCATTCATCATCCAGCGACTGGGGGCGACAACAGTATCGGCTTCCGATAAACCGCGCTCGACCGTGTCACGGTAGGAATCAATCCAGGCACTCCTCTCTGGCTCACGGCCGTGGACCGCTACCCACCAGCTGACGACATCGCTGTGCGCAATGACCAGCTTCGGTATATCCACTGCGAGCGCACCGTAGGCATACTGGCTCAGGTGCAAAAGGTCAGGCTTGGATTCCGAAACGATCCGCAACAGGTATTCGGAAGAGAGCCGCAAATCGCGCTCTGCATCCTGCATCCACTCCAGGCGGAAAGCCGTCGGATAAAAGTCGATCGACCTCATCGAGACCAGCCATTCGATCTCGCCGGGCTTAGGAATTTCTCCAAAGCTCACCAAGGTGACACGAACGCCACGCTGTGCCAGACCAGTCACTAATTCTTTTGTGTAAGTCCAGACCCCGCCAACCGTGTCAGCGGTGACTAACACGTGCATTCCAGATCCTCGATGGCAGCTGGTTGCTGCTCCTGGATATCGCTGAAGCCTTTGTCAGAAAAGGTAGCGGTGTAGTAGTGATGCGCGCGCTCCCAGGCATCGTCATCCGGCTGTCCAAAAAGCTGCACGTACAGCGGCGTTCCAGGAAATGGGAACATCGGCACCGGTTCACTAACCCATACCCCACAAGACTTCAGGTTGTCCTGCCAACGTTTGATATCGGCCTTGTTGTCGTGATCGGTCAGGATCAGGTTTGCCTGCACCCATGGAATTCTTTTTTTGGCATGGATCAGCAGCTCGGTTATGCGATCGGTGCCAATGCGGCACTTCTTATTCAGTTCGTCGCGGCCCTCCTCTGTAATCGATTCAATGCCGCACTCTAGTGAAATACATCGCGCACGCCCGAGTAGATCAAGGCTTTCTTCATTCCAGAGATCAATGCGTGTCTGAAAGCCGATGTTAACTTTTCGGTCAGCAATTCCTTCCAGTAACTTCAATACGTTCTTGCCAACGCCGAAAATTTCATCGATGAAGTAGATATAGTCGACGCCGCGCGCAATCACGCGATCGACTTCCTTCAGCACCTCACTGACTTCACGCTCGCGGAATTTGTCGCGAAATAGTGTTTTGTTGCAGAAGGTGCATGCCCACGGACAACCTCGAGCGAACTCCAACTCTGCGCCGTGCCCCTCGCCGTGAAATACATGATGTCGATGCAGATGCCGCTCGACGTTGTAGTTGCTGAAATCGAGCGCCTGCAGGGACTTCATGTCCGTTACTCCCAGCGAAGGGCTCAGGTGAAACCCGTCCGCATCGCGCCAGCAGCAACCTTCGATTTCCTTCCATGGTTTGCTCGCGAGCATCGGCAGCGTCTGGTCAGGCTCGCCGCGCATTCCTATGTCGCAGCCGATTTTTCGCAGTGCCGCGGCGGGGGTTGCGGATGTGTGCGGGCCAATCGCGACCTTCACCGCCTTACCGCCGATCCCTGCGAACCACTGCTTGGGAACACGAACCTCCGGCGGGGGGCATCGCCAGAAGAGGTATGACGGCGCTGTCGGAATCACGAGGAAGTCCGGATCGAAAGACTCGACGCGCCGCTTCGTTTCTGTGGCGTTCAAGGCTTCGTTTTGCGCGTCAACCAGGAGCGCTTCGTGGCCTGCTTCTTCGATTTTGTCGAACGCAAACAGCAACTCAAGGGGATAGTGCGGGTCCGGGCAACCGAAGTATGTAGAACCCTTAAAATCCCAGTTCGGGTTGACTAATGCATACTTCATGCTGCCCCCGGTAAGTTCTGCAGGGCCGTCCCAGCTACTGGTTCGCGAACTTCGGTCGGTGCAAGCACTTCCTGGTTTTCCTTCCACCAGTGCTCGATTCGCTTCAGCGTTTCGCGCACATTCAGCTTCGGCGTCCAGCCTGTATCCCGCCGTAGCTTTGAGTAATCGGTCACATACACCAACTGGTCTCCTGGACGCCTTTCGTCTAGCACGTACTGCACTGGTTGGCCCGTCAGATTCTCGATTGCGTTCATCAATTCCAGCAGTGACGTAGTGTTCTCCAACCCGCCGCCGACGTTGTAAATCTGCCCACCGGTTTTATGCACGTTTTTGCGAACGGCCTCGAATGCGCGAACTAGATCATCCACGCACAGCACATCTCGCACCTGTCGTCCGTCACCGTAAATGACAAGGGGTATCTGTTGAATGGCCGAATACAGAAAATGTGCGACCCAGCCTTGATCCTCATTTCCAAACTGTCTGGGACCCGCGATGCACGACATACGAAACACCACTGCGGGAATGTCGAACATCCGTGCATAGTCGTGCACGTACTGGTCGGCCGAGCCCTTCGAGCACCCATAGGGAGAGTGAAAATCGAGCGGCTGATCTTCGCATACTCCGCGGATGTGCTTGAACATGTAGCGCGTCGGGGCTGCGGCCAAATCGTGCATCGGCAATTCGCCATAAACTTTGTTCGTTGAGGTAAATAGCAAGAACGGATGATTTCCTGCCTGCCGCACAGCTTCGAGAAGATTGAACGTGCCTCCGAGGTTAACTTCGTAATCGAGTCGCGGATTCGCCAAGGACGTCGTGACCGCCACCTGCGCTGCAAAATGGTAAATCTCATTTGCGGGACGCACCGCTTTGGCCACTGCTGCGGCATCCCGCACGTCGGCGATGGTTACCTGCAACCTGCGCGAGGCACCTTCCTGTTTCCGCAGCATCTCCAGGTTGTATCTCACCCCGCAACGCGAAAGATTGTCGAAGACGTGCACATTCGCGTCGGTATTTCGTAATAGCCAGTGGGCCCAGTTGGACCCGATGAATCCGGCTCCACCGAATATCAAGACATTTCGCCGTTCTGTAAGAGTCTTCATCGGATTCCCAATCTCTATGGATTAAGCCGTCAGCCGATATTCGTGCAGCTTCTGCACCATCTCCGCCGCATGGTCCTCAGCATGCTGCTCACGTAACCAGTCGGCGTACTCCTGCACGCCATCAGCAAAACGAATCTTCGGCTGATATCCGAGCAGGCTATTCGCCGCCGAGATATCGGCGAAGCAATGACGTATGTCTCCCGCACGGTACTTACCTGTAATCTCGGGCTGCATTTGAATCCCTAGGGCGGCACCCAGCATGCTTGCCACTTCACGAACAGAAATCGGCTCGCCCGAACCGATATTCAGCGCTATAGCGTTCGCTTGAGGCGTTTCCATCGCCAGAAGGTTTGCCTGCACCACGTCCTTCACGCTTACGAAATCCCGCATCTGCATGCCATCTTCAAAAATCAGCGGAGGACGGCCATTCAGCAGCCGCGAAGCAAAAATCGCCGCAACTCCCGTATACGGATTCGAAAGCGACTGGCGCACGCCGTAAATGTTGAAATATCGTAGTGCGACCACCGGAAGATCGTAGGTTCTGCCAAATAGCAGAACCATTTCTTCCTGATCTTTCTTGGATAGCGCGTAAAACGAACTGCATTGCAGAGGTTTCGACTCAGTCGTCGGGATCGGTGTCAGTTCGCGGCCACAGGTCGGACATAGGGCCTCCCACTGTCTTTCTTTCAACTGCCTGGTGTTGCGTTCCCTTGGCGCTACCGTACCGCACTGCACGCAAAGGTATTTGCCTTCTCCGTAAATCGACATCGAGGAAGCAACAATCAGCTTCTCAAGCTTGCAGTCGGTGTCGAGAATAGCCTGCAGAAGGTTGGCGGTGCCCTGCGTGTTCGCCCCCATGTAGTGAGAAATCTCGTACATGGACTGGCCAACTCCTACCGCTGCGCCTAGATGGAAGATCACATCGACATTTCGCACGGCTTCACGTACCTGGTCGCCGTCCCGCAGGTCACCCTCCATGAAGTGAATCTCTCCCGGCAAATAATCAGGCATGCCGTCCGAGTGGACCTGCGGAGTCAAATTATCGAAAATGCGTACCTCATGGCCGGCACTCAACAGGGCGTCCGCGAGATGAGACCCGACGAATCCCGCGCCGCCCGTAATCAGAATCCTTTTTGCCATTAATTTCTTGCTCCCACTTGGGTTCGGTCTTGAGCGCCTTCTGCACCCGACAGGATGTTCGCGGGCGCATAACGCGATACAGCCCAGTGCACGAACTCTGCAAAGTCGTCACTGTTTCTCGGCGGACTCGTATAATGCCGTTCCACACCAAGATGCTCTGGAGTGAAACAAAGGGTCAGCGTGGTTTCGAATGGACTGAGCGCCGACATCTGGCGATCGAACCACGTCTCGGAGTGGGGCCGGAACCAGTCTGCCCAACTCACTCCAGTCCTCAAATATCGCACTCCGAGCTGTTGTAGCCATTCCACTCCGGCATCCAGCCGCGGATCTTCAAAATGGAACCACTGGCAAATCCCCAGCCCTTCCGGAAAGTGCGAAGCTGCCTGCTTCGGTGTCATGTCTTCGCGGATCAACCCCATGTAGTAGTGCCGGTAGTAGGCGCTGCCTTCGGATTCCTTGTGCCTTGTGGTTGCGGTCCAGGTCGCCGGAAGGTCAAAGAGGCTGTACCAATGAATGCGGTCGACGATCGGCAGCAGCAGTTCAGCCGTTCGCTGCATTCCGAATACCTGCACTTCCTCTGCCCCGAAGGACGACGCGCCGGCCTCCGACACCCAGATCGGCTTTTTCGTTACCGACCGGATCTCCGCAATTTTCTGAGGCCATTCGTGAATGCCCCAATGATTCCAATCGAGAGGAAATCCATGCACAGCAACGATGTCGACATGGTCGAGAACTCCATGCGAACCCATCAGTTGCATGAAATTGGGATCTATTGGAGAGATTCCTCCGAGCACGATGGGCAGCTCTGGATTGACCCGCCGCACCGCTTTCGCTCCCGCTATCGTCATTTCCGCAAATTTCTTCCACTCCGGATCAATCTTGAAGTCCCAGTGAGAAAGGTTGTTGGGTTCATTCCAGAGCATCACTGCTTCGATCATGCTTTCCCTTGCTCCCCTTTTTCGCTTCTTGCCTTACAAAGTTCCATCGAGTTCCATGTCCAGAATGTAGCGACCGTCACGGCTGACGTGTTTAGGAGTGCAAATCCACGTTTCGTTCTCTGGATGGGAAACTACTTCCATGCCAGAGCTGCGCAGCATGGCTTCCGCTGCACTCGCATTGGGGAGCCACCAGTTCGTCGGGTCGTTCGCGTACTGTTTCTCGATGAAATACATGCAGGGAAAATCCTGCTGCTTGAAAATTTCCTTGTTCCAGAAGTGGTAATTGCTCTCCCATTCACGCGGCGTTTCTGAACCGCGGATCATCGTCTGGAAAATGAGCCGCCCGCTCACCTTCTGAATGATCTTGTCCAGGGCGTATAGCGGATAACGGAGGTGGTAGAACACTCCCATGAACAGGACGAAATCGAACTGACCGGGGATCCTATCCACCTCGTAAACCGAGAGTTTCTGGAATTCAATGTCGAGGCTGAGCTGTTCGGCTGCAAACCGGGCTTGGTTCAGGTAACGGTCGTCAACATCGATGCCAAGGACTCGCTCAGCCCCGCGCTGCTTCATTTGAATGCAGTAAAAACCACCATTGCATCCAATATCCAGAACGCGGGCCCCGCTGAGATCGTCAGGGACTTCTGGCGCAATGTGTCGCCACTTGATGGCGGGGAAATCCCCAAGGAAATGATTTGGCGCCGTCTTTACGCCGTGCAGGTCAAGATTGTGGAACCACTCTCCGAGTTGCTCAATTCGACGTGCCAAAAGCCCACGATCTAACACCGGAGTTCGGCAAGTTTTGGAAAGCGAAATCTCAGATTCATTTGCGTGCTGCAGTTGAGGTGCCATCAGCTTTATCACAGGGGAAATGTCGTCCTGTGTGCTGGGTTAGAAGATGGCTCACCTACTTGGGATGCCTACTTTCCTCTTGCAACCAGCTTGGATTCAAAGAATTGCGCGGGAGCCCCCGTTTAAGCAATCGAGTCCGGGAACAAGAAATTTAAGTGCCGAGTTCGTCGGCAACTCACTCGCGATAAACTCGGCAGTTCCCAAAGGGGTAACTGTACTGCTGGCTCACACTGAGCTCCCGGTTTGCAGCCGCAGTTGCAGCTTTCGAGCTATCTCGTAGAGCTTCGACAATCGCTCCTGGACAGCCGGCGGCAGATCAGGCACCTTCAGCGCAGCTTGAGCACTCACCAGAATTCCGGTGAGATCGTTTCCCAGCTCACCCTGTAATTGCAGAGCAGCACTATGCCGTGCAGTTGCTTCGTCGCGCTCACGGCGGCATATGGCGGCTTTCACCTCGCGAACCACGCGGTCGGAACTTGCGATTCCGAAATTTAGAAAAACCATGACCGCTCCTTCTGAAAGTTCCGTGATGCCGGCGGCCGTCGTCGGGCTGGTTTCGAACAGATCTTCATCCATGACCACAACGCGGTACTCTTCGTTTCGGATAGATGCAATCGCCTGACGCAGGCTAGTGACAAGTTTGGCTGGTTGGTTCAGAGCTTTGCCGATCAGCTCTGCACATTGTGGACCGCTCGTAGAAGGTGTAACGATCAGTATCATGCCCTGCATAGGTGCAATCGTCTCTCCACCCATTCAGGGCTAGGAATCAACAACTTACCACTCTGAAGATTAGCTGCAGAGCCGAAACGGAACGCTGCCCTGCGAACTAGGGTTCAAAACTGGGAAGCGTATTCCTTCAGCTTGCGATACAGAGTTGTCTTACCGATACCCAGCATCTTGGCAGCGAGCAGCTTATCTCCTCTTAATTGCTCAATAGCTCCAAGTATTGCCGCTTTTTCCAGGTCAGCCAGCGGAATAATCTTCGGTCCTTCGGAGCTCCCGGTCTTCGCTGGTGCCAAAGCATTGCGAATATAGGTCGGCAAATCTGTCATATTCAGGTTTGAGTTCGAACTCATTGCCCACGCCCTTTCAATACAGTTTTCCAATTCGCGCACATTGCCCGGCCACTCGTATTCGAGCAATGCCTGTAGTGCGTCCTCGCTCAAGGAACGGCGCGCGCCGTTGGTGCGCGACAGCCTTTCCAGAAAGTGTTCGACGAGATGAGGAATGTCCTGCTTGCGATCCCGCAGCGGAGGAATCTTGAGCGCCAGCACATTCAATCGGAAGTAAAGATCTCTCCGAAAATCACCTTCGGCGACCGCCGCTTCCAGGTCTCGATTCGTAGCAGCCAGTATGCGGACGTCTATGGGAATCGCCTTTGTGCTCCCCACCGGACGAATCTCCCTCTCCTGGATTGCTCGCAGCAGCTTTGATTGCAGATCGATTGGCAACTCCCCGATTTCATCGAGAAAGACTGTCCCGCCATTAGCGATTGATAGCAGTCCATCCTTATTCCGAGTGGCGCCCGTGAACGCGCCTTTCATGTATCCGAACAGTTCGCTTTCGATTAAAGTCGGCACCAGCGAACCGCAATCCACCGGGATGAATGGCTTGTCGCGATTCGGTCCGGTGAAATGAATGCAGCGCGCTACCAACTCTTTCCCGGTGCCGCTCTCTCCGACAATTAGCACAGGGTGGGTGCTCTGTGCTGCTTTCGAAATGATCCGGTAAAGGCGCTCCATTTCCGGCGACTTGCCCACCAGCGATGAGAAGCCCTGTTTGGAACGCAGGGTCTCGCGCAAAGCTCGTCTCTGCGCGGTATTTTTCAACTCCACGGTTGCGCGCTCCAGCAGGTTTCGGAGCTCATCCAAGTTGAATGGCTTAGTAATGTAGTCGAAAGCACCCTGTTTCATCGCTTGCACAGCCGACGGCACCGTCGCATACCCGGTGATGATTGCCACTACCGATTCGGGACGCCGCGCCTTTACTTCGCGCAGCGCTTCCAGGCCGCTTGCTCCGGGGAGCCGCAGGTCCAGCAAGATGATGTCGATACTCTGCGATTCGAGGATCTTGTATGCTTGCTCGGCTGCGTCGACTGCGAACACGCGGAATCCGAGCAACTCGGCTGCTTCGCGGCAGCTTTCCCGAACCGCAGCTTCGTCGTCGATGATGAGTACATTCAGTACATTGATGCCGGATACTTCGCGGATTCTCATTGTTGTCTGTGAACTCTGCATCACGGTGCCCCTCCCGGACCTCGTACCGCTCGCTTTTGCAAATCCGCGTTTTGTCACCATTAACTAACGTTTTGCACTAAGAAATTGTAAGCGGATGTCCTTCGGTGGGCAGGTTACATCAAAATGGGAATTTCCCGCTGTGACGTATGCCACAATCGGAAACCGCATGAAACGCTGCTTGCGCAAAGTTTAGGAGCGAATGGCGGGAGCCTTCGGCAGGAGAATTTCAAATCGGGTCCCAAGCCCAGGTTCGCTGGTAACAGATAGCGAACCGCCACTCTTTCTCACGATGTTCTGCACCGTAAACAGGCCAAGACCGGTTCCTTTGCCGGGTTTCTTGGTGGAAAAAAACGGTTCAAAGATTCGCGCCTTGGTAGGTTCATCCATGCCATGGCCGTCATCCGCGACCGTCAACTGAGCGTACTCGCCTGCCGCGAGCGAGTACGGATTAGACTCCTGCAGCAGGCAGTTTTGGCTTTCTAGCAGGATCCGTCCGCCATCCTGCAAAGCGTCGCGTGCATTGATGACCAGGTTCATCACGATTTGCTGTAGCTGGCTCGGTACCATGATGACGGTAGTTTTTCCGCAATGTGGATTAACGGAAAATTCGATATGCTCGCCAACCAGCGGTCGCAGAATCGAGACCATCTGCCGCAACGAACGATCGACATTCACTTCTTCCGGATCGGGAGACTGCTCGCGAAGATACGACAGCAACTGCCCCGCAAGGGCCGTTCCTCGTTCTGCAGCGCTTTGAATGCTATCCGCTTGTCGCCATGACCACGTGTTCTTCTCTAGTTGAGATGTCAGTAAACCGGCGTGCAGAGTGATCGCAGTTAAGACGTTGTTGAAGTCATGTGCGATCCCACTGACAAGAAACCCAAACGACTGCAGTTTTCTGGTATCGGCGAGCTCCTTTTCCATCCGGCGACGCTCACTGACATCAAAGGCGAGGTGGATCCGCATTTTTTCACTTGCTAGCTTAAGCTCTACACACTTGTGCTGGTAATACTTTCCGGTTTTCTCGTTACATTCGGGACCGCTGTTTTTGCACGAATGACTGCACGCTACCGCACTAAACTCGCGCCCTATCAGATCATCCGCATTGGACGCATTCACCAAATTGGCGAATGCCTGGTTCGCATGGACCACAATGCCACCACGCTCCAACATAATGGCGTGCGGCGAGTGCTCCAGAGCGATGGCAAGAATTTCGTGCAGGTGCTCGACTTGAATGCCCGGTATGACGGCAGTGGCGCTGCCCTTTCGCATAAACAGCATTGTTAACAAAATCTAAGCATTTTCATGGAATCCGATAACTTTGTTCCAAAACTGGAAATCTGCGTATCGTCAGCTTTCTGGCTACTGCAGCAGATATTGGAAGGCGCGCCAAAAATGGGAGGTTAAATGAACAGAGTGTGACCTACCACACTAGGCTGTTTTTCTCCCGTTTTTTCGCGATGCAGCCGTCATTTACGGATCCCAAATTGGGAACTGTTTCTTAAATGAAAAAAGGCAGAGCCCCCATAGCCCTGCCATTGTCTGTTTCGCTGATACAAACAACTATGCGGTCTTGATGGTTACAGCCTGTTTTAGCCGGAAGTTCAGTCTGTGTTCTGCGCTGAAACCAACATCTTTCTTGCCCGTGGCATATGCTCCCGCGGTTCCCGCGCCAGCGCCAGCCGCTCCGCCGATCAGAGCGCCTTTACCGCCGCCCGCAAGTGCACCAATCAACGCCCCGGCGCCCGCGCCGCCGCCAATCAAAGCGAGATTCCGTTTCTCATGCGATGAACCTTTCGCAATCAAGCTCGATGTCTCTACCGGAATCGCTTTGCCGTGCACAGTAATTGTAGCCAGGGTCAGTCCGATGTAGCCGGGATCGTGAATTCTGCCGGACGATTTCGCTTCAGTTACACGCCCGCGAACCTCCGATCCAGTGCCCGCGATGGTCCTGCCATTCACCACAATTGGTTCATCCAGGACAGCGGTGAACTCATCGCCCGCATGATTGCTGGCGCTGGAAACTGCATTCTGCAGTCGAACGGCAATAACGGTTCCCTCCGGAATCGTTACTCTCTGCTCTTCCGGTTTCGAACTGAGGCTGCTTAGAAAGCCTTTCTTTTCGCCTGCATCGGATTGGCTCGCGTCCGAATTATTCGCCGCCTTCGAATCTGTCGAAAACGGAGCATTGCTATCGTTTGAGCTGGCAGCGTCGTTGTTCGGAGCTTTGTTGCACCCGTACCAGAGCATCGTTACAACGATTGCCGCGATTAGTAGATATCTTCTGCTTTTCATTGCGTTGGCCCTCCCGTGGTTGTACATCGCAACTTGATTTCCATCCAGAGACTCTGGATCTCAATAACTTACGGTCCTTGCCAGTCGGTATTCATGTAGTTTTTTCAGAGTAGACGGTTTTCAGCAGCACCCGGGGAATTGGCACCCTGAAGCCAAAGATTGTATCGAGCAATAAAAGCGGGGGCTCGCAAGCCCCCGCTATCAGTAGAACAACTTACTAGTTCATGCCGCCGCCGGCGTTTACGCTGCGCTCGCCGCCGTTGGAACCGGCTTCTGCAATCACGCCGTCGAAATCGGTCAGTCCATACAACTTGCCGTGAACCACGGCGACGTTGTGAACCGGCCACATCGATTGTGGACCCTGCTTCCACGTGTTTCCGCCATCGTTGCTGGTGAAGACCATCGTGCGTGGATTGCCAACCGCCAGAAGTTCATCACTACTGCGGTCATAAGCGAGGTAGGTCATGTTGGAAGCAGGCGTACCAACCATCACGTGCTCCCACGTTGCGCCATTGTTCTTGCTACGGAATGCGCCGATTCGCGTCAGGATCCAGAACTGTCCCGGCTGCACCGCAACTCGCGTGATGGCACCGGTGAACTGCGGAACCTTCACGGAATTCCAGGTGTTGCCCGAATCAGTCGAGATTACGACGTGATTGAGATCCGTAGCGATCACGTTGCTGTCCAACGCATCTACCGCAATGAAATCCTTATAGCCAAGCACCGAACCGCCAGTCCAGCTGCGGCCCTTGTCGATGCTGCGATACAGGCCACTTGCCGTTGCCGCATACCAGTGCTTGCCTTCCAGCTTCAATTGCGAAACTCGGCCAACAATTTCAGACTTAACGAACTCCTGCCTCTCAACGTAAGTTACCGACGCTCTCTTCACGTGCGCGCCGGGCTTTGGAGTAACCTTCACGCGAACCATCTTCTCTTCAAGTGCAGTGTTAATCGGCTGCCATTCGTGCTCACCCTTTGCGAGGCGGAAGATGCCACGATTGGTACCCGCAACCAGCGCTCCGGCTTCTGGCTGCTCGAGCCAGAAAATATCGCGCCCGTGCAGTCCGTTGCTCATCGGCTCCCAGTTACGTCCGCTGTCGTGAGAAACGAAGACGCCACCGAACTCCTGGTTGTTGATCAGTCCCACGTACAACGTAGAAGGATCGGAGCGGTCTGCGACCAGTGCGCTGACCCGCCTGTGCGAAAATCCGCGGTTCGTGGCTTCGAAGGTAGAGCCGTTGTTCTTGCTGACCAGAACGCCCATGCGATCGGTCGCAATCATGATCTTCGAATCATTGCGCGGGTCAATCAGCACATCGTTTACGACCACTTCCGGACCAGTGATCTGCTTCCATGACTTGCCGGAATCGCTCGTACGCCACAAGCCTTCAGTTGTGCCAGCATAAACGACGTTGCTGTTGACTGGATCCTGGTGGAGTACGCGAGTGCGGCGTGCCGAGAAAGGAATGCCCTGTGCTTTCTTGAACAGGTCGCCACCATTTTCGCTCTTGTAGATACCAGAGCAAGCGCTGGCGTAAACAACGGAAGGAGCCTTAGGATCGACTATGATCGAGAACACATCAGAGTCGTCGATTACACCGTTCTTAATGTGCTGCCATGTCTTGCCGCCATCCGGCGTCTTCCACGGCAGATGCCACGTACCCGCATAAATCACGTCTGGATTCTGTGGATCGATGGCGATCGATTCGATGTTCTTGATCTCAGCATGATTCGGAGGAGAAATCTGCCGCCACGACTTTCCGCCATCGGTGCTGCGGAAAACGCCATCAAGAGCGCCGGTTACAAGTACTTTTGGATCCGACGGCGCCAGCGCCATGGCTCGAATCGATTTGTCATGCATTCCTGGCAGCGCGTTCCATGTGCGACCGCCGTCAGTCGTTTTAAAGAGGTCGCCGCCTACGCGCTCGGCGCTCCAAGCCGCGACGTACATGATATTCGAGTTGCTCGGGTCGATTTGGACGTGGTCGAGAACGTAATCACCATTTCCGAGATGGGCAAATCGCGACCACGAAGCGCCTCCATCGGTTGAGAGATACAACCACCCTGAACTGGTTCCCAGAAAGATGCGATCCGGATTCGCGGGATCATGCGTCAAGCTGCGGGCGTCCCCACCATCCGGCCCCAGCGGTATCCATTGTTGTTGAGCGGTAGCCGCCTGTGCCAGCGCCGCTACTCCCAGAATCACTACGAAGATCCGTAGCCAACGTTCCAGTTTGCCCCTTAACACGTGTATCAATCCTCCCAGGGTTCCCTCAAGCAGCTGCCGGGGAAAGCAGCGGTCCGGGTATATCCCTTCAGATGCACTTTAAACCCACGGCCAGAGATTCTGCCCGGACGGAACCAAAAAAACAAAGGCCGATCGGTCATGGCCGATCGGCCTAAGGCTAACTGGTTGATAACGTTACTGCGCCGGAGCGGCTTTCTTCTTCGGGGCAGCTCTCTTCTTGGGTGCTGGCGCACGGCCGCGAGCCTTAACCTGTGACTCGTCAACCGGCGTTGCACCTTCCACATTGAAGGTCGCCCCCTGCGGAACCAGATAGTACTCGGCTTTCTGAGTACCCGCTGTGCCCTGGTAAGCCTTGATGCGCGACGCATCAATCGACTGCTTGGCCTCGCCACTGGTCAGATAGTCTTTGGCGTTGACAGCGCGTTCGGCTGCCAGAGTCTTGCCCTTCTCGTCAGGCGCTTGTTGTCCGACGATGGCCAGCGTGGAGTTCGGATCGCGCTGCAGTTGCAGAGCAACATCATCCAGTACGGCCTTGCAGGTGTTGTCGACGCGCCACGGCTTCGCCTTATTCGGGAAGTCGCACTCGCCGATCTTAGACGCCTGCGGCGGTGGCGGCGGTACTTCCACGTTAACGCTGGTGGAGGAGTTCGCCGTCAGCCCGCGATCGTCGCTGACATTGCAATTGACGGTAATCGGTCCCGCCGGTGCACCCGCCGTATCGAGGGTGGCGGTTGTGCCGGTGCCGGAGATCGTACCCGCGCTCGCGGTATAGCTGTAAGTCAGAGGACGATTGTCCGGATTCTCGCTGGTGGAGGTAATGGTCGCAGGCTCACCCGATTTCACTGTCGCCGGATTGGCTGAGCAGCTAATCGTCGGCGGATGCTTCGGAGGCTCATTGATCGTGAACTGCGCGTTGCAAGTCGCGGGGGTCGAGCCTTTCTTCGCCTTATTGTCCGTAGCAGTCGCCGTTACGGTGTACTGGCCGGGTGCAAGACCCGTGGTGTCAATCGTGGCCGCCGCATCCTTCGGAGTCAGCTTGCCACCCGTTGTCTTCCAGTCATAGGTGACCGTGTGCTTCGGAGGAATATTCGTGACATTCGCATTCGCAGTAACCGGCTCACCCGCTAAGACCGAGGTCGGCTGAATGCTGCACGAAGCTGCCATGGGTGGAAGCGGCGGTGCTCCGCCGAAGTACCACATCAAACCGCTCGACAGTTCAGCGCCTGACAGATTTGTTCTCGACACTGGATAGAAGTTTTGGTGCGCGTAAACGTAATCGGCCTCTATTAAGCGAATGCCGACGTGCTTCCAGAGTGGCATGTCAAATCCACCGCCAGCCTTGATCGCGGCACCGATGTTACTGTCGTTCAATGGATCGAACTTGAGATGCTGCATTCCAACCAGGGCGTGCAGGAACGGCTGGAACTGCGGATTGCGCAGGGTGATTCGCGGTCCTGCTCCAACAAAATAGGAGCTATTGTTGTTATCGGAGTGTCCGGACCCCGAAACTTCCCCAGCGAAGTACTTGGAAAAATTGTAGGCGAAGCTGCCGATTCCGCCCTTAGTGTTGTCGTTCAGCTTTAGCCCGGCTACTGAGCCACCAGGCGAATACCACGAATACCCAGTAAAGACATCGACTTTGGGCGTGTTTTCTTGTCCGATCGCAGCGGAGGACGCAAATAAAACCAAGACCATGGCCAGCGCCGGCAGTAACAAGCCGAAAGTTTTCTTTCGTAGTGACATGTAAATCCTCCGGAAATTCAAAACCAATAGGACAAACTGCATTCACTACTGCTTAGCTTTTTGAAAATGACGAAACCTGGGATTGGTTCCGTAAAATACCGTCGCGATTGTAACGCAAAGATGACCGCCAAGTGAATGATTTTTCAGCGTTTACCGGTCCCAAATTGGATTGTCGGCAAGGCGTTTCGCATTCTACGCGCGAATTCTCCCTTTTCAACCTGAAAAATTCCCACTTGGATACTCGAAAAAATCTTGTGCTGCTCCAGTCCGATATTATCGTGAGGCGCTGACAGCCCGCGCCCAATCAAGGGATTTTCTCCGTCTCCAAAATGATTGATGCAACTTGGGCAACCAGTCTGCTCGTTACGGCGGATGCCGCTTCCTTCCTGGTTGCGATACACCCGGAGAACAATGACAATAGAACTCAATGGCGCAAGAGAAGATCCTGATTGTTGAAGACGAAGAAAATGAGCGCTCCGGCATGGCCGAGCTCGTTTCCGCTTGGGGCTACCGTACTGACACTGCCTGCGATGGCGTCGAAGCTCTCGAGAAGATCACCTCATTCTCGCCGGCCGTGATTGTGACCGATCTGAAAATGCCGCGCATGGACGGCATGGAACTGTTGCAACAGGTGGCCGAACAGCCTCAGTCGATTGCCGTTGTAGTCATGACGGCACAGGGAAGCATCGACTCCGCAGTGCAGGCGATGAAGATCGGAGCGTATGACTTCGTCGAGAAACCCGTCAACACCACCCGTCTTCGCACCATTCTTCAGAACGCCACGCGGCAGCGCGGCACCGAAATGGAACTCGAGATCACCCGTCGCAAGCTTCGCGATAGCGGATATCTCGGGCCGATGGTGGGCTCTTCGAAGAAAATGCAGGAAATCTTCCGGCTCATCGAAATGGTATCGCCCAGCACCGCCTCGGTCCTTATCACCGGTGAGAGCGGTACCGGCAAGGAACTGGTCGCGCGCACGATCCACGAGTTCAGCACGCGTAAGGGACGCCCTTTCGTAGCGATTAATTGTGCCGCCATCCCCGAGACATTGATCGAGAGTGAGATTTTCGGCCACGAGAAGGGCGCTTTTACCGGAGCGCTGGAACGTCGCGTCGGCTGCTTCGAACTTGCCGAGGGTGGCACTCTGCTGCTTGATGAAATCGGTGAAATGCCGGTCGCCACGCAGGCAAAGTTGCTGCGCGTTCTCGAAGATCGCAAACTGCGCAGGCTCGGTAGCAAGGTGGAGACGTCCGTCGATGTCCGCGTCGTCGCCGCTACCAATAAGGTGCCGGAGGAAGCGGTTGCGAGGGGGGAACTCCGCGGCGATCTTTACTATCGCCTGAACGTTTTCAACATTCAGATTCCTCCGCTCCGCGACCACAAGGAGGATCTCGGTGATCTCGTCAAATCGCTGATGGCGGACATCAATGCGCGGCACGGCCGTAATGTTTCCATGATCAGCGAAGCTGTCATGAACATTTTCAGCAATTATTCCTGGCCGGGAAATGTGCGCGAACTGCGTAATGTGCTGGAGCGTGCGATTATTGTCTGCGAAGGCTCGATGATCGAAACAAAACATCTGCCTCCGGGTTTTGGGCAAGTAATGCCGCGTCCACCGGTAGTGGAGGCAAATGCGGTTCGTTTGGGGGTGGGGACTACGGTTGGCGAAGCGGAAAAACTGTTGATCCTAAAAACCTTGGAGTCAACCAATAACAACAAGACTCGCGCCGCGGAGATTTTGGGGATCAGCTTGAAAACGCTACACAACAAGCTGAAAGAGTACGGTCCACAGTCGGGATTCGGTGGTGAGGCTACCTAGTTTCAGGGGCGAAGGGCACGGCTGACTACATTCGCAGTCGTCAACATGGAACTCGCGTATGATGGTACCGCGTCCTTCCGAAGCGGTTCATGCAGCCAAAGTTTCAGCTGAAAACCAAGCTCGTTCTTGCCATCAGCGGCATGGTGCTGGCCCTTGTGTCAGTGCTCTCCTACGTCTACGTCGCGCAGGTCCTAAGACAAGGGATGACGGAGGCGTACCAGGACGGTGATTTCATCGCCCACCAGGTTTATCTTTTCGCGAGCAGTGCATTACGAGAGCCGAGCCAGGCTGCGCAGTTATTGCCTCCTGTTATTGATGATCCCGACAGGCTGATCGTTGAAAGCCTTCAGTCCGACCCTGGCCTCAAATCACTGCTGCAATCCGTTGTCGGCTATTCGCCGACCATTTATGATGTTTCGATTGTTGATCTCCACGGCGTTGCCGTCGTACATTCCGACCCCGACTTCCAGGGCAAAATCTCCAAGGGCCGAGTTGATTTCCTCACGGTGCGCTATGGCGGATTCTGGCGACAGCTCGGCGTCGTATACGGACGCCCGCGCGTTTACGATGTGCACCTTCCACTCGAACGTGGGGGCCAGCCCTTCGGACAAATTCGTGTCGGCGTCTCCACGGTTTTCCTGAAGAGCGAACTCCAGACGTTGCTGAACCGCGCCTTCACGCTGGCGGCTATCGCGATTCCGATTTCGTTTTTGCTGGCTGCTTCACTATCCAACCTGGCACTTCGCCCCTTGCAAGCCATCGGAGCGCGGCTCGACCGCATGACTGCCGGAGAAATGGACGAACCCGCCGAAGCCACACCGGAGCAGCAACGTACCGATGAGTACGGAGTTGTCACCACGAAAATTGACCGCCTCGGTCGACAGATGCGTGATGTGAAGGAGGTCTTCTCCGCACTGAAGGAGAATCTGGACCAGATCATGGCCAACCTGGAAGACGGCCTGATGCTTTTCACGCGCGACATGCGGGTCGTGCTGGTCAGCGCTTCGGCAGAGCGTTTTGTGGGACAGCCCCGCGGCGATATTCTCGGCCATCGTATCGACGAGATCTTCTCGAAATCGTCGCGCCTCGGACAACTCGTCCTGCACTGCATTGAGTACCACGAGCCCATGGACCAGTTCGAGGTGGAAACTGACAGCGGCCGCCGTATCCAGGTTTCCCTCGATTTCATTGAAGAGCGCGGTGAACGTATCGGGGCACTGCTGACGATGCGCGACACGGAGTCCGTACGCCGCATCGAAGACGAGATCGAACTTTCGAGGCGCCTGGCTGCCATCGGACGCCTGACATCCGGTGTCGCCCATGAAGTCAAGAATCCGATTAATGCCATCGTGCTGCACCTGGAAGTGCTGCGCGAGAAGCTGCCAACGCTTGAACCGGATTCCAGCCGCCATCTCGATGTCATCAGTAGCGAGATCAAGCGTCTTGATCGCGTCGTCCAGACGCTCGTTGACTTCACTCGCCCTGTTGAACTGCGCCTGATGGAAACCGACCTACGGCGTACACTTGAGGATGTTGTTTTGCTGGCTATTCCGGATGCGTCGCAGCATGGGGTGCGCATCGTACGCCAAATCGCCTCCGAGCAATTGCCGGTGCGCGTCGATTCCGATCTCATCAAGCAGGCTCTGTTGAACGTAGTCATTAACGGAGTTCAAGCGATGCCCGAGGGAGGCGAGTTAAAGATCGTTGCGTCCCGCAACGCGGACGAGGTTGAAATTCGAATTCAGGACCAGGGACAAGGCGTGCCGACCGAGGTTCGAGATAAAATATTCAACTTGTATTTCACCACCAAGAAGGGTGGTAGTGGTATTGGCCTCGCTATGACGTATCGCGTAATGCAATTACATAACGGATCCATCGATTTCGAATCGCGTAACGGAAACGGTACCACGTTCTTCCTTCGCCTCCCGGTGTCGGGGATGGCCGAGATCGTCCCGCCGAATCTTGCAACCAGCGCCAGATCTGCCGAGGGACAGGGTTAGAAAGTTGAACTTACTCCTGCAAAGGACTACTAATTGAGCGTGGTCTCGCGGCGTGCCATCGCGTCACTTCTTCTCCTTCTTGCGCTGGGCGGGCTTTCTGCCTGCAAGAAGAAGAAACCCGTCTTGCCGCCGCCGCAGGCCCAGGTTCCGACAATCATTTTGCCCCTTCCCGAACCGCTCCCACCTCCAACCGCGACTCCCGAACCAGGCCGTCCGGCGCCGGAGACCATACCCGTCGAGACCACTCCGCCGAAGAAACGTCGTCACGTCGCCCGAAAACCTACTCCACCGCCGGTCGCCGCACCGGCTGCTCAGCCGCAACGTCCGGCGGAAGAAACACAACTCACCGCGACCAATTCGCCGCAGGAAGCGCTGCACCAGCAGATCAACACCACCCAATTGCTTGATGCTACCGAGAACAATCTGAAAAGCTTGAACCGATCGCTGAGCAGTGATGAACAGGCTACGGTGCAGCACATCAAGAGTTATGTGCAGCAATCGCGCATGGCGCTCGACGAAAAAGATTTCGAGCGTGCCTATAATCTCGCCTACAAAGCACGCCTGCTGTCCGATGAACTGGTCAAGCGGTAACAGCGCGTAAGCCACTAACGTTTCTTCTGGCTATCAGCCTACTGAAAGAACTCGGTCATCTGCGGAGCCGAACTGGCGCCGTTCGGAATCGTAGGCACACCCAACGCTCTCATGGTGAGCGAGAGCAGACTGCGATGATCGTATTGCGTGGTGTTGCCGACATAGCCGGGGCGCACGTGGGTGCCCAGTAGAACAGTAGCGACTCTTCCGCCGCCATTCGTCATGTCATCTGCCGATTCGTCGAAGGTGATGATGAGTAATCCGCTCTGTTGAAACGCCGAATTCGCCAGCAAAGGCCCAATATTGGCTTGTAGCCACTGGTCGGCTTTTTGCAACCGTTGAGATTGCGGACAATTCTGTGTACCGTCGGAACAGCTGTGCGCGTCGTCCAGGGCGTTTGGAACAATAAACGAGTAGTTTGGCAGCGTACCAGCGGAAACATCTGCAGCGAGCTGCGTGGATGGGACCAGGTTTGCGGTCTGTCCCGCCGATTGCTGCACGTCGCTGAAGAACGAAAAAGGATCGTGATTCCGCATGTACGGAAACTGATCGCCCCCGAGAAAGCCCTGTGAAGGGATCGATTCCACGTAAGCCTTCCAGCTCTTTCCCGCCGCTATAAGTTCTCGAACAGCGTTGTCCGTGCTCACTGTCTGGTTGTAGCTGTCATCACTCGTTACTGGTTGCCCCGTTGTCATAATGAAGTAATTCGGTATCGAAGGATGCGCATTCGCATAGTACTGTTCCGCCAAGGCTCCCTTGCTCACCAGGGTGTTGAAGTAAGGCATGACAGCGCTACCAACTACGTCCGAATAATTCGTATTTTCTAGCACTACCACCACTACGTGCTGCACCTGCGGAACATTGGAGTTGTTGCTACTGCTGTTCGCGGAACTATTCCCCATAACGCCTGTCACCCCACCGCAGGCGTATAGCAGCAGCGTGAGCGCAGACAAAGATAGAGCCTGCAGGAAACGCATCAGCATAAAAGGATTCTCAATAAATGTTGTGTTGCGTTTGTAGAAGGGCGGGTTGCACTTGTACGAGGGCTGCTGGCATCAGTTGTGCTTGGGCCCGAGCAGGACGAAGCAACTGCTTTTGAACACCAATACGTCAAATGGCATGTGAGTACTGAGGTCTGACGCAAACTCAGGTACCCTTCGTTTTGAATCGCAGCCTCGCCATCATTGTGCGCCTTCGAGAAACCGGACATCCCGAACGCATGCGCCTTTCAGGTGTTTCATCGCAGACTGGTAGGGAGCGCTCTCGTACGTAGCAATAGCCTTCTCCACTGAGTCGAACTCAATGAGTACCGACCGTTCAATTACGCCTGCTTCGTATGCTTTCACGGCTGCACCACGCGCCAGGAAACGGCCGCCTCCGGCTTCAATAACCGGCCCAGCCTCTTTGGCGTACTCGGCAAGAGCAGCGGGGTTGGACACGGAACGATACAAGCTAACCCAATAACCTTTTGCCATAGAAGCCTCGCATCAACCAATCCTATAAATAACTAGTGCGACAACTGGTAGAGTTGCAGACCGATTGCCTTCGCCCGTTATTTCGCCGCTCTCGATTTGCTGACTTTGTTCAGCAACTCTTTCGACGCTTGCTGGAATGGCCCTTCGATGCCCGACGCTTCAGTCAAAATCTCCCTTGCCTGGGCCATCTGATTGCCCTTTGCATAGGCATAACCAAGCCTGTATAGAGTGAGCGAATACTTGGCCGGATCGGATTTGAGCATCGTTGCTGCTGTCTTCAGTTCGGGAATGGCCTGCGCGGTCTTTTCTTCCCTTAGCAGCGAGTAGCCAACGATCTCATGTGCGAAACCTTCTGTGATCCTGCCATTTGGACTGGTGTCACTCTTTGAAAGATCGATCGCCTTTCGGGCGTAGCTGCTGGCTTTGGAAAGATAAGTGGGCTTCGCATCCTCGACGTAAGCATTCGCCATCACTGTCAGCAACGACACGTTGTCCGGATCTGCACTCAGCGCCTTCTCCCCAAAGTCGGCGAGTTTCGTAATATCGTTCATCTCGCTGAGCGAGGCGACGGCAACGACGTTGGCTTGCTTGGCGTTCGGGCTTCCAGCGAATGCAGCAGAATAGGTCTCAATCCCGGCGAACCGCTTCTTCGCGTCCGGCTCGCTAACTACTGCGTTGTACGCCGAGGCATCGAGAAACTGGTAAACGGGTTGCGCGCTTTCCTTCTCATTCGCCGGCAAGCCGTTGATGACCTTCGCCCCGCGAACGGCATAATCGAGCACTTTTCCCGAGTCTTTTGTCTTTTGAGCAAGATCCACCTGCGACTGAATGATGTCGATGACGTCGGGCATCGCCGCGAGAGCTTGATCGTTATACGACATAGCTTTTGCGGGGTCTGTTGCTGCGTACTGCTGCGCCAATTGCCAGTTTCCATATGCCACCGCGGCGGGGTTACCGCTGTACGTTTTTACAAACTCTTCCAGCATCGAAATCTTCTTCTGCGGGTCGCTTTCGTTTCCAATGTCGTTGAGCGATTTGTCCTCCGGGGTTCCGGCCGGAATGGAGATCTTGGTTTGTCCGAATACAACGCTGCTCGCCAGCGCCAAAACAAGCAAGAAAAGCACGTCTCGCCAGGATTGCATGGCAACGCCTCCATTAGTACGGCGGCATGTTAGAGCGAAGAGACGCGCACCTGCAAGGAGCACGATCACATTTCAGCGTGGATTTCGGCTGTGAGTTAGGGATTTCCGGCAGGATTCGGATCGATGGCAGTTGCGCGCACGACAAAGCCGGAAGGCACGATAATCAACCGGGGCAGTTGGCCGTTTTTATGTTTGAACCGGTTGAGTTGTCGTACAGAATCAATACGGAGGAAGTTTTTCAAGAAACCTCTGCCCGGAATATCTTCGAATTCGAACAGATCATTGGGACGAAACGACTGTTGCGCTTCCATCAGCAGTTCGCTCTCGTTCTGGAAGTCCTTATGCACCGCCGGATCAATGACAATGGCGAGATAGACGTCCCAGTTCGTGGGCTGATCTTTCGGAATGCCGCTGATGATCTCGTTGTGATCGTATGCTTCCCAGCCTTCAACATGCTCCTGCTTCCCGGGTGAAACGAAATAAAGGTTGGGGCGATGGTCGGAAGGCTTTCCTGCTGCGATTTTGGGGCCCATCTGCCAGGGACCAACGACCAATTTGCGCTGGGTTGCTCCCGGCGCCTGGATTTCAAATCGTATGCGCTTGCCGTTATAAAACACTTCCCCGGCGGGTTTATGGGTGATGTGTCCCACAGCGGGCTGCACCACCGCTTTATCGCCAGCAATTGCCGCTCCCGCAAATAAAAGCGCGCAAACGATCTTGCCCGAATTGTGAGTCAAAATGCGCAGAGGTCTCCCTCTTCCCCAAAACAAGATCGGCAGATTATATGCGCAACCACCATCCCCAGTCCTAATGACCGAAGTACTGGTACTGGTGCAACTTACGCAGCAACTGCTATGTCATTGGAAAACCGCAGCCGCAGCCGATACTCTGGGATCTAACTTTCATGCGGGACATTCTTCGCCATCGCGGACTGCGTTTCGTCTTCACTGCCAATGTCATCTCCATGCTCGGCAGCGGGATGAACAGTGCTGCGGTGACCTGGTACATCCTGCAGGCGACGCACAGCGAACTGTCGCTCGGCTGGCTGATGGTCCTGCAAACCTTGCCAGCGATGCTGCTGTTGCCCTTCACCGGGGTGCTCATCGACCGAGGTGATCGTCGCCGCCTCGTGATGGTGCTCGATGCATTGCGCGGGATCATCATCCTGACGGTCGCGATCCTGGCCTTCGTGCATCGCGTTCACATATGGCAGCTCTACCTGATGAACGTCCTGGTCGCGCTCGGATTCTGGGTCTTCTGGCCCACCATCACAGCGCTGATCCAGGAGCTGACACCGGAGTCAGAGTTCGTGCACTCCAACAGCTTTCTGATGGCAGGAATTCAGGGCGGGTGGCTTATGGCGGGCGCGCTGGTTGGATTCGTCTATAACCACATTGGACTAGGCGGCGTGCTCCTGATCGATTTCAGCACCTATCTGGTGTCATTAAGTTGCTATCTCTTCGTGCGCAAGGGACGCCACATCGTAATGCCCGCTGCTCAGGAGCAGTCGGAGCCCAGTGCGGCTTCGGGCGTTACCCGGTACATCCGCGAAATGCGCGAAGGATTCGATTTTCTGCGTTGTGACCGCTCGCTGACCTTACTTGGGGTCGCGTGGGCCTTTTTTATCGGCGCCATGCTGATCGGGGGTGTTGTAACTGCTCCCCTGAGCGATCGCATTCTCCATGCGGGAGCGGTTGGCTACGGCTGGCTGAACGCCGGATGGGCAGTTGGCGCCTCGCTGAGCGCGTTCTACGCACCGCGCCTGATTGGTCGATTGAGTGCCCGCCGCGCGCTCGTGATTTCGTTCGCGGTTCTGACGGCTGCGTTCTTCCTGTCGCCGTTCTCACCGCTGTTGGTTCTGGCAGTCTCGTTGTATGCTGCAGGCGGTTCCGCACGCGGCGTGAGCGGCATCGCGCTCTCGACAAACCTGATGCGAGCGGTTCCAAAGCATTTCATGGGACGAGTGCAGAACTGCATCTACTTCGCTGGCACCGGACTGCAGCTTGTCTTCGGACTGCTCGTCGGACTGATTGCTCATCGGATCGGTTTGACGTACGCGTTTGCGATTATTGCTGGAATGTATTTGCTGGCATGCTTGAGTTCGTTTGCATCGGGCGAGACCAGAAAAATAAACGCGGACGAACTCGCGCTTAATGAAGCGGCTGGAGATTGATTCTTCCGAATAGCGCGAGGCGCATCGCATAGTAATCAGTTGCTCGGCTCCTCCGAGTTGGGGAGTGACAACTGAACAACGCGCAAAGACTCACTTCTTGCTTCCAAGTTCTAACTTCTAACCGTATTCTGTTTGTTTCCCTGTGAGGAGGCGAAGCATTCAGATGGTATTAGGTCTCGATGGAAAAGCCGCCGTCGTTTTCGGCGTTGCCAACAAGCGCAGTATTGCCTGGGCTATTGCCAAACAGTTGCACGGCGCGGGCATGCGCATGGCGATCACCTACCAGAACGAGCGGCTGGCTCAGGAAGCTGCTGACCTGATCGCCGAGTTGCCGGGCGCTGAGAGTTTCCAGTGCGACGTCTCGCGTGACGAAGAGATCGACCATCTCTTTACGCAACTTAGAGAAAAATACGGAACCCTGCATACCGTTGTGCATAGCGTTGCTTTTGCTCCGGCCAACGAATTGCGCGGCGAGTTCGTCCAGACCACGCGTGAGGGATTCCGCATTGCTCTTGACGTCAGCTGCTATTCGCTGGTGGCAGTATCACGCGCGGCTGCTCCGCTCATGAGCTTAGGTGGCAGCATCATGACCCTGACGTATTACGGCGCGGAAAAGGTTGTGCCGAACTACAATGTAATGGGCGTGGCGAAGGCTGCTCTGGAAGCTGCGGTGCGTTACCTTGCCGCGGATCTCGGCAAGCAGAACATTCGCGTGAATGCCATCTCCGCCGGTCCCATTAAAACTCTGGCTGCGCGCGGCATCGGAAACCTTGGAGACATGCTGAAAGCGCACGCCGATCGTGCACCATTGCGTCGCAACGTCGAGCAGGATGAGGTCGGTTCGACTGGGCTCTTCCTGGCTTCGGACATGAGCCGCGGCATCACCGGCGACACGATTTATGTCGACTGCGGCTACAACATCATGGGTTTCTAAGCCGACACCGTCGTGGAGGTCCTTACGTTTTGAAGGGGCGCGCCTTCAGGCGCACCGCTAACACCAGTTCAAATGGCTTTAGCTTCTGAGGGTACAAGTTGCCAGAGCTATGTGACTGCACGCTTCATAGCCACTGTCTTATCACTCCCTGAGATCCGTGGCGAATCTGATCTTTCGTTCTTCCGGCCCCAGGCGTTCAATCGCGATCTCTGCTTGAAACTGCTGCATCAGGCTGGGAAATTTCTCTCCCCATTCGATCAGCACCAGATTCCGTTCGTCGGCGATAATATCTTCCAGTCCAAGCGTCTCCAACTCGCGTTGCGTATCGAGTCGATACAGATCGATGTGATAGACGGAATGTTCCGGCCCGCGATATTCATGGATTAGGGTGAAGGTCGGGCTGGTGACGTCATCCTGCTCGGCAGCTTCAAAAGCCTCAGCAATGCCCTTGCTGATAGTGGTTTTTCCCGCACCCAGGTCGCCGCGCAACAACACCAACTTTGGCGGGCGCAATTCCGCCGCCAGCTTGCGCCCAAGCTCAATTGTTTCCTCAGGTGAGTGAGTGATGACTTCCCTGCTGCTCATCCGCAGATATGATAAATGTGCGGCCACGACCGGTGGCTGCTTTAGCCTACCGAGCTGTGGTTGAGGTAGTCAGGCTCGACTGTTGCATTGCAGGAGCAGGCGTCGCCGGTGCCGTCCCCGGTTGCTGCGGGGCATACTTCGAAGCGCATTTTGCCTGCAAACCTTTCGCGTGGAATACGCCGTCCCGTCCGAATGTTCCTTCTGCCAAAGCCTGCGAGTCGTCTTTGAAGGTGTCGGGGGGCGCTTCAGTTCCGGTGTAAGCCACAGGCAGCGTGCGGCCTTCCTCAGCAAGCTGGAATTCGAGATGGCTTCCCTGCCGCTTAATCGATCCGGGCACGACATTACCGGCGACGCGCAGGCGCTTGCTGTAAACCGTGTCGTCCATCGCCTTCAGTTCTTTGATCGTCACGTAGTAACTCTTAGTATCGCGGACGCCGGTGTAGGCGAGATAGCCGAGCGAGATGACGATAATGGCAATCGCCAATCCGAATTTTACGTACTTGTTCGACATGAGAAGACCCGCTGGTTGAAATTGTACTCGACCAGCAAGCCGGGTCAAGGATCACTAGGTCCTGTGATGCCCTGTACTTGGCCGTTTGTTCCAAATCCGGAGGGTATAATGTGGGTTTCGAGCTACAGGAAGGAACTCTGCAATGACGCCTCCCAACGCAAACGGCAATGGTAACGGTCATAACAGCAATGGTTGGATCCAGAAACCTCGGGCGGAATGGATTCGCAAACGGCGTGACGAAGCGGCACGGACAGGCGACGACAACGTCTCGCAGATGCACTTCGCGCGCCGGGGTTTGACCACCGAGGAAATGGTGTATGTCGCCGAGCGTGAACACATCACGGCAGAATTGGTGCGCGACGAAGTTGCTGCCGGTCGCATGATCATTCCTGCCAACATCAACCATCCTGAACTCGAGCCCATGGCGATTGGTGTCGCGTCAAAGTGCAAGATCAACGCGAACATCGGCAATTCGGCGGTGACTTCGAATGTCGACGAAGAGTTGAAGAAGCTGCACACCTCCGTCCACTACGGTGCCGATACGGTAATGGATCTCTCTACTGGTGGCGGTATTCACGACATTCGAGAAGCCATCATCCGCCATTCCCCCGTACCGATTGGCACGGTTCCCATCTATGAGGCGATCGCGCGCGTGAAACGCGTCGAGGATCTGACCGCAGACATCATGCTCGAAGTAATCGAAGAGCAGGCCGAGCAGGGTGTGGATTACATGACTATCCACGCAGGCGTGCTGATTCAATACCTGCCCATGATTTCCAAGCGCATTACCGGAATTGTCAGTCGCGGTGGAGCGATTCTGGCGCAATGGATGGCTTATCACCACAAGCAGAACTTCTTATATGAGCGCTTCGAAGACATCGTCAAAATCTTCAAGAAGCACGATGTTTCGTTCTCTCTGGGTGATGGCCTCCGCCCGGGCTGCCTCGCTGATGCAAGCGATGAAGCACAGTTTGCTGAATTGAAAACTCTTGGGGATCTAACCGAGATCGCCTGGAAGCAGGACGTTCAGGTGATGATCGAAGGTCCCGGCCACGTGCCCATGGATAAGATCCGGGAACAGGTCGACAAGGAAGTCGAGTATTGCTTCGGTGCGCCGTTCTACACCCTCGGCCCACTGGTGACCGATATTGCGCCGGGGTACGATCACATCACTTCGGCCATTGGCGCTGCCATGATCGGCTGGTACGGCGCCTCTATGCTCTGCTACGTCACCCCGAAAGAGCATCTCGGGCTCCCAAATGAGAAAGATGTAAAAGACGGCATCATTGCCTACAAGATCGCAGCCCACGCAGCCGACGTGGCGCGCCATCGTCCGGGAGCGCGCGATCGCGATGACGCCCTCAGTTACGCCCGCTACAAGTTCGACTGGGAGAAGCAGTTCGAACTGTCGCTGGATCCGGAGACCGCGCGATCCATGCACGATGAAACGCTTCCCGGCGGGGATTACTACAAAGCGGCGTTCTGCTCCATGTGTGGTCCGAAATTCTGTTCGATGAACTATTCGTCAAAAATTGACGAGTACAACAAGTCGGTGCACGGGATCGAAAAGAAAGACTACACCGACCTGGTGAACAAGCTGGTGGAGATCAAGTAGCTCCACTTGACCTCGTAGCCAGTCGGGTTCTTAAACCGTATGCGAAAGCGCCGGAAGCTTTTGCTTTTTGCCCTCCTGCTGATTGCGGCAGCTCATGCCGCACTATTCACAGCAGGAGGAACCTGGCGTACCGTGGGATTCGTCCTTGCCGGCATAGACGTCTTTTCAGCATGGTTTGTGATCATGGCCGTGCGCGAATCACGCAAACTGGAAAGAACGGAGTCAGATTAGGGCTTGCTGGACGCCTTCCCCTCCCCTTAGGTGCAGCTTCATACCTTCGTAAGAAAAAGCGGGGCTGGCCCTAGCAAATGGCGGGACGGAACGGCCGTTGTGAGCAATGGCGATCGCCTTGGCATCGAGCACTGCAGGGCTGTTACAGGTCAGAAAATCGGGACTTCCACGCTTACCTCCTTGACAGTACGAGGCAAGCCGATAACAATACGCCGCAACGTATTGGGACCCGCCTGGCTCCGGCTCATCACCGGATTTCTTGACATCTCGATTCACGGAGGTAATCCGTCATGGCCGCCAATCCCGCTACTCCCAGTTCAGAATTGCATATCGAAAAGGAATCCACGCCCCAACAGACGATATTTCATTGCATTGGAAAGGTGAACGCTTCCACCTCGGCACTGCTGCAGACGATGGTGAGGGATGTAATACCGCAGAAGCGTCCGATTGTGCTGGATCTTTCCCAAGTCAGTTACATGGACAGCTCGGGCCTGGGCGCTCTGGTTAGCGTATGGGCGTCTGCAAGACGCAACGGCGTCGAACTGAAACTCGCCAGCCTGAGCGAGCGGGTTAAGGAGTTGCTGCATCTCACCAGTCTAGACAAGCTGTTCGCGATATCCAGATTTCCCGACACGCCGAGTTTCTAGAGTGCTTTACTACGTTTCGACGAGCTACAGAGCCGATTGGTATCACCGCGGAGATTTTCCATTCTCAGATCTTTAGCTCGCTGCTACCGCAGCTTTCGGTTTCGATCCGATAAAGCCGTAAAACGCGATATACAGATAGCAGAGCACAGGAAGAAAGAATGCATGATGAATGCCAATGCTTGGCATATCCGCAAAGGCTCCCTGCACATAAGGAACGATGGCACCGCCAATAATCGCGGCAATCAGCAGGCCCGAACCGTCACCGGTCAACGGCCCCAGCCCTGCGATGCCAAGCGTGAAGATTGTAGGAAACATGATTGAATTGAACAATCCGACCAGCAGAATGGACCACATCGCGGTGTGACCAAGCGTCAGCATCGAAACGACAACCAGCAATGCCGCAACCAGCGCGTTAACACCGAGAACCGCTCCCGGCTTGAGCCTCTGGAGAACTGCGGATCCAATAAAGCGCCCTACCATCGCCCCGCCCCAGTAATACTTCAACATATCAGCTGCATCTTTCAGTGTCAGGTTCCCGATCTCCGGCCGGTTCAGGTAGTTCGTCAGGAAGCTGCCGATTGAAACTTCAGCACCAACGTACAGGAAGATTGCGAGCGCTCCGAGTAGCAGGTGACGATACTTCCAGATGGAACCGTGCGTCTCGCCATGCGCTTCCGCCGACGCAATTTTGGGCAGCTTGTACAACCCCATGATTATTGCCAGTACACAGAGCGCAATTGCCAGTCCGATATAGGGCACCTTCACGGCGCTCGCCTGCTCTATCTGGTACGCATGCCGCTGGGCAGGTGTGAAAGCACGAAAAACTTCGATCGCAACTGGAGCTGCTACCGCTCCCAGGATCAGCTTGCTGCCGAACGATGGAGCAACCGTCGTTCCCAAAGAATTAAACGCCTGCGTGAGGTTGAGCCGGCTCGAGGCCGTTCGCGGCGGTCCTAACACCGCTACATACGGATTCGCCGAAGTCTGGAGCACCGTCATGCCAGCGGCCAGAATGATGAGTGCTGTGAGGAAGAGCGGATATGAAGGCGCGCTCGCAGCTGGGATAAACAGGAACGCTCCAACTCCCATCGTGAGCAGGCCAATAACCATGGCTCGCTGATAACCCAGGAAGTCGATGATCTTGGCAGAAGGATATGAGAACGCACAATAAGAGGAGAAGAATGCAAGTTGAACCATCATCGCCTGTCTGTAGTTCAGGTCGAAGAGGCCCTTCAAGTGTGGAATTAAAATGTCGTTGAGGCAGGTCAGGAAGCCCCACGCGAAGAACAGTGTGGTGACCAGTGCCATCGCGCGATAATCAGTTTGTTGCTGCGTGCCGCTGGTAGCAGGCGCGGCAGTGGAGACGTTTGTACTGGGCATGATTAGGTTGTCCCGGTCCTTGGCAAAGGATGATGCGACACAAATACCCTCACGCCGTCAATCTTTGGCGGGAAGAGGTAACCGCCACAAGCTTTCAGGTGGGCTACTGGAAGTTTCCATCCCCAGCGCATTTCCGTCAATGATCAATGTGGGAATGTAGTTGTTCCAGAATAGGCTCACTATCATCAAAACTTCAGCACTTAAGCCATAACCCTGATGACCCAGCCCGAAACCAACCTTTCGCGCAAAACGGGTGGCTTGACTCCACGTTCGACGAGGGATCTCTTTTTCTCGGAACTTCGCCCGACGCTGAGTCTGGCCTTACCCCTGATCGTCGCGGAACTCGGCTGGATGAGCATGGGCATCGTGGATACGATCATGGTTGGCCGGCTCCCGAACAGCGCGGTCGCCATCGGCGCTGTCAGCCTCGGTGGAGGGCTTTACTACACTGTTGCAATCTTTGGCAGCGGCCTGCTTCTCGGGCTGGATACGCTGGTCTCCCAGGCCTTCGGGCGGAAGGACCTCGCCGATGCTCGCGCCTCTCTCCTCAACAGCCTGGTAGTGGCCCTGATTCTCGCACCCCTGATGATGGGCGTGGTCTCCCTCTGGCCGCCGTTGATGCAGCGCATGCACATCGATCACGAGGTTGTAAATGAAATGGGCCCGTTCTTGAGGGCGTTGAATTGGAGCACGCTGCCCCTGGTGCTCTATTTTGCGCTGCGCCGCTACATGCAGGCGGTCGGCGTCGTAAAGCCAATCACCTTCGCGCTGATCTCCGCCAACGTCGTCAACCTGGTGGGCAACTGGATCTTTATCTATGGCCGCATGGGATCACGCGCGTACGGATTGCCCGGCTCGGGATGGTCTACCTGTGCCGCTCGTATCTACATCACGCTGGTACTCGCCGGATCTCTCCTCTACTTCAACAAGCGCAAGCAGCTCGGCCTCTCGGATCGTGGAGCCCGCATTGAGATCAGCAGAATGTTCGAGCTGTTGAGACTCGGTTTTCCGGCAGCGAGCCAGATTCTGCTCGAGATTGGTGTTTTCACCGTCGCCGCTGCATTGATCGGAAAGCTCGGTCCGCTTCCGCTCGCGGGCCATCAGATTGCTCTGAATGCCGCCTCGTTCACCTACATGGTTCCGCTCGGAATCAGTTCAGCAGCCGCCGTTCGCGTCGGGCAAGCCATCGGACGTGGAGATGCGGCCGGAGCACGCCGCGCAGGCTGGACCGCCATCGCCGTTGGGGCCGCCTTCATGACTTTGGCTGGCATTCTCTTTGTTAGTATTCCCGCGTGGATCGCACGCATCTTTTCACCCGATCCCAAAGTCATCCATTTCGGCGCGGAGTTGCTGCTGGTTGCCGCAGCTTTCGAACTTTTCGACGGCTTACAGACCGTGGCGACCGGAGCTCTGCGCGGCATGGGCGACACGCGCACGCCGACGATTACGAGCCTCTTCTCGTACTGGATCATTGGGCTGCCAGTCGGCTACATTCTCTGTTTTCATGTAGGATGGGGCGCGGTAGGGTTGTGGATCGGCCTTTGTATTGGCCTGATTCTGATCGGCTCCATCCTGCTGATATTGTGGCAATATCGCAGTCGCCCACTTGCGCTCGATTAGGGCTGTGTGTAGTTGCCTCGATTCTGCACGAATGCGAGCGATCCATTGGAAGGCGGATTGGGATAAAAGCTGAATTCCTCGGCCGACCCACCATAAATGGCAGCCACCCAATAGACATTTGTTCCCGAGGGAGCGCTCGCGGAAAATCCGGATATTGAACTTAGGTCCGGTATAGCCAGGGTTGTGGCACCGTTCTGAGCATTCGTGGTTGCGGTTACCGTGATCGTCGTTAGCGTCGTCGGCGTTGGAGCCCATTCGATTTCCGCTTGCTGCGCCACATCCGCTAGTCCCGAATATCCGGAGTAGGCGAAGGTGAAGGTCGGCAATTTGGCCGGAGTAGGTCCGGAGTACGTCCATTGCGTCGGAAGAGCGATCGTTGCGCTGCCACCCGTAGTGTTGGTCTGTGTAATACCTACCGCGGAATTGTGAGTGGCTGTATCGCTGGTATTCGCCTCGAATAAGTAAAAATCCCCGCTTTGTTTAGCAGCTGCTGGAACCGCCGGGTACTGGGTAGCAGAATTGTTGTCGAGGAGAATGTATGTTCCATTAGCTGTGTAGTATTCAACGGATGCGGCCGGCGGAGTGACAAATCCGCTTGGTATGTTGGTCACTGCGAATGACTGATTCGCCGTCAAGTCGGCTGAAGAAAACACGACTGCGTTGCCGCCGTTTACAGCCCCGGGGGCAGTCTGATTCCTCAGAATCTTCACGGCGAGCACATTTGGCTGCACGGCCGAATCGATTGCGACAAACGCCACATCGTTGGTTCCGTTCGGCAATGTCACGTTGAAGGTACCTGTGGTCCCGCCCAATTGGCCACCATATCCGGCAGTACCACGAATGAGCACGTTTGCAGCGCCAGGTACCGCCGAAGCATCCACGCTTCCCGTGACGTTACTCGTAGTCAGCGTTGCACCACAGTTCAGACTGAAAGCCGTGCCATCCTGGATCGCGGCTTCGATGATGTACTCGCTCGTGACTGTATTGCCAAATCCGGCTGTCGGAGGGCAAACAAACGCAATGGCGTAAGTGGTCGTGCCCTGGGGAATGGAAAGGGCAAGTTTGCCGGATTGAAGGGTTGCGGACGTAAACGTCCCTGTGCCGATCTGCACGGCCGCGGCTGTAGGCGTCCCGCCGCTAAAAGAGTAAGTGACGCTTGTGCTGCTGCTACCGCCGGAACCGCTTGGATTAGAGTTGGACGAGCCTCCGCCTCCCCCTCCACAGCTTATGATCGCCATCACGAACAGAAGAATCGAAGGAAGCTGCAAATTGCGTCCCAGCATCTTTGTCCATCTCCGTTAAAAATGTGCCGAAGGACCCCGGTGGAGAAGATGGTAGGGGCACCCGAGGTAGAGGACAAGCGCTTATCCGGCCTTCTCCCGATGTTTATCTTGGTTCATATGCTGCGACAACGAACGAACGTACCTGAACCGACAACAATCGCTCGGCTGCATCTCCCCTAAAATTCCACCATGTCCTGCCTTTCGCTGCGGGTTCCTCAGTCGAACGATGCGTCGCGCCTGTACCTGGATCTAATGAAGGGATGCCTCACGCGCTCGATCTTCGGTGAACGCTATCGCGAACTAAGGCGGCCGGTCGTAGTTGGCAAACGTGCGCGTCCCGTCTGGATGATCCATACATTCGTGGCTGCTTTGCTCCGCAGATGGAATCTTGAGATTGTCGAAAGAGTGGCATTTGATGACGCCGACTGCGAAGAAGGCGGTCGCTGGCCCGCGGAAGCGGAGACGATGGTCGGCACACGGCGCCTCGACAATATCGAATACTGCATCCGCGATATCCTCGATAATGGCGTTCCGGGCGATCTCATCGAAACCGGAGTCTGGCGCGGTGGTGCCTCTATCTACATGCTCGCAGTGTTACACGCGCTTGGTGACGCCTCTCGCCACGTCTGGATGGCTGATTCCTTTGCGGGACTACCCAAACCCGATGCCCGCAATGCCGCCGACGTCGGCGACATTCACTGGATGCTGAATCACGTCCTCGCAATACCACTGGCAGAGGTGAAGGCGAATGTCGAAAAATACGGCCTTTTGCACGACCGAGTGCATTTCCTGAAGGGCTGGTTCAACGAAACCTTGCCCAACGCCCCAATCGACCGGATTGCCCTGTTGCGTCTGGATGGCGACATGTACGGATCGACCATGGATGCCTTGCAAAACCTGTATCCGAAGCTGGCGAGCGGAGGTTTCTGCATCATCGATGATTACGCGCTCACGGGATGTCGCCAGGCTGTCGACGAGTTCCGCAGCAGAAACCACATTACCGAGGAACTGATTCGCATCGACCACTCCGCCGTCTTCTGGAAACGTTGTTGAACCATCCATCCAACTCGCAACCGCTCGTCAGCGTTGTCATCCTAAGCCACAACCGGCCGGAATATCTCGGGCAGGCGCTGTCCTCCATACTTCGACAGACCTACTCGAGATTGGAGATTTTGGTCGTTGATAATCCGAGTCCACGGAGCCCGGAAATCCGCGCTCTGGTAGCCACCCTCCCGCAGGTACGTTTCATCTCCATGCGGCAGAACTCCGGCTACACCGGCGGAATGAATGAGGGCATTCGCCAGTCGAGAGGCGCATACATCTATTTAACGGAGGACGACATGGTTACCGCCCCCGATGCAATTGCGCATATGGTGGATTACATCGAGCGCGATCCTCAGGCGGCTATCGTCTCCGGCGCACACTACGATGAGAGGGGTTTGCTAATTTGTGCTGGAGGTTCGGTCGTCCTTGGGCCCGTTTTTTCCCAGCTAGCGATTGGACGCGACACCCCGAACGAAGCCGTGCCGCTCGGTCCGTTTTGCGCTACCTACGCGACCGGGGCGATGATGCTTTTGCGTCGGTCCGCCATTGAAGAACTCGGAGTCTTGCATCACGACTTCTTCATGTATTGCGAAGATATCGAACTCTGTCTGCGTGTCATCCGTGCCGGGCGAAATGTAGTCATCGTCCCGGACGCAAAGGCAATAACCCTTGAAGATGCCGGTTTCAGCCGCTCCGATGCCGTGCTGCAGTTCCATAAGGCAAAGAATCTGCTTGCCACATATCTGCTGCATGCACCTCTGACTTCACTGCCGGAGTTTTTCTTACGTTATGCGATATGGAATGTGATTCGAAGTTTGTTTCGCGATCCGCGTAGTACCCTAACTCTTCTTCGAGCAGATGCCTGGTTCGTTTTGAATACGCCTCGACTCATGCGAGATCGTTTGCGGTACTTCTTCAATTGCGCGTCATATAGTGATGCACCGCAGGTGTCACAATCAGTGACAGCACCATCGAGATAGTAATTCCGCCGATCACCGCAATCGCCAATGGTTGCAGCATCTGCGATCCCGCCCCCAATGCCAACGCCAGGGGAAGCATTCCGGCGACTGCCGCCATTGCAGTCATCAGGATTGGACGCAACCGGCGCCGCCCAGCCTGGATCATCGCCTCTTCCGAGCTAAATCCCAGTTTTCGGAAGCGCTGGTCGGCATCGAGCAGCAGAATGCCATTTTTCGCGACAATGCCGATCACCATGATCAGTCCCATGAATGACGCGATGTTGAACTCCGTGCCGGTTACCAGTAATGCGAGGAACACTCCGCTGGTCGACAGCAACGCGGAAGAAAGAATTGCCGTCGGCGCTGCGAAGCTTCGGAATTCGAACAGTAGCACAATGAATATCAACACCACTGCAAGAACGAGAACAAACAACAAATCGTGAAACGATTGTTGTTGTTCTTGATAGGTTCCGCCATAGACGATCCGAATCGAAGATGGCAGATGCAAGCCATCGACAGCCTTCTTCACCGCGGCGATTCCGCTGCCCAGGTCCACGCCCTCCAATCGCGCGGTTACGGCAACGTCACGCTGGAGATTCTCGCGGCGTATTTCTGTCTGTCCTGGCAATTCGGTATACGCAGCCAGTGAACCAAGCGTTGCCGTTCTGCCGCTGGCGCTGTTCAGCAGCGTATTATTCATCGCCGAAAGTGACGCACGGTTCTGCTCTGGAAAACGCACACGCATCGTATACGCGCGGTCGTTCACTACAACGGGAACCGTCGCTGGCATGCCCTCGAGAATCGCTTGCGCATCCGTTGACACTTCTTCTGGCGTGAATCCGGCGCGCGCGGCGACAGCGGGATTCACCTGGTACACAAATGCCGTACCGCTGATAGTGTTGTCGATTCCATTCAGCACGTCTACAACGCCGTGGATCTTCGAAATCGTATCCCCAACGCGAGGTGCCCAGGTGCGCAGCAGGGCGGGATCTTCCGAGAACAATTTGATCTGGATTGGTTCCGGCGCATTCGTCAAATCGCCGATCATATCCTGCAGGACTTGGACAAATTCGACATCAATTGCTGGCTCTTTCTGCGCGATCTCAGCGCGAAGCTCTGCCATAATGTCTTCGATCCCACGGCTCCGTTTTGCTTTTAGCTTAACCGATATGTCGCCCGTGTTGGCTTCAGTCACGGTTGCCAGCCCCAGTTGCAGGCCTGTGCGTCTCGAAGTGCTCTCCACTTCCGGAATCTGACGCGCCATCTGCACGATGTGGCTGACCACGCGGTTCGTCTCTGCCAGCGAACTACCCGCCGGCATGATGTAGTCGACAATGAAACCGCCTTCATCCATCGCCGGCAGCAGATCGGAGCCGAGCGAGCGATAGCAGAAGTATGAAAGTACAATCAGCATGAGAGCGGCCAAGACCAACCATTTTGGACGTTCCAAAGCGAATCGCAGCGATCGCTCGTAGAAGCGAACGACCTTGCCCAACCGTCCCCCCATGGTCTTCTCTTCGGCCGCAAGCAGCTTGTCGTAGTCACTCTGATGGTCGTTTTGATTTTCTGGAGTCTGTTCGTTTTCCGGCAGCTTCTTAATCAGATAGTGGCTGAGACTTGGCGTCCAGGTCAGCGCCAGCGCAAGCGATGTCAGCAGCGATACCGACACCGTGATAGCCAGCGCACGAAAGAAAGTGCCCGTAACGCCTGCAATCGAGATCAGCGGCAGAAACACTACAATGGGCGTGATCGTCGAACCAATCAGCGGCCCCGTGATCTCCTTGAGCGCGCTATGAATTGCCTGGAATCGCCCCTGTCCGGCATCCCGATGTAAGACGATATTTTCGACAACAACGATGGCATCGTCGATCACAAGCCCAACTGCCGCGGCAAGTCCGCCCAGGGTCATAAGGTTGAAGCTCTGCCCCAGCGCTTTCAATGCCAGGCACGTGACCAGTACGGTGACAGGAATTACCAGGCCTGCGATCACCGAGGTTCTCCAGTCGCGCAGAAAGAGAATCATGATCAGAGACGCGAGGATGATCCCGATCAGGATCGCATCGCGTACGCTCTTGATTGATTCCTGAACGATCGTCGACTGATCGTAGAACGGCTGTATCTGAATGCCGGGTGGCAACGATTGTCGTAGCTTCAGAATTTCGTCGTGGACTTCATTTGCAACCCGAAGAGTGTTCGTGCCCGGCTGCCGATCGATGCTTAGCAGCAGCGCCGGCTTGCCGTTTGCCGTAACGATCGTATAGACAGGTTTTACCGCGTCTTCAACCCTGCCGAGATCGCCAATGCGAATGGGAACTCCTGCAGGTGTAGTCTTCACCACGATATTGGCAATCTCGCTGGGATCGCGCACTTGCCCCGACACCAACCCGAGCACCAGTTGATGATTTTGCTCCATCAGCCCGGGCGAATCGATCAGATTCGTGTTCTGAATCGAATTCAGAATGTCGGTTACGGTCACGCCTGCCTGCAACAATTTCGCCGGATCAGGCACAACGTGAAACTCCGGCTCCTGGCCGCCTTGCACAATTACCCGCGCCACACCATCCAGCCGGTTCAACCTTGGCTTCAGCTCGTACGTCGCCATCTCCCAGAGCTTGGTCTGCGGAACAGAATCCGATGTCAGGCTGTATCCAATGATGGGAAATGCCGCAAAAGTAAGACGGTTGGTGGTGATCTTTGCGGTCGCCGGTAAGGATGACTGCACTCGCGCCACAGCCGCGTTCACATACTGCAGCGTCTGGAACATGTCCACGTGCCAGTCAAAGAACAGGTCCACTTCCGCAGAGCCACGGCTTGTGGTGGAGCGCACGGTCAGCAACCCTGGCACGCTGTTCACCGCTTCTTCCAGCGGCCGAGTTACAGTAACCAGCATCTGATCGATCGGCATTACACCGTTGTCTACCCCGATCAGCACACGCGGAAAATTCGTCTCTGGAAACACTGAAACTGGAAGCGTTAGAGCCAGGTATGCCCCGATGATTGCGATCGTAATGATAAGAAACAGAACCGACTTCGAATGTGTGACAAACCAGTAGCGCGGCGGTTGCTCGCCGGCCTTGGGTTGTTGATCGACTAGGTGCTCCGTCGCCATCGCTACGTCTCGTCTTCCTTGGCCTTGGACTCGCTCGGTCCCGGCGCTGGTGCCGGTTTCTCGATCTGTACACGCGTGTTGTCGGGCAACCCGTAGGCTCCATTCGTCACCACGATCTCTCCCGCCTTCAGCCCGCTGGTGATCTGAACTTCGTTCCCGTTACGAATGCCGACAGTCACGTCCTGCTGGTGAGCTTTATTGTCGGGCTCGACGATGATTACGGTGTTCTTGCCCTCGTTCGTCAGCACCGACTCCGACGGCACGATCAGAGCATTCGAAATACTCTGCGCGATCATGGACAGATGCACATTCGTTCCCGCCCGTAACGTACCTTTCGGATTTGCAGCTTCTACCCAGATCTCAATTGTGGTGCTGTTCGGATCCGTTGCCGGGCTGACCAGAACCACTTTCGCGGCAACCGGCTTTTGTAATCCGGCAGCACTCATCGTAGCCGGGTCGCCGGTCTTCAGGAACGCAGCTTCATCCTGCGGAATATGCGCTTTGGCGATAACCTTTGATGTATCCATCACGGTGATTAGCGGTGTGCCTGCCGGTGCCATTTCACCCGGGTATAAGGGACGATCGGTTACCTCACCCGTAATCGGACTCCTGATCTCGGAATACGCAAGTTGCGCTTCAGCTCCCAGGTACTTGCCTTGTGCGCTGGTGAGTTGCCCCTTTGCGGACTTGAGTGTCTGTTGCCTCCCGATCGATTGCAGTGCCGCCAAGTGCTTTTGGGCGATCTCGTACTGCGTCTGCGCCTGCGTAAAAGACACGTGCGAAGCATCCAGATCTTTGCGCGGCAGCGCGCCCTGTTTGTACAGATTCTGCCGACTCTCGTACAGCTTTTCCTCGGCATCGAAAGCCTGCTTCGCGGTCACGACGTCTGCTTCCGCCTTCTGGATGTCTTCCGGCAGGGTGGCCGCCGTAGTGGTCTCGTATGTAGCCTGCGCCTGTTCGTAGGCTCCCTTGCTGTCGATTTCGGCGGCGGTAAGATCGCGATTTTCCAGAACGGCGAGCAACTGTCCCTGCTTCACCTTGCTGCCCCTATTTACATAAAACTTCTTCACCGGAGCGCTGATCTTCGGCGTAATGGCAGCTTGTTGAACGGGAAACAGCACGGCGTCGGTTTGAATCACGTGCTGAATTTCACCCTGGCGCACCGTCGCGACCTGCACCGATACGACCGGCTCTTTCTCCTTCTCGCTCCCGGAACACGCGGCAAACACGAGCATTGCGGCCAGCGTAGATACCATCAGGGCTGAGGACAGGCTTCGCACGCGCATCAGAAAGCTCCCGTCAACGTTTGCAGAGTCGCGAGTGCCAGCCGGTAACGCGCTTCCCCGTCGGCGTAGTTGTTGCGAGCCAGGGTTAAGGTATTCTGCGCGTCGACCACTTCTAAGGCTGTTGCTTCGCCGCCCTGGTACCGCAATATTGTCAGGCGCAAGCTGTCAGCCGCGAGGTCGGCGGAATTGCGGAGCGTATCCAATTCTCCACGCGCCGTCTGCGCTTCCGAATAGAATCCTTGTAAATTTGCCAGCAACTGCCGTTGAGTAGCACTCAGCTCGACTCGGGCTTGTTTTTCACGAAGCTGCGCCTGTTTGACGCGCGCCTGCGTTGCGCCCCAATTCCAGATCGGAATATTCAGCGTCGCTACTGCCGCGTAGCCAAGAACAGGAATGCCGTCGACTCTTGTCGCGAAGCGAGTTGCGTCAATCCCGTAAAACGCATCGAAGGTCAGCGTTGGAAAGTACTCACCGCGTGCGACAGAGATCTCCTGTCGCGACGCTGCGAGCGTCGCCATCGCGGCGTGAAGGTCGGGATTCTTGCGATTTGCCATCGCGGAGATTTCCGACGGGGATGGGAGTGGCGGGGCTGCTTCGAGATCATCAACCACGGTGAAATCCTGAGTAAAATTCGGAAAAACAAGCACCGCGAGCGAGAGCCTTGCCTGCTCCAGTTGCCGCTGTGCCTCGCGCAATGCACGGTCCTGGTCGTTGAACTGAATCTGCGCTTTAATGACGTCGGAGTGCGCCACCTCTCCGCCTTGCTCAAGTTTCTTGCTCAGATCCAGAAAGCGCTGGGCTTCATTGGTCGCACGCTGCGTGTTAGCAAATTTGCGCATCGCGACCACCAGTCCGTAGTAGCTCTGGGTGACGGTAACGACCAATCCGCGGGCTGCGATTTCCGCCCTTGCCTGTGCCAACGCTTCCATTGCAGCGGTCCGCCGGTAATCGGCAAGCTGGCCGAACCCGAAATTCAGAACCTGGTGCGCATCACCCTGCGATATGTATTCATGCACGCCATTGTTCGCAATGTAACGAGCCGTTGGGGTGCCATTTCCCTGGGTATAGAGGAACTGATTGTTGTACGCAATCGTAGGTAGCAGGGCAGAGCGTGCCTGGACACGGTCTTCATGCGCAATCCCCGCCTCAGTCAGCGCTGCCCGGAACTGGGGCTCATTCTGTTGCGCGCGATGGAGCGCATCCTGTAGCGTCAGCGTCATCGGCGCTTGCTGGCCCGCGGGCAGTCCGGTCACTTGAGTGGTTTGCGCTATCCCACCCAAAGAAATCACATTTACGAAGAGCGCCAAACAAGCTATCGATTTCATATCGGAAGTCACACCTTCAAACTTGTGCAGTCGTAGGTACCGCGCTCGGTATTTTCAGACGATATCGCGGCCACGGGTAAGCGAACCGTGAATGTCGATCCGTGACCGAGAACGCTGTTAACGCTAATAGTTCCGTTATGTTGCTTCACGATCCACTGAGCGATCGCGAGTCCCAGTCCGGCTCCGCCAGACTGGCGATTGCGGGCGGGGTCGGCTCGGTAGAAACGCTCAAAAATGCGCGGCAACTCGCTCTCGGAGATTCCAATTCCGCTGTCTTCAACACTCAGCAGAACTGAATCGCCTTCGATTCGATCGAATATCTTGATATAGCCGGGCGATGACGTATAACGCACCGCGTTGTCGAGCAGGATCGCGAGTACCCGCAGGAAAGCAGCGCGATCTGCCTGTACCGAGATCGGCTGGTGCAACAATTCTGTCGTGAACCGCAGTCCCTTTTCTTCGGCCACCTGCCGCCAATTCTCAGCCGATTCGCAGACAGCACTACCGACATCCATCAGCTGTAGCGTCAAGTTTTCCGCACCAGAATCAGTGCGCGCAAGCGAAAGCAATTCCTCAACCAGGTGGGTCGTACGCTCCGCCTCGGCAAGAATATGTTGCAGGGTTGCGCGGTATTCGCTTTCAGTCCGCGACTTTCGCATCGCAACCTCGGCTTCCGTCCGGATCAGCGAAATCGGTGTACGCAGCTCATGCGAAGCATCCGCCGTAAATTGCGCGATTCGGGCGAACGACTGCTCCAGACGGGCTAGCATTTCGTTCAGTGTCTCGGATAGGAGCTGCAACTCATCGCCGGTCTCGAGTCGGGTGAGCCTTTTGCTCAGGTTCTGCGCACCGATACTGCGGGCGGCTATCGTAATCTCGCGTACTGGCCGCAACGCCCGGCGGCTCATCCAGTAACCGAAAGCTGAAGCCACAATCAACACCAGCGGCACAAAAAGCAGCAGGTCTTCGCGAAACCTCGCCAGCGATCCGTACAAATCTCTCAACGGCATACCTGCCAACACGGAATACTTCTTTCCATGCGCGGTTATGGTTTTGCTCAGAAAGAGAAATTGGCCGTCTTGAATTTTTTCTCGCTTGTATCTGCCTGAAGGTAACAGGCGCAAGTCAGACAAGTCCGGCGAGTGCGCCGCCCGCAGCGCCTGCGCCTGGTAAAGCACGTTCCCCTGCTCGTCGACAATCTGCAGGTAATCCCCTTCGTTCTCCGCCGAGTATTCTTCAATAGTCTCGCGCTGTAGCCTGGAGAGTGAAGAGTCGGCCGGTTGATCCTCCAGGAATCTTTGGACGCCCTGCACGTTGTCATTGAGGTTCTGCTTGATAACGCGGAACATGCTGTGTCTTACCGAAAACCACATGCTTGTTCCGAACAGCACGAGTGCCAGCGAGAAAAATGCAAAGTACCACAGCGTAAGCCGAAGCCCGATGGACACGCGCTTCATTGTGCTTCCTGCCGGATGTAGTAGCCGACACCGCGCGATGTGTGTATCAGGCGGGCCATGCCTGGACGGTCAATTTTGTTTCGCAGCAATCTCATGAAGGCGTCGAGCGTGTTTTCTTCCACCTCGCGATCGAAACCCCACACTGACTCGATCAGCGCTTGCCGAGCTACCACGTGTCCGTGCTTGCGCATGAGCTTTTCGAGCAAGTTATATTCGGTGCGCGTGAGGTTAATCAGCATGCCGCTTCGTGAAACTTCGCGGCTCGCCGGGTCGAGCACGAGATCTCCTACTTGTAGCTTGGGGCTGGTTGAGAGTCCTCTCCTCGCCACGGCCCGCAGCCTGGCGAGCAGTTCGTCGAACGAGAACGGCTTGGTCAGGTAGTCGTCAGCGCCCAAGTCGAGTCCCTTTACGACGTCCTCTACCGTATCGCGAGCAGTTAGCATCAGAATGGGCGTCGGATTGTGCTCACCGCGCAACTGCCGCGCTACTTCGTATCCGCTCAGCTTTGGCAGCATGAGATCGAGAACAATGGCATCGAACTGGTAGTTCCTGGCGAGACTCAGTCCTTCCTCGCCGTCGTAGGCGCACGTCGTGGTGTGCCCCTCTTCTTTCAGTCCGGTGGACAGCAACTCCGCCATGCGTTTTTCGTCTTCGACGATCAGGACGTTCATCAGCCTGTGCCACCGTTAATTTACTCGTGCGCACCTGAATATTAGATGAAACCTGTATATGCCAGAGAGATATGCGAAATTCGTCAACGGCTAACTGTCAAGGCACAAGGAGTTACCTTCGTGCATTGATTGCCGAATCGGGCCGGGCTACCTTTCACTCATGAAGTCCGCATTATCGGAAAGCGAGCTGCTGCGAAAAATCGCACAACTCGATATCGAGCGCCGCCGCGAACCCCGATTCGTGGCTGACGGAGAGATCGTTCTATCCGTGATGCAGCCCAGCGGCTTTGTCGATCTTCGTGGCGAACTGGTAAACACCAGCCTTCACGGCCTGCGCGCGCGTCATCATCACCTTGCTCTTTCGCGGGGCCAGCAATTGCTGGTGACATATCCGTGGGGAACCGTAATTGCGGAAGTCCAGTGGAGCATTCCGCACGGGGAATTTACCGAAACCGGCTTCCGGCTTCTATAGCCGACTCAAGCTTGACTTCTTCTGCTCCCTGCGATGCTCGACAAACATAGATCTCTGGAACTACGCCCATCGCCTGCCGATAATTCTCCCGCACGTTGTCCTCGAATTCGTGGGCACATTCCGAGCCAACCAGGTTCACCGTACAGCCGCCGAAGCCACCGCCTGTCATACGGGCGCCCAGAACGCCTTTCTGGTCGCGCGCAATTTCGATCATCTTATCCAGTTCCGCGCAACTCACCTCGAAATCACGACGGAGGCTCTCGTGAGACTCGTCCATCAGCTTGCCGAACCCGGCAACATCGTTACGGTTCAGCATTTCAGCGCCTCTCTGCACTCGTTCATTCTCCGTCACCACGTGCAGACATCTCCGATAAACCTTTGGATCCAGCAGCTTCCGATTTTCGCGCAACTGAGCCGGACTCACGTCCCGCAAAGCTTTCAGTCCTGGTATGACTTCCGCCAAAACCCGGACACCTGTCTCGCACTGCTGGCGTCGCGTATTGTATTCGCCGCTGGCCAGCTTGTGTTTCACCATGGTATTGCAGATCACGATTTCCACATCTTGCGGTAGCAGAACGTACTCATAGGCAAGAGTCCGGCAATCCAATTTGAGACCTCGGCCGGCCTCCGCACGGCACGAGATGAATTGGTCCATGATGCCGCACATCATGCCGGGGAACTCGTGCTCTGCCTGCTGGCACCAGCGCGCCAGTTGCGTCCGATCCACCTCGTATCCTGATGTTGAGAGCATCGCCAGTGCCACGGAAACTTCAATGGCGGCGGAGGAACTGAGTCCGGCACCCATGGGAACTTCGCTGTGGATCAGCAGATTGGCGCCTTGGAGTCGGTAGCCGCTGCGGTCTGGAATGGCCGCAGCACCGGCCACGTAGTCGCTCCAGTTTCTCGAAGGCCTGGCATCGGCCAGGTTAACGGTGGCGGTTTCGTTCAGGTTCTCCGAATGAATGACCAATTTCCGGTCCGGTCTTGCGGAGGCTGCCACCCAGCAGGAAAACTGGATAGCGACCGGCATTACAAATCCGTCGTTGTAATCGGTGTGCTCCCCGATGAGGTTCACCCGGCCGGGAGCCCGGAAGATGCGCGGAGTCGCTCCAAAGCGCTCCTCGAAGCGCTCCTGTAACCCTGGAGTCAGCGCCATTGCTAAATTGTAAACGCTTACTGCTGCTTCTTTCGCGAGATACTTGCCGCCGTAGCAGAGACGGAACGGATGTAATCGCTGGGCGCGAGCAGGATTTGCAATCCACGCAGTCCGGCCGAAACAGAGATTAGGTTCCACTCGAGCGCCGAACTGTCGAGAATAACCGGGTAAGGCTTCTTGCAACCGAGTGCTGTAACCCCGCCGCGAATGTATCCCGTCAGCCGTTGCACATCTTTAAGTGGAGCGAGGTGGAGTTTGCGATTACCGGTAGCAGCGGCCAGTGCCTTTAAATCGAGCTGACTGTCGGCGGGAATGACTGCGAGACAGACGCCCTTGATGTCGCCTATGGCAACCAGCGTCTTAAAAACCTGCTCCGGAGGCAGGCCGATCTTCTCGGCAACCAGTTCCGCCTCGAGATGTTCGGGATCAGACTCGTACTGTCGCAACTCGTAAGGGGTCCCAAGTTGGTCTAACTCCCGCGCAGCGTTGGTTTTGGGTACCTTCTTCGACACGGGTGCTCTTGTCAAGAACGAACGTATGCTACCTGAACATCTCTTCTCTTGGGTGCTACCTATTTCAGGCCGTTCTGGGTCAACTTGATGGCGCAATAAGGCTTGGCAGCCCCTCCGCTTACGTTGCAGTTCGCCCCGTTGCTTCCACCTGGAGCCAGCGTGCTGAAATAAATGTTCGCTCCGCCGGTGGCAGAAAGAGTGTTATCAATGACGATCCCGCTGGTACCGCCTAGGTTTGCTGGTGTTGTGACGCAGCTGCTGCTGGGACTGCCCGCCGTACATGTGCTCGGTGTAGAAATTGACTTGTTGGTAAGTGTTGACGTTTTTACATATCCATCGCTATTGCCCACTCCGAAAAACAGTCGATCCGTAGTCCCGTCGTAGAACTCAGTCAGCGGCGAGCATTCATCTCCTATCGTGCTGTTGATCGTGTAAGTCTTCTGATTGGCGTTGGTCACAATATGATTCCGATTGAAGGGCAACCAGTACATCTTAGGATTCGAAGGAATCAGCGGAGCATTACCGGTGCCTGACACAAAGCCGCACGCGATCAGGTGTCCACCGTTGCTGCCACTGGTCCAGAATGTATTGTCGAAAGTACCGCCATGCACGTTCCCGGTTGTGCAATCGCCAACTCCAGACGCTGAGCCGAGATCGACCGAATTCGGTGTTGTGTTCGAAGTGAAGTTTGCTGGCACTTGCGAAACCGCCCCACCATCACCCAAGGTGATGCTGCATCCAGTGAAAGCAAATACCTGATCGATCGCAGGGTTTGCCGGGTCATTGATGACAATGGGAGGATCCAGGATTCCCGTGCCCGGACCGTGGCCAACCCAACCAATCGCGATCTGTGCGTTAGTGGTCTTGGCTGGATTCGTGAGGCTTACGGAATACAGGTATCCGTAACCGTCTCCCACGAAGATCAGCCCTGCATTATTGTCGACAACGGCGCCGGTCAAAACTGAGTTGCTCTGGGTCGATACAGTTACAGGCCAGTTCACCGTGTCCGTATCCACCACCGGATTGGTACCGCTGAACACCGGGTGAATCTGATGCAGCACACCGTCATCGGTTCCGACATAGGCTGTCTCGGCATCATAGTCAACCCACGGCGAAGAATTTGTGTTAGCGGCAGAGGATATCTGCACATCGGTCATGCAACCCGACGTAAAGGTGTTGTTACAAATCGTAGGAGTGATTGGGCTAAGAACATTTCCGGACTGCGCGGGCGGCGTAGGAATTGGATTCGGCAGGACCAGCACGTGAAAGTAGGAACCAGTCGGAGCGTTCTCCACGAATGCCACCTTCGTGCCATCGCTCGATAGTACCGGAGATGTGCTGATGTTTCCGCCATGTACTGCGGTGTTATAGGCAAAAGCTACGTAAGGATTTCCCCCATTGCATGGAGAACTTCCGCCGGTATACAGGTTATTGATTCCGACGAGATTCGCCTGTGTACCGGAGGTGACGGTAAGACCGAATACGATGAAATCGCTGTTGCAATTCTCTTTTGTTACATCAAATCTGAACTTGGCCGGAAATTGATTCGCGGGAACGTAGCCATTCTCGAGGGAAACCGCCCAGTCGACTTGGACGGCCGGTGGCGCTTTCCTCGGCCGTCGCGCTACGCGGTTTGAGTTCTGAACCGCGAGCATACGCTGAACCAGGTTGTAGACATGGCGTGGATCGTGCTGTCCTTTGGCCAAAGCCTTGTCAGCGTCATTGCCGCCCAGGATGAGGTGCCGAGCGCTCCAGTCTGATGGGTATCCGTAATGAACGGGTACTGTGCTCTTGACCTGCGTCGCATCCGAATCCGATGCCGCATACATCGGCGATACGACGGCAACGCTGATGCCACAACAAACCGCAAGGCACACTGAAGCGAACCACTCCACCTGCTTCCACGTCATACTCCCACCCTTCGCCACGCAGCACGCGCAAATGCACATGCGATCGAAAGACTTGATCCTGTAGGTTGAGTATCGCGTGGACGGTTACCAAAGGAGAAGGTAACGGAGGCGCTTCAGGAATAACTTCAGTAACTACCGGTCGTAAAGGGCATTGAGCTCCTGCAGTTTAGCGCTGAGTTTGAGGGTCAACACACCGGGCAACATCCGCCAGCGCCAGTTTCCGCTCGAAGTTCCAGGCAGGTTCATGCGTGCTTCATTGCCCAAGCCAAGCAGGTCCTGCATTGGAACGACAGCAGTGTTTGCTACCGAAGCCAGCACAGCGCGGCTCAACACCCAGTTCACCGGTTCATCCTGGAAATTGAGATAGGCGCGTGCAAAGGCGTGTTCCTTGGCAACATCGTCCAAGGTACGAATGCTGTCACTCGATCCGGTGCTGTTCCACCAGCCTAAAGTGGTGTCGTTATCGTGCGTGCCGGTATATGCGACGATTTCACGCGGATAGTTGTGCGGCCGAAAACTCGGCCCTTGCGGATCGTTGCCAAACGCAAACTGCAGGATCGCCATTCCTGGAAATCCGAACTCGTGCCGGATTGCTTCCACTTCCGGAGTAATGACGCCAAGGTTTTCTGCGATGATCGGCAGTTCTCCGATTTCCGACTGTAACACGCGAAATAGTTCCGCTCCCGGGCCTTTTACCCACCGTCCGTTGATAGCCGTCTTTTCCCCTCCCGGAACTTCCCAGTACGCCTCGAATCCGCGAAAGTGATCGATGCGCACGATGTCGTAGAGCGTCAACGCGGCGCGAAAACGGTCAACCCACCAGCGATACCCGGTTTCTTTCAGCAGTGGCCAGTTGTAGATCGGATTTCCCCATAGTTGGCCGGTTGCGCTGAAGTAGTCCGGAGGAACTCCCGAAACCTTCTGCGCATTCCCATCCGCATCCAGTAGAAAGAACTGCGGGTTCGCCCAGACATCCGCGCTATCGTGGGCGACATAAATAGGTATGTCGCCGATGATGTGCACGCCCCGCTCATGCGCATATGTTCGCAGCGCCTGCCACTCGCGGAAAAACTCGAATTGCCAGTACTTATTGGTCTCGATTTGCGGCGCCAGTCGCTCGCGCCACCGAGCCAGGGCTTCTGGACGGCGCTGTGCCACCTCGCCCGGCCAGCGCGTCCAGGCAATCTGCTGGTGTGCTTCCTTCAGTGCCATGAAGAGCGCGAAGTCGTCTAACCAATGTGCGTTGTTGTCGCAGAAGTCTGTGAATTCCTTCCGCTGTTCAGGTTTAGCAACGTCAAAAAAATTCCGCGCAGCTTTCCGCAGCACCGGAAACTTCCATGCGATCACCCTCCCGAAGTCGACACGGTCATCCGGAAAGGTCGGTACATTTCCAAGATCCTCGTAATGCAGCACTCCCCGCTTCATAAGCTCGTCGAGGCCGAGCAGAAGAGGATTTCCGGCTACCGCGGAGAAGCACTGAAAGGGCGAATCACCATAACCAGTGGGGTTCAGGGGGAGCACTTGCCAGAGTTTCTGGCGCGAGGCATGCAGGAAATCGACAAACCGGTATGCTTCGCGCCCCAGATCTCCGACACCATAAGGCCCAGGCAATGAAGTCGGATGCAATAGGGTTCCGCTCGAACGGCTGAATTGCATGGATAAGAAGTGCAGACGACGAAACGAACTATCAGAGAAAACGTCGCATTTCCCCCATCGGTATTAGATCAGATGTAGTGAGCTCAGTCCACCTACAGGGATGCTGATCTCCCTTCGCATTCACTTGTCGCTTTCCGCTCGCGCCTGCTGCACGATGTTCACAAACTGCCGCGCAGCTTCTGTGATTTCGTGCAGGTTGCCGGATTTCAACGCCGCTGCCGAAACGAGTTCCCCTCCGACTCCGAGTGCCGCCGCTCCCGCCTTGATAAGATCAGCCGCACTTTTAAGATTCACGCCGCCGGTTGGAATCAGGGGAACCTGGGGCAGTGGACCCTTAAGCGCCTTGAGATAACTCGCGCCGCCGACGGCACCGCATGGGAATATCTTGACGAAGTCGCTGCCAGCCTTCCATGCTGCGATCACCTCAGTCGGCGTTAACGCGCCAGCCATCATCAGTTTGCTCTTCGTAATCGCAAACTTCACCGTCTCCAGATCGAATCCCGGACTGACCAGGAATTCCGCCCCTGCGTCGACACATCGCTTGGCAGTCTCTGCATCGAGGACCGTTCCCGCACCCACCAGAACTTCCGACCCTGCGGTCTTCACCAGCTCGGCAATGACTTCCACCGCACCCGGGACCGTCATGGTGATCTCAACCACGGTGATACCGCCATCGCGCACCGCTTGAGTTGCGTGCATAGCCTGTTTCGCCGATGCTGCGCGCACCACGGGAACGATTCCTACCTCAACGATCTTCTTCGCCACTTCCTGCTTGGTCACTTGTCCGCCTCAGCTCTATCTTGCGATCCGTGCGCCTGCACCTTTCATGACGTGCAGTACTTCCTTGAGAGTAGCCATCGTCGTGTCGCCAGGTGTGGTCATCGCGAGCGCTCCGTGTGCCGCCCCGCACTCTACAGCCCACTGCGCCCCTTTCTGTTCCAGAAAGCCGTAAATCAGTCCCGATGCAAATGAATCTCCACCGCCGACACGATCGAATATGTCCAGATCTTCGCGCATCTTCGCCTCGTAAAACAATCGATCCTCCCAGCAGATGGCTCCCCAGTCGTTCCGCGTCGCTGTTTTCGCTTTTCTCAGCGTGGTCGCAACTACCTTGAATGGAAATTCCGCTGTCACCTTCCGAATCATCGCCCTAAACGCTTCGGTTTCGATGTTGGAGATGTGCTCATCGAGCCCGCTCACTTCAAATCCCAGAGCGGCCGAGAAGTCCTCTTCATTGCCGAGCATGACATCAACAAACGGAGCGAGTCTTCGATTCACTTCCTGTGCCCGCTTCGGTCCACCGACTCCCTTCCACAAGGACTCGCGGTAATTCAGGTCGTACGATACGACGGTGCCATGTTTCCGCGCGGTCTTCATCGCTTCCAGCGCGACATCGGGCGTTGTCTCCGATAGCGCGCAAAAGATGCCGCCGGTGTGAAACCATCGCGCTCCGTGTTTCCCGAACACTTCATCCCAATCGATCTCACCCGACTTCAGCTGCGAAACCGCCGTATGGCCGCGATCGGAGCACCCCAGGGCTGCACGCACACCGAAGCCGCGTTCCGTAAAATTCAGCCCATTGCGCACTGTCCGTCCCACGCCGTCATACGGCACCCAGCGCACAAGCGACTGATCGACGCCGCCCTGGTAAATCAGATCTTCGAGCAACCGCCCAACCGGATTGTCGGCAAAGGCGGTCACGATCGCGGTCCGCAATCCAAAGCAACGCTTCAACCCTCGGGCTACGTTATATTCTCCGCCGCCCTCCGAAACTTCAAAGAGCCGTGCAGTCGCAATGCGCCGGTCTCCGGGATCGAAGCGCAGCATCACTTCTCCCAGACTCACCAGATCCCAACGACACTGTTCACAAGGCTTGATCGAAAGGGGCATGAAGTCCTCTAAAGAAACGTTTCTCTAATCTAGGCCGTTCGCAATCTGTCATGATAAACGGCGACGCGCGATTCCGTAAGTTGCAAATCTCAGTTCCAAGTTCGGCGCGTTGTTTCTATCCGAAGTTGGCGGGCAAGCTGCAAGCAAGCTGGAATCAGGAACCGGCGGCGGCTTTGTCGGTGAGAACAATTGCCTGCTCCTGGTGAACTCTTCCGGCGGGAATGGAAAGATCGCGCGACAGGATTCGCTTCAACATCGGCTCTTTGTCGGCTCCGGTGATCAGCCACAGAATATGTCGAGACCGGTTGAGCATCGGGTAGGTCAGAGTAAGCCGCCTTCGACCCTGATAAACGCCCGTATCCGCCACATCGCGATCCGTCACATCAAGCACCGGGTCACCTGGGATCAGCGACGCTGTATGGCCGTCGGGACCCATGCCGAGGTGAGCGAGATCGAGCACTGGAGGTATTCCACCGATCTTCTGAAGAGTCAGCGCATACTGCGCCGCCGCGCCTTCTAGGTCGGCTTCTTCTACTGGCATAGGATGAACGTTTTGTGCCGGAATGGGTGCGTGGTTTAGAAGTGTCTCGCGAAGGTGCGTAAGGTTGCGTTCGGGATCGCCATCAGGCGCGACACGCTCGTCGATCTGGAAAATGTGGATTTGATCCCATGGGAGATGCTGCTTTGCCAGCTCTCGCAGCATTACCCAAGGTGCCCGGCCACCGCTGAATGCCGCTAGAAAGCGTCCGCGCGTGGCGATCGCCTCCCGCGCTGCAGCAGCAATCAGTCCCGCACCGCGTTTAGCTACTGCGTCGGCATCATTGAGTACTTCGAGGTCCACGCTGGTCAACTCACGCCGGCAACTGGGTTCTATTTGCCGGCTGCCTTCTCAAGATGGCCGCCAAAAGCATAACGCATTGCCGACAGAATCTTGTTCGCATAATCAGCTTCGCCGCGGGAACTGAAGCGCTCGTAAAGTGCAGCTGTGAGAACGTGCGCCGGAACGGCTTCGTCGATGGCTGCCTTGATTGTCCAGCGACCCTCTCCAGAATCTGAAACACGGCCGGCGAATCTAGCGAGTTCTGGATCTTGCGCCAATGCACTGGCAGTTAGATCGAGCAGCCACGATGCGATGACACTGCCACGGCGCCAGACTTCGGTTACATCAGCGAGATTGAAGTCGTATTGATAGTGTTCGGGATCGCGCAATGGAGTGGTCTCAGCATCCGCTTCGTGCTGATGCTTGCCAACGTTCGCTGACTTCAGCACTCCTAGTCCTTCGGCGTATGCAGCCATAATTCCATATTCGATGCCGTTATGGACCATCTTCACGAAGTGGCCAGCTCCGTTCGGCCCGCAGTGCAGATATCCCTGCTCAGCAGTGCCGCCCAATTTCTCGCGTCCCGGCGTGCGTGGAATGTCGCCACGTCCCGGTGCCAGAGCCGCAAATATCGGATCGAGATGTTTTATGACATCGTTCTCGCCGCCGATCATCATGCAGTAACCGCGCTCTAGGCCCCAGACACCACCGCTGGTGCCCACATCGACGTAGTGAATCTTCTTCGCCGCAAGCTCTTTTGCACGGCGAATGTCGTCGATGTAATAGGAATTTCCGCCATCAATCAGGATGTCGCCCGGCTGGAGACTCGGAACGATGCTGACGATCGTCTGATCGACTACCGCGGCTGGGACCATCAGCCAGATCGCTCGCGGCGCTTTCATCTTCTTCACCATGTCGGCAAGGGAAGAAGTCCCAATTGCCTTTTCTTTCACGAGATCGTTCACTGCCTCCGACGAGCGATCAAATACCACGCATTCCTGTCCTGCCCGCATCAGGCGGCGAACCATATTCGCGCCCATACGTCCCAGGCCTACCATTCCAAGCTGCATGTAGAAATCCTTTCAGAATATTTCTGCGTGCGGACCGCTAATTCGCCTTCAGCTTGCGGTATTCGCGGATCACATTGTTGGTCGAACTGTCGTGATGCAGCGCGGGTTCGTCCTTGCTCTCGAGTTCGGGAATGATTCGCTGCGCCAGTACTTTGCCGAGTTCCACTCCCCACTGGTCGAACGAGTTAATGTTCCAGATCGCGCCTTGCACGAACACGCTATGCTCGTAGAGCGCAACCAACTTGCCCAGCACCCTTGGCGTGAGCTTCTCTGCCATAATGGTGTTCGATGGCCGGTTGCCCTCAAAAATCCGATGCGGCACCAGCCAATCTGGCGTTCCCTCGCCTTTTACCTGTTCGGCAGTCTTGCCAAAGGCTAGTGCTTCCGTCTGGGCGCAAATATTCGCCATCAGCAAATCATGATGGCGCCCGAGAGGATTCAGCGATTTGCCGAACCCGATGAAGTCGCAAGGTATCAGGCGAGTGCCTTGATGGATAAGCTGATAAAAAGAATGCTGGCCGTTGGTGCCCGGTTCGCCCCAGTAGATTGGGCCCGTATCATGCTTCACCGGCTTACCATTAAGCGTAACGGATTTTCCATTGCTCTCCATCGTAAGTTGTTGCAGGTATGCGGGAAAACGCTTCAGATACTGTTCGTAGGGAAGCACTGCAACCGTCTGCGCTCCGAAAAAATCGTTGTACCAGATGGACAGCACCGCCATCAGGACCGGCAGGTTCTTTTCGAACGAGGCAGTCCGGAAATGCACGTCCATCTCGTGAAAACCATCCAGCATTTCGCGAAAATTATCTGGACCAATCGCTAGCATCGTCGAGAGGCCGATCGCCGAATCCATGGAATAGCGTCCACCGACCCAGTCCCAGAACTCGAACATGTTTGCCGTGTCGATGCCGAATTTCGATACCTCCGCCGAATTCGTCGACACCGCAACGAAGTGCTTCGCCACTGAGCTCTCATCACCACCTAACCCATGCAGCAGCCACTCACGCGCGGTGTGCGCATTGGTCATGGTTTCCAGCGTGGTAAAGGTCTTCGACGAGATGATGAACAGCGTTTCCGTCGGATCGAGGTCGTGCACCGCTTCGGCGAAATCGGTTCCATCCACGTTGGACACGAAGCGAAATTGCATTGATCGTTCGCTGTAAAACTTCAGCGCCTCATAGGCCATCACTGGACCGAGATCGGACCCGCCAATGCCGACGTTCACGACATTCTTAATGCGCTTGCCGGTGTGCCCCTTCCAGTCGCCGCTGCGAATGCGGTTGGCGAAAGCCGCCATCTTATCGAGCACCGCGTGCACTTCCGGAACCACGTCCGTTCCATCTACGAAAATCTGCTCACCGCGAGGCGCGCGCAGCGCAATGTGCAACACTGCTCGTTTTTCAGTGACATTGATCTTCTGGCCGGTAAACATGGCCTCGATGCGCTCGCGGACTCGCGACGCCTCAGCCAGTTTGAACAGCAGATTGAGAGTTTCATCTGTAATGCGGTTTTTTGAATAGTCCAGAAACAGGCCAACCGCTTGAAGCGAAAATCGCTCTCCCCGTTTCGGGTCTTCCGCAAATAACTCGCGCAAGTGGACGACTTCCATCTTCTTATAATGATCTTTCAACGCCCGCCATTCTGCCGAATTGGAAGGCGCCTTCGTTCTGAAGCGCTTCGCAGCCGTTACTGCCGACATTTCTGCTCCTCTATCTTGCCGCTTCCAGTACAGCGCTCTTCGACGAGATTACGCCCATCAATTCGTTCCACGATTTCGCAAACGACTTGGCGCCTTCATCCTGCAATTGCGCTGCGAGCGCATCAGTGTCGATGCCAGCCTGCGCATACTGCTTGAGCATGCTCTCGGCAGCACTGCCATCGACGGACATCGGCGTGCCGATCTTGTCTTTCTTAGCTAGCGCATTCAGGGTGTTTTCCGGCATGGTGTTGACAGAGAACGGAGAAGCCAGTGCGTCAACATAGAGTGTTTCCGAAGCCGAGGGATCCTTCGTTCCGGTGCTGGCCCATAAGAGTCTCTGCGGAATCGCACCGAAGTTCATGGCGCGCTGCCAACGTGCGGAGAGCAGCAGTTCTCGATATGCCTGGTAAATTCTCCCAGCCACGGCAATGCCTAACTTGTTCTTCAATTGCTCCGGAACCTTGTTCGTCACCGCAACATCCCAGCGGCTTATGAAGACCGACGCAACCGAAGCGACTTTCGGGTTGAGTCCCGCCTCGATGCGCCGCTCTACGCCGCGCATGAATGCATCCGCGGCCGCCACATACTGCTCGCGATCGAATAGCAGCGTAACGTTGATCGGCACTCCCGCAAAGATGCATTCCTCGATTGCTGGAAGGCCTTCTTTGGTGCCTGGAATTTTGATGAAAAGGTTCAGCCGTCCGGCACGGCGATGCAGCTCCTTCGCCGCTGCGAGTGTGCTCTTGGTGTCATAAGCCAGCAGCGGTGAGACTTCCAGCGAGACATAACCGTCGACTCCGTTGGTTTGCTCCCAGACGTGCCGGAATAAATCCGCCGCGCGCGTGATGTCCTCGAGCGCAACGTCAAAGAAGAGTTGCTCGCCCGCTTCACCCTTCGCCAGCTTTTCGCGGATGGAATCGTCATATGCGCTGCTCTTCTTGATTGCCTGGTCGAAAATTGTCGGATTCGAAGTCAGCCCGGTGACGCATAATTCATCGATATAGCGCTTAAGAGTACCGCTGTTCAGCAGGTCGCGCGTGATGTTGTCGAGCCAAATGCTTTGGCCAAGATCGTGTAACAGTGCAGTAGCCTTCATTCCCCACCTCCCGTGCAAAATCTGAGGCTAACAACCCTTACCCGGACTGGGCAACTGGAATCTCCGCAAACGCAAATGAACTCTCTTGGATGCGAAACTTTGAAATTTCTGTAACTAATTTTAAGGCTTATGCATTTACGTTACAGAGGTGCCGATGTTGCGCGTACTTCTTTTCGATGAGCCTTATTCCGTTAAGATTCGTCTGGAAGGCGAGTTTACCGGCCAGGAAGTACCGGAATTAATGCGGCAATGGAATCGCGTTTGCGGCTCTCTGAGAGGACGCAAAGCAATTTTCGATCTGGGCGATCTTTCGGTAATCGATTCTGTCGGCGCCAGCATATTGCGGAGCCTTACCCGATCGGGAGCCTTAATTTCTAATGCGCCGCCAAATCGGCGCGGTGATGCAGAGAATTTAAACTGTCGCGACTCTGTAGGAGCGGTGAGAGCCGTACAAATTCTGAGTTTCTTGCACCTCAAGAATCTTGTCTGCTCGTTGTTGCCTGCCTCGCTTCGACCGTGCGATTGCCGGGCAGACTAGTATGCTGAATTTGCGGCCGACCGGCCGATCGTTATCGCGCTCAAGTAAATCCGCGCGCCCCGGATCCCCCGCATCCACCGGATGAGAACGTCGAAAGCTTGCGCTGAACGCGGTCTGAATGGCATTTTGGGCATTCCAGGCGGTCATCTGCGTCTTTTATCGAACGCAGCATCTCAAAGCTCTCACCGCAGGCGCCACATTGGTATTCGTAAAGAGGCATCGTTTGGTCCTGTCCGGCGCAATCTCCAGAAACCCATCCCGTGCAGCCGGCTACTCACGTATGAAATGCAAGAACTGCTCCCAACATTACAACAACCCAGGAAGTCTCCCCAAAGGTATTTGGAGTGAGGGGTGAGACTAAAGTCATTGCAGCCGTTTCGGCCTCGGCGCACGCTTTAGTGGAACAAAAGCAATGGCCAAAATACCTCTACTTCCGAAAAATCCCGACCGCATTTGCTGGGGATGCGATAAGTTCTGCCCGGCGGAATCTCTGGCCTGCGGAAATGGAACGATCCGTACACTGCATCCCATTGAGCTATTTGGAGAAGACTGGCTCGATTGGGCCGAAAATCGCCCCGCGCCGGAGAATTCAGGCAAATAGAACGGCAGTGAAGTAACCGGCGATCACAAACCAATGTGCCGTTCCAGGCACTTGCAGGGGTTATCGTCCGAATCAAACAGGGCTATAATCGGCTTGGAGTTGAAGATGCGCCTCACCGTCATATTCCAGGCTGAGTTGAACGCGGCGCCTAAGTGTACCCTTCGTCTCCGCCTCAGCTATCCCCGCGTTGGTCTGAACCTGCTGCCCTGCAACGCGCGCCCATTCCTGTTCGGCTGCGACTAATTCCGGTCTACCCGCTGATTTTCCTGCTCAATCAAGCACTTTGACGTCCTTCACGCATACGCGTGCTCAGCGAAAGAACGGAGATCATAATGGCAACCAATACATTGACCCACGTGGGTCCCATCATCCGCACAGAACTGCCCGGACCAAATGCGCGCCGGGTGCTGGAAGGCGATAAGAAATACATTTCGCCCTCGTATACACGCTCCTATCCCATGGTGGCGAAAACCGGCCGCGGCATCATGGTCGAAGACGTCGATTGCAATCAGTTCATGGACTTTGCTGCCGGGATCGCGGTGTGCTCCACCGGACATTGTCATCCCGAAGTCGTGAAGGCTATCCAGGAACAAGCCGGCCGACTCATTCACATGTCGGGCACTGATTTCTACTATGAGAACATGGTGACCCTGGCAGAGCGGCTTTCGAAGATCGCTCCGATGAAAGGCCCGCACCGGGTTTACTACGGCAACTCCGGTACCGAAGCAATTGAAGCCGCGATGAAGCTGGCGCGTTATCACACACGGCGGCAGAACATTATTGCGTTTTATGGCGCCTTCCACGGCCGTACCATGGGATCGCTTTCTCTGACCGCATCCAAGCCGCAGCAGAAGCGCCGTTTCGCTCCGCTGGTTCCCGGCGTTACCCACGTGCGCTATCCCGACGTCTATCGCGCGGGAGTTGCACCGCGGAACGCCGAGGCATTTGCCTACGAATGCGCGCGCTTCATCGAAGACAAAGTGTTTAAGACCACACTTCCCCCGGAAGAAGTCGCTGCGATTTTTGTCGAACCAATTCAGGGCGAGGGCGGATACGTGGTCGCACCCACTGTATTCATGCAGGAGTTGCGCCGCATTTGTGATCGTCACGGCATTCTGCTGGTTGTCGACGAAGTCCAATCTGGGGTTGCGCGTACCGGCAAGTGGTGGGCGGTTCAGCACACCGGAGTAGAGCCAGACATTCTCTGCTGCGCAAAGGGTATCGGCTCGGGCATGCCGCTGGGCATCATGATGTCCCGCGCTGAGATCATGGACTGGATTCCCGGCTCGCATGCCTCCACATTTGGCGGCAATCCTGTCGCGATTGCAGCTTCACTGGCTACTTTGGACGTGCTGGAACGTGAAGGTCTCGAGAACGCACGTGAAGTCGGCGATCACATGATGAAGCGCCTGAACCAGTGGCCAAGCACCGTGCCGTTGGTTGGTGACGTGCGCGGGCGCGGTCTGATGATCGGCATCGAAATCGTGGCCGACAAGCAGCAGCGCACTCCGGGCGGCGAACTTCGCGACACCATCGTTGAGACGGCGTTCTATAAAGGACTGCTCGTGCTTGGCGCAGGACCTAACACCATTCGCCTCTGCCCTCCGCTGATTCTCACCAAAGAACAGGCCGACGTTGCTCTGGACATCCTCGAAGAGTGCATCCGCAATGCGGAGGGTGGTAAGTCTATAGCCGATCCGTATTCCATCGGTCAGCCACAAGGAAGCTAGATCGTTCGCATTTCGCTTTAGGCATTCCATTTCCACATCCCTGGTTCGCGACCAAAGAGAGGCCGCGAGCCAGGGCCCTACGCTGGCTTTACTCTGCCGCCAATCGCCATGACTAGTTGTTTTGCACTATTGATCCACACCGCCGCAGGGCTGACTCTGTTCAACATTCAATCCTGCAACTCTGCTCGCTTGGGGTAATCGACAATATGCATAAAGCAGTCGTGGTCGCGGTGCTCTTGCTATGCGTCATCGTTCCCGGTGCAGTATTCGCTCAAAGTAACTTCGGCCTGATTAGCGGGGTGGTGAGCGATCCTCAACATCTGCCGATCGCTGGTGCCACGGTGAGGCTCACTGCGAAATCGACTGGCACCGTGCGGCAGGTAGTCACGAACCAGGAGGGTATTTTCGAAGCTGCGGCGCTTTTGCCCGACGACTACGAGGTGCGAACAGAGGCGACTGGCTTCGCGAGCGGCACGCAACCGGTACGGCTGGAAGTCGGGCAGAAGATCGCGCTCGATATCACGATGAGTGTGGGCGCTGTGAAGGAAGGGGTCAGTGTCAACGCGTCCAGCGAGTTGCTTCGCACCACAGACGCCTCCGTAGGCGAGGTCGTCGAGTCTCGATCCATTCGCGAGTTACCGCTGAACGGGCGCATGTTGATCGACCTGGTCCTGACGGTTCCCGGTGCGCATGTCGGATTTGGAGCGCAGACAGGTGGCACGAATCCGCTGTACTGGCGCCCGGGACAGCGCTCCGCGGTGGTGATCGGTGGCGCAAGACCGAATGCGAACTTCTTCCTCCTCGACGGCGTCACCAATACCGATCCAACATTCAACACCCAGAATTTCAGCCCATCTCCTGATGCGGTGAAGGAATTCCAAGTCGAAACCAGCAGCTACACTGCGGAAATGGGAGGTGCAGGCGGCGGTCAGATCAACATCGTGACGCACTCGGGCTCGAACCAGTTCCACGGTACGGCCTATGAATTTCTGCGCAATGGGGCGATGGACGCCAGCACTTTCGCTTCGATGGGAAACAACCATCTCGTTCAGAATAACTTTGGTGCAGCTTTCGGCGGCCCGCTGGTGGGTAAGAAGACTTTTTTCTTTGTGAATTATGAAGGTCTGAGGCTCGCGCAATCCGACGCGCAAATTCTGACTGTGCCTACACCCGCCGAGATTCAAGGCAATTTCAGCAACAGCGGGGTGAAAATCTACGATCCGACATCTGCGGTGCCCAATCCTAACTACGATCCCAGCAAGCCGGTCGGGCCAAACAATTACCCGTATACACGCACGGAGTTTTCGAATAATCAGATTCCGCAGAATCGTATCAATCCGCAAATGGAAGCCTTCCTCATGCAGTACATTCCCATGCCAAACATGATGTCGATGAGCGGAGGGCCAGACTCTAATAACTACCTGGATATACGCAATGAAACGCATTACCAGGATCAAGGGACCGTCCGCATCGATCATGATTTTTCCAATGGCGACAGTATTTTCGGGCGTTACTCCATCAGCTCCGAACATGGATTTTCGCCAAGCGGAGGCATGACTTCGACCACCGAGAATCTCCCGGGATTCGGTGCGGACTTCGACAACCGTTCCCAGCAGGCGGTTATTTCCTGGAACCACTTGATGAACGCCAAGGTGAACAGTGCATCAATTGCAGTTTCCCGCCTATCGATGGATCACACATCGCAGAACAATGGGGTGAACGACATTGTTGGAGCACTAGGTATCACGGGAATCGGCTTTGGTGGTCCGAATGCCTGGGGTGCGCCATGGTTTGCAGTACAAGGGTACACCGGTATCGGTGATACCTTTGCCGCCACCCCAATGCATGCTTGGGACACGATGTATGAACTGCGCGACACTTTGTCGTGGCAGCACGGCCGCCACGGACTTAAGTTCGGCGGCGACTACCAATGGTATACGTGGCCCATGTGGGGGTTCTTCCAGAACCGCGGCTATTACCAGTTCACGAACGGCTACACGACACAATATGGATTCAACGACGGCAGCGGATCGGCGCTGGCGAGCCTGCTGCTAAGTTTGCCGACGGTAAAGCAGCGTCAGGCCGGAATACCCCAGATGAACCTGTTCAACTGGGGCACGGATTGGTTTGCCGAGGATAGCTGGCACGCCACGTCAACTCTGACCATCAATTTCGGACTGCGGTACGAATACTCGAATCCACTCTATGACAAGGACAACACGAACACCAATATTGCCTTCAACATCGGTGTACCTTCGGTTTTTGTTGGCGGACAAAACGGGTATCCACGCGGCTTGATGTACGCGAACACGCACAATTTTGCACCACGCCTCGGAATCGCCAAGAATCTGCCTGGGGCTGGCCTGGTGCTCCACGCCTCTTATGGCATTTTCTTTACGCCTGTCGATCTGAATACCTGGTGCAACCAGCGTCACAATGTGCCGTACGTCTTTCCTGAGACTCAGCAGGCTGACAACTTTACTCCTCCTGCAGCGTTGTACAACTCTGGGCTGAATTTCGGCACGCCGGTTTTAGGTACTGGACCACTTCCTGCGACTACGGTGAGCTTTACGGCTTTTGATCCGCACGCGCCTGCGCAGTACATCCAACAGTGGGACACTTCGGTGCAGAAGGCAGTCGGCAGCAGTACTTCGGTCGAGATTGGTTATCTTGGAGCACGCGGATATCATCTGCAGCGCGCGCACCTCATCAACAATGCTCTACCCGGCCCTGGACCGCTCGGACCGCGTCGTCCCTACAAAACTCTAACCTTCGTTCCGGACACGACGCTGCAACCGAGCAGTACGCAAGCAATTATCCAGAGCGACACGTTTCCGGTCAGTACGATCAATCTGCTGGAAAATACGGCGCGGAGTTGGTACGACGCGGGATACGTCAACGTGCGGCAGCGCTATTCCCGCGGCCTGAGCTTCCTCGCCAACTATACGTTTGCGAAAAATCTGACCGATGCGCCAGATTTCCGTTCTCCCATGGATGAGTCAGCGATTCCGCAGAACAACAACGATCTGAACGCAGAAAAAGGGCCTGGATGTGATGTGCGTCACCGGTTGGCACTCAGCCTCGTGTACGACATTCCTGGATTTGAGCGCTCGGCCCTCCTACGCGGCCTGACGAAGAATTGGAACTTGGCGAGTGTGTATCAGGTGCAGTCGGGTATGCCATTTACGATTTCGGTATTCGGTGACACCGCCAATTCCGGAACCGTCCTTGGCGAGAACCCGATTCGCGCCAACTACACCGGGCAGCCGACTTTTGGCCCGGGCACCCATACTGCACAGGAATGGTTCAATCCTGCAGCGTTTGTAACCCCGCCGGCCTACACATTTGGCGACGTCGGGCGTAACTCTGTGTACGGCCCCGGCCTCCAGACAATGGATCTTGCTCTCTCACGCATTTTTAGCCTGACGGAAAAGACACAATTTCAAATCCGCGCGGAAGCTTTTAACGCTCTGAACCATACCAATCTCGGAACACCAAACCGTTACGTCAACGAGCCTCAATTCGGGACCATCACTATGGCTATGACTCCGGGTCGTGAGCTGCAGATGAGCGCGCGACTGTCGTTCTAGGATGCTGGTATGGCGCGAACGCCATCCGCGCCGCTCGTGCTTTCGCCCGAGAAAAACAAATGGCGTCGCTATTTTTAATGACACACAATTCCGTGTGACGGGCATCAATGGCTGCACGCGGCGATCTGGTTATACTTTCGCCTATTCATGGCTGGCCGGTTCCTGCAGAACGCTCTTCGCATGCTCGATGCGGTTTTTCCTACCGCACAGAACAAGCCTGAGCACCAGCGCACCGGACAAGTGGGAGAAGAAATTGCCTACTTCCATCTTCGTAAGCTCGGGTACATCATCGTAGCGCGCAACTACCGTGCCCGGAACAAGAGTGGTGAGATCGATCTGATCGGCTGGGACTCCGGTACGCTGGTCTTCGTTGAGGTCAAGACTCGCACCACCCGTACCGTGAAGCCCGCCGAGGCGGCGGTGGATCGAGAGAAACGCAAAGCGATTGCGCGTGTCGCGCGCGAGTATCTGCGCCGCGTGGAAGGCGCTCCAGCCACCCGCTTCGACATAGTCAGCATCTACTGTGAGCGCAAACAACAGCCTGACATCACCCTGTTCAGGAGTGCCTTCCCGTTGACGTAATATAGAAGGTTCTTAGGAGTACTCCCTTGCCTGAGCTTCGCAAAGACCCCATCGTCGGACGCTGGGTCATTATTTCCACCGACCGCGCCAAGCGCCCCACCGACTTCGCGCGCGAGAAGAACCAGATCAAAGGCGGCTTTTGTCCATTCTGCTACGGGAATGAAGCGAAGACGCCGCCGGAGATCATGGCGTATCGCCCGAGCAACAATGGTGGTCCGGTCGCACCGCGCGACACTCCCGGGTGGACTGTTCGCGTGGTTCCAAACAAGTTCCCGGCACTGGGAATTGAAGGCAGCCTGAACCGTCAGGCGGATGGCATGTTCGACAAGATGAACGGGATCGGCGCGCACGAAGTCATCATCGAGACGCCCGACCACACCGCGTCGTTGGAGCAACTTCCGGAAAAGCGCATCGAGGACGTGCTGTGGGCCTTTCGCGATCGCATCATCGATCTGCGGAAAGACCGCCGCTTCAAGTACATCCTGATTTTCAAGAATCACGGCGAAGCCGCAGGGGCTTCCCTGGAACACACCCATTCCCAGTTGATTGCTCTTCCTATCCTTCCAAAGTACGTCGTCGAAGAATTGGAAGGTGCCAAGCAGTACTTCATCTACAAAGAGCGGTGCGTTTTTTGCGACATCGTGCGGCAGGAATCCGAAGTCGGAACTCGCGTTGTCGCTGAAAATCCCGACTTCCTGACCATCGCCCCTTATGCGCCGCGTTTTCCATTTGAGACCTGGGTTCTCCCTAAGCGACACGAGTCGTCGTTTGAAAATTCGTCGTCTGCGATGTTTGAAAATCTGGCGAAGGCGGTAAAAACCCTGCTGACGAAGGCCGACCTGGTGCTCGACAACCCTGCGTACAACCTGGTGCTGCACACCTCGCCGCTTCAGGATCCGCAAAACGACCACTATCACTGGCACATTGAGTTCATGCCCAAGCTGACGAAGACGGCGGGCTTCGAGTGGGGAACCGGCTTTTATATCAATCCGACCCCGCCGGAAGAAGCAGCTCGTTTCTTACGTGAAGCAAATGTCAGCTTAACGCAGCCCATCGCTCTACGATAGGCCAAGGGGAGCCCAGGATATCAACGAGCGACCCGCGTTCCAGTTGCGAGTTGCACAACCAGGACGACGACAGCGGCCACGAGCAACAGCCACAGCCACGCGCCAATCGAATACGTCCCCGCCAGGCCAAGCATCCAGAGCACCAGCAGAACAAGAAACACAAACCACAACATCTGTCACCTCAGATGACTTGGGTGTCGCTTCTGGTGATTTGGGTGCAGCCCCTCCCAACCGGGTTGCCGAAAGCTGCGCCGAAGTGCAAATTTGGGCTGCGGTTTTTTGGGAGATCTTCAAAACAACACCTTCACCCTCGATTCGGGTTGTAAGCTGATGAAGTACAACTTAGCTGGTCAGGGGGGTTCATGTCCAAGATCAGCAGCTCCTGGCGGACTCCATCGAGCTGCTTCCTTCTCTTCGCGCTGCTCTTATCATTGACTCCTTGCTCGTTGTCACAGACGCTATCAACCGGAGCAGCTTCTTCGGGGTCGAGTGAAGGCGAAGCAGCAGAGACTACTCCAACTTTTCATGCGAGTACGCGACTGGTGCTGGTCGATGTGGTGGTGACCGATAAATCCGGCAAGCCTGTACGCGGGCTTACTGAGAAGGACTTCACGATCCTGCAGGATGGCAAGCCGCAACCAATAAGCGCCTTCGAAGCCCACGTTTGGCGGCCCCTTTCGGCAAAATTGGAAAAGATCAATCTACCGCCGGATCAGTACACCAACTTTACCGAGCAAGGCCCGAATAGCGCCGTGAATGTGGTGCTGCTCGACGTGCTGAACACGCCGCAGCAGGACCAGCAATATGCACGCAAGCAGATGATCCAGTTCCTCCGAGAACTGCCGCCGGGCCAGAAGGTCGCGCTGTTCGTATTGGGCACAAAGCTGAGAATGATGCAGGGTTTCAGCGGTAGCTCCGACCGCCTGACCCAGGCGGCAGAGTCGATTCTGTCCAACACATCGCCAGTATTGACCACCAATAGTCAATACCAGGATGCTGTCAGCGATATCGCGTTCTTGGTCGATGCAGCCGCGTCAGCACAAGGGGGCCCAGACTCTTCCCTCAAAGCACGCCTGATAAGCGCGTTGGACGCGCAGGTTACGTTTCAGAATGACGTGCGGTCGAGGAAGACCCTCGACGCGATTGCAGCCTTGGCGGGAGCGGTGTCGGGTTATTCAGGACGCAAGAATCTTTTTTGGCTTTCGGGTGGTTTCCCATTCCGCCTGGGACCTGACTTCAGTAACGATCCGCTGCTGGTTCCCGACAACTACGGAGGCGCCATTCGTGAAACGGCGGCGCTTCTGTTAGCGGCACAAATTGCCGTTTATCCGATCGATGTGCGTGGGGTGCAAACAACCAACGTAAGTGCCAGTGCGAGCACCCAGATGGAACTGAGCTCTGCCACCGATCAGGTCTCGCTTGCACAAAAGATGCGCTACAACGACTACACGGATACCAAGGGCACCATGGACGATATCGCTCGCGAAACTGGCGGCCAGGCATTCATCGGCAACGACATCAAGAACATGATGGAGCGTGCCATGGAGCAGGGCTCCACCTACTACACGATTGCTTTCAGTCCGATTGTGAAAAAGTGGGATGGCGAGTATCACAAAATTTAAGTCAGAGTGACTGACGCCGGAGCAAAGCTCGAGTACCGCCGCGGATTCTACGCAGTACCTGAAACGGAAGTTCCGGGCGACCGCGCAGGCATCGTGCTCTTTGCGGCGATGCAACCCTCCGTCCCCGAATCAACCATGCTGCTGATTCGTGCACAGGTCCTCATGCCCGACAAAGAGCATAATCAAATTCGCATTGATTACGCCGTCGCACCACAGGACATCAGCTTCACGCAAACCAAGGATGGCCGCCAGCACAGCACCATCGACTTCGTGGCTGCGCTCTACAACCGCGAGGGCAAAGATATCGGACACACCGTTGACACGATGAACGCCCACATCCGTCCTGAGGCATTTGAGCAGGCACTTAAAACCGGCATTCCAGAGCATCAGGAGTTGGAGCTAAAGCCTGGCGCTGTGCTACTGCGTCTCGGAGTAATGGACCGCAAAAGCCGCAAAATCGGAACAGTAGACGTGCCGCTGGTGACAGCAGGCGGGCAAAGAGCAGCAAAATAAGGTCGCGAACGGCTGCAGTTGTACCGAAGGAAGACATGCGAAAGATTCGATTCTTGATGCTGATGTGTGTTTTGCTGACAGGAACCGCACTGGCTGAGCGTATAGCACAACGCATCGACAATTCCAGCTAGGAAAGTCAGATGAGCCCGGAAGCGCAGAGAGTTCAAAAGCAAATTTATCGCAATGAATTAAAAAAAGCGCTTGAACAGCCTGCAGGCCGATGCCACCCGATTGGCGCAACTATTACAGGAACTCAAAAAATACGTGGACAACATAAATCCCGACGCAACCATGTCCGTCGATGTCATCCAAAACGCCGATGAGATGGCCAAACTCGCCAAACAGGTCAGCGAAAAGATGAAAGGTGAGTAACCGGACAGTAGAAAGTTAGTAGCCAGTCACCCGCCGTTGGTACCCACAACGGTGGAGACTTAGATTTCTAATCACCAGTGATTAGAACAAGGAGCTTCGCTGCTGCCGGAGGGTGACTAACTACTGGCGGCCGATAACAGGCTGCTGCCTTAATGACTGCTGCTTACCGCTTTCTGGGGTAAGGCGCGCAAGCGCTGGTTAACCAGAACGATGTAGTGCAGCGCCGACAGAATCGTGAATGTAAACGTCAACCAAAGTCCGAGTCGCCGGGCTCCGCTGACGAATTCAGAATGGACGACATGTCCCAGCAGCACAAAGAAAACCGTAGCGACTTGTGAGACTGTGTTCATCTTACCGAAAATGCTTGGCGAAAAATTCCGTAGTTCAGTAGTCGCGTATAGCACAGCTGAAATGGCCAGAATACTGATGTCGCGGCTGAAAACAATGACGGTATACTTCCACGGCACATCGTGCATGAACGACAGCACCAGGAACAGGCTGCTCAGCAATAGCTTGTCCGCAATCGGATCAAGATATTGACCGAGCAGCGTCTGCTGCTTCAGCCACCGGGCGAGAAAGCCGTCGAGGGCATCACTGAGACCCGCTCCAATGAATAAGGCCAGAGCCCATCCATAGTTCTGATCCAGAACATTGATAATCACGAATGGGATGAAGATGAGCCGAAGCAGCGTCAACTGGTTGGCTACTGTCCGGAGTTGAGAGATCACTCGCTCTCCCTCCAGCCAGAAGGTCCGGCGAATCCGAATATCTCTTCTGCTGGAATACCTGCCTTTTCTGAAAACTGCTCTGCTAACGAGGGAATCGACCCGTTCTCGGCATCCAGTTCGACTTTCTCCACCCTAAGGAGGGGAAAAAAGACTGTGGCAGTAGAAAGCGGCTCCCCAGCCTTCGCCAGGGCGGCAAAATCGTCGAACGAATTCAGGTCGATACCGCGAACGACGATCCCTGAGCCGCTCAATTCCAGCAGGGCTCCCCAGAATTTCTCGCGCGGGCTGTGCAAGGTGATCAGAACCGCGCACCCAGGCACAAAGGGCGAAAATTCGGACGAGTTCGGACTAGGAGGCATGACTTGTGATTGTCAGGTGCGCCGAAGAAGTTTGCAAGGAGAACTGAATCAGAATACGTTCGTCAGTTCCTGGAGCAACGTTTCCAATGAACTACGGAGCTTCTGCAAGCTCGCCGCATCGACATTAGAACCTTCGGCGTGTAGATCGGGAGCCAACTGCGTGTTCAGTTGCGTAGCCAGGCGCACTCGCTCCTGCAACAGCATCGCAGACATGGGCTCGCCATTCTGCGCCGATTGAAGCCAGCACTCCACATTCCAACTCGTCGAGCGAACGCGGTTTACGGCATCACGAAATTCGGTGAGAACACGGCGGTCGACGATCCCGGCTGAGAGTATCTGTTCCAGCTTCTTCAGTTCCGCGGTGGCGCGGCGCACCTGTGTCGAGACCTGCTCCTGGAATGCCTTGTTCGCGGAATCCAAGTCACTTCCTGCAGCGTATGAAAATTTATCCATCGGAGCCCTTCCGGCTCGCCGTACGCTTCTGGCGCTTGCCCGGTGCAAGATACTATGGCTTAAGATTGGGCGTCTGAATAGGCACGGGTAGTAACTCTGTGATTACCACGGTACCAGTGAGGGAAAAAGCGTCGCGGTCGTTTCAGTGGTCTTCGGTCTGCAGTTGGGAAATCTCACGTTCCACCATTGCAGCCTGGGGACTTTGTGGACTCTCTTTCAGAAACAACTGGTATTCGGCTATCGCCTGCTGCGGATCGTTCTTGATTTCGAAAATTTTACCTGCGAGTAGGTGTACCTGCGCGAACTGTTGGTGATTAGGAAGCGTGTGCACTCGCTGTGCGTCGGCAAGAGCCTTGTTGTACTCCTTATTCATGTACTCGGTGCTGGCCAGGAGTGCAACAGCATCCGTCATGGTTGGGTTCAACACCATGACCTTTCGCAACAGAGACTCAGCTTCTGTGTAATTGTTCTCCTGAAAATCGATGCGTGCCAAATCGACATAAGCCGGCAGGAAGTTTGAATCGACCTCAGTCGCCTTGGAGAACAAAGCTTTAGCCTTGCTCTTATTTCCCGACTTCACTGCAATGAGCCCCTGCGCGGTGTAAGCCCGTGCATATTGCGGGTAGATAGCAGTGGCCTTCTCGAATCTTTCCTCAGCTTTCACCATGTCTCCTTTAGCAAGCGCGTCCATACCCTTCTTCATTTGATCCCGAGCATTGGCGGGCGCGTTCATTTCCGTCACAGAAATGGTTGGACCGCTTCCAGGAGCAGTTTCCGACTGTGTGGTGGAAGTTTTTTTGAGAGTTACGCTGACATTTTCGGTATGAATGAGTGTGCCGCCCATAATGAAGAATTCCTCGGTGGATGTCTCAATGCCCTCGCCGGAAATCCGCACACGATAAGTAATTCCGCTAGGCACCTGAAACTCCGCAGTGCCATTAGACGTTCCGGTTGCTGCTATCGGACTTCCGCCTGTGGATAGCAATTCGAGGTGAACACTGCCATCGTACTCGCGATCGTCTGGCGTTCGAAGGTGGATTGCCAGATCGCAGAGACTGCCATTTGCAACTTGCGGCCACATTTGCGGAACAAACAAGAGAATACTAAGTGCGATTAGCGCGAGACGGACCATAGAACCCTCCGGCGGCTACCTGTCCCAGGGTGCGGTTAACCACGACGCAGATGATTGTAGCGCCCCGCAGGTTCGTTGACGCCGCAAACCTAAGGTTCTAGGATTCAATTGGTTGTAGTGTCCCTGCCACGGCTTACTTTTGTGCCGCCGCTGGAGCGGGAGTTCTTGCCGTGATCGGCCAGACCGTTTCGCACTATCGTATTCTCGAGCAATTGGGCCGCGGTGGGATGGGTGTCGTCTATAAGGCCGAGGACGTGCGCCTTGGCCGCTGCGTCGCCCTGAAGTTCCTTCCCGAAGACCTCGCAAAGGACCCGATTGCTCTGGAGCGCTTCACTGGTGAAGCACGTGCCACTTCCCTTTTGAATCATCCTTCCATTTGCACTGTCTATGACGTTGGCGACAATGAGGGGCGTCCCTTCCTCGCGATGGAGTTCCTGGACGGCAGCACTCTGATGGACCTGTTGGCTTCCGGATCGCTTCCGCAGGATCAAGTCGTGGAACTCGGATTTCAGTTGGCAGATGCCCTTGACGCGGCGCACACCCAGGGGGTCATCCATCGCGACTTGAAGCCCGGCAACATATTCGTCACCGAGCGTGGCCAAGCCAAGATCCTCGATTTTGGACTTGCAAAGGTGGAACATCAGCCCGAAATTGCACATCGACGCTCGCAAATGGATGGCGAATCAGCCCGCGCTGCAGTAAAAGCGGCCATAACTTCCGACGGTTTTATCCCCGGCACCGCGTTCTACATGTCTCCCGAGCAGGCAAGCGGCGGTGAAGTGGACGCGCGGTCCGACGTCTTTTCACTTGGCGTAGTCCTGTACGAAATGGCAACCGGGAAACGCCCTTTCGAGAGCAGAACCGGCGTGGCTACCCGTGCGGCGATTTTGCGCGAGCGACCGGTCTCTCCGCGCACTCTGAATCCGGAGATTGCTCCTGAGTTGGAGTCGGTAATTGCGCGAGCGATGGAAAAGGATGTGGAGCTGCGCTACGCGTCGGCAGCCGAACTCCGTGAAGATCTGCGCAAACTCAGGCGTGAACAGGGTGCGGAAGAAGGTTCTGTCGTATCTGAGAGCTCGCCCAAGAAAGTTTTCCGGACCCGGAGCCTGAAGCACACTTACATGATATTGGGTGCGGCCGCCTTCATTGTCATGTTGCTATTCCTGAGCGTTCTGTTGTGGGTTGTGCGGTCGCGAAGTACAGGCGCGGTTTCCAGTCGTGCCGTTGCTGTGTTGCCGTTTCAAAATGTCAGCGGCGATCCGAACAATGACTATTTGCGCTTTGCAATTGCCGACCAGGTTGCAAATGCGCTGACATACTCGCCTTCTCTTGAAGTGCGGCCCGCTACCTCAACAGCACAATTTGCCAACGCCAACGTTGATCCGCAAAAGGCCGGCAAATCACTCCACGCTGGAATGGTCGTAACCGGCCACTTCGTGCAGCAGGGCGAGAAGTTGATCGTTACGCTGCAGGCCATCGAAGTTCTATCCAATCGAGTGCTTTGGCAAGGTACAACCAGTGTGCCTGCGGGCGATCTGATCGATATGCAACGCCAGTTAGCCTTACGAATCCGGCAAGGACTGTTGCCGGCATTGACTTCCGGCCCGGCGGGATGGGAAACGGCGACGCAGCCACAAAATCTCCAGGCATACGATCTGTACCTGCGCAGCACCGCCGTTCCACATGATCCCGGCCCCAACCGCCGAGCGATTGAGCTCCTCGAGCGCTCGGTTGCTCTCGATCCAAATTACGCTCCTGCGTGGGATGCACTGGGAATGCGCTACTACTACGATTCGGCTTACAGTAACGGTGGCGAAGCCATGTTCCGCAAGGCCGGCGAGGCTTACGCAAAAGCGGTTGCGCTCGATCCTAACTTCATCGCAGCCGCAGCCAAACTTGTACGGAATCGTGTCGAGAGTGGAGATCTCGGCACCGCATACCGCGAGGCGACCGACCTGTTACGACGCCGTCCCGATAGCGCGCAGGCCCATTTCACGCTCTCGTACGTTCTTCGCTATGCAGGTCTGTTGGATCGCGCGCAGAAAGAATGTGAGATTGCGCTCGGATTAGACCCTGGAAACTACGCGTTCCGTTCCTGTGCATTTGCATTCTTCGAGGCAGGCAAATCACCGCGGGCGATGGATTATCTGCATCTGGATGCGTCGTCCGAATGGTCGCGCAACGTGTTACCCGCGGTCCTGCTGAGGGAGGACGACGTAGCAGAAGCGAGAAAAGCGGCTGGCGACGTTTCCACCAATCCGATGTGGCTGCGAAGCACACTGCAATCCTGCCTGGCGCCGGGCAGGACCGGCGACTTCGAGACAGTTGCCGCACCGCTCGTTGCAGGACTGCTGGCTCAACGCGATCCGGAGATGCGCTACTACGAAGGTTCCCTGCTGGCCTATTGCGGGGCAAAGAAGACCGCGGTTCAGCTGTTGAAGAGCGCTATTGACGGCAAATACTGCGCTTCACAAGCGTTGCAGGAAGATCCTTTATTGAAGTCGATTCGCGAAGAACCCGATTACCAGTTGCTGCGACTCGCCTCCGATACGTGCCAGCAGAACGTCGCTCCCGCAATGCGATAGAAAAGCCACGAACGATACGGCACACACCAATGTTGAGTTCAGCCCGTATCATCCGTGCAATCCGTGGCTAAGCTTTTTACATTTACTGAATCGTGAACGCCGCCTCCGACCCTTCGATTGAATTCGGGCCAACCCAGATCGTCACCTTCGCCGGCTCCACGACATCCTTCATGTCGATGTTCCAGAAGGCAAACTCGTCGCGCCCAAGTTTGAATTCGACGCGCTTCGACTCGCCTGGTGCCAGCACGACCTTCTGAAAACCTTTTAGTTCGCGGACCGGTCGCGTAACGCTGGTGCCCTGCTGCCGGATATAGAGCTGAACGACTTCCGCTCCGGCGCGAGTGCCGGTGTTCTTTACCTCGGCAGAAACGGTGAGCGCGGCAGATCCATTGTTCAACGCATCTGCCTTGAGCGATTGTGCACTGAGCGTCATGGAAGAGTATTGGAATGTGGTGTACGACAACCCGAAACCGAAGGGGAACAATGGAGAGTTCTGTTCATCGATGTAGCGCGAAAGGTACTTCTCCTTTGCATCAGTGGGCGGATGTGAGAGATCGACTCCGTCCGCGGGACGCCCGGTATTCATGTGGTTGTAGTAAAGCGGTTCTTGTCCGACTGCGCGGGGAAATGAAGTGGTAAGGCGTCCACTCGGATTGGCATCTCCAAACAACGTCCGCACCAGCGCGGGACCCGCTTGCACGCCCGGGAACCATGCTTCGAGAATCGCCGGAATGTGGGAAGCCTCCCAATCGAGAATAAGAGGACGTCCGCTGAACACCACCAATACAACTGGCTTCCCCGTACTCGCGACGGCTTCTAGTAATTTCTCCTGATTCCCGGGTAGATTCAGGTGGGCGCGCGACGCGGCTTCGCCAGTCATAAGGGCGGCGTCTTCACCAAGCGCTGCAACAACCACGTCCGCTTCCTGCGCCGCCGAAACAGCCTCAGCAAATCCGGCTTCGGAGTTGGTAAGGATATCTGTGCCCTTCGCGTAAATAAGTTTGCCCTGCGATTGCGCGAGGCGGTCGCTCAAAGCCTGACGCAGCGTGACCACATCCTTCGGATCGCCTTTTGTGGACCACGAACCCAGCATGTCGGTAGCGCTGTCTGCCAATGGGCCGATCAGCGCAATCGTCTTCGCGCTACTTGCCAACGGAAGAACCGGCGCTCCACTCACAGCGGCGTTTTTCAGCAAGACAAAGGATTCTTCGGCAACCGTTCGCGCAGTGGCCACGTGTTCCGGATCCAGACTCGTGATGTTGCCCTTGGACTCATCCGTGTATGGGTGGTCAAACAATCCCATTGCAAACTTCACGCGCAAAATACGACGTACCGCTTCATCGACAACGGACTCCGGAATCTGACCTGATTGCACCTGCTTCTGAAGTGTTGGCCCGTAACTGTTGCTCTCCATGTCCATGTCGACTCCGGCAGTCAATGCCTTGCGGGCCGCAGTCGCCTGGTCAAGTGCAACCCCCTGCGGGATCAACTCACCGACGGAGTTCCAGTCGCTCACGACGAAGCCGCGGAATCCCCATTCGCCGCGCAAGATCTGTGTCAATGTGTAGTGATTCGCGCTTGCAGGGACCCCCTGCAGATCGTCAAACGCACTCATCACCGTAGCTGCGCCTTGATCGATACCAGCCTTGAACGGCGGCAGATACACTTGCCGCAGACTACGATGCGAAATATCGACGGTGTTGTAATCTCGACCAGCCTCGGCCGCTCCGTATGCAACGTAGTGCTTCAAGCACGCGAGAATCGAATCGGGATTGGCAAGATTTGTACCCTGGTATCCGCGCACATATGCGCGCGCAATCGCCTGGCCCAGATACGTATCTTCGCACCTTCTACAATACGTCCCCAGCGGGCATCGCGGGCGATGTCGACCATCGGTGAAAATGTCCAGCGAACGCCTTCCTGGCTGGCCTCAATCGCAGAGATCCGCGCAGCTTTTTCAACCAAGTTGGGATTCCAGGTGGCCGACATTCCGAGCGGAACCGGGAAAGTAGTGCGGTAGCCGTGAATGACGTCGAGGCCGAAGATGAGGGGAATATGCAGCCGTGACTTCTCGACCGCAATCTTCTGCATGGCATTCACTTCGCGGGCGCCTGTCAGATTGAAGAGCGAGCCAATGCCACCTTGCGCGATCATGTCCGGATAATCGGTGCGGCCGGTTCCCGGCCCGGTGGGCGATCCAGCGGAATATTGCACCAACTGCCCGATCTTCTCCTGCAGGGTCATCCGGTTCAGCAGAACATTTACACGCGTGTCGATCCTGGGATCGTTCAACGCAGAGGAATTCGACTGGGCCGATGCGGAAATCATGAGTACGGTCAGACAGAGGAGCCCAACACAGGAATATCTAATACCCGAAAGATAGCGCCTTGGCATGAGCATAACCTCGACCAGATAAGATCATCGGTCAATATACAGGGGACAAAAACGATTTGTAACCGTGAAGCTCAGATGCGGGGCGCGCTTAAGAATAATTAAGACCGGCTTTGGAACATTGCGGGAATGGCAAGTCGCCCTTTAGAATGGTAATTCGCGGTGGTTCCCTGTGTAGGCCCGTAGCTCAGTCTGGTTAGAGCGCATCCTTGACACGGATGAGGTCGATGGTTCGAGTCCATTCGGGCCTACCATTTCAAGCAGCACGGCGCCGTCAGTTCCTTGCTGCGCTGGCTCGCTTCGTCGCGGGATAGCGCGCGTCCAACTCCAGGTTCAGCTCCAGCACGTTAACTCTGCGCTCGCCAAGGAATCCCCACTGGCGCTCCTGGGTGTGCTTTGCAACTAAACTCTGTAGTTGGTCGATGCTGATGCCGCGCTCCTTCGCCACGCGCGCCAACTGAAATTCGGCAGCAGCCGGCGTGATATCCGGATCGAACCCGGAAGCTGACGTCGTCACCATGTCAACTGGTATCGGCTGCCCGGGATTCTCAGCCTGAAGGGTCGTGACATCCTGATGGACGCGATCAATGAACTTATGGTTTGTCGGACCATAATTTGATCCGCCTGAATTTGCTGCATCCCAGCCATTTCCGGCCGCGGAGGGTCGCGAGTGAAAGTATGCCGGACCAGAGAAGCCTTGCCCAATGAGCGCCGATCCCACAAGCACTCCATTCTTCTCAATGAGCTCGCCATTCGCTTTTTTCGGGAATAAAAGCTGTGCTAGTCCGGTTACGACCAGCGGATAGATGACCCCCAATAAGATCGTCGTGGCAATCGTCATCAGTACGGCGGTAACCAAGTTCTTCTTCATAGATCTCCTATGCAAGCCCAATGCCAGTGATCAGCATATCCAGCAGTTTGATCCCGATGAAGGGTGCGATAATGCCGCCAACCCCATACAGCAACAGATTCCTGCGAAGCAATGCCGCCGCAGCCAGCGGGCGATACTTCACCCCGCGCAGAGCGAGCGGAATCAGCGCGATGATGATCAGAGCATTGAAGATGACCGCTGAGAGAATCGCCGACTCCGGTGTCTTCAGATGCATGATGTTGAGCGCATTCAGCACAGGAAAAGTTCCCGCGAACATCGCCGGGATGATCGCAAAGTATTTCGCCACGTCATTCGCAATCGAGAATGTCGTCAGCGAGCCTCGCGTCATCAGAAGCTGTTTGCCGATCTCTACGATTTCGATGAGCTTGGTCGGATTCGAATCAAGATCCACCATGTTGCCGGCTTCTTTAGCCGCCTGCGTACCGGTGTTCATGGCCACGCCCACGTCGGCCTGCGCCAATGCTGGAGCATCATTCGTACCATCGCCGGTCATGGCTACCAGTTTGCCATCGGCTTGCTCTTTCTTGATCAGCTCCATCTTGTCTTTAGGTGTTGCCTGGGCAAGAAAGTCATCCACGCCGGCTTCGTTCGCAATCGCCGCAGCCGTGAGTGGGTTATCACCCGTGATCATCACCGTGCGAATGCCAATCGCACGGAGTTGATTGAATCGCTCCCTCATACCGCCTTTTACGATGTCTTTCAGTTCGATTACGCCCAGCGCGCCGCGTCTTTTTTCCGCCACAACCAGGGGCGTACCCCCTGCACGCGAAATCTGCTCGACGGTGAGCCTGACTTCAGGGGCAACTGTTCCACCATTTTGCGCGACGTATGTGGCGATTGCGTCCGTCGCGCCTTTTCTGATTTCAAATCCGTTGAAATTAACCCCAGACATGCGTGTTTGTGCGCTGAACGGAACAAAGTCTGCCTCGTGGGAAGCCAGTTCCCGGCCTCGCAAGCCGTACTTTTCTTTCGCCAGCACGACGATGGACCGTCCTTCAGGAGTCTCATCGGCGAGTGACGAGAGCTGGGCTGCATCCGCTAGTTCCTCCTCGGAAACACCCGGCGCGGCGATGAAACGCGCCGCTTGCCGATTGCCGAGAGTAATTGTCCCCGTCTTATCCAGCAGCAGCGTGTTTACGTCGCCCGCGGCTTCCACGGCGCGACCCGACATTGCCAGGACATTGTGCTGAACCAGACGATCCATTCCGGCGATGCCGATGGCCGAGAGAAGAGCGCCAATGGTCGTCGGTATCAGGCAGACAAGCAGCGAAACCAAGACAAATACGGTTTGGGGTGATCCCGAGTAAATCGCAAAGGGCTGAAGGGTTACCACCGCGAGCAGGAAGACAATCGTTAGTCCTGCGAGCAGAATATTCAGCGCGATCTCGTTCGGCGTCTTCTGGCGCTCTGCGCCTTCCACCAGCGCGATCATGCGATCGAGGAATGTCTCGCCCGGATTCGAGGTAATCCTTACTTTGATCTGATCAGACAGAACGCGCGTGCCGCCAGTTACCGCGGACCGGTCGCCACCGGCTTCTCGGATCACGGGGGCGGATTCGCCCGTAATTGCCGACTCGTCGACGGACGCCACTCCCTCGATGATCTCGCCATCCGAAGGAATGAACTCTCCGGCCGAGACTTGGACGAGATCGCCAGTCCGCAACTTCGAGCTGGGAACTTGTTCGATCTTGCCGCTTACGAATCGGTTTGCAACAGTCTCAGACCTTGCCTTCCTCAGCGTGTCCGCTTGCGCCTTGCCGCGTCCTTCTGCCATTGCCTCCGCGAAATTCGCAAACAGAACCGTGAACCAAAGCCATAGCGTGATCTGTAGGTTGAATTTGGATGCACCGCCGCGCTGGAACAGCAAAATTGTGGTGATAACGCTGCCGATCTCCACCACGAACATCACCGGATTTCCCATCATCTTTCGTGGATCGAGCTTGACCAAGGCATCCAGGATCGCCCGCCGGACAATCTTCCACTCCCAGATCGCTTTCTTTCTGGGCTTCATTGGCGAATGTCCCACGCGCAGTGTTACTACTTCTGGAAGAACCGGCTTTTCCGTCGCTACTGTCATGTCTACGTCCTCTAGAAAGTCTTACCTGCTGCCATGAGTAAATGCTCGAGAATGGGACCCAGGCTCAACGCCGGGAAAAATGTCAACGCACCGACAATCAAGATCACGCCAATCAGCAACACCGTGAACAGCGGCGTAGTTACTGGGAACGTGCCTAACGACGGCGGAACATACTTTTTGCCGGCCAGGTTTCCAGCAATCGCCAGCATCGGGATGATCATCAGAAAGCGCCCGACGAGCATTGTGATTCCGCCGGCGCTGTTGTACCAAAGTGTGTTGGTCGTTAAACCGGCGAACGCGGATCCATTGTTCCCGGCTTGCGAGGTAAACGCGTAGAGAATTTCGCTCAGTCCGTGCGGCCCCGGATTCAAAATGCTGGATGTGCCGAAACCGTACACGACGGAGACTGCAGCAAAGCCGAGAATCACCAGCGGGAAGATGAGAATGACAAGCATGGCCATCTTCACGTCGTAGGCCTCGATCTTCTTGCCTAGATATTCGGGTGTTCGACCGACCATCAGACCCGCGATGAACACGGCAAGAATGATGTCAATCAGCATGCCGTACATGCCGGAACCAACTCCGCCGAACACTACTTCACTCAGCATGATGTTGGTCAGGGGAACCATGCCCCCAAGAGGCGTAAAGGAATCGTGCCAGCTATTGATGGCTCCGCAACTTGTATCCGTCGTCACCGTCGCCCAAAGAGCCGAGTCAGTGACTCCAAAGCGAACTTCCTTGCCTTCCATGTTTCCGCCGGCTTGGGCAGCGGTTGGTCTCTGGTTAGTTCCTGCCAGCAAAGGATTTCCGCGTGCCTCCGCCCAGTACGCCACCGTAACCCCCGCAAGAAACAGAATCGCCATCGCCGACCAAACCGCCCACCCGTGGCGGTGCGAACCTGTCATCTGTCCCAGTGTGTAAGTAAGAGCGCTACCAAGACTGAAGATCGCGATCAGTTCTATGTAGTCGGACAGTGGAGTTGGATTTTCAAACGGATGAGAACTGTTTGCGTTAAAGAAACCACCGCCATTGGTTCCAAGTTCCTTAATGATCTCCTGCGAAGCGACCGGGCCCTGCGCGATTGTTTGCTCTGTTACCGTGTCTGACAGTTGTTTTCCGTCTGGCCCGAGCACTGGCTTGCCGTTCGAATCCACTTTCGGAACCTGCATCGGCTCGACCAGCTTGATTTTGTCATAAGGCCGGAAATTCTGGACCACGCCTTGTGACACAAGGACCAGCGATCCCAGAATGCACAGCGGCAACAATACCCAAAGGCTGCATCGGACAAGATCGACCCAGAAATTGCCGATGGTCTTCATTTCGCGACGAGCAATCCCGCGTATAAAGGCAATCGCCAGCACGATTCCAACAGCTGCAGACGTGAAGTTGTGATACGCGAGTCCCGCCATTTGCGTGAAATAGCTCATCGTGGTCTCGCCAGAGTAGTTCTGCCAGTTCGTGTTCGTCGTGAACGACGCGGCGGTGTTGAATGCCAGTACGGGAGGGTTCACTGCTCCTAGGTGCTGGGGATTTAGTGGCAGGTACCCTTGCAAGCGCTGCAACAAATAGAGCACGATCATCGAGACAACGCTGAACAGCAGCATCGCCACTGCATATTCGGTCCAGCGCATTTCGTGCTTTTCATCGACCCCGGTGATCCGATAAAGAAGCCTCTCGATAGGCCGCAGGATTGCATCAAGGATCGTCCGCTCCCCGCTGAAGACACGCGCCATGAAAATTCCCAGGGGTTTTGTCAACGCAAGCACGATTGCCAGGAAAAGCAGAATCTGGAACCAGCCATTTACTGTCATGAACTCTCCTCGCCGCTGTCTCGATGGCGGCTCGCCTTCGATTTACGCATCCTGCGCTCCTTCAGGTGAACGACAACGACCCAGATCTCCGCCAGCGTCTGTAACAGGCAAACCTCTGGCTGCAACGCAGGACATCAAAACTTCTCAGGACGCAGCAACGCATACACCAGGTACACCGTTGTCAGAGTGCTTATTGCCAACATGATTGCGGCTTGCACGCTCATCTCCCTCTCCTCACTTCATGCGCTCGCAAAAGTGCACGTAGCCGATCGACAAAGCGAAAAATGCAATCGTCACTGCTATCCACAGAATGTCTTGCATAACTTATCTCCCATGATGATGATCAGCATTCGAGATCACCGTCAGAAAAGAAATCCAGCCTCCACCACGGCGCGTGGCTGATTTTGATTCGTGCCGTTCGAACCAAACGCATCTCCGGCAGTAAAGCTCTCTGCACGGACCCACGAAAGATCTCCGCGTGTAAAGAAGCGTTTGAACTGATAAGTCGGGGTCAGGGTTAACGACCATGCGTCGCTTCCAGGGCCATAAAGAAGATTGACGGCCCGCGTGGCGGCAGTGCCCGTACTCGACACATACTCACCGCGTCCAGAAAGCGAAAGCCCATGCTTAAGAGTGCGATTTACCAGGACGGCGCCACCCGACGTCGAGGCGCCGCGAACGATTCCAATTGCCGGGTGTGTTGGCACGTCGCTGTATTGAAAGTAGGGCTGCACGATCCAGTTCCCTTTCGTGTACGTGTAAATGACGGCGTACATCGTGCCGTTGTTCTGAACTGGCGTCGCCAAAGTCTGGAATGCAGTCTTCCCAAGATTTCCCATGCCGGAGAACACCACGCTGTGCGGACCATTTGTGTAGGTAAGAGATCCGCTCAGCCATGAGTAGCGATTCGAGTAAAAACCGTCATTCCAGCTTAGAGAGGCAGCGAACTTGCCGATTGTCTGGTTCAGTTGGATACCACGATTGATCGCGTTCTCCTGGTTCCACAACAAGCCGCGCTCGATGTTCATGTTCTCGAAGTCGAAGGTGTATTCGGCACCCATCAACGTAGGCAATGAGCCGATCTGGAGGGTTGTGTTCTTTCCGGGCACCAACTTTGCGTAGGCGACCGGCACCGGCCCATACAGATCGGTGATTGCTTTTTCAGTGGAGAGGAACGGAGTGCCCAGCGACGGAATGTTGTAAGCACCTGCCTGGATGTAAAACTGCCACCAACCGGTCGTCTTCTGCAGGAATATTTGACCGTTGCTCAGCGCTGCTTGCGCCACGTTGTCACCAGCAACGTGATTACCCTGCCAAAGCCCGATTCCACTGATAATGCCGTTGACACTGAGTTGGCCAAGCGGACCAGCGTCGAAATTAATCGGCGGCACCGCTTGTAATGGTCCCGTAATCGCCGGTGTGGATAATGGACTTGCTGCTTGGGGGGGCGCTTGAGATGCCGGTGCAGGTTGATTCGGTGTGCCCGTGTTCTGAGCGTTGCTGATACACGCCATTCCGCAGCACAGAACCACGGCAGTGAAGCTCTCTCGATTGAAAATCATGGATGCGCTGGTCACCGTATTGCGATTGCCCGCCGGAATCAGTGGCGAAGCACCTCTCCCACTTACCCATTAAGCTCTTCCCGGTACCAACGTATTTGAGTTCACCGCCCATAAAACTAGGCTAAAAAGTTCATAAAAAACTCCTAAGTAGCTGCTAGAGAGCGCAAGCCAGAAATCGAACTGACCATCGCGATAAGTCTCTACATTCCAGAGAGAATCCGCGTCTGCTGGTGACATCCCGACCGGACGTAGTTCTTGGGAAATGGCATAAAAAGCCCGGCTCGTCGCCGGGCTTCTCTGACAAGATGGTAACAGCAACTGACAACTTCCTTATTTCGCCTGTTCTAATCGCCTATTGATCTCGTCCCAGTTGACGACGTTCCACCACGCCTTCAGATATTCGCCGCGTCGATTCTGGTACTTGAGATAATAAGCGTGTTCCCACACGTCATTGCCCATGATCGGGAAATGGCCGTCCATGATCGGGCTGTCCTGGTTTGGCGTGCTCAAGATTTCAAATTGGCCGGACTTGCTACGCACCAGCCACGCCCATCCACTGCCGAAGCGTTTGAGACCCGCATCGTTAAACTTTTCTTTGAACGCATCGAAGCCACCGAAATTCTTGATGACTTCGGCAATGCGGCCCGTTGGATTGCCTCCTCCATTCGGCTTCATGATCGCCCAGAACATGCTGTGATTCACGTGTCCGCCGACATTGTTGCGCACGGCGGTGCGGATATCTTCCGGCACGCTGTTGATGCTCTTCAAAATCTCTTCGGGCGATTTGTTCTGCCAATCCGGATGTTTTCCAAGTGCGGCGTTCGCGTTGTCCACATACGCCTGGTGGTGCTTGTCGTGATGTAGATGCATCGTCTGGTCGTCAATGTAAGGTTCCAGCGCATTGTACGCATACGGCAAGGCTGGGAGTTCAAGAGCGACTGCAATTGCCATGGATCTTCCTCCAGTAATTTGTTCACTTAGGATTCCGGAACTGCATGGAGATAACATCAGTGAGATGCAATCCGCCGTGCGCCGATTCAGAAAGCCGAGCTGATTGAACTGCGCTTTCCAGGAACGGGAACACTCAGGATGAGCAACCCCACTTGCCCATCGTCAATATTTTCTCACTTTGTAACGCCGGCGTCTCGCCGGCTGGCGAGGCGGGCTTCTCGCACTCCGTCTTCACTCTCGGCTCACTAAGTTAATCATCGTCTTCTTTCGCGGATTCCGGAATGACATTGTGCTGCGGTTTTGGCATCGGACGTTTTCCCATGCGATCGCGCCACAAGATCTTATTCAGCTTTGCGGTGTCCACCGCATCGGCGTGCGAGAAATCCATCTTCAGTGAGTCCTTCGCGCCCTGCCCTTTTGGCGGATTCATCTGGTAGATGAGGTCGTTCTCCTGATTGCCATAGTCGGCCTCAAACGCTGGTTGATTCCCTGCACCTGTGAACAGGGGCGCCATGATTGCCGCCCGTGCATCGTTGTTGTTCATCGGCGGAACTCCCAGCAGCACCTCCATCGTGTGGATGGTGTTTACCGTGGTGTAGAAATTGTGATCGATAAACGGCTTTTGCACCGTACCCGGTGAGTACTTGCTGATCACCAGCACGACGCTGCGATGCGCGTCCACGTGATCGGCGCCATTCTGCGCATCGTCTTCAAGAATGAAGATAGCCGTGTCATTCCAGTACTCGCTGTGCGAAATGGCCTCGACCACGCGCCCGACTGCCAGATCGTTGTCGGCAACCGAACCGCTCGGCGTGGGCATTCCGGGACGGGTTCCCGCCGTATGGTCGTTCGGCAGGCGCAGGATGATAAATTGCGGCATCGGATCCGGCTTGCCGGTTCTGCGCTGATCAAGCCAACCATTGAATTCCCGCAGGAACTCGTCTGCTCGCAGTTGATCGGGAAAGTCGAGGCGAAAGTCCGGATAATTCGGATCGAAGTGATCGCGCAGCTCCGGCTTTGTTGCGACGTTCTCCGCCAGCAGCGGCACATCCCACTGGTACGGATTTGGAGGGCCCTTTGCCATCCCCGCACCCGATGGCAACGGCTGCCCCGGCTTCGACACACGCTGCGGGCAATGCTCAGGCGGTGCGAGCGGCGTGCCCTCCTCCGGCAGGTCGGCCTCGCCACCACGATCGCAAAAGTGGCTCGATACATACTCGCCATAATGCCGGTATGTGATCCCGTGCTTGGCCATGTTGGTCCACAGGTATCCGGTACCGGGCTCATTCACATCGGCAATTCCCTGCTTGATCGGATATTCATTCGCGACTGTCCCTTCGAAGTCGTAGGTGCGCTCATATCCACGATACGCGATTTGCCACGTGCGCTCGGTGTAGTCGCTGGTGATCGCCGCTGTAGACCACACATGACCGTCGCCCGAAACTTCACCGCTGTCGTAAAAATCGTCGAGAACGCCGAACTGTCGAGCTAGCTTGTGCTGGTTGGGCGTGATGTCTTCGCCGTACATGGTGAGGGAAGGATCGCCATCGCCTACGCCAAGATCGCCCAGAATCTGGTCGTAGGTACGGTTTTCTTTAATGATGTAGATCACGTGGCGAATAGGATTCTTACCGCTCCTGAAGGGAATTGCTTCCGTGCGGCCATTCATCAGATTGCTGTCGAGCACTTCCTGTGTCAGCGCCGAAAGATTCTTTTCGGCCTCGGGCACTTTTATCCTGGCAATCGATCCATGCAGCAGGGTCGCGATATACGGATGCCGCGCGTGCGCGGGATCGGTAGCATGTCCCCCCGGCGGATTGGGCCCTGTCCCTTGCGCCTTTCCGCTAACCACAAGTAATTCGTCTCCGTGGATGGCGAGTGCAGTCGGATACCATTCGGTTGGGATAAAGCCGAGAGGCTTTGTGTTAGGCTGCACAGCACCAGCGCCGCCAGGTTGCCCACTACCGGACGTTCTAGCCACGCTGCGCACCGGGAACATTGCTACGGCATCGCTGCTCGCATTTGCCACGAATAGTCTGGAACCGTCACTGCTCAGCATTACCGCATTCGGATATGCACCTGCAGCATTCTGGCCTGGCAATCTGGTGGAGACCAAAGAGATGCTCCCGTCCTTCGTCTGCACAGCCGCGACCTCATCAGTATTGGCCAGCGCCACGAATAGAGTCGACTCGTCCTTGCTCAGCGCCATCGCCGTGGGATGGCTCCCCGGGTCCGTAGCCACCTTCGGCGGATGCAGCTTAATCCACCGTGTCACGGTCCCCTTCTCCAGATCCAGCTCCGCCACTTGCGACGCATTCCACAGGCTCACCCAAGCCCGCTTGCCGTCTTTTGTTGCTACCACCGCATAGGGAAATGATGCCGGCACCCACTCACTCGTGCTCACATCGAATCGCTTCTCGATATTTCCCGACGCGGCATCGATCAGCAGCACGTCGTCCGACAAATTGTCCGCAACCAGCAATTTCTCGGCGCTATCGATAGCGAGCACGGCCAATCCTGCCGGATACGGTACCGCTGTCCCCTTCGGCGCATGACTCGATATTCTCGCCGCATGCTTCCCGGCTGCCAGCTTTTGCGGAGAAATCGCGATGAACCGCTCCGGCGCGACCTTCCCTTCCGTGAACGAATACACCGCTATGCCGTTCCCTGTATCGCCAGACGACTTACCTTCCGGATCGGTGATCGAACCCATCGCCGCATACAAATACCTGCCATCCGAGCTGAAGGCTAATCCGAGAAAGTAACTTTGTTTCGCATTTCGACTGAGACGTGAATCCGGAAACCCCTGAATGACATTCGTCTCCAGATTCAGAACCGCAATCCCCTGTTGAAATTTGGTATCGCGTGTGCCATATCCGTTCTCAAGGATGGCGGCATACCTTCCATCTGGGCTCACGACGATGTTTGTTGGCAAACTTCCGAGCTGTCGCGGATCACCGGGAGCGGGGGTGATCAGTTTCTTGCTGGTAGGAAGGTTAAGGCTTTCCTTCTGCTGGGCTGAAAGGCTGATAGTGACAATTGCAAACAAGAGCGAAACACGTCGGGGTCTCATCGCCGTCTGAGTCTAGCGGTTAATTATTAATAACGGAAAACATCTTTACTTCAAACCGACAAGGTCTTCTTGAATTTTTGGAATGACGGCTCTGAGCAGGGTATTTACACTGCCCTGTGCCCGCTTCATGGCTACCAGAACCTCTGCGTGACTTAGTTCTTCATTCGAAATATCCGCTGCCCGGTTCGCCACGCAGGAAATCGCCAGGATCTTCATGCCCATGTGTCGTGCGACGATCGCCTCCGCCACAGTAGACATGCCGACAACATCAGCCCCTATGGCTCGGAATGCGCGAATCTCCGCAGGTGTCTCATAGCTTGGCCCGGTTAAGCCCACGTACACGCCCTCGTGCACATCGACGCCGAGTCTGGTGCCTTCTGCCAACGCCATCCGACGATAACCTATGGTGTATGCGTGCGTCATGTCCGGAAAGCGCGGGCCAAAGCGTTCGTCGTTCGGACCAAAGAGGGGATTGGCTCCCTGGAAATTGATGTGATCCTGCAGCACCACCAGCGATCCGGCTTGATATGTGGCATTAATGCCTCCCGACGCATTGGTCAGGATCACAGCACGAACTCCAAGCCGTCCCAACACTCGAATCGGAAAAGCTATCTCCCCGGCCGTGTAGCCTTCATACAAATGCGAGCGCCCTTGCATTACCGCAATCGGGACACCATCGAGCATACCCGCGACGAACCTACCCGAGTGTCCAATTACCGTCGATGTCGGAAAATGCGGGATCTCGCTATACGGGATTCGCACCACATCGGATAGTTCGTCCGCGAATCCGCCTAAGCCCGATCCCAAGACCACCGCGACCTGCGGCACGACGGAAATGCACGACCGAATCAACGCGCTGGCTTTTTCCGCGCGATCAAAATCCCTCATGCTTGCTTTCTCGACGGCACTCATCTTCAATTAGCTTTCAGCTGCATCTCACTCCTGGTGATCCATCATACTCAGAACGGCAACTTGGTTTGCAGAAACTGCCACCCTTCCTTATCCTCAAAGTTCCGATCCCGAATGGCCGCATCGTTCGAAACTTACGGCGTTCTTCACGGCAAACTGGTGCGACTGACGCTCGCCTTGATGCTCCTGGCGTGTATTGCGCAGGCGCAGCAATCGACGAAGTTCCAAGTCTCCTTTCCAGCTTCTGTTCATGCCCAACCGATCACCGGACGCGTCTATGTCATTCTGGCCACTTCACAAACCCGTGAGCCACGGCTGCAAGTAGGCTCATTCGAATCGCGAACTCAATTCTTCGGAGCCGATGTCTCGCAACTCGCTCCCTCTCAAGACGTCACCATCTCTTCCGGTACTCTCGGCTATCCACTCGCGGACATCGCCCAAGTGCCGCCCGGCGACTACTACGCACAGGCTGTTCTCAACATCTACACCGAATTCCATCGCTCCGACGGGCACGTCATCTGGGCGCATCTCGATCAGGGAGAAGGTCAGCAATTCAATGTTTCTCCGGGAAATCTTTACAGCGCAGTCGAAAAAGTTCATCTCGATCCAAAAGCGCCCGGCGAAGTGACGCTCACGCTCAGCAAGGTGATCAAGGCCATCCCACCTCCGGCCGACACGGACTGGCTAAAACACGTCCGCATCCAGAGCAAGGTGCTCAGTAAATTCTGGGGGCAGCCGATCTACCTTGGCGCAACCGTGCTGCTGCCGCATGGGTACGACACTACCTCTCAGCCCTATGCGGTGATATACGATCAGGGGCATTTCGGTGATGCAGTGCCTTTCGGATTCGTCGACTCTGATGGTAACGATGATGTCGAGTTCGGCGGTTCCGCAAAGTTTTCGTCGATGTGGCGCAATGGACAGCTTCCACCCATGATCGCCGTGACCTTTCAGCACCCCACGCCATTCTTTGACGATTCGTACGCCGTGAACTCAGCCAACAACGGCCCCTACGGCGACGCCATCATGCAGGAACTGATTCCCTACATTGAGAGCCACTTCCGCATCATTGCGGAACCGTTCGCGCGTTTGCTAACAGGCGGGTCGACAGGCGGATGGGAATCGCTCGCACTGCAGATCTTTCATCCCGACTTCTTCGGCGGCACCTGGACTTTCTATCCCGATCCGGTTGATTTCAGCCGCTATCAGCTCGTGAACATATACGAAGATGACAATGCCTTCGATGTTCCGGGTTATGGCCCGCCGGTCCCGCAGCGTCCACTAATGCGCACAACCGAAGGACAAGTAACTCTCACTGAACGCGAGATGTCGCAACTGGAGGATGTTCTCGGTAGCCACGGACGCTCCTGCCAGCAACTCGAGGCGTGGGAAGCAGTGTACGGGCCAGTTGCCGAGGATGGTTATCCCCAGCCAGTCTGGAATAAGCGCACGGGAAAGATCGATCACCAAGTCGCCGATTACATGCGCCGATACGATCTGCGCGCTTACCTGGAAAAGAATTGGCAGCGAATCGGCCCGGAACTGACGGGCAAGATTCACGTTTATGTCGGCGACATGGATAATTACTATTTGAACCTTGCGGTATATCGTATGCAGGATTTTTTATCGACAGTAAAAAATCCCGCAGCTGATGCGCATTTCGAGTACGGTCGGCCCATGAAAGGTCACGGATGGCAGCCAATGACCAACGCTGAACTGGTCCAGATGATGCATGACTACGTGAAGCAGCACGGACCGCAGTACGCTGCGAATCGTCGATAAGCTCTTCGTCTTCCCGCTTTTGCCAACCTGCAAGTCACGCCCATACATCCAAAGAACTGGAGTGATGACTATGAAAATTTCCCGGATAATCTACCTTCCAGCCTTTGCGTCTCTCCTGGTGCTTGCGGCGTCCACTTTCGCATGGGCAGCCCAAACGAAAACCGACGTGGAAGAGCGGTTGCAAGACGCGGCAAAAACTTTACATGAAATTGAAGCCGCTCCCGACAAAGGCATTCCTGATGACATTTTCAAAGGCGCAAAATGTGTCGCCGTCGTACCGAGCATGATCAAAGGTGGGTTTATTCTCGGCGGGCGACATGGACGCGGTGTGGCAACCTGCAAATTGCCGAACGGCTCCTGGAGCGCACCCGCGTTCTTCACCATCAGCGGAGGAAGCTGGGGCGCGCAGATCGGCGTTGAAGACGTTCAGCTCGTCATGATGATCATGAACGAAGAAGGCATGCGCCATCTATTGAGTGACAAGTTCCAGATCGGCGGTTCCGCTTCTGCCAGCGCCGGGCCTATCGGTCGGCAGGCCTCCGCAGCAACTGGATGGAAACTTAACTCCGACATCTTGACCTATTCACGCGCCCACGGGCTGTTCGCCGGCGTCGACCTGGGGGGCTCCGAGATTGAGCGCGACGGCGACTCGACAAAAGCAATGTATGGAACGGATTACACCAGCACGCAGATTCTGGACGGCAAAGTCAAAATGCCGGCTGCGGCGCGTCCTTTCATCGCGGCCGTAGAACGAAGCAAGGAAGGCTCGACTGTTGCCACAAATAAGAAATAAATTGGAGTATTGAAGGTGCGCAGTCTTTCATCTGCGCACCTTCTCACTTCATTCTTGTTCTCTGCTTC
>JAJPJE010000029.1 GCA_021324365.1 Terriglobia bacterium | reverse complement strand
CGACTGTTGAAACTCAGAAGGGAGAATAGATCTAATGGCAACCAAGAAGGCGACGAAGAAGTCAGCGAAGAAGACCAGCAAGAAAAAGTAAGCTAGGTCTCACGCTAGAAGTAACTGGGGGACGCAGGATGCGTCCCCTAATCTTTTTTGCGGGCACTTTCGCTTATGCAAGAGCTGCGCTTCGGCGCCGCGCAGATCGTCTCTGAATGATTCAGGCTTTTCCCCGGCAGGAATGCCTCAAACCCGCTTAATTCGCGGCTTTCGCGCTACTCAAGGAAATTGAATACAACCGCTCCTCGGTTGCCGGACAGAGCGTCCGGTACCCGCACCACTGGCAGTGAAAGCCCGGTTTTGCTCCAAATTCGCCGGCGTTGATCGAGTCTGCAGTCTCGCGTATCACCGCTTCGATCTCGCGAACCTGTTCCTCAGTCCGAACCGTAGTCGCTGCTTCGTTGGTCTCGAGGTTGTAGAAACGGAGCGCCACAGGAAGCGATCCCCACTCGCGTCGAGCGGCCGTGGCATAAATCGATAGCTGAAGGCTCTTCTCTGCGTCATCGTCGGTGCGGGGCGATCCGGTTTTGTAGTCGGTGATGACAAGGCCGACACCATTGCGGTCGACTCGATCCATTCGGCCGACTGCACGCACGCCTGCAACTTCGAAATGAAAAACCTTCTCTGTGGCGATGACATCGGGGAGTGGTTCTGCCGCACGCAAATCGAAGAAGTCTCCGAGTTGCTGCAGTCCCTGCTTCTTGTAAAGTTCGAACTGTAGCGGATCTTCGAAACGAGAAATTGAAAGTTGCTCAAGGAAGCAAGCCAACAATACGTCGCGCGTCAACGGCCGTTTGGCGATGACAGAATCGTAGTATGCCTTGAGTGCCGTGTGCACGGCGTTGCCGAACTGCATGGCGGGCACCGGCTCGTCGGGTATATTCCACTGCGTTTCGATCTTGTACTTCAGCGGGCAGCGGTTATACGTCTCCAGGCGGGTTGCACTCAGTGTCAGTTGCTGCGCTGGGGCTCGCGGCGGCAATGCGAACCATTCGCCAAGCGTAGACGTGAAAGCGGTGGCGGCAGCCGTCATCTCGCTTCGAAATTCAGCAGTTCGATGGCGAAACGCATCAGCAATACCCTTCTCGTGCAGCAACTCGCGTAGATAGCCGGGCGGACTCGAGTCCTTTTTCCCGCGGCCCTGTTTCGCATAGATCGCCAGTGTGTCCCGTGCCCGCGTCATGGCTACGTAAAAAAGCCGGCGCTCCTCCTCGGCATGCAAGTGCTTCGCGTCACATTCGGCTGCGGTTAAGGGATCGCGCAACTCCTGCGGGAATTCGAATAAGACTTCCTTGAAGTTGCTTGGAAACGATCCGGTCGTCGCCCGAATGATGAACACGTGAGGAAACTCGAGGCCTTTGGATACGTGGGCAGACATCAACTGAACTGCGTCTTCAAGTTCCGCTTGCGTCTGATCGAGAGTGATGGCGCCACCGGCTTCGACAAAGAAGTCGAGGTATTCTAGAAATTCGGTAAGCTGTCCGGTCTCGGTAATCGGCTTCCTCTTCCAGCACTCGATAAACGCGAGCAGCGCCTTCACGGGCGGATTTACTGGTATGCCGAACTCGCCTAGCACGATTTTGAGGCACGCGAGCGCATCCATTTCCTTCGCGCGCGCAGACTTCTGCGCCTCCCCAACGGCGCGCACCAGCTCTGGACCGCCCTTTAGCTGTTCGAGAGCGGGGATGAGGTCTTTATTCTCTCTGGCGGCGTTGAGCGCTGCCCGAAGCTCTTCACCGTCAATGGCGAATCTAGGCATTGCAGCAAGGCGCACAAGGCTGATGCCATCGGACGCATTCTGCAGCACGCGCAGCCCGGCAAGCAGGTCGCGCACTTCGGGAGTGTCGAGCACATTCACGCCCTTTACATTGACGGGGATATTGCGAGAGGCAAGTTCCTCAATCAGTTCGTCACGATGATTGTGTTGGCGGTACAGGACGGCGAAATCGGACCACCGGCACGGGTGCAATGTTCCTTCGCGCTCGTGGCCCGCGCAGTGTGCTCTTATGCCGTCGATGTGGGCGGCAATATCGCTGGCTTCCGCCAGGTTGGAATGTCCGCAGGTGGTAACAATCTCGACTGGAGCGGGAACTAGTTTCTTACCTTCGCGTCTCGCGTCGCCCTCTCGCGCGGAGGTGAGCGCAGCTCGTTTGGAAGGCGCATTTTTGGACAGCGCCACCGCCGGGTTTTGATCGATCACATGAAATGCGCAGCGAAGGATCGGCGACAACGATCTTCGGTTCTCGCTCAAGGTTACGTGTTTAGTGCCGGGAAACTGGCGCTGAAAATGTTCGAATGCGCCCGCCGTGGCGCCACGAAATCGGTAGATGGCCTGATCGGGATCACCGACGGCGAAAACGTTTTGCTCATCGCCGGCAAGCAGCTTGGCTAACCGGATCTGTGCGACGTTGGAGTCCTGGAATTCGTCGATGAGAATGAATCGTGCGTGCTTGCGCGCTTCGGCGAGGGCAGCAGGATCATTTTCAAGCAGGTGAACTGCGCCGCTGATCATTTGTCCAAAAGTGCCGAGATTGTGTTCCTGCAGCATGCCGTGCACTCGGCGAAAAACGGCGGCGATCTCCTGACAACGCACAATCAATTCTGGAATGGGCAGTTCATCGGCATCTTTGGAGCGCGCGGTACGCGGCGGCGGAACCTTCCCGGCAGCTACATCAGCGACATATCGCTCGTAGCGATCGACGTCGACCAGCTCATCTTCGCAGCGCGCAAAGAAGGCGCTGAGGTCGTTCAGGAATTTCCCTGGACTTGCTGCCTTGACAAAGACTCGCAACGGCAATTCGTGCAAGCGCCGACGCAGGTAGACGAACAGGTCGAAATTATCGAGAACTTCAAAGCCGCGACCGGCGGCTTTCAACAGACCAAAACCATAAGCATGAAAGGTGGAGGCACGAAAATTGACGTCTCTGCCGAGTTCGGCCGCGACGCGTTTTTTTAATTCGGCCGCGGCGTTCTCGCTGTAGGTCACTGCGAGGATCTCATCCGGTCGGGCGTAGCCGTTGCGGATGAGGCAGACGATGCGGCGAACCAGTACCGTGGTCTTACCAGTGCCCGCGCCCGCGACTACGAGCATGGGCCCGTGCACGTGCTCGATAGCTTCGCGCTGCTCGGAAGAAAACTCAACTGAACGCTGCGGTCGCGGCGCGGCAAAATCGATGGCGAGCTGTCCCGTGGGCTTGTGCCTCATGGCGCAGAAAAAGCGAAAGGTCCATTATGGAGAAAAACGTCCCAGTGCAGCAACTTGGAAATAGCCTTAGGCACTCTGGCTTAGTTCCGAAGCGGTGATAGCGACAGCAGCAATGATGGCCGTTTCTGCGCGAAGGATTGTCGATCCAAGCGACGCCGTCAGCCATCCGGCAGCTTCGAAGTGGCGGATTTCATCTTCCGTCCAGCCGCCTTCCGGGCCGAAGGCGAGGGTCATTGGTGCGGATGCTCGATGAAGGCGAGATTTGAGCGTGTTCTCCTGCTCGGTCTCAGCGAGCAGGATTTTAGTTCCTGCGATGGTAGCAATGGCGTCGGCGAGTTTAGTAGGACTGGCAATTTCCGGGGCGCTTATCCGCCGTGACTGCTGCGCCGCTTCATGGGCCACGCGACGCCAACGGTCGACGCGCTTGTTCGCGGCTTTCACCAGGTGAACATCGGTACGGCGCGCGATCGCCGGAATCAGGTTTGAAATCCCAAGCTCCGTGGCCTTTTCAATGGCCCACTCCATGCGATCGAACTTGAAGATGGAAACCAGCAGTGTTAGGTCGAGCAGTGGGGCCGAGCGCAGGTCTTCGCCCAATTCGAATTCGGCGCGATGGTCGGACAAGCCGACAACCGTGCCAAGTTTCACTTCGCCGTTCACCGCGATCTCAAATTGCTGTCCAACTTGCGCGCGCAAGACGCGCACAAGATGCTGCGCGTTCGCACCAAGGAGAAGCGCCCGGTTGTCGTGCACTTCGTCGGCGATCCAGCGGCGGCGAGTCATAATAAGTGGCCAGCGGTTGGTGGCTAGTGGCTGGTTTAAAAAGCCTAAGTCGAGCAAAGGGGAGGCCTGAATGGCCACCTGCACACAGCAGAATGATTCTAGAGCAAAACAAAAGCCGCACCCACGGCACGGCTCTGACTAACCGCTAGCCACTGACCCCTAACTAAACATATCCTTCACTTTGCTGAAGAGCGTTTTGGCTTCGGGCTTGTTTTCCACATGAGCAATCTCGCCTAGTTCCATTAGCAATTCGCGTTGCCGTTTGGTGAGTTTGGAAGGCGTGACCACTTTCGTTTCTACGAGCAGATCGCCTTTACCATGACTGTTCACGGAAGGCACGCCTTTGCCGCGAATCTTGAATACGGCTCCGCTCTGCGTGCCTTCAGGTACTTTCAACGTGTGCGTACCTTCGAGCGTCGGAACCTGGATTTCTGCGCCGAGTGCCGCCTGCGCAAAGGAAATCGGGATTCGGCAGCGGAGATCGCGGCCATCTCGTTCGAAGAAGGCGTGCTCTTTGACATGCAGCACGACGTAGAGATCGCCAGCCGGCCCTCCGTACGCGCCAGGCTCGCCTTGCCCGCTGTAACGCATGCGCGTGCCGTCTTCGACCCCTGCTGGGACTTTCACTTCGAGTTTGCGCGTCTTCAGCACCCGTCCCTGCCCACGGCAATCCGTACATGGGTCGGTGACCACCTGGCCGGTACCTTCGCAAGCCGTGCAGGTCCTCGCAATGCTGAAGAATCCCTGCTGATAACGAATCTGGCCGCGACCGCCGCAGGTGCGGCAAGTTTGCGCGGACTTGCCCGGAGCAATACCCGAACCCGCGCACTTCTGACAGGCCTCGTGCTTGCGAACTTCCACTTCTTTCGTAATGCCGAATACCGCTTCTTCGAAATCGAGATCGATATCCTCGCGCAGATCCGCACCGCGTTGTGCGCGCGAGCGCCGGCCCCGACCGCCGCCTCCGCCAAAGAGATCGCCAAAGCCGAACAGGTCGCTGAAGACATCGCTGAAATCCTGGAAGATCACGGAGTTGAAATCCACTCCACCACCACCTGCGGCCGTTCCTACGCCTGCATGACCGTAGCGGTCATAGGCAGCACGCTTTTGCGGATCGGCCAGCACAGAATAGGCTTCCGAACATTCCTTAAATCTCTCTTCGGCATTTGGATCGTCAGGATTGCGATCGGGATGATATTGCATGGCGAGCTTGCGGTAAGCGCTTTTGATCTCCTGATCGGAGGCCGTCCGCACCACACCGAGTACTTCGTAGTAATCGCGCTTTGCGTTGGTTGCCGTAGACATGTACCTGCTTTGACAGGCTCGCGCCATGCGCCAGCCCTGAACTCCGGATCTCGCCGGTTACGATTTCTTTGAATTCTGCGCGACGCGCACCATCGCGGGGCGCAGCAAACGATCCTTCAACTTGTACCCGCGCTGCAACTGGTCAACCACGTGATTGTGATCGGCTTCATCCGTTTCCACCATTTGTACTGCCTGGTGGTAGTTGGGATCGAACGGCTGCCCTTCAGCTTCCAGTGGCTCGACGCCTAATTTCGTTAGCGCGTCGTGAAACTGACGGTTAATCAATTCCACGCCTTTCCGAAACTCCGGACCTTCGGGCGCCTGCAGCGCGCGATCGAAGCTGTCCACGATCGGCAGCAAGGTTTTGATTGCCTCGGCCAGGGCAAAGTCGCGAAAATCCTGCTGCTCACGAACCTGACGCTTGCGGTAATTATCGAATTCCGCCTGCAAGCGCGCGAGGCGATCGTAAAGCGTATCGCGTTCCGACTTTAACTGGCTGAGTTCCCTGTCGGATGCAGCCTGAGATTCCACAGAAGCGGTTTCGTTTTCGCCGGAAGGCAATTCGTGATCCAGATCCAGTGCCTTGTCCTGGTCTTCCCTATTTACTTTCACTGCTGTCATGAGGTCCTACGATTCCTGCGTTGTTAATTTCTCGAAGAGTTGAGAGATATACGACACGGCGGTCATGGTGTGCTGATAGTCAATGCGCATCGGTCCGATCACCGCGAGCGAACCGACCACTTCCCCACCCGCGACGGCCGGTGCGCCAATCAGCACGAAGTCGCGCAATTGCGGCTCAAGATCCTGCAGACCGAATACCACGCGCACGCTCTCCTGTTGCGCCGACAAATAAGCCGACAATAGTTCTACGATGCGCTGTTTTTCTTCGAGGCGCCGGAACAGTTCGCGCAACTTCTCCTGATTGGCATTGCCCAGCAGATTAGCCGTTCCCTCAAAGTAGACTTCGGGAATATTCACGTCGGCTACCAGCGCGCCCTCACGATAGAGAGCTTCAATCGAACTCATCAGGCGGTCGTACTCGCTGCGCTCCTTCTCGATTCGCTTCTGAATCTCGGCCCGCAGGGACTCCAGTGTCCACCCACGGAAATTCTCATTAATATATCGCGCCGCGATCTCAAGGTCGGACTGCGAAAGCTCTACCGGCATACGTAGCAACTTGTCCCGCACAACGCCCGACTTGGTGATCACCACAGCCAGAACTTTCTTGTCACCAAGGGCGCTGAAATGAATATGCTCCAGCACTTCTTTCGGTCCACCAGCCACTGCAACCGCAAGGTTCTGCGAGATCGTCGACAAAATGTGCGACGTCCGTTCCATGAACTGCTGCACTTCGGTGATGCCAGAAAGCCCCTGTTCGATTCTTCCCTTGTCATCCAGGGAAATCTGCCGCCCAGAGGAAAGGTGTTCGACGTAATACTGGAATGCGGAGGAGGTCGGAACACGACCAGCCGAAGTGTGGGGCTGTTCGAGGTATCCGGCATCCGTGAGATCGGACATGACATTGCGAATGCTTGCCGGACTAAGTCCTTCGCTGTTAGCACGAGACAATGTTCGTGAACCGATTGGCTCGCCACTGATAATGTAGGTCTCTACGATGGCGCTAAGTACTTCGCGTTCCCGAGGACCGAGTTGAAGCTGGTTCGTCATACTTGATAAAACCTGACTAAGCTACATCTAAGTACATTAGATGCAGAAACTTAGCCATGGATTCTCTGCGAATGTCCAGTAAAGATTGTAGGAAGCTGGACAGGCAGTGTCAAGATTGGCACTCCCTTCAACAGAGTGCCAGCCACTCTCTTAGAGGCAAGCTACTGAATCTGAATCACACTATCAGGAGAACTTTCGCGGATTTCCTTGCTTCGCTCAATTACTTTTCCGGCAAAGGCATAAATGGATTTGGCGTGCGGGTTTTCGGGACCTTGCAGCGCAACCGGGTTACCCATGTCGCCGCCCTTGCGGATGTCTGGATCGAGTTCAATGCTTCCCAGGAAGGGGATGCTGAACTGGTTTGCGGTGCGCTCGCCACCTCCCTTTGAGAACACGTCGATCTCATGGTTGCAATGCGGGCAGACAAAGTAGCTCATGTTCTCGACTAAGCCCAGAATATCGACCTTGACCTGGCGGAACATTTCGATCGCTTTACGCGCATCCTGTAAGGAGACATCGGACGGGGTAGAAACCACCACCGCTCCGGTGATCGGGACTGTCTGGATGAGCGAGATAGCGACATCGCCGGTACCCGGAGGAAGGTCGGCAATCAGATAGTCGAGTTCGCCCCATTCGACGCGTTGGACAAACTCGCGGATCATCTGGTGGAGCATGGGACCACGCCAGATCAGCGGCTTGTCACCCGGATTCAAGAGGCCAACTGAAATGACCTTCAGGCCGTAGCGCACCGGCGGCACGATCAGATTCTTTTCGTTCAGTTGGGGAGTGGTGCTGGAACCAAGCATCAGCGGGACATTCGGGCCGTACACGTCAGCGTCGAGCAGCCCGACCTTGTATCCGAGCTTCGCTAACGCGAGCGCGAGATTTACGGCCAAGGTGGTTTTACCTACTCCGCCTTTGCCGCTACCAACGGCGATAATGGCGTCGACGCCCGGAATGGGCTGAGGTCCCTGAGCTTGTGCATGCTGATGAGCCACGAGTACTCCTAATCAGAACCAAGGGTCAAACTGAATATTTGATTATAGACGGTGATGGACAGGCAGGTGGAGGCGGCCGGGAGCATTGGAGTCGGAGGATTCGCGGCCGTGTAGGGCTTGTCGGGGACGAAAGCCCCTCGGAATGACAGAAGAGCGTTATGTCACCCCTCCGGGGCTCGCTGAATTCGTATTGAACTCTACCCACGGCTTGCACCGTGGGTTATTGGATTTCGCCGCCTGCGTGGCTCGGCATCTTGCGAGTGGGTGCCCTTCTCGTGTCTGAAGGAACAAGTTTCCGAGCAACACCACCTACATGTCGAACTGTTCCTGGTGGAGTGTGGGGTCGCTTTTCACCAGGATATTGTGTCCGGTCAGTTCTTCCATCTCGGTGAGCCAACGCCCGCTATTCGCTTTCAATTCTTTGGCAACTTCAGGATTCACGCGCAAGGTGATGTCGTGCTCGAAGTGCCGCGCCATCTTGCGCATCTCGGTGTAGATCTCGTTGCACACGGTTTGCGGAGACTTCACGTAGCCGTTTGCCGTGCAGTATGGGCACGGACTGCCCAATGTGCGCTCCAGCGACTGTTTCACGCGCTTGCGCGTGATCGCGACCAAACCAAAATCGTTAAACTGCAGGACCTTTGAGGGCGCGCGATCGTTCTGCAGTTCTTCTTCCAGAGCTTGCATGATCTTCTGGCGATTGCGGCGCTCGTCCATGTCGATGAAGTCGATCACGATAATGCCCCCAAGGTCGCGAAGCCTGATCTGCCGCACAATCTCCTTGATAGCGTCAAGATTGGTCTTGAAAATCGTGTCTTCCAGGCGTGTGGTCTTGCCCACATACTTCCCGGTGTTGATGTCGATAGCAACCAGTGCCTCAGTCTGGTTGATCACGATGTATCCGCCGCTCTTCAGCCACACTTTGGAACGCAGGCCCTTGTTGATCTCCTCTTCCAGGCCGAATTCCTCGAACAAAGGCGTGTCTTTGGAATAGAGCTTCACGCGTCGGGTCAGCGAAGGTTGAAAACGGTTGACGAATCGAACCACGCGCTCATACTCGGGTTCGGTGTCGACCCAGATTGCCGAGAAGTCCTCTGTGACCAGGTCGCGTAACGTTCGCTCCACGAGATTGAGATCGTGATAAATCAGCGCCGGCGGCTTTGAATTCTCAGCGCGATTCTTGATGTCGTTCCACAAGCTTTTGAGGAAACGAATGTCGGCGCGCAATTCGTCTTCGGAAATTCCGGCCGCCGCGGTGCGCACGATGAAACCGCCGTGTCCGTTCTCGCGCTCGCTGTTCACGATGCGCTTCAGACGCTGGCGCTCCTCATCCGACGCAATTTTGCGGGAAACACCGGTATGATTGACCGACGGCATGTAGACCAGGAAGCGACCCGGCAGAGCAATGTGGCTGGTGATACGCGCGCCCTTCTTTCCAATAGGCTCCTTCGCGATCTGAATCAGCACTTCCTGCCCTTCTTTGAGGACTTCGCTGATCAGTACCTGCGGACGAGATTGTTCACGCCGCGGACCTCCGCGAATCCGGCGTCCACCGCGCCGCCCGCGCCGATGATCGCGGTTGTAGTCGGGGCGAGTGGCACGCTGAAAAGCTGCCGTCCCCGAAGGGCCGCGTGTTTCGGCGCGCGCCGCCAACTGCGGTTCTTCTGAGTTTTCGGCACCATTCTCTCCAATTTCTTCGTAGTCGTTGGAGTCTTCCTCTTCTAATTCCTCGGCTTCCTCACCAGCTGCGGCTACGCCGCGCTCGAGAGTCTCTTCTTCCATCTCCTCATAGGCATCAGGCTCGTAAAGCACTTCGGAAGGATGCGGAATGTCTTCTTCCTCATCGCCCTCGATCACTTCTTCTTCAAAAGCTCCAAGCGGCGCGTTGCGGTAATCCGGCTCAGGATGTTGCGTCTGGGGCGGTGCATCGGCGAATTCGGCCTGGTGTCCACCCTCGAACTCGGCGCGGACCTCGGACTCGTGCCCGCCTTCGAAGCTCGTGCTTATGCTTTCGGACGCTTCGCGTTGATGCTCTGCTTCGACAGCGCTCTCATACTGCGAGGCTGACGGGTGGTGCTTCGGCTCCTCTCCCCCGAAGATGAAAGCCTTCATCCGTCCGAAACGGCTGCTTCGGGGAATTTCTGGCGCATGCTCGGCTTCGCGAACTTCAGCCTGCGGTTCCGGCCGCGCCTGTTCTGCCTCTCCCTCTTCTATGGCACCTGACGCCGATTCCAGATGCTGTTCTTCTTCATACTCGATCTTCTCTGGCTGTGGTTCCTTGGTGTCCGCCTCCGCCCACCAGTTCAGTACTTCAGGCTTCGGAGCTACTTCGGAGGGCGCTGCTCCGGTGGAGGCAATATGTTCGGGAGGAGCGGCAATCGATCCGTTCTCTTCGCCAGCTTCAACACGCGCTTCGGCAGCTACCGACTGGGCAGCCTCGGTATTTTCCTCGGCGATGGCTGGAGTTGGGGCTGCGGCGACTTGGCGATTGCGATACTTCGAAATCGACTCACCTGGAAGCATGATCGGCTCGTACGGCCGATAGGTTTCGCGTTTAAAGGAATCTCGTCCACGTGATTCTCGATGCGGTTCTGGGACTGGCTCCGGCTTCGTCACTTCTTCTGTCTGCTCACCGCGGTTGCGGTTGTACTTCGAGATCGATTCGCCCGGCAGGATTATCGGCTCATATGCCTTAGGCTCTTCGCGGCGGACCGGCGGTTCGGGGACCGGGACCGCAGACATCGGCCCTGCAGGTTGCGGCTCTTCGGCGGAAGACTCTGTTTCTGGCGAAGGCGCCTGTGGTTCGTTCTGCTCCGGCTCTTGGCTGTCCCTGCGGTTGAATTTTGCAATCGACTCTCCGGGGAGCACTATGGGATGGTGGCCCGGGGCGGTCTCTTCGTCTGCTTCTTCCGAGACACTTTCGCCATTCTGCTGCTCGGGATGGGCAAACTTGTTCTCGGGGAATCCACGGCGTCCGCGGCGGCGGCGATTTCTTCCACGCCAGCGGCGGCCACTTTCATAGTTGTCACGCCCTTCCTCTCCGCCAGTATCGGCTGAAGCGTTTGCACCGTTCTCCTCCGAGGTCGCTTCTGTTCTGCCTTCTTCTTCAGGAGAACTCAGGACCACCGGCTCTGGCTGCGGTTCAGGCTGTAGCTGAAATGGCTTGGCAGCGCCCGCGGGAATCGGATCAAAGGTTTCTTCTTCGTCTTCCAACTCGAAGAAATCGGATACGTAAAGGAAGGCGTCGCGTTCAAGTCCGATATCCACAAATGCGGATTGCATGCCTGGCAGCACGCGAGTGACACGGCCTTTATAGATGGATCCGGCTAAGGTGTATTCGTTCTCGCGTTCGAAATAGACTTCCGCGAGGGTATCGTTCTCTACCAGCGCCACCTTGGTTTGGTGTGGGGTAGAAGAAACAAACAATTCTTTTGACATTCAAATCTCCGGCTGAACGCCGGCGACGACCACCTACAGGTCTTCGGGGAACACTGGACTGGAATGCAGGAAGGCTGTTGAAACGTTAACACTTATCCCTGGCTATCCCAAATCGGGACTGCCTTGAACCGGTGTGTCGCGCTTCCAAAATGCTTCTTGGAAGGAATCCTGTTCTGCTTAGGAATCTTTCGCACCTGTCAGGCCTGACAGAGTTCTGTGACCGCTCTCCCGGTACGGCACTCGGAGTCTGTCCTCAACGCGAATGACTCCGATTTTCCGAGGGGGCCGTTACCCGCCCTGCTGGCACTGTCCTTGATTCACTCAACGCAAGTGAATCTGCTGCAATCCTGTCCGGCACCTTCTCGCCGGCAATGTCCCCATTCACGAGGGGACGTTCGTAATTCTGCAATCTTTTGCTCCGGCTCTACGGAGCGTTTCCGGTGAGTGCTGGACCCAACCGGAAGCTTCTGACCTCTAGTTCACGAAACGGCGCATGCGGACATTCATCACAATCCCCAGCGCAAGAAACGTGAACAGGACTGACGATCCGCCATAACTCATCAGCGGAAGCGGAATCCCGGTAACCGGCATAAAACCGACCACCATGCCGACGTTCACCAGGATGTGAAACAGCAAAACTGCCACCACACCCATCACCACAAACGCCCCAGCGCGGTCTGGCGCCGTCTGGGCATTCTGGATCAAACGCATCAGCACCATAAAGTATAGCAGTAGTATCCCCAGGGCACCGACAAATCCATGTTCTTCCGAGAACGCCGCAAAAATGAAGTCGGTATGCGGCACCGGCAAGAAAAGCCCTTGCGTTTGTGTGCCTTGCGTCGTTCCCTTTCCCCAGATTCCACCCGATCCCACAGCAATGAGCGATTGATTGACCTGATACCCTTTGTGCTGCGGATCGGAATCAGGATTGAGAAACACCGTAAGACGATCCTTCTGATATTGCTTCAGTCCAAACTTCCAGGCAGGAATCGCGACCATCGCTAACGAGAGAACAATCGCGGCTGCGTGCTTGCCTTTCATTCCTCCGAGAAACAACGCCATCACTGCAATCGGCAGGTAGGTAAGCGCCGTACCCATGTCAGGCTGTGCTAATACGAGCAGCATAGGCACGCCGACTACTGACCCGGCTTTGACCAGATCGAAAAAGCTCATCTCGCGTTGACGATACTCAGCGAAATACTTTGCCATCGCCAATATCAAAATGAGCTTGACCCATTCCGACGGTTGGAAGTGCGTGGCACCTCCAATCCGAATCCAGCGCCGCGCCCCCAGATACTTTTGACCGAACAGCAACACGGATAACAAAGAGACAATCGAAATCACGTACATCCACGGGACGGCTTCGAGTAGCGTCTGATAACTGATCCGGCTAATGACCAGCATCAGCACGAGTCCCGCCATGATCCAGTAGATCTGGCGGATATGTGCGCCGACAAACTTCGTGTGCAGCGTCGCGCTGTAAATCTCGACCACACCAACCGCCGAGATCAGCAGCACGAAAGCCAGCAGCACCCAGTCGAAATCGCGAAATGAGATGAATCTCTGCATTCTTTTGTAAGTTGTTAGTTCATGCCCGGCGCCGCGGTCGCCCGTTTCAGCACACCAGGCTGAATGGAAAACCGCGCCGATCGCAATGCTTCTTCGCCATCTTCGTCCATCACAGTCCAAATCCCTGCCATTTCCGGTATCGCGGCAGGCGCGTGCAACTCTGCCGTCCCTCCCGGTTGCGACGGACTGGACGACGGTTTTGCTTCCGGGATGGCGGGCTTCTTCGTCGCAGGCTTCACCATCGGTTTTGCACCAGGCTGCCGATCGGATGATGGAACAACAACCGGTTTCTGCTCGCTCGGAACGGTTGCTGTGCTTCCGAAAGTTGGATTCTCTGGAGCGGGCCCCTCTCCATCTTCGACCTCGGCCGCGGTGGGCGGCGGCACCGGATGCGCTTGCGCTACATTCGTCTGAGTCGCCTTCTCGCCGCGCTGCTCATCAACATACGCTTTGACCACTTGGGAGGCGATTCGAGCTGCGTAATATCCTTCTTCGCCGCCCTGGAACAATACGACGACGGCGATCTCCGGATCTCGCCGCGGTTCCACTCCCACGAACCAACCATTGTCCTTGAACTGCGCCTTGCCATTGGACAGACGTGCTTTACCCTGATTTGAGATCAGCTGTGCAGTTCCGGTCTTTCCCGCGAAATCAACGCCCTGGATGTGCGCACTGCCGGCGGTGCCAAGGGGAGTGGTCACATTCGCCATAGCGTCTGTGATCGTCTCCCAGTTCTTGGGATCGATATCCACCTGCTCAAGGTCGGGATGTTTTGCGGAAACCTGCTTGTATCGAGCTTGCAGGTCTGTCGGGATGTCTCCGTAGTCGACCACGTGCGGGCGGACCAGGCGGCCGTCCATGGTGATACCAGAAATCGCACGCAGCAATTGAACTGGAGTAACGGCGACCGCGCCCTGTCCGATGCCGACGGAAATGGTTTCACCCGCGTACCACTTCTGCTTGAAGTTACGGATCTTCCATTCTTCCGAGGGCATCACGCCGCTAGCTTCCTGTGGAAGGTCAATTCCGGTCCGCTGTCCGATGCCGAGACGGGTTGCCCATTTCGCAATAGTGCCAATCCCGAGGCGCTCGGCCAATGTGTAGAAGAACACGTCGCAGGACTGATAAATACCTTTGCTGATGTCAACAATTCCATGTGTCTGATGGCGTGCAGAAATCCAGCATTTGAAGTAGCGTCCGTAAAAACTCGCGCCGCCGGTGCAGTTGACCTTCATGTTTTCGGCGATGCCTTCCTGCAGGCCAGCGGTCGCCATGATGATCTTGAAGGTTGATCCTGGTGCTAATTGCGCCTGGATGGCTTTGTTCATGAGCGGCTTGCCTTCGTCGGTAACCAGGCGATTCCACTCATCGCGCGAGATGCGCACGGCGAACGAGTTCGGATCGAAGGTGGGGCGGCTCACCATCGCGAGTATTTCGCCCGTCTTGGGATTCATGGCGATAATAGCGCCATCTTTGTCGCCAAGCGCCTGTTCGGCCGCGATCTGCAAATCCAGATCGATGGTGAGCTTCAGGGGCTTTCCGGGTGTCGCGGGCACCTCATCCAATTGCCGCATTACACGTCCACGGCTGTTCACCACCTCGCGGCGCGATCCATCCTGTCCCATGAGGATGTCGTTGTATTCCAACTCGACGCCTGATTTGCCGACGACATCACCTGCTTTGTAAAACTCCCACTGCGGCTGGTCCAGCATCTCCTCGCTGACCTCGCCCACATAGCCAATCACGTGCGCCATGAAGCCATTCTTAGGATATAAGCGGCGGCTCGCTCGAATGGTGTCCAGTTCGGGCAGTTCGTTCTTGTGAGCTTCGATATAGGCGAGCTCATCGGGGGTGATGTCATCTTTCAGAATGAGAGGCTGATACTGAGGCATGCCTTCGAACCGCTTGATACGCGTGCGGATGTCCTCGGGATCCATGTGCAAACCGGTGGCAATCTTGTCGACATCGGCATTCAAATCGCGGGTCTGATCCCGCAAAAGCAGCGCTGAAAACGAGGGATAGTTGTCGACAATGACGCGGCCTTCGCGGTCGAGAATCTTTCCGCGCGGAGCGAGAATGGGAACTTTGCGAATGCGGTTCTGTTCGGCGAGTGAGGCGTAGTAATCGGAGTCGGCCACCTGGAGACGCCAGAAGCCGTATCCCAACAACAGGAAGACCAGGAGAATCACATACTGCACACCCGTGATCCGAATTGGCGATACTTTGTCTTCGCGGCCGAACACCATGATCTCTGGCCAGTTCTACGGAATTGGATGAACCAGCGCAGCACTCCGCTCCGAGCAAACACTTGGACGCGCAGTTTGACTGGATTGCATTCACTTGAGTGTAGCAGGATTTGGCAGTCTACCGATGCGCAGGAAACCCTATCTCAAGTGCGGTGAACCTTAGTTCTACCGGCTGTTACGATGTGACTTCTCTTGCTCAGATAATGCAAAGCATCAAGAGTACTTCCGCACACAACAGCAACAAGGTTTTGCGCGCAGGGGCCCTGTGGTCACTGAGGCCAAGGATTATCAGTGGCTTTGGATGAACATTGAGGAACTGCTTGCCCGAGCGTGGGGGGCGACCCGCGCCACAACGCCACAGGTTTCTACGATTGCTTCACTTTGTCCAAGAAGTGGAACAAAAACACACCGAGGATGGCGTTCGCGATGGCGCCGCGCAGTTCATGCATCCAGATCCATTGCAGATCCATGCGTACCAGCCAGCGCGCTACCAGCCAGTAGATCCCGTTATGCACGAAATAAAAGCCGAAGACCATCAATACGCGCGTACCGGGATTCTCGACATCGATCTTTGCGCCTAGCGATGACGCGCCATATGCCACCAGTGTCTTGGCAATACCATAGATTCCCAGGTACTGATGTGTCAGTGCATCCTGGAACAGACCGATGGCTGCACCGGTAAGCAGTCCGCTGATCTGGTTGCGGCGTGCGACGGCAAAAAAGATTGTTACCAACAGCGGCAGTTCGAAGATTCCAAAAAAGTGCAGCTTGATGGGAATGAACGACTGCAGGACGATCGCAAGTAACGGCACAAAGATGGTAACCAGCGGGTTGAACCGGTAGACCTCGATCCGTTCCGATTTTTCGAAAGCGATGCTCATTGCGGCGTCGTCCCGTTGCTTTCAGCCGGCTTGCTTCGCGGCGGTGTCTCTGACGAGCGCGAAGCAGCGTTCACCGCAGCATTCGAACTCTCAGTAACTGTCGCGGTCGAAGGTTTTGGCGCGGTATTGTGCAGCTTCACCTCGCCCGTAACCGGATGCGGCACACCGGGCAATTTGGGCTTCACTTCGGCACCACCTGTCGAAGCTCCGCTTGTTGCTTCTGGTTTTGGCGGTGGTGCCACAGTCGGGAGTCTTTCGGCCAGGATGTCGATGGCACGCACCGGGCTCGGGCTGAATGGCTGCGCTTCAGGAGTGCGCTCGTCAACCTTCGTCACAACGAGGACTTCTTCGGCTCGGCTCAACTGCGCGGCTGGCTTGACCCATATGTCGAGAAAGATATCTTTCCCATGTGCCATGCGCGACACCGTTCCCACCGGCATCCCTTTGGGGAAAATGCGGTCGCCGCCGCTGGTCAGAACGCGCTCGCCAACTTCAACCTTCTCGTCGGCCATAATGTTCTGAATGATCAGCTCGCCGTTGCCGTTGGGATTGCCTTTCAGAATCCCCTGTAAGCGCGACTTCTCTAGAATGACTCCCGCGCCGCTGCTGGGATCGTTGATCTCCAGCACCAGCGACGTGGTGGGATAAACGCGCAGCACTTTGCCGAGAATGCCATCTGGCGTAATCACCGGCATGTCCTGCTTTACGCCGTCATGCGACCCTTTGTCGATATAAACGCCGCGCGAGAATTCGCTGCCCGTCGTGCTGATCACCTGTGCCGGCAGAGTTTGGGAAAGATATTGTTCCTTGAAGCCGAGAAGGATCTGCAGCCGCCGTGCCTGGTTCGCATCCTCCTCCAGGCGAACCTGCTGGATCCGCATGCGATCAAGCTGATTTTGAAGGTCCTGGTTTTCCTGGCGTACATGCCGCAGGTCAAAATAGCCGTGCCAAACACCGGAGAACCATTCTTCGGTGTGCACGACAGCCTTGGAAAGTGGAGTAACGATCATTACGGCCCACACCCGAAGCAGGCGGGTGGAACCGCTGTCGGTCGATCGCTTGACCTGGACGGCCAGCCCGATCACCTGCACGAACAACACGAACACGAGGACCACGATGTTCGCTACGTTCCGGTGCCGGCTGATGACGTTTTCCATGGAACCAGTTTCCAGTTTTCCCTATTCGAGTTTCCAGTTATCTGAAAACCGGACGCTGGGAACTACTCAATCGAGATCTTCCGCAGCAGTTTGAAATCGCTCAACATCTTGCCGGTGCCCAGCACGACGCTGGCCAGCGGATCGTCGGCGATAGAAACCGGGAGTCCCGTTTCTTCGCGAATTCTTTTGTCAAGATTCTTCAGCAGCGCTCCGCCACCGGTCAGGACGATACCGCGATCGCTGATGTCGGCAGAAAGCTCCGGCGGTGTGCGCTCCAGTGCAACACGAATCGCATTCATGATGGTGGCTACGCATTCACTGAGCGCTTCACGAATCTCACTGTCATCGATGGTGATGCTCTTCGGCACCCCTTCGATCAGGTTGCGGCCCTTGATTTCCATCGTCAGCGGCTTGTCGAGCGGATACGCCGAACCAATCTCGATCTTAATCTGCTCTGCTGTGCGCTCGCCGATCAGCAGGTTGTACTTACGCTTCAGGTAATTCATGATGGCTTCGTCCATCTGATTGCCAGCCATGCGTACCGAGCGCGAATAGACGATGCCGCTTAACGAAATCACCGCGATATCGGTGGTGCCGCCGCCGATATCAACGACCATATTGCCGCTCGGTTCGGTGATCGGCAGTCCGGCACCGATGGCGGCCACCATGGCCTGCTCTACAAGATGGACTTCGCTGGCCTTAGCACGGTAAGCGGAATCCATGACCGCGCGCTTTTCCACCTGCGTGATTTCCGAAGGCACACCGATCACGATGCGCGGATGCACCAGCATTTTGCGGTTGTGTGCCTTCTGGATGAAGTAGTTCAGCATTTTTTCGGTGACTTTGAAATCAGCTATCACACCATCCTTCATCGGCTTAATGGCGACAATGTTTCCTGGGGTTCGGCCCAACATCTCTTTCGCTTCTTTGCCGACGGCCTCCACTTCTCCGGTGTTCTTGTTGATGGCGACGATCGAGGGCTCATTCACCACGATGCCTTTACCTTTCGCGTAGACCAGCGTATTTGCGGTGCCGAGATCGATGGCTAAATCACTGGAAAATACACTGAACAGGGAGCGGAGGTTATGAAAGCGGGAGCCATTAAAGCCGTTGGTTGTCATACGCGTGCGTCGATTCTCTCGTTACTCGGAAGTTAATGCTAAAGGCACAATACCACTGGTGCCCTTGATTCTAGGTGAACTTTCAGATTGCCTGTCGGAAACCGAAGTCTTTGACCTTGCGGGCATCGGGCACCTGAACCAATCCGGTCAAAGATAATGCGGAACCGCCTGGGAAACTGGTTACCATCATGATGCCAGAGAACCTGCTCTTCCGCACGTTACTGGATCACAACCTTTTCCTGCTGGGTTCGTACTCCGCCCTTGGAGTTCTGTGCCGTTACCGTAATGATGTTTTCGCCGCTCGGCAGCGGGGCGGTAAAAAACTGGAACCCGCCATCTCCTGCAATTACCGGCACTTCCTGCCCATTGACCATCACGCGCGCAGTGGGTTCTGTCTTCCCTTTAATTTCCAGTACATGCCCATGTTGAACGAATGGCAATAACTCCAGCGCAATGCTGGCGTTCTCCGGACCTTTGCGAATGATGGTGAAGCGGTTCTTTTCGCTCTCCACCGACTGCCGTCCAGCCTTGTCGATGGACTGAACCTCCCAGTAATAGGCTCCCTCAGCCAGACCGGCAATGTTGGTCGCCGTCGTAGTCACCTTGCGGTCCTCGACCGTCGATGAGAAATATGGATTTCGCGATACGCGAATGCGATATTCCGCCGTGTTCGGCACTGGAGACCAGGTAAATGGGATCGGCAACGAAGGATCATCGACGAAGAGCGGAGCCATATTTGCCGGTCCGATTAACGTAGGAGGCGCAATCTCCTTCACTTTCGTCATCCGGGTTTCTTCCGAAGTGAAGGTCACCTTTTCGTATTCACCGAGAGGCATCGTCTCCTTGCCTCGGATTACCTGGCCGGAACCGCGTTTCACCAGGATCTCGTGATCGTCGGACTTGGGATCGTTGTGCACCATCGCGGAACTGTCTCGCGAGAAGCTTGCGGTTGCGCCCGCCACTATCACTTGGGACTTGGAGCCCTGCGTGTAAGTCCCGGTAGAAAGGTCCACCGTTCCGGTGGTCAGCTGCACCGCGACATTGGTCTGCTGAGCGTCGTTGGCGGAGTTCTCTTCGACAACGATTAGAGAATCCTGCTTCACGTTGTAACTGGTGCCGTCGGGAAACACGACTTTGGCCATGCCTTCCGAGCCAGTCTGCACCACATCACCTTTTTCCAACGGCAGCTGATAGTCGGCATTTACCCATGCGTTGCTGTTCGCCTTCTTCACCTTTACAGTGCCATCGATGAGGGTGAAGCTCGCCTGCTGAGCATTGCTGTCTTTTTGCTTGGTAGCTGTATTCGCGCCGATTCGTTCAGCGAGTTCCAGCAGGGTTGAAGCCGCCTTTTTGGTTGGTTCAGGAAAGACTATGTATGAGGCGCCTATCAGAATTCCGACAGCCAAGAGAATCGTTCCGAGCACGCTACGGTAGGTAGCCGTCTTCCAGCCGACCTGGATTCTCGGGATGTGATCCTGTTCCGACACTCTTCAGTTATTGCAGCGTTTTTTCAGTTTGAGCGTACCACAAGCTACTCACCTCGCAATAGGGAGTTAACTGTAGACAAAGAAAGGAGAAACCTCTTTGGTACTAAGACCAATGAGGAGCGCTAGTCGGGCCTTAAGTGGCGCAGGCTTGCTAGCGCTCGAGTCCAAGTAGGAAATAGCAGGTAGCGGCTACACCAGAGACGACCCAGCCGACTTGCAGCACGACACTCCCCCAGCTAGCATGGCAGGTTTGCCTGTGGAGGGTTTATGGCTACTGAGCCAATCAGCGTCACCAAGCCACGCGTCTTCAAAAACTTCATTGACGGTCAATGGGTCGAGTCCCGCTCTGGACAGGCGTTCGAGAACGTGAATCCGGCTGACACTCGCGAAGTCGTCGGCATCTTCCAGCGCTCCGGAAAAGCGGAGGTGGACGCCGCGGTGGAAGCCGCCGGCCGCGCCTTCGCCAAGTGGCGCCTGGTACCCGCACCGCGACGGGCCGAGATCATCTACCGTGCGTCTCAGATCCTGGAAGAGCGCAAGGAAGACTACTCGCGCGACATGACCCGCGAGATGGGCAAGGTGCTCAAGGAAACGCGAGGAGATACGCAGGAGGCAATCGATACCGGCTACTTCATGGCCGGCGAAGGCCGTCGCATGTTCGGCCACACAGTGCCATCGGAACTGCCGAACAAATTCGCGATGGCAGTGCGCCAGCCGATTGGCGTCTGCGCCATGATTACGCCGTGGAACTTCCCCATGGCGATCCCCTCGTGGAAGCTGTTCCCGGCGCTGGTTGCCGGCAATACGTGCATCATCAAACCTGCACAGGACACCCCGCTATCGGTCTTCAACTTTGTAGAAGCGCTCATGGACGCCGGAATTCCCAAGGGCGTGGTCAACATCGTGACCGGCTTTGGCTCTGAAGTCGGCACTCCGCTCACTGAGCACCCCGACGTTCGGGCAATCTCCCTCACCGGATCCACAGCAGTGGGGCGCGTGGTTGGCGAATCGGCAGCGCGCAGCTTTAAGCGCTGCTCTCTGGAACTTGGCGGCAAAAATCCCATGATCGTGCTCGATGATGCGAATCTCGATCTGGCGCTTGATGGCGCGCTCTGGGGCGCATTCGGAACCACCGGACAACGCTGCACCGCGACCAGTCGCATCATTGTGCAGAAGGGCGTGTATCGCGAGTTCGTGAATCGTCTTGTCGAGCGTGCCAAAAAACTGAAAATCGGCAACGGGCTCGATGAGACGGTCGACATGGGACCGGCGGTAAATAAGTCGCAGATGGAGACGGACCTTAAGTACATCGAAATTGGGCAGAATGAAGGCGCAAAGATGTTGTGCGGCGGCCATCGCCTGGAAAAGGGCGAGTACCAGCACGGGTGGTTTGTCGAGCCTACCGTATTCGGCGACGTGGATCCCAAGATGCGTATCGCACAGGAAGAAATCTTTGGGCCTGTCGTTTCGGTAATCCCTTGCGATCACATGGACGATGCAATCGAGATCGCCAACGGCGTGGTGTATGGGCTTTCTTCGGCGATTTACACCAAAGACGTGAATCGAGCGTTCAAAGCCATGTGCGACCTCTATGCCGGAATCACCTATATCAACGCCCCAACCATCGGAGCAGAGGTGCACCTGCCTTTCGGCGGCACCAAGCAGACCGGAAACGGCCATCGCGAAGGAGGCATTGGCGCGATTGACTTCTACACGGAATGGAAGTCAGTGTACGTCGATTACTCGGATCGATTGCAAAAAGCGCAGATCGACAGGCCAGAGTAAGGCAAGACGCGGCAACAGGCTGATCTACTCGTGCGCGCGGGCGAGGCCCGCCCGCGCCACAGCGCAGACTGGTAACTGTCTCTCTCCGCACGTAAACTGTTACAGCCCGAAGGCGCTCCATGTCCACCATCTCTGAGTCAACACTCGCCGCAATCCCTGCTGCCGCACGCCTTGACAGTGTGCGCTATGCCATTCGCGATCTTGCTGTTCTTGCAGATGAAGTGGCAAAGAGCGGCGCGAAGATACTGCCGCTGAACATCGGCGACCCGCTGAAGTTCGACTTCCAAACGCCGCCTCACCTGGTAGAAGCGGTTCACAAAGCCATGCGCGACGGAAGGAACGGGTATGCTCCTTCGTTGGGTATCGACGAAGCCATCGAGGCAATTCATGGTGAAGCCGAGCGTAAAGGTATCGGCAACGCACAGGGGGTGTTCGTCACCAGCGGTGTGAGCGAGTGTGTTGATGTGTGCCTCGCTGCGCTGCTGAACAAGAACGAAACCGTGCTCACACCGAGCCCGGAATATCCGCTGTATTCGGCCGTTCTGGCGAAATTGGAAGCGCCGATCGAGCCCTACGATCTCGACGAAGACAACGGCTGGCAGCCAAACATCGACGAGCTCGCAGCAAAAATCACACCGCGCACGCGCGGCATCGTCGTGATCAACCCGAATAATCCCACGGGCGCGCTCTATTCACGCGACACCCTGCTACAGATCGTCGAACTCGCTCGCCGGCACCGGCTGGTTATCTTTGCGGACGAAATCTACGACAAACTGACGTTTACGGCGCGCCCGCACATCCCCTTGGCATCTCTTGCCAGCGATGTGCCGATTATTACTTTCGGTGGGCTGTCGAAGTCCTATCTTGTACCGGGTTGGCGCATAGGATGGGCGATTGCGAGCGGCGAGCCAGCATGCATCAAGCCGTATCTCGAAGGGATTTATAAGTTGCTGCGCTCACGCCTGTGCGCCAGCCAGCCCATGCAGTGGGCGATCAAGCCTGCTCTGGAAGGCCCGCAGGATCACTTGAAAGAGGTGCACGAGAAGCTCCGGCGCCGCGGTCAGCTCACGATCGACTGGTGCAACCGCACTCCGCGTGTCAGCTGTGTCGCGCCGGAGGGTGCCTTCTATGCTTATCCGAAGCTCGACATTCCCGACGACGACCTCAGCTTCGTGAAGCAAGTCTTAGCCGAGAAACACACATTGTTAGTCCACGGCAGCGGCTTCGGCCAGAAACCGGGAACCAAGCATGTGCGCATCGTCTTCCTTCCGGACGAAGCGACTCTCACGAAGGCCTACACTGGTATGGCCGAGTTTATGGCCGAGCACTATCAGTAGTCAGCACTCAGGCGACCAGCCATGAAGCAGTCGCCCTGAAAGGCACAGACCTGGATGTTAAGTGCTGATTACCTCTTCTTTAGCTGTCGTTTCCAATCCAGCACTCGCGCCTTGTTCGCCTCGGCCTCGGCTTCCGGCACCATGCCCTTCTTCTGGTACAGGATGGAAAGACTAGTGTGGGCAAGAATGTCGTCTGGATCGAGCTGGGCAATGCGGTTGGCGATTTCGATTGCCTCATCGTAACGCTCCAAGTCCTGGTAGGCGCGCGCAAGGCCATGCATCGCCTCGGTAAACGTGGGATCTGCCTCAATGGATTTGCAGTATTCCGCAACTGCCTGTTCGTGCTGGCCATCGGCGAACAGGTCGAGTGCGCTGTAGTAATGATCTTCGGCGAGTTGCCGGTTGGGTTCAGTACTCACGGAAAGCAGTCTATCAGCCGGCCAGTCTTTCAGTCGGTCACTCTATTAGCTGATCGACTTACAGGCTGATAGACTGAGAAACGAAATGCGCTACGCTCTCCGGTTTCTGTGGAATGCAACCAAAGGCCATCGGCTCGCTCCCTGGCGCAGTCCTTACCTTCGCTGGCGGATCGAAACCTATTGCGGTGTAAAGATGAACCAGGTCGGCTTTCTAGAATTCTGGGGATTTATGTGGCGCGAGAAGAAAGAACTATTACGTTTCCTGAAGTGGACGGGCCAGATGGAACACTATGCGCGGCCCAAACCGAAGAATGTTTAGCAGTCGGCAGCCGGAGTGGGAGCAACCGGCAAGTTGGCTACCTAGAAGCTAATCACCACTTCGGTGCCTTTTTCGGCGGCGATCGTTCGATTGGCCGCTCCGCGGTTCATCGCGATCTCCAAGAAACCCATGCTGTCGATGATCGCGAACACTTCGCCCGGTGCCCCTTCGGCGTAGGCGCTACGAATATTGGTCACTTCCGCCTTGCCAATCTTGATCTTGAAGGCAGCCGGATCAGCTCCAAATAGCTGCGGAACGTCTTTCGGAGTGAAATTGGTGATCAGATTTCCGAATTTATCGACCTTGATCACGCTGCCCTTTAACAGGCCATCGATCGGCTTTGGTCTGGGTGCAGCAAATCGAACGAAATCCTTGATCTCTTCTCCCAGGCTCGCCGGATCCACTCCCTTGCTGACGTAACCAGCAACGGCCGCAAAAACATCGCGCCCATGAAAAGTCTGGCTCACGGGCTGCAGGAAGTAATGTTCTGCCGTGATATGACGTACATTCACACGCTCTTCCTTTTCGTAGATCAGGGAAAGTACGCCGTTATCCGGTGCAATAAAGACTCCGTGCTCGGCACGGACGATAATTGGCCTGCGGGCAGTTCCTACGCCCGGGTCCACGATCACCAGGTGCAAAGTGTTCTTCGGGAAATAGTGGTATGCCTGCGAAATCGTGATAGCGCCATCCAGCACGTCGTAAGACTGCACCGCGTTGCTGATGTCGACGATGCGGGCACTGGGATTGATATTCAGGATTACGCCCTTCATTGTGCCCACATACGGATCGGTCACACCGAAGTCTGTCGTAAATGTGATGATTGGGTCGTGAGCCACGGCCTAGAACTCCAGTTCAGGATCAAATCTCGTATTTTTTCAGCAAATGCCGGAAACTGCGATACGAAACATGCAGTAATTCCGCCGCCCGCGTTTGCACGCCGTTCGACTGCTTAAGCGCCGACTGAATCAGGCTGCGTTCCAGCCCGGCAATATACGCTTCGAGGTCCAAACCGTCATTCGGCAGTGACGGTGTACCGTGGCCATTGCCATTTCCGTTCGCATTCTCAAGGCCGGCAGCGACCGCAATCGCACGCTTGGAGCGGACGACCGGCATTTCCACGTGCAACTCGTCGGTAGCCTCAAGTGCCACGGCGCGCTCGATCGTATTCTCCAACTGGCGGACATTGCCAGGCCAATCATATTCACACAAATCTTCAATGGATTCGGGAGAAATTCTCAAAATATTCTTGCGCGCAGCCGGCGCATATTTCTTCAAAAAATGATTTGCAAGCAGTGGGATGTCCTCCGTCCGCTCGCGAAGCGGAGGAACTTCGACTGGAATCACGCTCAAACGGTAGAACAAATCTTCTCGAAACAGATTCTGCGAAACCAGGTCTTCCAGATGTTTGTTCGTTGCGGCAATCACTCGAACGTCAACCGGGATTTCGCTGGTGCCGCCCACTGGACGCAACGTGCGTTCCTGAAGAACACGGAGGAGCTTTACCTGCATTGGCAGTGTCATTTCTCCGATTTCATCGAGAAACAAGGTCCCTTTATCGGCAACCTCGAATAATCCCGCTTTGTTCGCATTCGCTCCAGTAAAAGCGCCTTTCACGTAGCCGAACAATTCACTTTCAAGCAAAGTTTCCGGAAACGCACCGCAATTGATCGACACGAAAGGCGCTGCTGCACGCAAGGAACAGGCGTGCACGGCGCGTGCGACCAACTCTTTCCCCGTGCCGCTTTCGCCGTAGATAAGAACCGTACTGGTGGTGGTAGCGACGCTCCGGATAGTCTGCTTCAGACGCTCGAGCCCGCGACTGACTCCAACAATATTATCGAGGGAGTTGCGGCCTGCCGCGTCGCGCTGATACGCGATGTTCTGCCTCTGCAGATTTTGCTGTTCGATCGCTTTCCGCACCGACAGCTTAATGTCATCCACGAGGCTGGGGCCTTTACGGATGTAATCCCAGGCGCCACCTGCTTTCACCGCCTGCACTGCCGGTTCCAAATCGTCGACAGCAGTTATCAAGATGACGTGTGTATCGGGTGACACTGTATGCGCAAATCGAAGAACGTCAATGCCTCCAATGTTCGGCATGCGAATATCAGTGATGACCACGCTGAAGAGCGCCGATTCGATCTTCTTCTTCGCAGCTTCTCCCGAGGTTACCGTCTCGACACGATGGCCGTCTTTGCGAAGAGTGATTTCCAGCATTTCGCAAATGGAACGTTCGTCGTCGCAAACCAGTACGTTACCCATGCAAAGCCTTTCCGCCGGTTGCAGCAAGCACTGCGATATCGTCGCCTTCTTTTTCTTCTGTCCCGGACTCATCCGCTGCGCGCTTGAATTGCAGGATGAAATCCGCACCCTCGCCAGGCCCAGAGCGCACCGAAATCTTTGCATCGTGCGCCTGCACGATCTGATAGACGATCGCGAGGCCAAGGCCCGTTCCTCCGTCGAAGTCGGATTGGAACGGCTCGAATATCTTGTCGATCTGATTCTTTGGCATGCCCTTGCCGGTATCGTTGAAGCTGACCACAAAATGACTTTCAGTAGCACGGACGGTTACCGTCAAAGTGCCGCCGTCGGGCATGGCGCGCACGGCATTTTCAGCGATGTTCCAGAATACCTGCTTCAAGCGATCGGCATCGGCCAAGGTGTAGGCCTCGGAAATTTCGAACTTCCGTACGAGACTGATCTGCGGACGATCTGCGTTGTCGGTACGCCTATCGAGTGAGGGCAACCGGTTCTCCAACAGCTTCAACGTCTCTTCGAGAACAGGAACCAGGTTCACATAAACAAACTCGTATTGCTTCTCGCGTGTGTACGACAAAAAATTCGAGATGATGGTATTCAGCCGCTCAGATTCCCGATTGACGATGTTCACCAGCATCTTCTCTTCGTCGTTCAACACAGCGACGTCCGACAGCACACGAACGGATCCTGCAATGGACGAAAGAGGATTGCGGATCTCATGAGCAATCGCTGCCGCCATTCGCCCCACGGCTGCAAGCCTGTCACTCAAACGTACCTCGCGTTCCAGACGGCGCATTTCAGTAAGATCATCGAAGTTATAAACAAACCCGACGGCACCGCGTCCGGGGACGGTCAGCGAGGTGGCGGTCATGCGAAACGTCTTTTGGCGCCTGCGACCGCGCGGGCAGGAAGCCCTGACTTCGGAATGAGCGCTGCTGCTAGTTGGAGCCGGCAAGCGGTCCAGGAACAGCGCCGCAATCTGCTTGCCCACCAGTTCGCTTGCGTAGCGCTCAAGCAAGAGCTCCGCAGCAGGATTGACTAACGTGACATGTCCGGCAATGTCAGTGGTAATCAGGCCACTGCTGATCGACTGAATAATGTGCTCATGTTGCGCCTGAAGGTCCTGAAGTGCGCCGCTCGCGTCCTTGAGCTCAACGTCGACCTGGCGCAGGCGCGTACTAAGTCGCGATGCGAGATACGCGATTGCCATGTAGGCAACGAAATTAATGACCAGAGTCGCCTGGAGTGAGATAAGCGCACTTCGAGATTGCGAGTCGCTGTGCAAAATCCAATCCAGCGACGATAGCTCCAATATGGTCGCATGCAGGATGAAGGCTGAGACAGCCACCAGCAACGCCCATCGCCGGCTAAGAAGGATGCTTGCATTGATAATGATGAGCGGATACAAGAAATAAAACGGGCTATCAAACGCCCCGGTGGCATAGACCAGCAGTGTGGCCATACCAAGATCGGTAGCAATTTGTACCCAGCGGTGAGAAACACTATCGCGCAACTGCGAGGCGACATAAACCAGAAAGGCAGAAATGGCGTAGCAAAATGCGATGGCTGCCACGAACTGGCGGCGGTTGATTGAAGTCGAAGTGAAATTGATGACCGCAAGTTCAATGCCGAGCAGGAAGGTCAGAATGAGGATTCTGACCTTAGCCAGCCAGATGAGCCAGCTATGTTCGTATGCTGGTTGGGGGGCGATAGACGCACCGCGATCCATCGCCACTCCCGGATTGTCTTCGAACTGCTGCATTTCCTGCCCTGGGTATCATCAAAACTTGGCTAGCCCGAGAGTTTCGAAATCATCGAGAACAGCGGCATGTAGAGCGAAATCACGATGCCGCCAACGGCTACACCCAGGAAGGCAATCAGGATCGGCTCGAGTAACGCCAACATGTCCTTCGTGGCTGCATCCACTTCGTCCTCGTAGAAGTCAGCGATCTTTTGAAGCATGGCATCCATAGCACCAGTAGCTTCGCCAACACCGATCATCTGACAAACCATATTCGGAAACACGCCGCATTCCTTGAGCGGGTCAATGATGGTGCGTCCTTCTTCGATGGCTTTCCGCACTTTCATCAAGGCTTGTTCCAGCACGGCGTTCCCTGACGTCTTCGCTGTAATGGTCAACGCTTCAAGAATCGACACGCCCGAGGTTAGCAGCGTACCCAATGTGCGACTGAATCGCGCCACAGCAATCTTTCGTAGCACCATGCCGAAGACCGGCAACTTCAATAGCATCGCATCCCACACCACTCGTCCCTGTGGATGTTTCTTGATCTGTTTGACTGAGATGACCGAGCCAATTGCAAGAACAAAAGCAACCCACCAGAACTTACCGACGGCATCGCTGAGACCGATCACGATTCTCGTTGGCAACGGAAGGCTGACTTGCAAGCTGGCAAACAGGTTCGAGAAGATCGGCACCACGAACTTGAGCAGGCAGCCCACGATGATAACGGCCATACTGATCACTGCAACCGGGTAGATCAGTGCCGACTTGACCGCCGCTTTCAATTTGACTGCTTTTTCCACGTACTGGGCCAGTCTCTGCAGGATCAGGTCGAGAATACCGCCGGTTTCACCGGCATCGATCATGTTCACCGTCAGATCATCGAATACCTTCGGATATTGCTTCATCGCGGCAGAGAGTGTCGCACCACCTTCGACCGTGGTACGAACTCCCGTCAACGTCTTCTGGAAGGCCGGATTCTCCTGGTTCGCAGCCAGAATCTCCAGGCATTGCACGAGCGGCAAGCCGGCATCAATCATCACTGAGAACTGGCGAAAGAAGATCGCAACATCTTTCACCGGCACTTTGGACGAACCCAGCGTCGGAAATGCGAATTCCTTGCCCTTTTCCTTGATGGTGACGGTAGAAATGCGCTCGCGCGCGAGTGCGGCTTTCAGCACCTGCTTGTTTTCGGCTACACGCTCGCCGGCAACCTTGGCGCCGCTAGCATTTTTCCCGGAAAATGTAAAAACTGGCATATAGCTACCTCGTCATGCGAAATTTGCTCACCGCTTGGCCGTTGCAGGAACGCCATTCCCTTTGGTCAAGCCCGCACCCCGATTAATCATTTCCTGCAGTTCATCCGGCAGCGACGACCGCTGAATTGCTGTTTCCAGGGTGATCTGTTTCTGAAAGTACAGAGTCGCCAATGACTGATTGAAAGTTTGCATGCCGAATTTGTCCTGCCCGGACTGCATGGCCGAATAAATCTGATGAATCTTGTCTTCGCGAATCAGGTTACGCACGGCGGGATTCGGAATCAGGATCTCCATCGCCATGACGCGGCCCTGGCCGCCAACCCGCGGTAGCAACGACTGGCAGAGAATTCCCTCGAGCACCATCGAGAGCTGCGCGCGAATCTGCGGTTGCTGGTGCGAAGGAAACACGTCGATGATGCGGTTGATAGTCGATGCCGCTGAATTCGTGTGCAGGGTGCCGAAAGTCAAGTGTCCCGTTTCTGCAATGCGCAACGCGGACTCAATCGTCTCCAGATCACGCATTTCGCCGATCAGCACCACATCCGGATCTTCACGCAGAGCAGCGCGCAATGCGTTGGTGAAGCTCTTCGTATCAGCGTGAACTTCGCGCTGATTTACCAGGCAGGCTTTGTGCTGGTGCACGAACTCGATAGGATCTTCGATCGTCAGAATGTGTTCGTGCCGTTCGCTGTTGATCTTGTCCAGCATGGCAGCCAGCGTGGTCGATTTGCCTGATCCGGTCGGACCGGTGACAAGAATCAGCCCGCGCGGTTTTTCACATAGCTTCGAAACCACGGGTGGAAGCTGCAGTTGCTGAAATGATTTGATCTCGTATGGAATGACGCGGAACACCGCGCCGCACGCTCCTCGCTGGTTAAAGCAGTTTGCGCGAAAACGTGCGAGCCCTTTGAGGCCGAATGAGAAGTCGAGTTCCAGATCCTCTTCAAACCGATGCTTTTGCGCATCGGTCATCACGCTGTACGCCAGAGCTTTGGTGTCAGCCGCCGTGAGTTGCGGCAGATCCAAGGGCTGCAAATGACCATGAATTCGCACCTGTGGAGGCGAATTCGTGGTGATGTGAAGATCGCTGCCGCCTAGTTCAACCATTCGCTTCAGCAGTTCGCTGAGAGTTGCTGCCATGCCTTGAACCCCTTGCCTTCCCGCGACCGTTGGGCCGCGTGCCAGTCTCGAATCCCGTCAATTAGTGCACTGTCTCTCTTGCTACTTCTTCCAGCGTCGTAATGCCGGCCATTACTTTGATCAGGCCGCTGCGACGGAGTGTCAGCATGCCGCGCTCGATCGCTTTCTTCTTCAACTCCAATGCCGAGGCGCCGACGAGAATGAGTTCCCGAATCTCGTCGTCGATTTCCATCACTTCGTACAAACCGGCGCGTCCTTTGTAGCCGGTGTTGTTACAGGTTGTACATCCTTTGCCCTTCTTCGGCTTTGCCGTCTTTGCCTCTTCCGGTTCGAAGCCGGCATCCAGCAGCGCCTGGTAGGGCATATCGACTTCCTGAGCGCAATTGGCGCAGACGCGACGCACGAGTCGCTGAGCGCAGATCAGGTGAACGGCTGTCGCGACCAGAAATGGTTCGATACCCATGTTCATCAAACGACTGATGGTTTCGGGCGCGCCGTTCGTATGCAGCGTGGACAACACCAGGTGTCCCGTCAACGCAGCCTTGATCGCGATTTCTGCGGTTTCAAAGTCACGAATCTCACCGACGAGGATGATGTTGGGGTCCTGTCGCAGAAACGACCGGAGTGCCGCGGCAAAATTCAGGCCGATCGATTCCTTCATCTGCACCTGGTTGACGCCAGCCAATTGGAATTCGACTGGATCCTCCGCGGTCATGATGTTCGTGTCCGGCTTATTCAACTGAGAGATCGACGAATACAGAGTGTTGGTCTTGCCGGATCCCGTCGGTCCGGTGACTAGCACCATGCCGTAAGGCTTCAGAATGGCTTTCTCAAATTTGACCAGCGACTCGGGCTCGAAACCCAACTTCGTCATGTCGAGCCGGAGATTTTCTTTATCGAGAAGTCGCAGCACGATCTTTTCACCGAACAGCGTCGGCAGCGTGCTGACGCGATAATCGAGTTGCTTCTTCTTCCCGCCCAGATTCATCTTCATCATGATGCGTCCGTCTTGTGGCAGACGCTTCTCGCTGATGTCCAGCTTCGACATGATTTTGATACGGGAAGTAATCGCATCCTTCAGCTTCATCGGAGGATTCATGATCCCCTGCAAAACACCATCAATTCGGAAGCGGACACGAAACTCTTTTTCGTACGGTTCAATGTGAATGTCGCTGGCGCCTCTCTTGACCGCGTCGGTCAGGATGAGGTTTACGAGCTTCACGATCGGAGCTTCTTCGGCAGCCTTCTCCAGGTCGGAGAGGCCCATCTCTTCTTGTTCGTTCTGCAGCTCGACATCGGCGTCGCCATCGCTGATGGAAGCGACGATCGAATCCAGATCTTCTTCCGGGGCAGCCGGCTGCGAATATGCCTTCTCAATCGCTTCCATGATCGCGGTTTCGGAAGCGACGACTGGCTCGATATTGAAGCCAGTCATGAACTTGATATCGTCCATCGCGAACACGTTGGTCGGATCGACCATGGCGATGGTGAGCGAAGCGCCTACACGGCTGAGTGGCAGAATCTGGTAGCGCTTGGCGGTTTCCTGCGGAATGAGCTTCACCACCGCAGCATCAATCTCGAAATAGTTCAGGTTGATGGCGGGTACGCCATATTGGCGCGACAGGAAATTTGTTACGTCCTCGTCAGTAAGAAAATTCAATTTGACGAGGATGGCCCCGAGGCGGCCGCCCGTCTGGCGTTGCACCTTCAACGCCTCGTCGAGCTGCTCCTTGGTGATAACCTTCTCCTTTACAAGAAGGTCTCCCAACCGCTGCGACATTCCAATGGCTGCCATAATTTTCTGAGCGCGATGCAAGCGATTCTGCGGGTGGCTGTTACTCCGGTACAATGCCCGCAAGTTCTTCGTAATTAATGGCTTATATCGACAAACGAAGCGTAGGGTTGGTGACACAAATTGTCAATTAGCAAAGGCGTTCCTTCGGTAACCAATAGGGCAATAGGAGACGTCACTTTGGTAATCGGTTTGGATTCGTAGTCGTGAAGAAGAGAGCAGCGCAACAGCAGCTAATTCGCGAAATCCTGCGCATCCTTTACGGTCGGTGGGGACGCCAGCACTGGTGGCCTGCTGAAACGCCGTTCGAGGTCATCGTCGGCGCCTATCTCACACAAAACACAGCATGGACCAACGTTGAGAAGGCTCTGCAACAAATGCGGTCGGCGGGAGTTTTGAGCGTTGAGGGAATCCGAAAGATTCCGCTCACTCGGCTTGAAAAACTGGTCAGGTCGGCAGGGTACTTCCGCCAAAAGGCCACCCGCCTGAAGCAGTTTGTTGCTTTTCTCGACGAGCGCTACCAAGGATCGCTGCAAAAGATGTTTGCGCAGCCGACTGCGGAACTCCGTGAGGAGTTATTGGCTCTTAATGGCATCGGACCGGAAACAGCAGACTCAATCCTGCTCTACGCCGGACAGCACCCTGTATTTGTGGTCGATTCCTATACCAGGCGGATCTTCGAGCGCCATGGACTCGTGAAGCCCTCTGCTAAGTACGAGGAATTACGAGAATTGGTCGAGACAGGCCTTGCCGACTTCGCACTGTCGCATCCCGACATTATCGATCCCGAACTTTTGCCCCTGGGCTCTTGCCATCAGCCCTCACCCATGAGCACGGCCAGCCGCTGCGCGCAGGCGCAAGTGTTCAATGAAATGCACGGCCTCCTGGTCGGAGTCGGCAAGAACTATTGCCTGAAATCGAATCCCAAGTGCAACGAATGCCCTCTTGGCTCTCTGCTGAAGAAGTAATGCTCTGAGAGCGCCAGATTTCGGCTAAGCCTTTTGGCGTGACGGGCACGATAATTCGCGGTGCCCTGCAGGTCGATAGAAAGCTGGAAGTGTAATCATGGATATGATATATCCATGATTATGAAACTCGGCGAGGGCATCGAATCCGGACTGCATTGCACGCTGCTGCTGGCGATGGTCCCCTCGGACGCCGTTCTTCCGGCACGTGCCCTGGCTGAATTTCATGGAGTCTCGGAGAGCTATCTGCTGAAACATTTGCAAGCGCTGGCAGCGAGTGGAATTCTCGATGCGGTTCCCGGCCCGAAGGGCGGATATCGGCTGGCGCACGCGTCGCAGGAGATCACCGTGCTCAAGGTGGTCGAGGCGATCGAAGGCACAGAGCCTGCCTTCCGCTGCACGGAGATTCGGCAGCGCGGGCCGTGTTCCGGGAAATCTTCTTCGTATCGGATTCCCTGCGCGATCAATCAAACAATGTTGCGTGCCGAACAAGCCTGGAGGGATTCTCTGAACAAAGTGAGCATTGCCGATCTGGTTCAGCAGATCTCAGGCAAGGTCGATCACAAATCCGTTCAGTGCGCGACGCAGTGGATTGGCGAGCGGCTTCGTTTGCAAACGGTCTCGAAAGAGACCTAGCCCGGCCCCAGGATCAAATCTGCTGGAGGATTTATGTCGGCTTTTCCGCAGTCGCAAATGGAAGCACATCCACACGTGGTCGAGTTGCCTGCCTTCGATGTCATCGGACTCACGGTGCGTACCGATAACGACTCGCAATTCCGCGGCGAAGACAGGATCGGCCTCTTGTGGGCCGAATTCATGAGCGGGGGCGCCCAAGGCATTCCCAACGCGACCGACGAAACTATCTTCTCGCTCTACACACATTATGAAAGCGATCACAACGGCGCCTACGATGTAATTCTCGGCAAATCCGTGGACCCTGGAACAGCAGCCCCGGCAGGCGTGGTCGCCAAGCACGTTCCTGCGGCAAAGTATCTGGTCTTCCCTGCCGAATCGCGGAGTCCCGAAGCAATCATGTCTGCCTGGCGCAGCGTGTATTGCTACTTCGATGAACCGGGCGCACCACAGCGAGCGTACACCGTGGATTTTGAACGCTACGGAGAAGGCGCACCCGCTTTGTACATTGCCATCTTGTGACGAGTTGCATCTCTTTGCGGAGCGCGATTTGGCGCGGCTTACAGAATCCGGAAAAGAAGCTCCGCCCGGGTAGCGATTTCCAGGGAACTGAAGTTCCCCCGGGAATGACAGAAAGGCCCAGTCACTCCCCCCGTTCTTCCAGGAATTTCTCTACTTCCAGCGCTGCCATGCAGCCGCTGCCAGCAGCCGTGATCGCCTGGCGATAGCGGCGATCCTGCACGTCACCGCAGGCAAACACGCCAGCCATATTCGTAAAAACGTTATTGTGCGTCTTGATGTAGCCATCGGCGTCCAGGTCGAGATGTCCCTGGAACACTTGCGTATTGGGAATATGTCCGATGCCCAGGAACATCGCACTGGTGGGAAAATCCCAGAGCTTCCCGGTCTTCAGGTTCTTCAGCTTCAGGCCGGTCACTTCCTGCGCAGCGACGTCATAGACCTCTTCCACAACTGTATCGAGCAGGAATTCGATCTTTGGATTCTTTTGTGCGCGTTCGAGCATGATCTTCGACGCGCGAAAACTATCGCGGCGATGGATGATTGTAACTTTCGTCGCGAACCGGGTCAGGAAGATTGCTTCTTCCATGGCGGAATCGCCGCCACCGATCACAACAATCTCCTTTCCAGGAAAGAAAAATCCGTCGCAGGTCGCGCAGGAAGAAACACCATGTCCGATCAGTGCCTGCTCGCTGGGGAGATTCAGCCACCGCGCCGACGCTCCGCTCGCAATGATCAGCGTTTCGGTATGAATCATTTCCTTGCCGACAGTCAGTTCCAGCGGTGATTTGGTCAGGTCCACCGCGGTAACAAGGCCCTGGCGATATTCTGCGCCAAAGCGTTCCGCCTGCCGCTGCATGCTCTGGATCAGTTCCGGCCCCTGAATGCCTTCGGGAAATCCCGGAAAATTTTCGACGGCGGTGGTGAGCGAGAGCTGTCCTCCCGGCTCATGTCCGGCCAAGATCAGAGGTCTTAGATTCGCGCGGGCCGCATAGACGGCTGCTGTCAGCCCCGCACATCCGGAGCCGACGATCACAGTTTTACGTACGTGGTTGGGATGAGTCACACTCATGTCGTTCTCTTTGATTGCGCTTTCCATGAAAAGATTCGGACGGGCCTTTCGCGTCAGTGCTTCGCTGCAGCCGAACGGGATTGCTGGCTGGCCGGGTTAGCCACGCCGACGCCAAGCGCGGCAAGCTCGCGCGGAACCGTCTTCTTCACTCCGAAAACGTTGCGATAATCCTCCATGATGCGTGAGGCTTGATCGAATAAAGGCTGCAACGCTCCTTGATCGGCGGCTGGACAGCGGGCCAGCACAACCGAAGCTTTTCCAAACCGTTCCAGGCGAATACGGTCCACCGGCGTGTCGGTCTTCACGATCGAAGCCGGGCTGCTCGCCCCAGTTATGCTGTCTTCGAGCATTACTTGCACCACATCTCGCGTATCGCGCGAATGGAATACCAGGGTCTCCGTTGTCCCCTTCTCGTCGGTAGTCAGGGCGTACTGGGAAGAGGTGTAAGGCGAGCTGCCTGGAAAGTCCCGGCGCAATCGCACCCAGTGCGAGACGGGAGCATCTTCCATCGAAGATCGTCCGCGCGAGATCTCGAAGTCCGGAGAAAACTGTGGCCGCACAGGCAGCGCTGAGAGCGTAAGGGAAATCAGGTGCTGGTCAGCCAAAGAAGGACTGCAGACGTTTAGGTAATTGATGCGCACCTGTGTCCTGTTTGAAGGCTGCTGCATCGCGCCGGGGGCCGATTCCTGGGCAAGGCTCCCCAACGCCCCGAACAGGGTTATGGAGATCAGAAAACAAAAACATTTCAGCACGGGACGATTCTAAATCAAGCAGCTCTCAATCCAGTGGCCTTGCTACAATGCCCCTCATGGCTAACCTTGTACTGGTCTATGGGATGCGACTATTGCCGGCCGACGATATTGCTCAAATTGGGGATGCTGTCATCAAGCTAAAGAACGGCAACGAGGCACGCGTCACCATGCACGTGCTGGAGGGCAGTAAGGAAGATATCGAGAAACAGTTCCGCACCAGTACCGAGTCGTTTTTCGACTTCTACCCCGAAATCTAGAGCTACTCGCATATTATGCGAACGGGCACGCGCTCGGTTACGTACCTCTTTACAGATGGAGTCCGATTTCAGAGATTAAAGAGTAATTCGCAGTCCCCTTTCCGGGCTGCCAGCCGACTTATAATCGTATTCAGAGCGCATGGTTTCCGTTCATCCAACCCAGGTTCGCCGTTTTCTGGTTGCACATGGTTTCCTGCCCCTGAGCAAGCTGGGCCGCTTCACGCTGTACCTGCTTGGCGTCGACCTTCTGCTGTACATGGTGGACAGTATCCAGGGAAAGCTGCGCCATACGGACGCGACCTGGTTTGGCGGACTAGCCTCGTTCCTGACGTTCCTGGCCGCAGTTCTTTTGTTCGTTCTGTTCGTGCGCTGGTTCCGACGCAGACTGATGTGGCGTTTGCGGAACCGGCTGATTGTCACCTACACGTTCATTGGCGTTATTCCGGTACTCCTGCTGCTCATGATGGGCGCGGTAATTACTTATCTCTTCATCGGACAGTTCGCGACCTATGTTGCCAGTTCTGACCTGAAAGCGGAACTCAAGAGCCTGGAAGCGGTAAATGCCCGGCTCGCGTCGGAAGTTGCACTCGCTATCCGGTCGGGGCGGCCGATCTCGGGGCAGATGATTTCGCAATCGCAAGCGCACGAAGACATGTTCCCGAATAACGAACTTACCGTCTGGTACGGGGATAAGCCTTACGTTCTGCACACCGCAGTCGAGGAGAACGGCGCGAAGGTAACGCAACGGGCTTCCTCTGCAGATACTCCGGTCGCTCTCCCTAAGACTCCCGGTGATGAATTCGGATCGCTTACCGTCGACCGTGGAAGGCTCAGCTTGCGCGCGGTGCGAGTTCTAACCGTCAATAATCAGCGACTGGTGGTGATCTCATCCGTCCCGCTCGATAATGCTCTTCTCTCGAAAGTCGCCAATAATCTCGGCGTGATTTCCTTGCGGCCTTTTGTGACTCGCGCCAAGGGCCTAACAGGTCCGAGTAATAGCGCCTCCATCACTATCTCCGGTACTGACTCCGACCAGGTTGTGGACCTTCGTCCGGAGGCGGGCACATCGAACCCCCAGAACGTGAATGGAGGGAGGCTTCCTCCGCCGGCGAATCGCTTTGACCGGGAAGTGAGTTTCCCGGCTACGGCCTCGTTACTCGACTGGCAGACCGGAAGCGATGCGGGGAATTTATTCATCGTCGTCACTACTCGCCCATCTCTGTTGTACCAGCGCCTGTTCTTGACCGTTGGCGATTTCGCCCGCTCCGTAATGGTTGCGCTCGCTGCCATCGGAATCTTCTTCGGACTGATCGAGCTGGTCGCGCTGATCATCGGGGTACGCCTGACGCGAACGATTACACGATCGGTTGCCGCTCTCTATGCCGCCACTCAGCACATCAACCGTGGTGACTTCACCCATCGAATAAAGGTGAAGAGCGAAGATCAGCTCGCCTCACTGGAAAAATCGTTCAACGGAATGATCGAGTCGCTGCAGAAATTGCTGCGCGAGCAGAAAGAAAAGCAGCGGCTGGAAAACGAATTATCGATCGCACAGGAAGTCCAGGCGCAATTATTTCCGCGCCAGAGTTCGGAGTTGGAGACATTGGAACTGTACGGTGTCTGCAAACCGGCGCGAACCGTAAGCGGCGACTACTACGACTATGTTCCACTGGGCCCAAATCGTGTTGCAATCGCTGTGGGCGATATCAGCGGAAAAGGAATTTCGGCCGCGCTCATGATGGCCACGATCCACTCGGCCGTGCGTGCTTACAGCCTGGAACGCACACCGGCATTGGCTGCCGCGAGTGTGGGAAGTGGCGTACACGTGACTGCTAACTATGACAATTCTTCCTTCGGGGATGGCGAGGTAGACATTTCTCCTGCCCAACTCTGCGCCATGCTGAACCGGCAGGTGTATCACAGCACCCCGCCGGAAAAATACGCCACCATGTTTCTGGGCATTTACGACGGCGCCACACGCAAATTCAGTTACTCGAATGCTGGCCATCTTCCACCGTTGCTGCTGAGCCGCACTAGATCTTTGCGGCGGCTGGAGACTGGCGGCAGCGTCATTGGACTGTTCGACGGGCTCTCGTACGATGAGGCCGAAGTACAACTCCAGCCTGGCGACACCATTGTGTTCTATAGCGACGGCGTCACCGAGCCGGAGAATGAGTTTGGAGAATTCGGCGAGGAACGCCTGGCGCAAATCATCGAAGAAAATTTCAATGCGTCGCTGCCGCGCATTTCAGACCAGGTGCTCTCGGCTGTAACCGATTGGATTGGCGCCAACGAACAGCCGGACGACGAAACCCTTGTATTGGCCCGCGTGCGCTAGACGTGCGGTTTCAGATGGCGTGGCTTATTTCGAATGGGGCGCAAGCCCCCTTCAAAAATCTCCATCAGTTCAGTTCCAATCGCTTGCACCACTTCGAAACAAGCTTCAGGATTTTCCTTCAGGTAATTACGGAATTCTGATCTGGAAAGCGAAGAAGTGATCACGGCTTCCACAGCCACCGCGGTGTAGTTGTGAGAACGGTCGCTGATCGCAGCGGCCACCCCGAGTAGGAATCCGGGATAAGCCACCCGTCGGAAAAGCGTCTGATTGCCGGCAGAAATCCGGATCTCCACCTGGCCTTCTCGAAGCATGTGCAGGCTCTCGGCTGCATCGCCTTCCGAAAAAAGCGCGGAACGTGGTGCAAATCTCCGTTGCTGTCCGGAGGCGAACCGGTCCAGCAGGCTCGCACGGCTTTTCTCACCCGGATTGTCAGACTGCGGCAAGTGCCCCGGCATGCATGTCCTCGTATGCAACATGCTGCGGGTTCAGGTTCTCCGCCTGCTGTGACTGCAATCACAAACACGAGTGCCCGAGGCACCGAGAACCTGTTCGGGGCAGGCGTTCTCTAACTTCTTACTTGATGTTATTCATCGCCCGCGGCGTTTTACTTGATGTTGTTCATCGCCAGCGGCGTTCCGTAATCTTGCCCGGACGGGTCCAGCGCGCGCGCCACCAGTCCGGCGAACGCCTCTCGCAATTGCGGATATTTGGCTACCATGGCCTTCATTGCGTCGGTATTGTCGGCGAACATTTGCGCGTTGCTACCAAGTTGCGGAACCCGGTATTTCATTACCAGGTAAAGACCCTTTTCGTATTCGACCGGAAACATCTGCACGAATTGAAAGGTTTTCCCGTTTCCAGTAACCGTCAACGGCTTGTCGGGGCTGGGAAGATCCGGCGGACGCACCGCCTGCATCTCGTCCGCCACCTTGTCTTTGGCGACGTTGAACATGAAATCAACTGGCGCCGCCATGTCCCACGCTACTACGTAGTAATACCAGGCATCAAAGTTGTTGCCTTTCGCCTTATATTGCCGGGCTTGCGCGATGTACCAGTCCTGGTCGTGGCCGGCGATTTCCTTCGATCGCGGATAAATCCCACCCAGCTTCCATGCTCCTGACGCATCCTGCTGGAGCACAAACGTCAACTGCATGGGCTGCTTCCCGCCGCTGACGTTCTCAACCACAACCGCATACTTCCCTGGGGTTAGATTCGGAATAACAAAGCTGACGCGATCGGGTGAGTTGTAGATACCGCAGAAGAACTCAGCGCGCCCGTTTGCCGGGGCAGTCGTTTCGGAGAGCAGATATGTGCCCTGCGGGGTCGCAGTTGCTCCGGCGAGGTTGTCTTTGTTCTGGCTCAGGGAATATTGGATTCCGCTGAAGTCCGCCGCGAGCGATGCGATAGCATTTTGCTGCAAGGAAGCGCTGTCACTGCGGGAGGCCATCTGGAAGTAACGTTGGGCCGTTTGCTGGACCGCGGTTCTGGTGGCAGCGTCGATATCATCGCCCATGTCGCAAGTCTGGGCGGCACAGAGTACCGGAAAAGAGAACAGCACCAGGGCCAAAAGCCAACTGCAGCGGCGTGAGCTAAGTGCACTTACAAAGCCAGTCGTCACAGAATTTTTCATGATCATCAACATTGCGCTACTTTCCTTTAAGATGCCTGACTCACAAATTCCGATGTTTGCCGGGTTCGGACAGCCTTTCCATTCGGGTGTAAAATCACATCCAACCAAGTATGGCGACGGCCCTGACCAAGTCGGCGATTCTACTCACGAGCATCGCCTTTAGCCTGGCTGCGTTCGCATCCCAAAAGCACGCAACCGCGAAAGCTGATCCGCCGCCCGCCGTCCAGCAACCACCTGTGCCTTTGCAGCCGCCATCACCAGAACAAATGCCGGCACAGCCGCCAGAAGTACGTTACAAGGATGGGCTGCTCAGTATACGCGCCGACAATTCTAATCTCGGGGATGTTTTGCATGCTGTGCACAACGCCATGGGCATAGGATTGGATACGCCGCCAGGCGCCGGCAGCGAACGTGTAGTAATCCACCTCGGCCCCGGACAGCCAAGAGACGTCCTGACCCAATTGTTCGCAGGTTCCAGGTATGACTACATCCTTGTGGGCACGCCGCAGAATCCGAATGACGTTTCGCAGGTGATCCTGAGCGCTCGGCAGAATTCCAGCGTTGCCAGCAATGCCCCGCCGCAAGCGGCTCCGATGCAGTCGATGAACTCTGCAAACGCTGATGACGAGTCGGACAATAACAACGACGATCAGCCGGAGCCGACCGCAGCACCTCAATTGCCGCAGGCGGGCGCCCCCTATCAGCCGAATCCCTCGACCCAGAATTCATCACAGCCGAATAGCGGTGGAGGGGAAGCGGGCCCGAACCGCGTGAAAACCCCCGAGCAGTTGTTGCAGGAACTCCAGCGAATGCAGCAGCAACAGCAGCAAAATCGCCGTCCAGATCAGTAACACTTCAACAATGATTCCATAGTTGTGAGGCGTGGCAGAGCGGTGCGTCCACGGGTTACCGCAATGCAATGCGAGTGTGACAGACTGCCCTAATCCCCCGACGTATGTTGCGAAACCAGCACAGGAGCGGGCGCAACCTTGCGCGGAGCCGCGAAGAAATTCAGAATACCTGTAATGATTCCATAGCCAAGAATGGTGCCAAACCCAAGGGAGAGAACAACCGTGAGGATGAGAATGAGGACCGTCACCAATGAGGTCACTTCCTGCCTGCCTTTCCTGCGATGCCCTAAATACCTGCCGTGGATGCTTCCAGCAACTTCAAAGTAAATCGGCCTGTTCTACATCTGCCTTGATTACTTTTTCTTTTCAGCGTTCCAAATCGTTCTTGAAACTGCCCTTCCGCAAAAGGGACAAAAGTTAATGGGAAACAGGTTCGGCCGGTCTTCTGGTGAACGGACCGCGTAATCCGAGTCGATCTCGTTCAGCAACCGCCCCCGCATTTGCAGCATTGGCTGGTTCAGGATGGCATCGCCATCGACCGCTTGCTGCAACATCTCGCAACAATGTTCCGTCATTTTCGAAGAAATGGGCCTGAAGTCACATCCTGCGTTCAACTTAGATCGCGGGTCGACTCGCTTAAGACGCCCCGAACGACTCTACCTTCGTTGACGGGTTCTGTTGTTAACAACTAAGATACGGAGTAGAACTGTGCCTCATCTGCGGTGATCTTTCTAGGGGTTGCACCCTATCGGAAGGGCTAGTACCGGGGGCCGAAGACCAAAAGTTTCATGGGCATTTCCAAGATCACAGTACGTGGTGCGCGTCAGCACAACCTCAAGAACATCGACGTAGAAATCCCGCGCAATACTCTGACCGTGATCACCGGGCTGAGCGGTTCGGGCAAGTCTTCGCTCGCTTTCGACACCATCTACGCCGAGGGCCAACGCCGGTACGTCGAGACGCTGTCGGCGTATGCCCGCCAGTTTCTGGATCAGATGGAACGTCCGGACGTGGACGCCATCGATGGCCTGAGCCCATCGATTTCCATCGAGCAGAAAACCACCAGCCGCAGCCCGCGATCGACTGTGGGGACTATTACCGAGATTTACGACTACCTGCGCCTTCTCTATGCGTCGGTGGGCGTGCCGCATTGCCCCCAATGTGGCCGCGCGATCTCGCGTCAATCCGCCGATCAGATCGTCGCCCGCGTGATGGAACTGAAGCCGGAAGATCGCGTGATGGTTCTCGCGCCCATCGTTCGCGGACGTAAGGGCGAGTTCAAGAAGGAAATGGAAAAGCTGGTCCAGCACGGGTTTACACGCGCTCGCATCGATGGCGAACTGGTCAGCATGGAAGACGACCTGAAGCTGGACAAACGCAAGAACCACACGATCGAAGTGGTGATAGATCGGCTGCTGGTGAAGTCGGGGATCGAGCACCGTCTCGAACAATCGATCGCGTTGGCGATGAAGCTCGCGAACGGACTGGTTCAGGTCGTCGTGGTTGGCGGCGAGGAGTATCTTTTCTCCGAGCGCCTGGCCTGCCCCGAATGCGGTATCAGCGTGCCGGTACTGGAGCCCCGATCGTTTTCGTTTAACAGCGTGTATGGCGCCTGTCCCGAGTGCCACGGTCTGGGCAGCCGGTACGATTTCGATCCGGCAAAAATTGTGAACGACTGGTCGAAGCCGCTCTTCGAAGGCGCGCTGGGACCGGGGTCGGCGTCGACCAATCTGCATCACCTGGTAGAACTGGCAGCCGCTGCGTACGGGATCAAGCTGAGCACTCCGCTGGAAAAGCTTCCGGTGAAGCAGCAGAACCTGCTTTTTTACGGTCCGGAAGCGGGTGAATCGAAAAAGGTCGGATTTCGAGGTATTCTCGAGTACCTCAAGCAGCAGATGGACGAGTCATCATCCGAAACTTACCGCGAATACCTGCTCGATTACATGTCAGCGACGACCTGCCCGGCTTGCTACGGTAAGCGACTGCGGCCGGAAAGCCTCGCGGTGAAGATCAATGGCATGTCGATCGCCGACTTTACCGCCTTGCCTGTTTCGCGTGCGGTGGAATCAGTGCAGCAGATTAAGCTCAACGAACGCGAAGAAAACATTGCGGGGCGCGTGGTGCGCGAAATCGGTGAGCGGCTCGGCTTCCTCAACACGGTTGGACTTGGCTACATCTCGCTCGACCACAGCGCAGCCACGCTCTCCGGCGGTGAGGGCCAGCGCATCCGACTGGCAACACAGATCGGCTCGCGACTTCGCGGCGTGCTCTACGTACTCGATGAGCCCTCGATCGGACTCCATCATCGCGATAACGAGCGCCTGCTGAAGTCGCTCGAATCGCTGCGCGACCTTGGTAATACGGTGCTGGTCGTCGAGCATGACGAAGAAACCATTCGCCGCGCCGACTACGTCATCGATCTTGGCCCCGGCGCCGGGCGCCATGGTGGCGCGCTGGTCGCCTCCGGTACTCCGGAACAAGTGATGCACAATGCGAAGTCCCTCACCGGAAAATACATTTCCGGCGAAGTGCAGATCGAGATGCGCTCTGAGCGCCGCCACACAAACGGCAACGCACTCACGATTCTTGGCGCGAACGAAAACAATCTCAAGCACCTGGATGTAACTTTCCCGCTCGGCGTGATGACCGTTGTCACGGGCGTTTCCGGTTCGGGAAAGTCGACCCTCGTAAACGACATTCTCTATCGCGCGCTGGCGCAAAAGCTCTACCGCTCACGCGAACTGCCCGGAGAACACAAAGCGCTGAGCGGCATCGAGAATATCGACAAAGTCATCCGCATCGACCAGTCGCCGATCGGCCGCACACCGCGATCGAATCCCGCAACGTACACCGGCGTGTTCACGCAAATCCGCGAGGTTTTCGCGATGTTGCCGGAGGCCCGCGAGCGCGGGTACAAGGCCGGGCGATTTTCCTTCAACGTTCCCGGCGGACGCTGCGAGAACTGCCAGGGAGAAGGTCAGCGCCGCATTGAGATGAATTTTCTGCCGGACGTCTATGTGCTGTGCGAGGTCTGCGGCGGCAAGCGCTACAACCAGGAGACGCTGGCGGTGAAATATAACGGCTATTCGATCTCCGACCTGCTGGAGATGCCAGTCTCCGACTCGCTGCCGATCCTGGAAAACTTCCCGATTATTCGCCAGAAGCTGCAGACGCTTGTGGACGTTGGACTCGGGTACATCCATCTGGGCCAATCAGCGGTAACGCTCTCCGGCGGTGAAGCGCAGCGCATCAAACTAGCGCGCGAGCTCAGCAAGCGCCAGACCGGACGCACACTGTACCTGCTCGACGAGCCCACCACGGGCCTGCACTTCGACGATGTTCGTAAGCTGCTCGACGTGCTGCACCGCCTCACCGATCTGGGCAACAGCATCATCATCATCGAACATAATCTCGACGTAATCCGCAATGCCGACTGGATCATCGATCTTGGCCCAGAAGGCGGAGAAGACGGCGGTCGCATCGTCGCTCATGGCACGCCGGAACAAGTCGCCAAGATTAAGAAGTCCTACACCGGGCAGGCGCTGGCGCACTACTTTGGGCGCAATCAGCGGACGGCGCCATAGGTGAGGCGGACGCGCAGGGGTGCAATGGCGCACGCTGTCATTCCGGGTAAGGGCGCGAGCCAGCAAACAAGGATGGATTCCGTTTCGCTGTGCGAAGCGTCACCATGACATCGAGGAACTGAGTTTCGCCCGCAAACTCTTCACAGCCGTAAGGTCTCTCGACTCGCGGCGCCTCTGTTTAAGCACCGCTCGCTCGAAATGACAGCCAGTAGAATTGGAGCTCTACATCACACCTGCTCCAAAGCTAGCGGCTTCTCGAAAACGCATTCCTTCGGATCTTTGTCCTGGCGAAGCCCTTCATAGACGGGCGCGCGCATTTTCACTGCGCCGCTCTGGCCTTCATGGGTCCATTCGGTGAATTTGATCTCCGCAACGAGCTCCGGCTTTACCCAATGCACGCGGCGGTCGCTTTCGACCTTTCCGTGGAATGGATTCTGGGCGGTCTGAAGAAGCTGCAGGCTTTCCCACATCTGTTCGTGGGTTTTCGCGGTGAAACCGCTGCCGGCCTGACCAACTGGGATCAGCCTTTTCTTCTCGTCGTAGAGTCCGAGTACGAGCGAGCCAAAGTGCTCGCGGCTGCCACGCGGTTCGGTATAGCCGCCGATCACGCATTCCTGGCGGCGCGTAATCTTCATTTTCAGCCATTCGCGGCTGCGCTTCTGGGTGTAGCAACTGTTACGGCGTTTGGCGACAATGCCCTCGAGCCCGCGCTCCTGAGCCGCGCGATAGAGATTGTTTCCTTCGCCTACAAAATGGTCGGAATAGCGAATCAGCGCGTCGGTTTTGAGCATGGCTGCCAATGCTTGTTTCCGCTGCTCCAGGTCGACACGCATCAGGTCGTAGCCCTCGGCGTACAGCAGGTCGAAAGCGTAGTAGACGACCGGGATCGTGCGGTCAGGCGCCATGCGGCGCGTACCGATCCCGCCGGCGCGTTGCTGCATCAGGCTGAACGAGGGACGGCCTGCGTCATCGAGAGCGGCCACTTCGCCATCGATCACAGCCTTCTGGCCGCGATAGTGTTCGGCGAGAGCACGCAATTCTGGAAACTGCGAGGTGAGGTCGTTGCCATTCCGCGAGACCAGGCGAACGGAATCGCCATCAATATAGGCCAGGGCGCGGTAGCCGTCCCACTTGATCTCGAACAGCCAATCGTCGCTGTCGAACGGGCCGGTGGTAAGCGTGGCTAGCATGGGGTGGATCACGCCGGGCATAGCCGCGCGCCTTGCGTTTCGCAGTGCTTCGAATTGGAACAAAGGGCCATGCGAGTCGCCGTCGGCATCTTCTTTGGGTGCGGAGCGAGAGCTTCGTTTGCGAGCGGCGGTCGTGGACTCGCGCTTGGACGCTTTCTTCGGCGCTGCTGATTTTGCAACCTTGGCCGAGCGACCGGAAGGCTTCTGCTCCGCCGCATGCTTATCAGATTGCGCCAGCGCGTCGGCAAGCCAGGCATTCTTTCGCGATGAGCGTCCGGACGACTTGCGATTGCTCTCCCATTCCGCGGAGCCCTGATCGCCGGCGATCTCAGCCAGCGATCGGTGGGTGAGCACGGAGTAGTCGAGTTTGTCGATGTCGAAACCAGGCTGGACGTACTCGTCTCGATGCTTGATGAGCAGCCATTCAGTGCCCTTGCTGCCGGGACGCCGCGACTTCATATGCGCGAGCACGAAGCTGCCATTCAGTTTTTCGCCGTGCAATGTGAACTTGAAATCGCCCTTCTTCAGCATCTGGTTGGCGTCGCCACCTACGGGTTCCCATGTGCCCAAGTCCCACACCATTACGGTTCCAGCCCCGTAATTTCCAGCAGGAATGATACCTTCGAAATCGAAATACGATACCGGGTGATCCTCCACCTGCATGGCGAGCCGCTTGTCCGCCGGGTCGAGCGACGGCCCTTTCGGCACCGCCCACGATTTCAGAACGCCATCCATCTCGAGGCGGAAATCGTAATGGAGACGGGTCGCCCGATGTTTCTGCACCACGAAGCGATGCCCTTCCCTGGACGCAACTTCGCCCGCCGGTTCAGGAGTGCTGTCGAACTTTCGTTTGCGTTTGTATTCTTCGAGAGCCACAGGAAGAAAGTTGCCAAATCCGCGGCGGCTGTTGCCAGCACGAATCTGGGAGTCTCCTTTGCTATAGTGCCAGATGGGATGCCCACATGCCGACCGTAAGAATACGCTCGATGCTGCTGGCGAGTCTGCTGCTGATTTTATGCGGCAGCTGCCCTCTGGTTGCGCAGCAAACGAAGGCAAGTGAAAAACCGGCTGACACGAACGGTCAATTTAGCGAAGAGACTGCAATCCGTTTGCTCGATCAGTTGCTTCAAGGCTTGCAGTCGCACAACGAACAGGAATTCCTGTCATCTTTCGATCCCCAGTTCATGACGAATTACGGCGAATTTGCCGATCAGGTTGATGTCTTCTTCACTCAATACGAGAACTTCATCGGACGTTACCACGTACGTGAAGGTGGAAATGATCCGGATCATCCAGCTGTGCTGGTCCAATTCGATCTGGAAGGACAGCCGGTAGTTTCTGGTGCGCCATTTCGAAAGTCGGCGCAGGTACGGTTTGAATTCGCTCGCGGAAAGAACGGCTGGAAAATCGTCAACCTGACGCCACGTGGATTCTTTTCCTGATGCAACGCGAATATCCGGATCGCCCGCTGGTCGGCGTAGGAGGAGTAATCCTTCATGAAGGACGCGCGCTGATCGTGCAGCGCGGGAAACCTCCTCGCCAGGGTGAGTGGACCGTCCCCGGCGGAATGCTGGAAATCGGAGAAACACTACGAAGCGGCGTGCAGCGCGAGGTTCTGGAGGAAACTGGGCTGGTGGTCACAGCGGGAGAGGTGCTGGACGTTTTTGACAGCATTCATCGCGATCCGGAGGGCCGCACGCAATACCACTACGTTCTGGTGGATTTCTTATGCACGTGGGTCAGCGGCGAACTGCAAGCTGCTTCGGACGTAGCCCAAGCCCGCTGGATCACGCGCGAAGAACTCGACTCCATGCCGCTGATCGGCTTCACCGCACAGGTGATTCGGAAGGCGTTCTCATTGGAACAAGATAACTACAAGCGACACTAAGAAACACGAAGTAGAAGCCTCGGCGATCCTCTTTGTCCTTGGTAGTTGTGCCTTGTGAACACCTAGACGGCGACGACGCTCGCCAGGTTTTGGAGCGATTCCGTATACGGTGCCTTCGCCACTCCCCGTTCGGTAATGATCGCGGTGACATACTTGTAAGGCGTAATGTCGAAGGCCGGATTTTCGACCTTTACGCCATCTGGCGCCATCTGTTTGCCCGCAATATGCGTTACTTCGCGTGAGGCGCGCTGCTCGATGGGAATTTTGGTTCCATCCGGAGTGTCGAGATCGACGGTCGACCAGGGGGCCGCAACGTAGAAGGGGATGCCGTGCTCCTTCGCCAATACCGCCACCGTGTAGGTTCCGATCTTGTTGGCGACGTCTCCGTTGGCGGCAATCCGGTCCGCACCGACGATTACAGCGCCTATCTTTCTCTGTCGCATCATCGCTCCCGCCATGTTGTCGGAGATCAGCGTCGTAGGAATGTTGTCCTTCACCAATTCCCATGCGGTCAGACGGGCGCCTTGCAGAAAAGGACGCGTCTCGTCCGCATAGACGTGCAGCTTCTTCCCGCTCTCGACGGCCGCCCGGATTACCCCCAAGGCGGTTCCGTAGCCGCAAGTTGCGAGCGCACCGGCATTGCAGTGGGTTAACACGCTGCCGCTGCTCGGCAACAACACCGCCCCATTTCGTCCCATGGCTTCGTTTGCGGCGATGTCTTCGACGTACATGCGCTGCGCTTCAGTGACGAGTGCCTGCTTGATCTGTGAAACAGGAAGCTCCGAGACAGCTTCGAACTTATCCTTCATTCGCTGGATGGCCCAGAAGAGATTTACGGCGGTGGGACGGGTCTCAGCCAGCGTATCGCAAATCTGTTCGAACTCGCGGCGAAGCTCGGAAACGTGATCGGCCTCCGAGTCTCGCACTCCGAGCGCGACACCCATCGCAGCAGCCACTCCGATGGCAGGAGCCCCGCGTACGATCATCGTGCGGATCGCGTCTGCCACTTCTTCATAGTTTCGGCAGGTAACGTAAACCTCTTCGGTCGGAAGTTTAGTTTGATCGATGAAGCGTACACCTTCGTCTGTCCATTCGAGTGTCTTAATCACGGTTCACAATCCAAATTTGATGTGATGCCAATCAGGCAGGAGCGTTTTCGCCTCGCTGTCGCAAGTGTTCCTGGCGAACATCATCGGCGGTGAAGATGCAGAGAAACGGCGCCGGAGCTGCAGCTTTTTCAACATTCGGTCGGCCTCCCGCTTCCTCGCGTTCTACCAGGCAGATGACGCCGATGACGTCATACCCGAACTCGCGCGCCGCCTCGATCGCTTGAATCGTCGAGCTTCCAGTTGTGCATACATCGTCGACGATCACTGCCTTCGCTCCTGGTTTGCGCAAACCTTCGATGCGCTGCGCGGTCCCATGCTGCTTTTCAGCTTTGCGGACCAGAAATCCATCGATGCGAAGATAGTCCGCAGCTCCGGGGCTGAGGTCCGGAATCGGACGGCGCTCGGTAGACTGCTGCGCGCTTAGCATCGCTACCGCGACCACGATTGGATCGGCACCCATGGTGAGCCCGCCAATGGCTTCCGGAGTCCAACCCTGACGGTAAAGTTCATCCAGGAAAACACGGCCGGTCAGACGAGCGCCTTCGCCTGTCAGAGTGGTGGTCCGGCAATCGATGTAATAGTCGCTGGTACCGCCCGACGAGAGCTTGAAGTCGCCGAGACGAAAAGAGTTGCGGGCAAGAAGCGATAACAATTGCTGGCGCGCTGATACGGTCACGGAACAAACATAACAGATATCCGCGAGGCCGCGAAGAGAGGCGCTTATGTCATCTTTTCGAGGTGACGGAAGTGGTCGGTCGCAAACCACATCAGCACGAACAGTGTGCTGTTGTATCCGGCATGGATGAGAAAACTGCTGGCCACGGAATGTGTTCGCGCGCGCGCGTACGTAAGCACAAGACCGACGATGAAGATCAGGAAAAGAGGCGCCCAGGCGTGGGCCAATTGGGCCGCGTGCAGCAGAGAAAACGCCAGCGCGGTAATGATCAGCGAGGCCGCAAGCCCCAACCTGCGGTTCAAGACGGGGTACAAAAATCCGCGAAAAAAGAGCTCTTCCATCAACGGCGCCAGCGTTATCCCGAAGATCGCCATCAGGTATGCCCCGGTTGCATCGGTGAAGTACTTGTCGAACGGAACCTCCTTCGGCACCGGAAGAAATGCTGATGCGCCCTCGATGAGAAAGCCCAAGACCATTCCCATGAGCAGGTAGGCCAGCCAGCGTGAACCCGGGAAATTCCACTGAACCGATTCCCAGAATGGCCGCCGCCGCGTGTACAGAATCACCACCATGAATGCCAAAACGGCAAGGTAAGCCAAGGCTTGCACTGGCAGGGCGATGCGAGGATTTTCGGTGATCTGCGCGCTGCTCGCCGGAACCCCGAGCCGTCGCGCGGCGATGGGAATAATTGCTGCCCCGAGGATGACCAGCGCTATCACGGCGACAAGCAGGATCCGGATTACGTCGGCGAACGTCCAAGGCGGATTCTCACGCCAGGGGTCCGGATGCGGAGCAGGACGGGAAATTTGTGATTCGGGCGCGATCTGCTGCCCAACTGCTTCCGGCGGGCCACCTTGCGGATTGTCGAACGAGTCCAAGCCCCAAGGATAAATGATCTGCCTTGTTCGCGAGCAGATGATGCAAGTGAAATCATGCGTTCAGGAACGACATTGTTTCAACTTTCCACAACACCGGACAAAATCAATACTGCTTCAGAAGCAGCTGACCGGAATTGTCACGCAATCGCAATATTTCCTCGCCCGCGATGATCTCGCGCGCAATCACGTCCTGATGGCCGCGAAACATAACCTTCGAACCGATCTCAGCGACGTTCTGCCCCGGAACGGCCTACGTCTCTATTCTTGCGCTTTCCCGTGGAGCAAGCAGTGCGGAGAAAATCTCGTTCGAAATCAGGCGACCCTTAGCTGTAAGGCGGAGGTTACCATTCTCCAGCTCCATCAGTCCTTCGCGACAGAAGTCGGCAATCTGGTCGCGAGCGAAATCGGCTGCGCTGGGACCATATCGGTCGACTAATTCTTCAAGATCGATGCCTGCGGTCAGCCGCAGCCCAAGAAAGTACGCCTCTTCACAGGCGGCGTGATGCTGAATGGGAGTGCGGATCAACGGCGCGCCTGATGTGTATCGCTCCAGGACGTCGGTTGTGGCGAAGCGGATGGCGTCGAGCCCGATTTGATCGGCTTCGGCCTGCAGCATCGAGTGCGCATCCACGCCGAATCCTGCGTAGGGCTGTCGCGTCCAGTACTTCAGGTTGTGGCGTGACGCAAATCCGCTGCGTGCAAAGTTCGAAATTTCATATTGGTGAATGCCGGCATGGTTCAGTGCCTGGCAGGCTGTCTCGTAGAGATCCGCCGTGAGGTCATCGTCGGGAACAAAGTGCGCGTGATAGCGAGTGCCGCCGGCGATCAATTCGCGTCCCAGGCGCGAGTCTTCATCGACCTCAAGCATATACACGCTGACGTGCGGCACGCCGCTGTCAATGGTCTGGCGCAGCGATTCCATCCAGCTTTTTGGGGTCTGGTGGGGCAATCCTGCGATCAGATCGATATTGATGTTGGCGATTCCGGCTGCCCGAAGCCGTCCAATTTCTTCCAGCGTAATCTTCCTGGTATGCAGACGCGCGACACTGGAGGCTTCCTGATCGATGAATGACTGCACTCCCAGGCTGACGCGGTTCCCGCCACAAGCAAGCAGCGTTTCGATGACTTCGGCAGAAAGCGTTCCCGGCGCGCATTCAACCGTGACTTCGGCATGTGCCGAAACACTGAATTGCTGCCTGACGGTTTCAAACAGACGCTGCAATTGCTCAGGACGTAGCAGCGTGGGAGTACCACCGCCAAGATAGATGGAATCGACCTGCCGCTCGAATACGCCACCCATCTCCTTCGCTGTCTGCGGAAAGCGCTCGATGTCCTCACACACGCGGTCCACGTACCGCTGGAACACGGCGTTCGAGAATACGCCCGAGGCAAAATTGCAGTAGCTGCACTTGGTCTTGCAGAATGGAACGGAGATGTAGATCCCCAGCGGCATCTATTCAATTATCGCTTAGGTAGGCATATGCAATTGGTGGTACGGCTTGTGCTAAGTGGAGAGCAGCACGCCGGTGAAAGTGCCACCAAGTTCCTGGTCGCGAATCCCATTGAGGAGCAGTTCATCAGCTTCGAAAATAAACAGAGTGGCTGAGGAACGTTCCGCCAGGCCCGTTAAACTCGACAACTGCATCAGAAATGGTGCGATGATTCGCACATTTTGTGACGAAATGTAACAAATTCGGCTCTCATACTGAGTTCCGAGCCAAACCGCAGTTTCTGGCCTAAATTGCTGCTGCTCAATTATTTACCTGTTCAAAAAGGAACTTTCAAAGGCCTAATTGTTTTGTACGATGCAAGTCGTAACATGTCACCATTTTCACAGCCCAGCAAAGCAGCCGTTCCAAAGGTGCTGCAGAGCTTTTCCTCTCGCAAGCTGCTGAATGTTGCCAGAAATGAGGCTGTCTTCAGCCAGGGGGCTCGGGCTGATGCGCTCTACTATGTCGTCTCGGGACAGATACGTTATTCCTTCACCAGCCCAAGCGGCAAAGACGCTATGCTCTCCGTCTTTTCTGAAGGAGACTTCTTCGGCCAGCGCTGTCTAACGCCACACGGCCGCTTTTTCGGAACGGCATTCGCGCTCACCGATTCCATTGTTCTGCGGCTCTCTGCTGAAGAAGCGCGGACCCGCCTGCGCGAAGATCAGCATTTCGGGGCTCTTCTGTTCGCCAACATTCTGCAGCGCACCCATGAGTACGAAGAAGTTCTCACTCTGCATCTGGTTGACAATAGCGAGCAGCGACTTGCATCTATCCTGCTTCGCTTGGCCCACCATTCCAACAGCCGTGACGGCGCTCTCAAACCGATCTTCGGAATCTCTCAGTCTCAACTCGCAGAAATGGTAGGCACTACCCGTTCGCGAGTAAACACCTTCATGAACAGGTTTCGGCAGCAGGGCTTCGTTACTTACAGCGAGGATGAGATCGTAGTACGACCCGAATTGGCCACCACATTGAAGAATCATGGCCGCTAGAGCGCAAACCAGCACCGCAATGGCAGATCCCGGAGGTAGCGAAAACCTGTCATAGCAAGCGCAGCGAGCTATCGCCATCAACACGAAACGTAAGTCGTGAGATCGGGCTCCTCGCTGCACTCGATATGACAGCAAAGTATATTGTCTGGCGAACGGTTACAGGCGAACGTTCATTACTTAGTCGCCGCTTCCGCGAGCTTTTTTTTGCTCAAATACCAGTCCATCAAATCCAGCCCTTCATGGCTGCCGATTCGCTTCTCTGCGTCAGCCTGGGTTGCCGGAGCCGGCACAACCACCGGATCGCCGGGTTTCCAGTTCGCCGGAGTAGACACGGAATTCTTATCCGCTGTCTGCAATGCCTCAAAGATGCGCAGCAGTTCGTCAACGTTGCGCCCCAGAGACATCGGGTAATAAAGGATAGCGCGGATGACACCCTTCGGATCGATTGCGAATACAGCTCGCACCGTAGCGGTGTCGCTGACCGCCTCATGGACCATTCCGTACGCGCGCGCCACCTTCTGGTCCAGGTCGGCCAGGACCGGAAATGGAACCTTCACCTTGGCCTTCTCTTCAATATTGCGGACCCACGCGATGTGCGAATACACGCTATCGATGGAATTGCCGATTAACTGAACATTCAGTCGTTCGAAATCGGGATTTCGTCGCGCGAACTCGATGAACTCGGTGGTACACACAGGCGTGAAATCGGCAGGATGGGAAAACAGCATCACCCACTTGCCTTTGCTGGTGTAATCACTCAGGCGGATGATGCCATGCGTCGACTTCGCTTCAAAATTCGGAGCGGGTTCATTGATGCGCGGCATGCGCGGGCTGGCTACGGCTTCAGTACCATTGCTACTCATGTCTTCTCCTTCAGCTTGAATGTGGTGTCGGCGCCGACTGGCGGCGCGCTAACGCAAAACTTGTCTGTGAATCCAGCGTGAGTGAAGGTGAGAGATTTCTGGCCCACCCGACTGACGCCGGGTGGCACACACGCTTACCCGGCTAGCTGTAACAACAGCAGCTACACATGGCCATGGTGGAAAGCTGTGCGAATCGGTTCATTACTTAGCTATGAGCCCATATCTTTTGACAATTATAGTACCGCAAAGGCATCTTGAACGACAGCATTGATTGGAGCCTCGCGCCTATGCCAACTCTGCCCTTCGTCAAAGTCGACGTTTTCACCTCGAAACCGCTGCAAGGCAACCAGTTGGCGGTTTTTACCAACGCTGCTGGACTCGAGACAGAGGAAATGCAGGCACTCGCGCGTGAAATGAACCTTTCAGAAACGACGTTTGTCATCCCGCGCTCATTCGATGAACAACGGCAGAACGGCATTCGCGTTCGCATCTTTACTGTAAGCGAGGAACTGCCATTCGCCGGACATCCAACGCTGGGCACCGCGTGGGTTTTGCGACTCACCAGCGGTGCTTCCGAAGTGTGGCTCGACCTCAACGTCGGCAAAGTGCCGGTGCGGTTCTCGAACGATGCTCACGGCGAACTGTTCGGTGAAATGCAGCAACGCGATCCTGAGTTTGGTGCGACTCACTCACACGAGGAAGTCGCGCGTGCCCTTGGTTTGAAAGCCGACGATCTCGATCGGGACTTGCCGATTCAGACTGTTTCGACAGGTATCGCTTTCACCATCGTTCCCTTCCGCTCGCTAAGCCCGCTGCAGAATCTCCGCGCGAACTGGGCTGCCATCAGCGATTACGTAAAGGACAAGGACAGCAAGTTTCTATACTTGGTTTGCCGCGAGACTGTCGATCCTGATGCGCGCCTGCATGCTCGCATGATCTTCTACAACGGAGAAGATCCTGCAACCGGATCGGCTGCCGGCTGCTGCGCAGCGTGGATGGCTGCTCATGGCACAGCCAAGTCCGGTGAACGCATTCTGATCGAGCAAGGAATCGAGATGAAACGGCCGAGCCGCCTTTTCGTTTCCGCAGAAAATCAAAATCACCGAGTCACGAACGTGCGTGTCGGTGGAAATGTTGTGGAAGTCGCGCGCGGTGAAGTGATTTTCTGATTTGGCGCCCATCGCTGTTGACGGTTCGTGCCCAGAAATGGCCGTCTATCTCATCTTGAACTTCGGCTCTGATTTCCTCATGTATTTCTTATCGCAGATCTTTACTTCAATCTCGACTCTGACTACGATTCGGCTCGCCTGGTGATTCGAAAAACTAGAATTTCACATTAGAAAAGAGAGCGGGACAAATCCTCTTGTGCCTCTCCCAGACTGCTTCCTTGTCTGTGGGCACAGGGTTTGTACCCGACGGGGAGCCCGATGAAGCCGAAAAGAACCATCCTCTGCGTCGACGACAACGAACAATCTCTCTCCATCCGCAAAGTAATGCTGGAAACCCGTGGCTATCGCGTGGTGACCTGCTCGAGTGCGCAGGAAGCGCTTGCTGTTTTCAAAGCTGGTGGAATCGATCTGCTGCTGACCGATCTCATCATGCCCGGATTCGATGGTCACTGGCTGATCGAAGAAATCAAGAACATCTCCCCGCAAACGCCGGCGATTCTCTTTTCCGGCAAAATTCGCATTTACGACCGAGACCTTCGAGCTGATGCTTTTCTTCCCAAGGGCTCCTACGCACCTATCGAACTGCTGGAACGTATCCGTCTGCTGCTTATCCGGAAGCGCGGTCCCAAGCGCAATACCGTGCCTCTGATCGTCGCGCTGGCAGGTGCTTCTTGCGAAGTCTCGCAACTCCCCAAAATGACCTCCTGACCTGTTGATCCCGATCTGCATGTCTTTGCTTTGGACGGCGCAGCAGTGCTGCGCCAATCCTTTGCCTATCGCGGTAGTTCTGTCGGATCGAAATCCGCAAGCGCCAGCCGGAGATTTCCGGCGTTGGTGGCGTACGCTAATCCGGTTTCCATATCCACCACCCCAGTGCGGATCAACCGCTCGATCTCGCCGTCGAAGTGCTGCATGCCTTCCTGATCGCCATCTTTGATTGCGTCGATCAGTGCTCTTCCCTCGCCTTCGCCACGTTCGATGTATTCGCGGGTTCTCATCGTCGATTTCAGAATCTCGACAGCCGCTACACGTCCTTTTCCGCCACGCTTCGGGATCAAACGTTGCGAAATGAAATAGCGAAAGGATGCTGCAAGTCGCTTCCGGATGGCCTGCTGATCGCTCAGTGGAAATACACCGATTACTCGCTCAACCGTTTTCGCTGCATCAATGGTATGCAACGTCGAAAGCACCAGGTGTCCCGTTTCAGCAGCCGTCAGTGCGACTTCGATCGTTTCCTTGTCTCGCATCTCTCCCACCAGGATCACCTTCGGCGCCTGTCTCAGCGCCGCACGCAAGGCCAGATGAAAACTCGGTGTGTCGCTGTGTAGTTCCCGCTGATGAACTGTTCCCTTCTTGTGCATATGCAGGAACTCGATCGGATCCTCGATCGTCACAATGTGGTCTGCACGTTCTTCGTTGATCCTGTCGATCATCGCAGCCAGGGTAGAAGACTTTCCAGAACCTGTCGGACCTGTAACGAGTACAACGCCATTCTTCAGGCCGCAAATGTCTCTGAGGTGCGGTGGGAGCCCCAGTTCCTCAAAGGTGGGGATGGAGTGAGGAATCACTCGCATTACGATTGCATACGATCCGCGCTGTTGAAAGATGTTCACTCGAAATCGGCATTTCGCGGCAAGGCTATACGAAAGATCGCACGAGCCCTCGCGCTTCAGCGTTTCAGGTGCCTGTTGGTTCAGCGCCATCAAATCGCTAGCGATGCCGGCGGTATGTTCCGGCATGAGATGCGGCAGTCCCGATACCTTGATGGGAACCAGTTGGCCGTCGAGTTCGACCTGCGGCGGTCGTCCCGGGGAAAAGAGCAAATCGCTGACACGCGAATCGCAATTCACCATCGCCGTGACCAGCGCCGCCGTATTAATACTGACTTTCTTATTGGATGAAACCGAACTGCCGTTGCCGTTTCCCGGTACCGGAGTTGAACCGGAAGGTGAAAGAAGTTGTGTTGTCTCCAAGAAATCTCCCCAGTGTTCGACCCGAACTCAACATATCAGATCAACACGGGATGCTGCGCAATTTGAAGTAGCGAAAGTAACTTGCAGACTTCGGCAACTCACGAACTACGAATGGTGTGAGTGATCGCATGAGGAAGGAAAACCTGAAGCTTTCACTGCACATCCCATCCCGGCGGGTACCAAAAGGAGGACACCCGATGGCAAAACACCTATCACTTCTATTCACCTTACTCTTGACGCTGGCGGTGTTCAGTTGGGCACAGAGCTCCAGTAGCACATCGTCACAAGCATCGCAATCCGATACTAACCACAGCGCTGCCACTGGCATGAACTCACAAGCCGAAAATCAGACATCGAGCGCGAATAGCGGAAATCAAAAGGTGTTGGAAGGCTGCATCATTCGAGATCGCCGCGATTACTACCTCGAACCGATCTCCGGCCAGGAAGTGCGGCTTCAGGGCAGCCAGGTCGGCAAGCACGTGAATCACCATGTCCGCGTTCATGGCACCGAGGAAGGCGCCAGCTCCGCAGCCAACAATTCCGGGGCTTCGAGTTCCATGGGCTCCAATGCCGAATCGAGTAACGCCAATCGGCCCCAGGAATTCATCGTTACCCGCGTCGACATGGTTTCCGAATCTTGCCCGGCTAACCTGCGGCACCGCCAACACGCCACCGGCAGTCAGGAAAATGGCAACAATAGCGGCACCGGAGAAGCAAATCCCAAGTAGCTGCTTTAATGATGCCTGCAAATTGGAGCGGCTTCGGGCCGCTCCACCCACTCACATTCCATCGTAATTCGGGCCACCGCCGCCTTCCGGCGGAACCCACGTAATGATCTGATACGGGTCCATGATGTCGCACGTCTTGCAATGCACACAATTCGAGGGGTTCAGGTGGATCTGTTTTCCTTGGGGTGCATCCGTGGCTTCCAGCATTTCGTAAACATTCGCGGGGCAAAAATGCTGGCAAGGACTGCCATATTCATGAATACAGCGCGTATTACAGATATTCGTATCGTGAATTACGAGATGCGCGGGCTGATCTTCCTCGTGCTTTGTGCCTGAATGGTATAGGTCCGTGAGTTTGTCGAAGGTCAGTTTGCCGTCGCCCTTGGCATTATCGAGCAACTGCTTGCGGCAGTTGCTGTCGGCAGGCACCTGGTTTAGTTTCTTCATTCGCGCGTATCCAGGCTGTGCGTGATAACGGTCGCGAACTCCGGCGCCACCGGTAAACTGCTGCAGTCCCGCGTGGAACATTCCTTTCCAGAACCCGCCTTCGAAGCCTTGATGGAAATTTCGTACAGGCCAAAGCTCCTCCCCAATCCAACTGCTCTCAACACGCCTGTGAAATGATCCCAGCGCACAGGCCGGCGCATCCGTCTGCATTGCCTCGAAGGCTGTCTCGGCTGCAAGCATGCCGCTCTTGATCGCGAGGTGAATGCCCTTCAGACGTTGCGAATTCAGAAACCCCGCCGAATCTCCAACGATCATCCAGCCGTTACCAGAAACCGGCGGGATCGCCCACCAGCCTCCGTAAGGCAGCGACTTCGCGCCATAACGAATCAGCTTTCCGCCTTCCAGCAGACTCGCAATGAAAGGATGCCTTTTAAAGCTCTGTAGCACGGTCTGCGGATCAAGTCTCGGGTCCGGATAATCCAGCCCGGTCACGAATCCGAGAGAAACAATGTTTCCCTTGAATCCATATATCCATGATCCGCCGTATTCTTTTGTGGTCAGCGGCCACCCCATCGTGTAAATCACTTCGCCCGGAGCGATTCTCCCTGCTGGTAATTCCCAGAGTTCTTTCACGCCCACGCCATAGGTTTGCGGATTGCGATCTTTGTCCAGCTCGAAGCGCGATATCAGTTGCTTGGTCAGCGAGCCGCGCGTGCCTTCCGCAAGAATCGTGATCTTCGCCTTCAGATCGTAGCCAGGCTCAAAGTTATCCTTCTTGTTGCCTTCCTTATCCACTCCCTTGTCATCGGTGCGGACGCCGACGACCGAATCATCGTCCAGCAACAATTCAGCTCCGGCAAAGCCAGTAAAGACCGTGATGCCCTCAGCCTCCACCTTCTCACCTAGCCATTTGACGAACTTGTTGATTGAAATCGCGTAATTTCCATGATCGCGGAGCGGAGGCGGCGTGATCGGCAGCTTGAACTTCGACTTCTCGCGAAGGAAGTAGACTGATTCCTTCTTGACCTCTGCTTCGATTGGTGCTTTATCGCGCCAGCCCGGCAGCAGTTCATTCATTGCTCGTGGATCGAGGAGTGCGCCGCTGAGACAGTGCTGCCCCAGTTCGCGCGCCTTCTCCAGCACATAAATGTTTTCCTTGCTGATCTGCTGATTAGGAAACCGCCTATTGTGATCATCAATCAGTTGTGAGAGCCGCAAGGCACAGGCCAGTCCCGCCGGGCCGCCTCCCACGATGACAACATCCGCTTCCATCTGCGGCCGTTCAATTCCAGGAAGGGGTTTACGAAAGACGATCATGGGACACCTCGGGACCGGAAGAACAGACCAGTCGAACCGAGCATGATAAATGTTCGGCTGAATGCGCGCGAATTGCCGGCGCGCGCAAAAAAATCCCAACTGTGAATGAGTTGGGATTTTTCACTGCTGCTTCGAACATGTGCTGCTTAATTTGGCAAGGTCGTTCGTCCGGGCGTTGCGTGCAGGTATATGTCGGTCGCCGTTCGACGGCTCAGGACACGCTCAACTGTATCGACGATGTTAGGCAGGAAAGCAGAATCAGAGTTGCCGTAGGTCGCACCGGTAAGCTCGTTGTTCCAGTTTGCCGCATGCGCAAAGCTTCCAGATTGTCTGCGCTCCGGCTCAGGCATCATCATGTAGCCGGTCCAAATACCATAGGCAACGATCTCGGCAGCCATTTTTACCATGTTCACCATGAACAGGTTGCCGGTTCCGTATGCATACACAGTCATAAAGACGAGTTCAAAGCTCGCAATCAGGCCGAAGCCGATTGCTATTCCGAAAAGATGATGTCTAACCGTCAATCCAAGCTGCCCGCCGAACAAAAACATGAAGATCACTAGGCCGCACTGCATCATCATGATGCTTCGATCGAGGGTGAACAGGAAGTGATGTGCCAGCGGCAGCGAACCCCCACTTGAGGACAGGGTCATAACTATCGCAATCAGCACTAGGACTACCGCTGCCCATCGGAACAAAACGGTTCCGAATTCGCGTAAAGACTCATAGGGCCGGAAGATCTGCAGGAATATCTCTCGCAATACAGCAAACGCGAGCAAGGTGCATCCAAGTGCGCTCACCCAATAGCCATAGCTGTACGCTGACTCGCCGAATTTGAAGTAAAGCAGAAAATTCAGCCAGAGTGTAACGGCCGTATAAGCCGTATAGCTGAAGAACATCGGGTACTTCCCGACTAGCTTCCGCCAAATCATGACAGCAGCAGCTACCGTCAGGAGGAGATTGCTGGCAATCCAAAAAGACATGAACAGGGTGCGCATCGTGTGGCCCTCAATGACAACACCAATCCAGAGACTTGCGCGAGAATACCTTTGGGACATGTACTCTGCAAGCCTTTTTTGCTGCGCACCCTTACTTCAGTGACTGAAGTACCAGTTACTTGCTACTTCGGGCTCGGCATGCAGCCGGGGCATGGTACCGGTCCGCCCATTCCGGTCTGAATCGTCGTTTTGTCAATCTTCGGTTGGTTAGGATAAGTGACGGCTGAAACGGAACCGGCGACCATCAATCCGATGAGGAGGAAACGGATAGTACGGGTCATGGGGTCTAATTCTCCTGTTTTCTTGGGTTTGTAACCAGCTGCACTGCTGCGCGGAAATATACTACGGAAAATAGAAAAGGGAAGAATTCTTTTAGCCCGTGCCCAAAAATCGGAAAAAATATAGCCAAAACAGGAATTAGGACGGCTAACTCCCGGTTAAAGTACAACTTCCATAGAGAAAATGGGACAAGAACGGCAGTGGTCGTCTGAAACCGAGGCGAATCAGGAAGACATTTTTCCGGAAAAACCTATGTCAGATTCTGTGAGTGGATGGCGCCAACACGAATGCGTCTGCGCAAGATCTACTCTTCGCTGCGCAACAACTTGCCTAATGTAGGCTTGTGCTTCTCCCGTTTCGGCCTGGACGATTCCTCTCGGCGAGTGGCGGGAGGACTGCCCAATACACTACGGGCCGCGGATTTCACGGCTGTTACCGCACGAAACGGTTTGGCCTTCTTTTTTCGCGCCATCGATCGTCGTCGAGACGTCACACTACGACTCGCGATGGCATTATGAACTACAATTTCTTCCTGACCATGGAAGAACGCGACTTTTTCGACGAAAAACCTGAAAACAAGCCTTCTACGCTGACCTGTCCTCATTGCCACCAGGCAGCTGAATATCAGCTGCAGTGGCTGGTTCGCACAAAAAAGCGGCAGTTGCCTGCCCGCGCCGACGAACGCGATCGAGCTCGCTTCGCCAAGGCACGCTCCTACATGGTCCGTCGCGACGACCTCGTCGCCTGTAAAAACCTGCGCTGCCGGAAACGTTTTGAGGTCTCCGGAGTACAGTCAGTGGCTTTCCTGGACTAACCCGTGTCCGGAACGCCTGGCTGGTTACTACAGGAGTTGGTATTAGCCTCGCATCCGGTCCACTTTTCCTCAACATTACTTTGGTTTAGCAGGGACATGTACCTTCGGGAATGTCCTTGGTAATGCCGGAACTCTTCCGATTACCGCGTTCCACCACGTTTTCATATCGCTAAGCGATGCTTTTAATTGGCCGCTGCCTGTTGATGGCACGTGCTCTCCGGCTGGACGGCGACAATTCCACCCTGGGAACTCGCATCTGGGTTCGGGGGCCGGGCTGTTCCCCGCCCCGCCGCCGTCATTTATACTTACCCGTTTTTCAGGTAGGGAATCCGCAACTCTGCAGTTTCCTGTTGCTCTCCCAGACCGTTATGAGGTGTTCGTTTGAAGATTCTTGTTTGCATGAAGCAGGTTCCGCAGAAGGACGCTCCCTTGAAGCTCAACGAGAGCGGGCGCTGGATCCGCGAGGACATCAGCTACGAAGTCAATGAGCCGGACGCGTACGCGCTGGAGGAAGCTCTACGCCAGAAGGAGAAGCATGGAGGCGAGGTGGTCGTAATCACCGCCGGCCCCGGTCGCGCTCAGCAGGTGCTCCGCGAGGCCCTTGCCAAGGGCGCCGATCGCGCCATTCACCTCGAAGGCGATGAATTTGTCGGACTCGATCCGGTGAATACCGCCAAGGCAATCCAGGCCGCCATTAAAGATGACGCATTCGACCTTATCTTCACCGGCCTGCAATCCGATGATTACGGTTTCGCCCAAACGGGCGTGATCCTTTCCGAGTTGCTGAACTGGCCGCATGCCACGATCATCATGCAGATCGAGAAGAAGGATGGCGGCATTCGCGTCAAGCGCGAGCTGGAATCCGGCGATTTCCAGTTCGTCGAAATGCCGCTCCCAGCGGTGCTTACTATCCAGTCCGGGATCAATAAACTGCGGTATGCAACCCTGATCGGCATCAAGCAGGCTAAAAACAAGCCGCTGCAAAAAAAGGCATTTGCTGACGTCCAATCGGCGATTGGTCCCAACCTGCAGCAGATTCAACGCCTCTATATACCTCAGAAGACGAAAAAAACGGAGTTGCTGGAAGGCACTTCGACCGAAGTGGCGAAAAAGCTGGTCGAAAAGCTACGCAACGACGTTCGCGTGCTCTGAATCTAGTGTAGCTGGAGGTGAGGTATGGCTAAGCACGAGAACCTGCTTGACCGGGAGGCGATTTACGAGAAGCGAGCCTTAACCCTGCGCACAATTGCAGGGCTGTTTTTCATTGAAGCTTTCATTATCTGTGAATGGATATGGATGGGTCTGAAGGCCGGATCAGCTTTCTGGCTCATCGCAACCGGCGTGCTGGTTGCGCTTTCTCTGATCTGTTTTGGGGCAGCCGAGTCGCAGCACCGCAAGGCTGCCGAGGCGGTTAAATTATGGGCCGAGACGGTCCACGTAAGACCAGTCGAGTCCGAACCACATAAGGCGGCATGAGAATCGCTGCATGAAACAACTTCAGCGAAATACGCTGTGGCATTCAGGCAAATACGCCAATGAAGATCGTCGCGAAATCGGCCTGAGCCTGATCACGATTGCTTTCATGCTCTGGTTTTTTGATCTGCTGGTCGCCTTCTTTCTGCCCGCTGGATATCGAACCGGCCACCAGCGGGCATTTCTGCTGCTGATCGGATCGGCCGCTATCGCAGGCGCAATCCTGGCAGTGATTGGCTGGAAGATAAAGTCGAACGAATGAGCCGCGACTACAGCGGCATTGGAAGCGACATTTCGTAAGAGAGGCAAGATGTCAGAAACCATTTTGGCTGTTCTGGAGCAACGTCAGGGAAAATTCAACCGCGTTTCCTTCGAGACCATCACCGCAGCGCAAGCCATCGCCGCCGAAAGCGGCTGGACGTTAGAAGCCTGCGTCGTCGGCAGCGAAATCGGTTCCATCGCAAACGAAGTTGCCGCGAAAAAGCTCAGTAAGGTTTATGCGCTCGAATCCGCGGCTCTCGCAACCTATACGCCAGACGGCTACGTCTTCGCACTCAAACAGTTCATCTCCGGCAAGAAGCCGCGCCTGGTGCTGATGCCGCATACGTACCAGGTTCGCGACTTCATTCCTCAACTCACGACCGCCCTCGGAACCACGGTCATCAGCGACTGCGTTGGCTACAGGAAAGAAGGCGATCAGTTCCTCTTCACGCGCCAGATGTTTCAGGGCAAGTTTGCAGCCGACGTCGCGTTCAGCGGACCGGGGCCGCACTTCGTGACCTTCCAGGCCGGCGCTTTCCGCGGAGACAAAGCCGAAGACGGTGCCAGTGCCGATCTCGTCGAAACCGTGCAGGTACAGATTCCGGAAGGCAAGATTCGCACCCATCCGGAAGAACCGTTCAAGGAAGCACGCCAGGCTGTGGATCTGACGCAGGCCGAAATCATCGTCGCCGTGGGACGTGGAATCAAAGAGCAGAAAAATATCGAGATCGCAAAACAACTGGCCGACGCCCTCGGTGGCGAAATCGCCGCTTCGCGTCCGATCTGCGATGCTGGATGGCTTCCGATGGAGCGCCAGGTCGGCTCTTCCGGTCAAACCGTTGCTCCCAAGGTTTACATTGCACTCGGCATCAGCGGCGCCATTCAGCACATTGTGGGCATGAAGGGAGCGCGCGCCGTGGTGGCGATCAACAAAGATTCGGAAGCGCCAATTTTTGAGATTGCGGACTTCGGTGTCGTCGGAAATCTGTTTGACGTCGTGCCTCCGCTAGTCGAAGAGGTGAAGAAGGCGAAAGCCGGAGCGTAAGCAATGTCTGAAAAGCTTAGACTCGTTCTTGTAAGTTTCAACCTGCTGAATCGAAGAACGCCTCGCAACTGAATCCGTGGTTTGGCGAACAACTTGCCGCTTCCGAGTTTCAGTACTCCCGGGGAAGCGCTGTACGGCAGACAAATCCAGTTCTCGGTGGACTTTGAGTACTGTGCCAGCCCGCGTTCGAGTAAGAGAACTGCAACTGTGCGCCGTAGCTCGCTGGCGCCTCTGTATGGCGCGCGCCTGTCCGAATGACGGTCAATATTTCGATCAATCAGTTGGCGTCGCCAGCTGAATGATGACAACCCTGCCAAAGATGGAAGCCAGATCAATAGAAGTCCGAACAACTCAGGAAGAATCCGCACTCCGGGCAGACCAACTTGCAGCGGTTGTCGCGTAACTGGGCCGAGCAGTTGGGGCACACCTGAATCACTTCACCGGGAGATAGCGGCTGCTTTTGTGATCGCGCGTTTTTGTCTTCATGTTCCATGCGCAACGCGGTCCATTTCTGAAATCACTTGTAACAATCAGTATCAATCGGGAACGATGCTACTGCCCTCCATTTTCACTAACTGCTACTTGCTGATTCCGAAGTTACAACGACTCGTCCCAAAGCAGCGAGTACATGTCTTCGCCTTCGATAAGGCGGCGCAGCGCTCGTAACTGCGGAGGAAAGAATAGCAACCCGGTACCCGACTGCGTCTGGAATCGTCCGATGACGTGATGGCGGATGACCCGCGGCGTTCCCTTCTCCCGCAGCATCTGATTGACGATCTCCAGATCGTTTGGAAGATAGCAGGGCCGCTCGGAAATCCAAGCCAGCTTGAGCAGCGAGCAAAAAGCGTCGAGGTCTTCGCGCTCGAGTTCCTGATGCCACCGCGGATTAAAAGGAAAAAACGGATATGGATTGCGTTCCAAAACACAAACGCCCGGCCAGATGGGCACAAGTGGAGGACTGCCTTTACGGATCAAAACTACTCTCCCTGAGTAAAAGCAGAGTACCGCAATTCAGGGGAGAAACAACCGGGCACTCGCCTTAGACGAATCTAGAGGGTACTTGCCAGGGCAGCAACTCCGGTGCGGGTTGCCCGGAGAACCACCTCATGTTCAGCGATATTTCGCAGCCCGAATGAGCGAACCTGCTGGCCTAATCGTGCCTCTAATCCCTAAGTTTCTGAACTTGGGGTGTAGAGGGAATATGAAAAAGATCTTTGCGATACTCACAGCACTCTGCCTGGGCTTGCTTTGCTTCAGCACGCTGGTAATGGCGGAGGACAAACAGGACGACGTCGATCGTCTGCAGAAGTCGGCCGATGTCCTGCACCAAATAATGGCGACTCCGGACAAAGGCATCCCGGAGGAAGTGCTCGATAACGCGAAATGCGTCGCGGTAGTTCCGCACCTGATCAAGGGCGGCTTCGTTTTCGGCGCGAAGCACGGGCGCGGCGTGGCCACCTGCCGCACGGCGCACGGATGGAGCGCGCCGTCGTTCTTCACCGTTACCGGGGGAAGCTGGGGCGCACAGATCGGCGTGGAAGGCGTCGACCTGGTGATGCTGGTCATGAACGACAAGGGAATGCAGCAATTGCTCAACAGCAAATTCCAGATCGGCGGCGAAGCTTCTGCGGCAGCCGGCCCCGTTGGGCGCCATGCTTCGGCTGATACCGATTGGAAATTGAATACGGAAATCCTGACCTACTCGCGCAGCAAGGGTGCTTTCGCCGGCGTAACCCTGGAAGGCGCAGGTATCGCGCAGGACCAAGACGCCATCCACGAGATGTACGGCAAGGACTACACGCCGCGGCAAATCCTCACAGGTGCAGTGGCGGCTCCACCGGCAGCCCATCCGTTCCTGGCAGCGGTACAGAATGCCAAGACCGTTGCCGCGAACAAATAGTTTTGCAGTCGTTTGGGGAGGCGGGATTCGTCCCGCCTCTTTTTTGTTTCACGATTGCGTTCGAAGATTCGCGAGAATCCGCAACCCCGATTTCGAGCTATAATCCGGCGCAAGGGAGGATCCTCGATGCGCCTTCCAACTTTGCTGCTCGCCTCTTCGCTTCTGATCGTTTCCGCCCTTCCGGTCGTTGCTGCAGATAATGGAAACACAGATCCGTCGGCACACGGCCCACAAAGGATTGTGCCGTCGCTCGGACATGGACGGATTATCACGCTCGATCCCAACATGTTTATCCCACCGTCGGCGATGTATCGGGCGCCGGAATCTGCGCGTATGGGTCCGGGCCAGGAATTTGGGGATGGAGCGCTCTGCTACACCATGCACACGTTGATTGTCGCTGAAGCCGACAAGTCCGGCGTGACCTATCCTGTCGGCGAAAGGACCTGCACGTCGGCCTCACGCTTCCAGACGAAGACTGCTGACGAGCAGAAGTAGCCGACCACCACCACGAACTCCTCATGCAGCAGTGCAACTCATTGCACATCTGCCTCACCTTCAGTGTCATTCTGGGATGAATTTACTGTAATCAGGTGCATGATTACTTGCTTCCAGTGCGAAATTTGAGGTAAGAAGCTGTTTCCGCAAATCGCAAGACCAGCACGATCACGAGTTCTGCGACCACGTGGAAGACGTTGCAAGGGGTTCGTTCGTAAATTCCCAGTTCCCAGTGATTCGAATTCTGAAGGATAGGTATATGCCAAAACTGAATGCTTCGCTTGCGCATGCGAGTGTATCTGTGCGCAAGACACGATTAATAGTCAGCTTGCTTATTCTCGTTCTCTTTGCTGCTACATTGCCCGCGCAAGAGGTCTTCCCGCGCATTGCCCTGCCTTCTGCCGATTCGGGCAAGATGGTGAATGAAACCCCGCAAGCATGGATCGTGGAGCTAGCGAGCCCTCCAGCATCCGAGGGCACCAGCAAAGCCACGCTGAAAGCGGAGAAGGACCATTTTCGTTCCGCCGCAACAGCGGCCGGAGTGAGATTTCACGAGAGATATTCTTTCGACAACCTGTTCAACGGTATCTCAATCCAAGTGAGTCCCTCGCAGTTGAGCGCTCTTGCTCGCTTTCCGGGAGTGGTCGCCGTTTACCCGGTTGTTTCCATCGCAGCACCAAAGCCTCAACCATCAGCCGATCCCGGGATGACGAGTGCATTGGCGATGACCGGCGCTGATATCGCACAGAATCTGCTCGGACTTTCCGGACGCGGCATCAAGGTCGGCATTGTGGATACCGGTATCGATTACGACCATCCCGACTTAGGCGGCAATGGCGCGATTTCGCCATCGCCGGGAGGTCCTAGCCCGAATTTCCCGAACAAACGCGTTATCACAGGATGGGATTTCGTCGGTGACAAGTACGACGCCAACGGCGCTGGGGCGCAGTTGATCCCGCAACCCGACCCGTGGCCCGATGACTGTGCCGGCCACGGCACCCATGTCTCAGGAATTGTCGGCGCGAATGGCACCATCAAAGGCGTTGCGCCAAATGTGAAGTTCGGCGCATACCGCGTCTTCGGTTGCTCCGGGAGTTCCGGAGATGACGTCATCATGGCTGCTCTCGAAAGAGCCTATGACGACGGCATGGACGTGGTGAATATGAGCCTCGGAGCAGACTACACATGGCCGCAGAGCCCACTGGGAAAAGCTTCGGACCGACTGGTTAAGCACGGCGTAATCGTGGTCGCCGCGATGGGTAATGCTGGCGCCACCGGCCTCTATTCCGGCGGAGCACCGGGCGAAGGACGCAGGGTCATCGGCGTGGCTTCGTTCGACAACACCAAACTCGCCCTGAACACATTCAACATCTCCCCAGACAATACGGCGGTGGGCTACATGGCTGCTGCAGGCGGCGGAGCGGTCCCCACTTCAGGCACCTTCGACATGGCTCGCACCGGAACGACCACTGCCGCCGCAGATGCGTGCGCGGCACTGCCGGCCGGAAGTCTCGCCAACAAGGTTGCCCTCATACGTCGCGGCACATGCACGTTCACGGTTAAAGCTACCAACGCCCAGAACGCCGGCGCGATCGCGGTTGTGCTTTACAACAACACTACCGGGTTCACAACTCCGTCAATTACGGCACCGGTCACGATTCCAGTTGTGTTCGTCGACAATACTGAGGGTGCTCTGATTGACGGACGACTGGCCGCCGGTCCGGTCTCGATGACATGGAGCAGTGCGCTTGGCAATTTCACCAATGCGACCGGTGGTCTCATCTCTTCCTTCAGTAGCTTCGGATTGGCTCCCGATCTCACCTTCAAGCCGGACGTGGGAGCGCCCGGAGGGTATATCCGTTCAACGTATCCGCTCGAACTGGGCGGCTACGCAACTCTCAGCGGCACCTCCATGGCCACTCCACACACCGCGGGGGCAGTCGCTCTTGTCCTGGAAGGGCGTCGTGACCGCGAGCATGGACACGGCTGGGGTCACGGCTGGAATCACGACTGGAGGGACGGCGACCTCCAGGCCGACGACGTGCTGACATACTTGATGAACAGCGCGGTCCCGCAGCCCTGGTTCGGCAATCCGTCTCTGGGACTCCTCGACACCGTACATCGCCAGGGCGCTGGGCTGATCAACATCCCGAACGCCATCCTCAGCACAACTTCAATTACACCCGGCAAGCTGGCGTTGGGCGATAGTATCAAGGGACCAAGTGTCCAGACTCTGACGATTGAGAACGATTCGCGGAATTGGGTGACGTACGACATCACCCACGAAGCGGCACTCTCAACCGGAACGAACACCTATGTGGTCAGTTTCTTCGCGGACTCCGCACAGGTGAGCTTCGACAAAACCACGGTAAAGGTCAGGCCGAATGGCGAAGCAAAGGTGAGAGTCACAATCACCGCGCCTGGCACTCTCCCCGATCACGGGATTTACGGAGGGTACATCGTGTTCACACCGCATGATGGTATCGGCGCAACCTACCGCGTACCGTATGCCGGATTCCAGGGGGATTATCAGTCCATCGTGGTTCTCACGCCGACGCCATACTCGCTCCCGTGGCTGACTGACGTGAACTTCTCGGGGTCCTTTGGCAGCGGGCACACATTCACGCTGGTGGATACGGATCAACCCCACATCATTGCTCACTTCGAACACCAGTCGCGACTGGTGCGCTTAGAGGCGCGCAAGGCGGGAGCGACTCGTCCACTCGGCAAAACCGAACCTGACCTGTCTTACTTCATTCGCAACAGCACGAACACCGGAATTTTCGATTTTGCCTGGGACGGCACAATCGTTAATGAGAACGGAACCGTCGTCTCGACGGCTCCGAATGGCGACTACCAGCTCGTTTTCTCGGTGCTGAAGGCGCTTGGTGATGCGCATAACCCGGCGGATTGGGAGACCTTTGTGTCTCCGACATTTACGATCGCCAGACCGTAGACGTTCGCCTCTGTCGATAACCCGAGGCCGGCGCAGCGTTCCTCGCCGGCCTCTTTTTCACAGCAAGCGTAGTCACCGCTCCTGAGGTGAAGGCATCACCGGCTTGGCCTTCGGCTGCTTGTCTTCCACCATGCTCTTCAGGAGCGCCTCTGTGAAGGCATGCTCAACGATTCGCCATGTTCCGTCTGGTTGACGCCTGAGGACTATCAGGTAGCTTCCTTGCACGCGGCGCGTTTTTCCCGCGAGATCGCTGGCTTCGACTTGCGCTGTCTCAGGACCTGATTGCGGTAGCGATCGCGTGAGCTGGCCGTTCTCGTAGGCAACGTCGTCAGAGGAACCAAAAGATATTTTTTGCAGGCTCAACGTACCTGTGTCCGCACCCATGACGTGCTTCCAATAATTAGTGATCGCTGCGCGTCCGTTAATTGTTTCTCCGTTGGGCGGAAGCAAGACAGCATCAGGCGCATAAGTCTCCATCAAGGGCGCCAGTTCCCTTGCATTCCAGTGTTTCACCCAGGATTGGCGAAGGCTGGCAATCCCCGCGGATGCATCGGCAGGCGGTTCTGTTGCGGACTGGGCCGCCATCTGAGCTATTGCCGCGCCTACGACCAGCGCCAGTACCGCGACCTTCAGGGATCCTCTTTCGAAGAAGTTCATCGCATGATCTCCCGCGAACGAATCGCAACAACACTCTGATCAGAGAACGTTTACTTGGCGACAGCTTGCATGACGGCGAAGTATCCTTTGCCTTTATTTAAAACGATTCAATACTGTTGATTTTCGCATTTCCAGTTTGACTGGGACCCCTTCTTTTGACTATTAATCTTCAGCATCGCTTTTACGCCCAAGGAGTGCTATGCGCTTACCAGTCGCCGTTCTCCTCGCAATTTTACTGCTGATCCCAATGCTCTCCGCCCTGGCAGCGAACCCGGAATCGAGTCTCCGAATGGATCTAAGAAACGATTGGGCAATTCAGTCGTCCTGCAAAGTGCCCGAAAAGGGAGATGTGATCTCCACGGCGGTCTTTCGCCCAGACGGGTGGACGGCGGCAACGGTTCCAAACACGGTGCTCGCGATCCTGGTGGCAGCGAAGGTCTATCCCGATCCGTATTACGGAATGAACCTGCGCTCAATTCCGGGCGCAACCTATCCGATCGGCTCGCTGTTTGAGAACCAACCGATGCCGGACGACAGTCCGTTCAAATGCTCGTGGTGGTATCGGACGCAATTCGAGCTGCCCGCCTCGGCGAAAGGGAAAACGCAGTGGCTGAACTTCCGCGGAATCAACTACCGCGCGAATATCTGGATGAACGGCAAACAGATCACGAATAGTACCGATGTCGCCGGTCCCTATCGCACATATGAGTATGACGTCACCAAGATCGCCGAACCGGGCAAGCCGAATGTGATCGCGGTGGAAGTCTCGGCCCCGGATTACAACGATCTCGGAATAAACTGGGTGGACTGGAATCCGCAGCCGCCAGATAAGAACATGGGACTGTGGCGCGAAGTATACCTGACCACCTCGGGCCCGGTTTCGGTCCGTGCGCCGCAGGTGCTGACGAAATTGGACGTGCCCTCCTTTTCTTCTGCCGAGTTGACCGTTAGCGCGGAGCTGCATAACGCAACCGATAACTCAGTAAAGGGCACACTACGCGGCAAGGTCGATAACAACATCCGATTCGAACAACCGGTTGAGCTTGCCGCCGGCGAAACCAAAGTTGTGACGTTCGAGCCTGGCAAATACCGGCAGCTCAAATTGAAGAATCCGCGAGTGTGGTGGCCGGCGCAATGGGGCAGCCAGCCCATGTACACCGCTTCGGTCGAATTTGTCGAGCATGGGCACGTATCCGACTCAGCGCAGACTAGCTTTGGAATTCGCCAGATTGAGTCTTTCCTTAATGAAAAAGGGTGGCGGCAGTTCAAGATCAATGGGCGCAACTTCCTGATCCGCGGTGCCGGCTGGGCGCCTGACATGATGCTGCGCGAGAATTCGAAACGTGACCTAGACCAGCTCGAATACGTGCGTCACCTGAACCTGAATACCATTCGCCTCGAAGGCAAGCTTGAGACTGACGAGTTTTACGAAAATGCTGACCGAATGGGCATTATGATCATGGCGGGTTGGTGCTGCTGCGATCATTGGGAGCACTGGAAGGATTGGGTCGCCGCCGATCACCTGATCTCTTCTCTATCGCTTCACGATCAGATGATCCGCATGCGCAATCATCCCAGCATGTTGATGTGGCTGAACGGCAGCGACAACCCCCCGCCCGCGGACGTAGAGCAGGCGTATCTCAAGATTGAACAGGATCTGCATTGGCCTAACCCGGTTCTGTCGTCCGCGACAGCGCAGACCACCGCCATTACTGGGCATTCCGGCGTAAAAATGAGCGGACCGTATGACTACGTTCCACCCGGATATTGGTTCGTGGACAAAGACAATCCGCAGCCTAGGCATCCGACCCGCGACGGCGGCGCATTCGGCTTCAACACCGAAACCAGCCCAGGGCCGGCACCAGTTCCATTGCAGTCCTTGAAGAAATTCATTCCTGCCGACAAGCTGTGGCCGATGAATGAAGTCTGGGACTATCACGCGGGCGGCGGAAAGTTCATGAACCTGAACATTTTTGACGCAGCGATGAACAGCCGCTACGGGCAGCCGCAGACGCTCGAGGACTTCCTGCGAAAAGCGCAAGCGATGGCTTACGACGGCGAGCGGGCGATGTACGAAGCCTACCGGCGCAATAAGTACACATCCACCGGCGTGATTCAGTGGATGCAGGATAATGCCTGGCCGAGCAACATATGGCATCTGTACGACTACTATCTGCAGCCGGCGGGCGGATATTTTTCGACGAAACTCGCCAATGAACCTGTCCATATTTTGTATGGATATGACGATCACGCCGTTTGGGTGGTCAATGACCAATACCAGGCGTTCCCGAAACTGCAGGCAACCGCGACGGTCTATAACTTCGATCTTTCCGAGAAGTTCAATAAACAAGCCGAGCTGAATCTGCCGGAAGATGGCTGCGTGAAGGCCCTGGAGATTCCTGCGATCGATGGACTCTCGCAGACTTACTTTGTGCGGTTGGCGCTGCATGACGGCGCGGGAAAACTAATCAGTCAGAACTTCTATTGGCTCTCGACGCAACCGGAGCAATACGACTGGAGCAAAACAACTTTCTTCTACACGCCAACGACACAAGAAGGAAACTTCACCGCGCTGAATACGTTGCCGATCGTGCAGTTGAGCGCCAGCAGCAGTGTTGAGCGGCATGGAAACGAGGAGGTCGTGCAGATCACTTTGCAGAATCCGTCAAAGAATCTGGCCTTTATGACGTACCTGCGCGTCACCGACAACAAAGAGCAGGATTTCCTGCCGGTGTTTATGGACGACAACTACATCACGCTGATGCCGGGGGAAAAGCGCGAGATCTCGGCCCGGTACGCAGTCGGCGACGGCGCGAGTGCACCCGAGGTGCTGATCAGCGGATGGAATGTTGCGCCCCAGACGCTGCATCCGGGAGCGAACTAAGATTTCGTGAACCCACATCTGCCAGCAGCAGGCAGATGTGGGGCGATGGTTCTTGTGGTGGTCCGCAGCCTAGGTCTTGCGGATCGCGATGCTCAGTTCTTTGAGTTGGCGCTCGTCGACTTCCGTCGGGGCGTCGGTCATTAGATCTTTCGCTTGCGCGGTCTTGGGGAACGGGATGACTTCCCGGAGACTATCGGCTCCCGCCAGGATCATAACGATGCGATCCAGTCCGAGTGCGATTCCGCCGTGCGGAGGCGTGCCATATTGCAGCGATTCCAGGAAAAAGCCGAAACGTCGCTGCGCCTCTTCCTGCGCCATGCCAAGGGCGTGGAAGATTTTTTGCTGAATGTCCTGCCGGTGAATACGAATCGAACCAGAACCTAACTCGGTGCCGTTCAGCACCACGTCATAGGCGAGCGCGCGCACCATCGCCGGATCGGATTCTAACTTGTCCATGTCGTCTTCGTGCGGCGAGGTGAATGGATGGTGGGCGGCGTTCCAACGCTTCTCCGTCTCATCCCATTCGAACATGGGAAAATCCGTCACCCAGAGGAAGTGATACGAACTGGCGTCTTTGCGATCTCCGGCGAAGGCCTTATGCTTATCCGTGTATTTTTTTGCAAGATCGATGCGCAGCGTGCCGGCAGCCATATACACGCGGCTTTCGGAAGGCGTGACGGTGGTCCCGCGACGCGCATTATCTTTT
>JAJPJE010000072.1 GCA_021324365.1 Terriglobia bacterium | reverse complement strand
CGGCATCTTCCGCCACTGTATCGACTTTATAAAATCCGGCATCTCGCACGGCCGAAGTCCGCCATGCGCCGATCGCGCCCGGCACAACACTAACGGCTCCCAGCGCGTCGAGCGCGCGGCGTTCGAAGTTCTGGCTGGTGATGTATTCCAGCGCCTGCCAGCGGGTCCACAGGTTCACCCGGTTTCCGACCTTCGCGTTTCCAGCCACCGCACCAATGCGCGAATCGAGGAAATGCGGTACAAGCCGCGAAATGGCGTCGCGCGCGATCACCGTATCCGCATCAATGCCGACGAAGATCTCCTCGGTCACGAATTCCAGGCCGTAGTTGAGCGCGTCAGCTTTGCCGGAATTTGGTTTCGTCAATACGGTTAATTTTCCGGAAGCGATTTCCGCTGGGAAAGAGTCCTGTACCACTTTCAGCGTCTGGTCTTTCGAACCATCATCGACCACGATGATGCGCAGCTTCGGGTAGTGGGACATCATCACGGCCCGTACCGTCCGCTCGATGACTTTCTCTTCGTTATACGCCGGTATCAGCACCGCGACTGCCGGCGTGAACTCAATGCCTTCTCTTTTCTTCTCCTTGCGACCACGCCAGAAACGATCCCATACGGCTAGAGCGCCCACTCCGAAAAGACGGAAACTCATCAGGATGTCGCCAACATAGAACACGGCGACGATTCCGGCCATGAGTAGACCGAACAGCTCAAAGCCGACGCGATCGATGCGCGCGCTCCAGCGCTCATTGGCGGTGAGCCGCGGCATGACATCGGTTTCCGGCTTGCCGAGCAACTGCGCCACGGTGACGAACTCGTACCCTCGGGCACGCAGCTCGTCAATGATCATTGGGATCGCTTTCGCGGTGTTGCTGCGATCTCCTCCGCCATCGTGCAGCAGGATGATGCTGCCATGGCCAAGCTGCTTGATCACGCTGTCGGTGATTTCCTGCGGTGATGGATGCGGGTTATTTTTCCAGTCGTTGGGATCGATTTTGTCGCCGATCGTGATCAATCCCATGTCCTGCGAGATTTCCAGCGGCCTCACCTGGTCCGCTGTATCCGGCTCCTGGTCGATTGAGTACGGAGGCCGGAAAAGCAGCGTCTTGAAGCCGTAGCGGCTGGCAAAGAGCATCTCTGTGAGGTTCAGCTCGAGCCGCATGTAGCGCTTGGAAATCGCGCTGATATCGGGATGTGTGAAGCTGTGGTTACCGATCTCGTGACCTTCCCGGTAAATGCGGTCCGCAACACTCGGATATTTTTCCACCTGCACGCCGATCAGGAAGAACGTGGCTTTAACCCCTCGTGATTTCAGCGCATCGAGAATCTTCGGGGTCCAGGTCGGATCGGGACCATCGTCAAATGTGAGCGCGACCTTCTTAGGGGCTGCGCCATACTGATCGATTTCATAGGGCACCGGATACTGCGTGATCTCCTCGTCAGTAATCAGCCCGGTGTTCGTGTCGAGCGTAACGTCGCGCGAACCCGGCGCAGGGCGCTTGACGATCTGAAGAATCTCACCCTTGCCCTCCATGTCGACGTCCTGGCCCGGAAGCAGATTCTTCAGCTTCTCGGGCGCTTTCGGATCCTGGGGCAAGTCCCATACGGCCCACAACGAGCGATCTTCGGAACCAAGGCGCCAGAGCGCAAACGTCCGAATGCCGAGAGACTGCGCTGCACGCATCTGGTTCAACGCAGTGACCGCATCCATGAACCACAATTCATGACGCCGGTTGTCGTCATCGAGATAGGCGAAGTGCGGGTTCAGGCTGTCGGAATCAAAATCAATCGTGGCGTCAGCGTCGGTCGCCGAAAGCCAAGCCTCCTGAACCGAGACGGACATAGCCTCAGGCGTCTTCTTCTTCGACTTCTTGTCCGGCATCAGCCAGTCGTAGACGTAACTGCCGACACCGCAGATGATCTTGTCGCGCGGGATCACTTTCAGGGCGCTGACCAGGTTGTTCGTAAACCATTGCTGTGATGCGATCGGCCCCGGATCTCCCTCCGAGTAGTGCTCGTCGTAGTTCATCAGCACCAAGCCGTCGGAGTTCGCGGCAAGGAATGGGTAGTCGTAGTCTTTATCTGTAACCGGTACGCTGATGTGCAACTTCAGCCCGCGTTCGTGGAAATCCTGATAGAGCTCCTGCACCAGCGCCTTGTACCCGCCCTGCGCTTCCACTGGGAAACCTTCGAAGTCCAGGTTTATGCCTTTGTAATGGTCGCTGGCGAGGAACTTGAGTATCTGCTGGCGAAAATTCGCTCGCGCCTGCGGGTCGTTCATCATGTCGCCAATACTGAGCAGCCACTGGTTGTGGACCGGATCGAAGTTGTTGACCATCGGCAGGACTTCGGTATCTGCCTTTTCGAACCGGATCAACTGCATCACTCTGGGGTCGACCGGCTGAATCTTGTCGCCCTGAATCACGGGGTAAAGCTTGTTCTCCTCGCTTACCGCCTGGATACTGCCATCAGGCGTGACCATGTGCAGCCATTCGGGATAGAGAATGTCGATCTGATGCAGGTACTCGCGTAACGAGGCAAAACTGCCCGCGTCCCAGGTGACGTAAAAGGCGGCGCGGATACCTTCATCCGAGTTCAACACGACCTGCGAGGCCGGTTTCGTCGTCTTTCGGCGCTTACTTACGTACAACGGCTTGGTGTGGCGAGGCTCTTTCTCCTTCAGAGCCTTATAGGATTTTTTCTGTTCCGGCAGCAGGAGGGAGGGCAGGCTTGAGCCCTTCAGCAAGGAGGCAATGAAAAACACCAGCAGTAGCGTGAGCAGCAGCACGCACACATCGATGATCCGCCGGAACCTTCTCCAGCGTTTGCGTTGCGGATCATAAAAAACGGGTTTAACCATGCTTGATTGCGGGCCTCGGGACGACGGCGAACCCGCCTCCGATTTGCCGGGCTGCGGATTCCATCCTAGATTCGGCACCCACCCGCGTCAAACCAGAGTGCTTGTTACCGGTGGTATACATTAAATAGGAAAATTACTCATTAGATGCAGAAACCCTGCTTTGCGCATGTCGACGCGGCTGAGCCCTGTTTCCTACGGCACCATTGGCGTTTTTTTCTGCTATTTAGTTTAATCGCAATTGCCTTCCGTGTGTGGTTCCTGTTGCAGTTCCGGATGTTGACTGCGGATAGCTTCGTCTACGGCGATATCGCCAAAAACTGGCTCGAATCGGGAATCTATGGCATCAGTTTGGCCAATGGACCTGAGCCCACCTACATTCGCATGCCAGGATATCCAGCTTTTCTGGCTTCCATCTGGCGCATCGTTGGAATGGAGCATTACACCGCTGTCCTGATCGTGCAGATTGTGATCGACCTCGGCACCTGCTTCCTGATCGCCGACCTGACGAGGAGGTTTTTAGGACCACGCACTCTTTTGCGCTTGTCATCACGAGTGAGCGCGGCGAGCGAGGTGGAACAACAGAACAGTCGGGTGCCCCATCTCCGCCTTGGTTCGGCGGAGGTGGGCCAAAAAGCACCTCTCGTCGCCTTCGCACTCGCTGCCCTCTGCCCACTTTTCGCCAGCTATTCTTCCGCGGCACTCACCGAGACTCTGGCCATCTTCTTCGCGGCACTGTCCATTGATCTCGCACTTGTGGCGCTCGGATCTCCTGAGAGGAAAGCCCGCTGGATCGTCTGTGGTATTGCGCTCGCTGCCGGCATCTTTCTGCGACCGGACGGCGGCATGCTGCTGATGGCAATCGGCGCCTATCTCTTATGGCGATTCTTTCGCACCCGTCAGATGCGATTTCTCACCGCGATTGTTCTTATCGGAGTTTTCTCGCTCGCGCCGCTGATCCCATGGACCATCCGCAACTGGAAGCTATACCACCTATTTCAGCCGCTGACGCCGATCAATGCGAACGCTCCCGACGAATTCGTTGCGTACGGTTTTCAGAAATGGTTCAAAACCTGGGTGGTGGATTATTCGTCACTGGAAGACATCTGGTTCAATGTTCCATTCACGGAAATCAGTGTTGACGATCTCCCGGCCCGTGCATTCGACTCTCCCCAGCAAAAGCAGGAGACGGAGGAGCTATTCAACGACTACAACTCCGGACGCAAGGTGATCACTCCGGAACTCGACGCGCGCTTCGCGCAATTAGCAAATCAACGCATCCGCGACTCGCGCTTTCGATACTACGTTTGGCTTCCTTTGCTCCGCCTGGCAGATCTTTGGCTTAGGCCTCGCACAGAAATGCTGCCGATCGACGTGCATTGGTGGCATTTCAGCGACGATCCGCATGACTTCTCGCTTGCCCTGCTGCTCGCGCTCATCAACGCTTTTTATCTGGCCGCCGCTACGGTTGGCGCATTCCGCTGGCGCGGATGCCTGTTCGGGATTGCAATCGTCACAATTTTCATAGCGATCCGCTCCGTTTTCCTGATGTATATGCCGAATCCCGAACCGCGCTACATGCTGGAATGCTATCCGGCGATACTCGCCTTGGCCGGTATTGGGTTAGCCGGTCGGAATCAAGTGCCAGCAGTGGCGCGGGCGCCCTCGCCCGCGAGTGAAACATCTGTAGATCCCTCGCCGCTGCGCGACTTGTAATGACAACTAACGGGATTACTGATTAAAACGGCGTCACTGCATACGCAGTGGCGAGTCCGTCATTCTGAATTGGGTGCGAAAGTGTTCGGAAAGAAGCTGGATCGCTTCCTTGTTCTGCACGGGATCTGATTGAGCGAGATACTTCATGGCTTCGACCAGCAGGCGCTGGCCTTCGACATAACGCGGATCGGTGCTGCGTTCTCGCTTGCGCCGGCCCGGATCGGGCGTCACCGGAATCGTAAAAACTTTACCCATTACCTCACCTGCATTTCAAAACTGCTAAGCAGTTGGGACGCCCCACACGACGCCAATGGTTGCACAGTATAGCTGCGGGTGACCAGCAATACTAGAGAATCTGTAGATACCTGGAACGAGTTACTCGGCTTTTTTCAGTTTGAAGACGTCTGGCGGCAATTTGGGGTTCACTTCAATATCGCTGTACTTCGACAGCTTGTAGTCTCCACTGGCAGACATCAGTTCCTGCCGCACGGAAAGTCCGGTCCTGGGATCGATCCAGAGAATGATCTTGTTGAACATTCCTTTGACGCTTTCCGATTTGGGAGTCAGCTCCAGTTTCGCTGCGTCGACAGTGCCGATCTTCTCGGTGCCGGCGTAGTGCACGTCGAAAGACTTCGCCAAGTCGTGGCCTGCGCCGCCAAATCCAAGCAACAGGAACGTCTGCACATCTGCCTTGTTCTTCCCGACGGGGTGCTCCTGCACCTGGCCGGTACCTGGGTAGTAGATCTGAACCTTCCCGCTCTTGTAGAGCACATATTCCTCGGCAGACTTGCTGTCCGGCTTACGCACTTCCGCCATCATCTCAACTGACTTGCCCTGCTTGCGATAGTAAACCGTGCCGACCTTGCGATCATGTTCGTTGACGACGGCCGTGAACGTGTCCCAATCGAAATCCGCCTTTGCCGCGTGAAATGTGGCAGCGGTCTGGTCCATTCGATTGAGAATCTGTTCGAGAGCGGCCTTGTCATTCTGCGCGAACAAAATAGATGAGAACAACAGCGCAAAAATGAAGATCGGAATCAGGCAGGTAAGTGCTGTGGAACGGCGGGATCTATCTTTCAACATGCACCTTATAGGCAGTCACGCGGCCGCGCGCATCTTTCACCTTTTCCCATTTGCTAATTTCAACCTCTCCGGAAATGGGTTCGATTACGCGCAATAGAGCTTCTCGTACGGCTTCGTCATTCGCCCCTTCCGGAACCGCACTTCCGTCCACTTCATAGACGAAACCGGTATCGCCTTCGGGTGCAACGACTACTTCGCTCTGATGCGGCGTGTGCTGGATGGGTTTGTCTTTGAAAAATGTGCGCGGCGTCAGAAAGATGAACAGCAGGATCAACGTGACCATCACGTCGTAGTGAAATCCGGCACGTTTGTGCGTCCAGAAGATGTAGCTTTTAATCGTGTTCCACATTGTCTGCCGATACAAAGTTTAGCAGGACGAAGTCAGAAGTACGAGGTAGGAAGTCAGAAGTACAAAGTCAGAAGTAGTTCCAGTTACTTTCCACTTTGTACTTTGTACTTCAGACTCCTGGCCCTTCTTACTTCGCCAGGTCTGACTTCCTGCTTCACCCGATCTTCCTCGCCTCGATCTTCTCCACGCCCATGTACGGCCTTAGCGCGTCCGGTATCAGCACACTGCCATCTTCCTGTTGATAATTCTCGAGGATCGCCAGCCAGGTGCGACCTACAGCTAGACCACTGCCGTTCAGCGTGTGCACGAACTCCGTGCCTTTTTTACCTTCCGGACGGTAGCGGATGTTCGCGCGCCGCGCCTGGAAGGCTTCGAAGTTCGAACAGGAGGAAATCTCGCGAAACAACTGCTGTCCGGGCAGCCACACTTCGAGGTCGTATGTCTTCGCGGAAGAAAATCCCATATCACCGGTGGACAGAACAACCACCCGATATGGCAATCCCAGCTTCTGCAACACAGTCTCCGCGTTGCGCGTTAGCTTCTCGTGTTCGTCGTAAGAATTTTCCGGGCGTGTGAACTTCACCAGCTCCACTTTCTGAAACTGATGCTGGCGAATGATGCCGCGCACGTCTTTTCCGTAAGAACCTGCCTCGCTGCGGAAGCAGGGGGTGTACGCCGTCAGTGAAATGGGCAGACGCTCGGGATCAAGTATCTCGTCGCGATATAAATTGGTGACCGGCACCTCGGCCGTCGGAATCAGATACAGATTCTTTTCGCCATGCGGCGCCTTGAAGAGGTCGGCTTCGAACTTCGGCAGCTGCCCGGTACCATACATCGAATCAGCATTCACCAGGAACGGCGGCAACACCTCGGTGTAGCCATGCTCCTTTGTGTGCAGATCGAGCATGAAGTTCGCCAGCGCTCGTTCCAGCTTCGCACCCAGATCCCAGTACACGGCAAAACGCGCACCAGTGATCTTCACCGCACGTTCCAGATCAAGTATTCCCAAGTGCTCGCCCAACTCCCAATGCGGTTTAGGAGCGAATTTGAACTCTCGCGGTGTACCCCAGCGACGCACCTCTTTGTTGTCCGCCTCGGAATGCCCCACAGGGACGGAATCACTCGGAAGATTCGGGATGCTGTTCAGGATTTCGCGGAGTTCGCCGTCGGCAGCTTCGGCAGCCTTTTCGCGTTCTTCGATCTGCCCGCGCAGATTCTTGGTTTCCTCGATCAGCGCGGTGGCGTCCTGCTTGTTCTTCTTGAGCTTGGCAATCTCATCCGACGCGCGATTGCGCTGTGCTTTTAAATTCTCGGACTCGGTGATCGCCGCACGGCGGCGCGTATCGATCTCGCGAAAGTTGCGCAGCAGTTCATTGGGATCCATGCCGCGCTGCCGCAGCTTTTCTTCCACGAGTTCCAGATGATCGCGGACAAAATTCAGATCGAGCATAGAAGCAACTACTGTAATTGGTAATTGGGTAATTTGTAATCGGGTAATCGGAAACGAAGAGAGCGGGCCAAGTGCTGCTTCAGTTTCGAGACTTCAGATTACGCGATCACCCGGTTACCAGATCGCCCGATTCTTCTCTGTGCCTCTGCGGGTTAAACGTAGTTACCGCATCGCGTTGACCGGCACGAACGGTCGCGAAGTTCGCTGGCCGCCGAACTTCTTATCCCACTTCCCCGGAACGCTGGTGTGACACCTCGGGCAGGCGCCCTCGGCGGTGACACGGTAATCGGTGATTAGATACCCATAGCGTTCGATCAGCAGCTCATGACAATGCGCGCAGTAGGTGTTCTCCAGCTTGCCAGTCCGGCCCGGAAGATTGCCCGCATATACGAACTGCAGTCCCGCTTCTCGGCCGAATTCCGCCGCGCGCAATAGTGTCTCGACAGGTGTATCCCCGCAATCGGTCATCTTGTAGTCCTCGTGGAATGCGGTCACGTGCCAAGGGATTTCCGGCGAAACACTGGCAATGAAGTCCGCCATGTGCCGCAACTCATCAGAGGAATCGTTGAAGCCGGGGATCACGAGCGTGACGATTTCTACCCAGAAATCCATCTGCTTCAGCCGCCGGATCGTGTCGAGGATCGGCTGCAGGCGCCCGCCCAACTTGCGATAGTGCTGATCGTCAAAGCTCTTAAGATCGACCTTATATAGATCGATCCACGGGCGCAGGAATTCGAGAACTCGCGGCGTGCCGTTTCCGTTCGACACAAACCCAGTCCCAAGTCCGAGAGCGCGTGCTTCTTTGAAAACCGCAACTGCCCATTCGCTGGTGATCAGAGGTTCGTTGTATGTGCTCACCAGCACGCGAGCGCCCTGGCGCAAGGCTGCCTGCGCCAACTGCTCCGGTGAGGCTTGGATCGGCGGGCTCACCGCTTCGGGATCGCGCAACGCCTGTGATGTCACCCAGTTCTGACAATACGAGCAGTGCAAATCGCAGCCGAGCATGCCAAAGCTGAAGGCCAGTGCTCCGGGGTAGGCGTGAAAAAACGGCTTCTTCTCAATGGGATCGCATTGCACCCCGCCGACGTATCCCCACGGCACATAAAGATGTCCGCCACGGTTGTAACGCACCTTGCATACGCCGGACTGCCCGTCAGGTATAGGACATTCGTGCCCGCAGGAATAGCATCGGATACGCTTCTTATCGTCGAGTGTGTCGACCAGTTCTGGCGCGGCTTCGCGCACATTTTGATCGAGAATCTGCTTCAGGGAGGACATAACTGCACTATCAATATTTTAGCCCTGATTTCGAAGCCAAGTTGATATGGCAGGTTTGTCACATGTAGGCGCCCACGCAATTGTTGCTGTCGTGCTCACGGGATCGGCTCCGGCCCTCCGGAACAACCGCAAGCAATTGTGCTCTCATCAATTCCGGGCTCTTGCCGATTGATACCTCGTGAACTGCTCTCAGGCGCCAACTCGCTTTCTCGCTCGCCAGCCCATCTACGATCGCGGCCGAAATCTCTATGCCTATGAACTGCTATTTCGCTGTGGGCCGGCAAACTACTTCTCGGGAGACAGCTCCGCGGCGTCACAACACATGCTCGACAGCTCGCTTCTGCTGGGGCTCGAAAACCTGTGCCGGGGGCGGAAGGCTTTCTTCAACTGCACGCGCGAAGTGCTCATCGGCGGCCTGTACACGATTCTCCCGCAGGATCTCACGGTGCTGGAAGTATTGGAGAACATCTCTCCCGACGCAGAGGTGATCGCAGCCTGCCAGCGAGCGAAAGAGATTGGATACCAGCTTGCACTCGATGACTTCCTTCCCTCTCCTGCATGGGAGCCGCTTGTCGAAATTGCCAACATCCTGAAGGTCGACCTGCAGATCATCTCACCCGAGCAGCGCGCCGAAATATTGCGGGTGTCTGCACGGTACCGGACTACGCTACTTGCCGAAAAGGTAGAAACTGCCGAAGAATTTCGCTCGGCGTTGTCTGAGGGGTACAAATACTTCCAGGGATATTATTTCTGTCGGCCCGCAATGCTCGAGGCTCGCGAGATACCTCCCAATCAAGGCAATCACATCCGACTGTTCGCAGCGCTGAATCAGCCACAGTTCGATCTCATCGCGATTGAGAGAATCGTGAAATCGGAGCCCTCACTGAGCTACCGACTGCTGCGCCGACTGAACTCCGTTACTTTTGGTTTTCGCGATCGCATCACCTCGATTCGGCACGCGGTCATGCTGCTGGGCGAACGCGAATTTCGCAAGTGGGCGATGGTGAGTGCGGTCGGCGTCGCCGCTAACGGACAACCTCCCGAAGTGATTGCCGATTGCCTGGCGCGAGCGCGATTTTGTGAAATCCTCTCGCCGCTGACTGAGGTTTCTGCCGGAGATGCCTTCTTTGCGGGCATGCTTTCCCGTTTCGATGCCGTGCTTGCGCTTCCACTGCCCTTGATCCTCGAACAACTTCCTTTGTCTTCCGATCTCAAAGCAGGATTGACAGGCGGTAGCAACGCGATCGGGCAACTGCTGCACATCGCGGAACAGTATGAACGCTGCGAATGGCAGTCCTGTCGCAATGCCGCCGGAGCGTGGAAATTGACGGAACGCGATCTTTCGCTCGCCTACCTGGAATCGATACGGTGGGCCGAAGAATCGTGTGCTTGCGGAGCCGAGCACCACGACGAAGATGAACCGGAACTCCTGCCGGCGAACACCATCGGAAAATCCGATCTGTCGTAGCAGAATTTTCAAATTGTTTGAGATTGACACCCGCGCGCGTTGACCTCTATTCTACCCTTTCGCAATGACCACGTTGACCCATCGCCATCATCACCATCACCATGCGGCGAGCATGTCAGCGGAGGTCTGCTACTAGCGAAAAGCAAAGTAGAACAAGATTCGAAGCCCGCTGACGAAATCAGCGGGCTTTTTGTTTCTCAGGGAGAAGGAATGAATATCGACTTCGAAAAGATGGGCGGGCTTGCTCCCGCCATTGTTCAGGATTCCGAGAACGGTGACGTTCTCATGCTCGGCTTCGTCAACCCCGAATCTCTCCAGCGCACCTTCTCTTCCGGATACGTGACCTTCTATTCCCGCACCCGCCAGAAGCTCTGGATGAAGGGTGAAACCAGCGGCAACCGTCTGCGTCTCGTCTCCGCCTCCACGGACTGCGATCAGGACGCATTGCTCTTCCGCGTGCGTGTAGAGGGCGATGGCCTGGTTTGCCATGAGGGCACGCGCTCCTGCTTCACGCGCGAACTGCCGACCATGGAGGCGCAATAATGTCGCAAAAGATACGCCTTGGTATTCCCAAAGGCTCGCTCCAGGATGCCACCGTCGCACTCTTCGCGCAGGCGGGGTGGAAAATCTACGTCAGCGGCCGCTCTTACTTTCCTTCAACTGACGATCCCGAAATCGAATGCATGCTGATTCGTGCGCAGGAAATGGCGCGCTACGTCGCGCAGGGTGTCATCGACGTCGGGCTCACCGGGATGGACTGGGTAGTCGAAAGCGGGCTGGATGTAGATGCCATTGCCGACCTGGTCTACGCCAAGCAGAGCCGGGGCAAAGTGCGGTGGGTACTCGCGGTTCCCGAAGACTCGCGTTTTCAGCGTGCCGAAGATCTCGAGGGCTGCGTGGTCGCGACGGAGCTGGTAAATGCGACAAAGAGATATTTCTCCGCGAAAAACATCAACGTGCAGGTCGACTTTTCCTGGGGAGCAACCGAGGTAAAGCCGCCGGTACTGGCGGATGCGATTGTGGAAGTCACCGAAACCGGGTCGTCGCTTCGCGCCAATCGCCTGCGGATCATCGATACAGTGATGGAATCCTTCACCCAGGTGATCGCCAATCAGAACTCGATGCGGGATGGCTGGAAGCGCGAGAAAATCCAGAATCTCGCTCTCATGCTTTGCGGCGCAATCGCGGCCCAGGGACGCGTTGGCCTGATGCTTAATGTGAAGAAAGAAGATTTGCCTGCAGTGATTGCGGTTCTGCCTGCGCTGAAACGCCCGACGATTTCCGAACTGGCTGCGAATAACGGCGAGCAGTGGGTTGCGGTCAATACCATCATTGAAGAAACCACGGCCCGCGATATCATCCCCAAGCTGAAAGCCGCGAAGGCCCAGGGCATCGTGGAATATCCGCTGAACAAGGTGGTGATGTAGTGGCGAAGTACGTCACATCTGTCATTCCGAGCGGGAACACGGATACAGAACGCGTTCGAGTCGAGGGACGTCGTGCTTCGGAACCTCACTTGGAAGCAGCCGCCCTCGGCCGCTCAGGCCGAGCCAAACTGGCCTGCGTTATCATTCCGACCCAAGATCGGGCGAAGCAATCCCGATCCGAGTCGAGGGACCATGCGTCGCGCCGTCTTGGCGTCCCAGCGGGACGCACTGGCAGTAGCCCGGCACTTCAGTGCCGGATAGTTTCGCAAATGTTCACAAGTCTTGTAAGGACGATTGAGGCTCGCCCATGCGCATAGTCCGGGGCCGATCGATCGCGCACGAAGTCGCCAAACTCGCGAATCGCCGCCTGCTCTTTTCGGCCGATACTGAACGCGCGGTGGCACGAATCATTAACGATGTTTGCAAAAACGGCGACACGGCTCTCCGGCGCTATGCGAAAAAATGGGACGGTCTTGCCCCGAAACAGTCGCTGCGCGTAAGCGAAAATGAACTGAAATCTGCACTCGCTTCAATTCCCTCCAACCTTCGTCACGCGCTTGAAACCGCCGCACACAATATCCGCAAATTCGCCGAATGGCAGAAGCCGCAGGAATTCACGAAAGAGATTCAGTCGGGGCTATGCGTCGGCCAGATCATTCGGCCTATTGATTCCGTCGGCTGCTACGTTCCGGGTGGCCGTTATCCTCTCCCCTCATCGCTGCTGATGACTGTCATTCCCGCGCAGGTCGCGGGCGTAGCGCGCATCGTGGTCTGCTCACCCCGTCCTGCACAGGAGACGCTCGCTGCCGCGGCGCTGGTCGGCGTAACGGAGTTCTACCGCGCCGGCGGAGCACAAGCGATTGCCGCGCTCGCCTACGGAACGAAGTCCATCACAGCAGTGGTGAAGATTGTCGGTCCCGGCAACCGTTTCGTTACCACGGCAAAGAAGCTCGTCTCGTTCGATTGCGCGATCGACATGCTTGCCGGTCCCACCGAGGCAATTGTGATCGCAGAAGATGGCGACCCGGCATTCTGGGCGTCGGATCTTATTGCTCAGGCGGAACACGATCCCGACACGAGCGTCGTGTTCGTTACAAGCAAGGCCGCTCTCGGCCAACAGGTCGCCGCCGAACTCAAAGTGCGCTCGAAGACGAACGCCATCGCACGCGAGTCGCTCAGCCACAATGGCGTGATCTTCGTAACCAACTCTCGGGCGGAATCCATTGAAGTTGCGAATGCCATTGCCTCTGAGCACATTACGCTGTCGCGCGATCAACTCGGGTCACTGCTCAGTGCAGGATCTATCTTCCTCGGCCCTTACTCTCCGCAATCGCTCGGCGACTATGCCGCCGGGCCGAATCATGTGCTCCCCACCGCAGGTGCGGCCCGCTACCGAGGTGGCCTCAGCGTGCTCGACTACGTGAAAATCATCACCGTGCAGGAAGTTTCGCGCGAGGCGCTGGTACGGATCGCCCCCGTGGTAACGACGCTTGCCGAAGCCGAGGGACTACAAGCGCATGCGGAATCCGTTCGCGTGAGGTGCAGCCGTGCTTGAACCGCGTCCAGCCGTGCTTGGTATGAAGTCTTACCATTCCCCGTCTGCGGGTCTCACCGGACTTAACCTGAACATGAATGAGAACACCGCCGGATGTTCGCCGCGCGTCTACCGGAAGCTGGCAAGCCTGACGGCGGAAGAAGTTTCCCGCTATCCCCATCGCGACCATTGCGAGGAAGTTGTCGCCCGCTTTCTCGGCATCCAACCGGATCAAGTCGTGCTCACGAATGGAGTCGACGAAGGTCTGCACCTCGTCTGCGAGACCTATCTACGCGAAGAGGACGAAGCCATGCTCGTTGTGCCAACGTTTGGCATGTACGGCATCTACATCCAGGCGACCGGCGCGAAGATCATCAACGTTCCCATGCACAAGGATTTCTCTTTTCCCATCGACGAGATCATCGCGCGCACTTCGCCGAGAACACGGATGATCGCCCTAGCAAACCCAAACAACCCCAGCGGCACCGTCGCGGGGGCTGACGACTTGCTGCGAATCGTGAAGAGCGCGCCAAACGCCGCCGTTCTCATCGACGAAGCGTACTTTGAGTTTTACGGGCAGAGCGTGCTGGCCGCCGTTGCGAATTACGACAATCTCTTCGTCGCGCGCACCTTCTCAAAGGCTTACGGCCTTGCGGGCCTTCGTGTAGGCGCCCTGATCGGGAGCGCCGCACAAATGGAAATGGTCCGACGTGTCAGCTCGCCGTACAACGTTAATGCCGCAGCGCTGGCAGCACTTCCGGTTGCTCTCAGCGATCAGGATTATGTGGCTGATTACCTTCGCCAGGTGATCGAAGGCCGCCTGCGCGTGCAACAGTTCTTCGCCGAAGCCGGCCTGGAGCATTGGCCCAGTCATGCAAACTTTGTGCTGGTCCGAATCGGTCACAAGTATCGGGACTTTATTCAGGCGATGCAGCTACGCGGAATCCTGGTGCGAGATCGCAATTCCGATCCAGGCTGCGCAGGATGCGTGCGCATCACTATTGGCATGCGCGCGCATACAGATCAAGTGCTGGCAGCCATGACAGCCACGCTAGCCGAACTGGAAATCTCGAAAACAGGAGAAGCGATCGGCGTTCATCCGCGCTAATCGGCAGCGATATCCATGCGCAAAGCTCACGTAACTCGTAACACGACAGAGACCCAGATCGATCTGGCACTGAGCATCGAGGGTACGGGAAAGTACCAGGTGTCAACCGGCATACGTTTTCTCGATCACATGCTCGAGCTGTTCACGCGCCACGGCGGCTTCGATCTGTCGCTGGCGTGCAAAGGCGACCTCGATGTCGACCAGCACCACACGGTCGAAGACGTTGGCATCGCCCTCGGCGAGGCTTTCGACCGCGCACTGGGCGATAAAAAAGGTATCAATCGAGCCGGCTACTTTCTGATGCCGATGGACGAAACGCTTGGCATTGCTGCCATTGACCTGAGCGGTCGGACGGCGGTTGTCGTCGACGCAAAAGTTCGAACTCGTCTGGTCGGCGATCTGCAATCCGAACTGGTGTACGACTTCTTCGACGGATTCGCTCGCGGCGCCCGAGCCAACGTACATTTGAAGACGATGTACGGCCGCTCGAATCACCATAAAATCGAGGCTCTCTTCAAGGCTTTCGCGCGTGCATTACGCGTCGCCTGCGCTCGCGATAAGCAGCTCGCGGAAATGTTGCCGAGCACCAAGGGACTTTTATGATCACAGTTGTTGATTATCACGCAGGCAATCTTGCTTCCGTTCGCAAGGCCTTCGAGCACCTCGGTTGCGAGGTCCAGGTGACCGAAGATCCTGACATCGTCCGCCGTTCGCGTCACATCGTTGTTCCGGGTGTCGGCCACTTCGGCGCGACCTTGCAATTGGAACAGAGCGGCCTGCGCGAAGCGATCTGCGACGCGCTCAACGGCGAAGCGTTATTCCTCGGCATTTGCGTCGGCATGCAATGGATGTTCCAGGGCAGCACGGAGGCGCCAGGCGCACCCGGGCTCTCGCTTTTCCCCGCGATGATCGAGAAATTCCCGTGTGACGTGAAGTCGCCGCACGTCGGCTGGAACCAGGTAGAAATCCTACCTGGGTCGCGACTGCTGAGGGACGTCCCCGATCAGTCATTTGTCTACTACACGCATTCCTACCGCGCACCAGTTGTGGATGGTACGGTTGCAAAAACCAGGTATGGTGCCGATTTCAGTGGTGTCGTCGAACGCGACAACGTCTTCGGCGTGCAGTTTCACCCGGAGAAATCGGGGGCTGCCGGTCTGACAATTCTGAGAAATTTCGCGGAACTGGCATGCTAACCAAGCGCATCATCGCCTGCCTCGACTGCGATGCTGGACGCGTCGTCAAGGGCGTGCAGTTTGTGAACCTGCGCGACGCCGGCGACCCAGCGGAACTCGCAGCCATGCATGCGGCCAATGGCGCCGATGAAATCGTTCTGCTCGACATCACCGCAACTCACGAAAAGCGCAAAACACTGGTTGATACCGTTCGCCGCACGGCACGGAAGCTTTTCGTTCCGTTCACAGTTGGCGGCGGGATCCGCTCGCTCGAAGATGCCAGCGCCATCTTTGATGCCGGCGCCGACAAGATCACCATCAACTCCGCTGCGGTAGCTGATCCTTCTTTGATCACCTGCATTGCCGAGCGTTTCGGATCGCAGGCTGTAATCATCGCGATCGATGCGCGCCGAATCGACACCGATGTGGCGCGGGCGCCGTCGCCCGCGAAGAACAGTTTTCCTGCGGAAGTGTACGTTTCCGGTGGCCGTAAGCCCACTGGCTGCAATGTGCTCGATTGGGCACGGGAAGCGGAGTCACGCGGAGCGGGAGAAATTATGCTGACTTCAATGGATCGCGACGGCACGCGCGCCGGCTTCGATTGTGAACTGACGGCAGCAGTTGCGGCGGTCGTCTCTATTCCCGTGATCGCTTCTGGCGGTGCCGGATCGCCGCATCATTTTGTCGATGTTCTTCGCAAAGGTTGCGCCGATGCGGCTCTGGCAGCTTCAATCTTTCACTTCGGACTGGAATCGATCGGTGAATTGAAACAACATCTGCAGCGCGCAGGTGTTCCGATGCGCTGGCCGGCTTAGTTCTCCGCAGAGGAAGCTGGGAATGCAAATGAATTCGAACTGTTCGGAACGGACCTCTTTGTGAGCAAGTACTGCGCGAACTGGCAGTGCTCTTAGAACAGACAACGAGCAACTGACAACTATGCTTATTCCTTCCATCGATCTCATGGGCGGCAAGATCGTCCAACTGGTGCAGGGCGAGAAGAAGGCCCTCGACTTTGACGATTTCGACTACTGGACCGAGCGTTTTTCGAAATACCCGCTGGTGCAACTCATCGATCTGGACGCTGCCATCGGCACCGGCAACAACCGTGAACTGATAGCCCGCTTCCTGTCGAAACTGCCATGCCAGGTTGGCGGCGGCATTCGTTCGCTGGCTTCCGCACGTGAGGCGCTGTCGCTCGGCGCACGGCGCGTGATCATCGGGTCCGCACTCTTTAAGGAAGGCCAGATGCAGCGTGACTTTGCCGCCGATCTCGCCCGCGAACTTGGCCCCGAGCGGCTGACCTTCGGCGTGGATACGAAGCAGGGCCGGGTGGCGATCCACGGTTGGCGCACGCTCACCGACTTCACCGCCCCGGAAGCCATGCGCGCTCTGAACGATTTCTGTGGCGCTTTCCTCTACACGAATGTCGATACCGAAGGCCTGCTCCAGGGATTTCCACAGCACCTAGTTTCCGATCTGCTCGCCGCGACCAGCCGCAAACTCATTGTGGCAGGAGGAATTACACGCCGGGACGAGGTCGAACAGCTAGACCGCCTTGGAGTGGACGCGATTGCTGGCATGGCCATCTACACCGGCCGCCTGGAGGCCTGAAACGGACAGGTACGGTCTAGCCCAGCTAGTCCTGTACTGCCGGACGCTCAAAAGTAACTGGATTGAGCAACTCTGTTTCAACTACTGTGTTTGAATTACCGGACTATTCGGGATGGAGTCGCAATGCTCGTTCGGATTGCCAACATTAGGCTGGCAATACTGGTAGTAATCTGCGTGCTACTCCTGTTTCTATTCCCAGCGGCACGTGGATCGTTTTCCGCTACTCATGGTCCGGTATCGACCGGTCGAGCGCGGCTGTACGCTCTTCTCATCTACTGTGCAATTACCTTGCTGTCGATGCTGCGGCTGCCAAAGGCGTGGCTCTGTTTTCAAAGTTCGATCAGCAGCAGGATGGATTGCATAGCGCCACCAAGGTTGCATTCGCTGAATCTGGCCACTGAACTTCGCTGTTAGAAGTTTTTCTTCCCGTACTCGATTCTTTGCCAATCAAAAGCCGCACGTCACGGCTCACACTTCGTCTTGGAGGATGTATGAAGTCATCGTTAAAATTCGCCGTTACCTTTTCTCTGCTGGCCGGCATGCTGTTTCTCGGTGCCTGCGCCAAGAAAAAAGTTGTTGCTAAAACTCCACCGCCGCCACCGCCCGCGGCTCCAACCGCCACTTTAACCGCCAGCCAGCCGTCCATTGAAAAAGGGCAATCGGTCACGCTTTCGTGGAACACAGAGAATGCTAGCGAGATCAACATCGATGGACTCGGGACAGTTGCTGCTTCCGGCAGCCAGCAGGTCAGCCCCGCTGACTCGACCACCTACCACCTGATGGCAAAAGGTGCGGGTGGAAGCGCCGAAGCATCGGCACGCGTCACCGTTACTGCCCCGCCGGCACCGGTCGCACAGGCTGGACCCAGCATTCAGGAATTGTTCGCGCAGAATGTTAAGGACATCTACTTCGATTACGACAAGTACGACATCCGGTCTTCCGATCAGAGCATTGCCGAAGCCGATGCCAAATTTCTGGCGGAGCATCCGGATCTGAAGGTCGTCATTGAGGGTCACTGCGACGAGCGCGGTTCGGAAGAATATAACCTCGCACTCGGTGACAATCGTGCGAACGCAACCAAGCAGTTGCTGGACAAGCTTGGCATCACGTCCGACCGTCTGAAGGTCATCAGCTACGGAAAAGAGAAGCCCTTCTGCACGGACAATACGGATGCCTGTTATCAGATGAACCGCCGCGCGCACTTCGCGATTGCGGAGTAGCTCGTAGGCCGGCGTGTTGCCAGGTTGCGAGCGCCGCCCGCGACCGCAGCACAACTTGATGGGGTCCCACATCTGCCCGCTGCCGGCGGATGTGGGATTCTTCAAACACTCCCTGAGTCCTGACTCTCTCCGGTACACTACTCATACCGATGAGATATCGCATTGCTGCGCTTCTGCTCACTGTTCTCCTCAACTGCACGGTGCTTTCCGCTTCCGCTTACAACGCGCAACCCAAACTGGTGGTGGTCATTGTCATAGACCAGTTCCGCGGTGACTATCTCGAACGCGCGCATGACCAATTGGTCCCCGATGGATTCCGGCTGCTTATCGATCGCGGTGCGTACTTCGATAGCTGCAATTACGGATATGCCAACACGCGCACCGCGCCCGGCCACGCTACCCTTTTCACGGGTGCCTATTCCGACGGCCACGGCATTCTCGCGAATGAGTGGTGGGATCCGGTAAAGAAGAAAATGGTCACGTCCGTTGAGGACGACACGACCCGGATCGTTGGCGTCTCCGGCGGCGAACCCGGGGCATCGCCACACAAACTGCTCGCCGACACCATTGGCGACGAACTCAGGCTCGCGACCCAAGGCAGAGCGCGCGTCTTTTCGATTTCTTTGAAGGATCGTTCTGCCGTCCTTCCTGGCGGCTTCAGCGCGAACGCAGCCTACTGGATCGACCATTCGAGCGGCGCGTGGATCACCTCGACCTACTACATGAACTCGCTGCCCGCATGGGTGCAGCAGTTCAATTCGTCAGGAAATTCCGATAAGTACTGGAATCGCGAGTGGAAGAATAATGCAGGGCAGGTTCTTCGCAATACCAACAAACCTGCTCAGAAGGCCGACTTTTACGGCATTATCGGCAGCACGCCGTTCGCAAATGATTACGAGTTTGATTTCGCCCGCACACTAATTACAAATGAAAAACTCGGCCAGGGTCCGGCAACTGACCTTCTTCTGATCAGCCTCTCGGCCAACGACATCCTTGGTCACCAGGTCGGACCAGATTCGCCTCAAATCGAAGCCATGGCTCTGGCGCTCGACCGACAGCTGGCCGGCTTCTTTGGATTTCTGGGGAAACAGATCGGCCTCGGGAATGTGTTGATCGCGCTGTCGGCCGATCATGGCATCTCGCCGATGCCGCCGGTCGCGAGCAGCTTTCGCCTCCCCGCTGCCAACCTGGACGAGCGACAACTCAGCGCCAGACTTAATGACATCCTCGCAGCGAAGTACGGTCCCGGCACATATGTTCCACGTGGCGGACTTTCCTGGCCGGTTCTTTTTCTCGACGAAAATGCGTTTGCCGGTAAGAACGTCAGAGAGGCCGATGCCGAGCACACAGCCGGAGAAGCGCTGAAGCAGGTCGGAATGCGCTCTTACTTCACGCGATCCGAACTTGCCGATTTCCGCGTACCAGCTGACGAACTCGGACGCCGTTATCTGCACAGCTTTTCTCCGGAACCCAGCTGGTATGTCCTGGGCGTCCCCGCGCCCTATTTCGTCGGCACCTCGCGCGGCACGGATCATGCTTCCCCTTACAACTACGACACGCACGTTCCGCTCGCCTTTTTCGGGTTGCCGTTTCAGCCTGGCGTTTACCGCGAACACTCGGAACCGGTGGATCTTGCGGTGACACTCGCTTCGCTCCTGGGTATTAACGCCCCGAACAGCGCTGTCGGACGGGTGCTCACGGAGGCTCTCCGAATTCCCCCCAATGCCGCCGCCCGCCGTGGCATCATGATTCCAGCGGAAACCAGCAAAGAGGACAAGCATTGAGCGAGACCACAACCCCAACGATGGCTACTCCGGCCAAACCACATCGTGGCGCGCAACCCAAGCCTGACCTGCGGGTTCGCCTGGCTGGCATCCCTCTGACGAATCCCGTAATTGCCGCCAGCGGCACCTTCGGCTACGGCATCGAATTCGAGGACATCGTCTCTCTGGAAAAGCTGGGAGGGTTCGTTGTTAAGGGACTCTCGCGCGACCCAATGCCCGGCAATCCACCGCCGCGCCTGTTCGAAACCGCCGCGGGGATGTTGAACTCTATCGGACTGCAGAACGTCGGCGCCGAGACATTCCTGAAGGAAAAGCTGCCCCACCTGCGTAAGATCAAGGGACCTGCAATCATCGTCAACGTTTTCGGTTACACGCGCGAAGACTATCGCGACGTGATCACGATGTTGAATGAAGGGGAAGGCATCGCTGCGTTTGAATTGAACGTCTCCTGCCCCAATACGAGAGCCGGCGGCATCGTCTTCGGCACCGACCCCATGATGCTGGAAGAAGTCGTTTCCACGGTGAAGCCCGTCTGCCAGCGGCCGCTGATTGTGAAACTCTCACCTAACGTAACCAGTATTGCGAAGATGGCTAAAGCCGCGGAAAACGCCGGTGCCGACGCGATCTCCCTGGTGAACACGTTCGGCGCTATGGCCATCGATCCCGAAACGCGACGCCCGCGAATCGCCACGATTACTGGCGGACTCTCCGGCCCGGCTATCAAGCCGATCGCTTTACGTATGGTCTATGAAGCGGCGCACGCCGTGAACATCCCCGTCATCGGCATGGGAGGAATCAGCACCGCTACGGATATCGTCGAGTTCATGCTCGCCGGAGCCGCAGCAATTCAAGTCGGCACACTAAATTACTGGGATCCATGCGCAACAGAGAAGCTCGTCGAAGGATTGGAAAGCTGGGCTTTCGAACATCGGATCGAGCACATCACCGAACTTACTGGCGCGATGAAAACCGAGTAAGGTGAATTCCGCAATGTAGCGCGAGCGCCCTCGCCCGCGACATCAATGACAGATAGGGCTTAATACCCAAACAACCAACTCACGCACCCGCTACTCTCCTTCCATCTCCTCGGCTATCTGCAGCATTTTCGTGACGCTGTTCCAGTTTCGTCCCGTGCCGGGGATATTCAGGATCTTGTCGGCCTTCGTCCATTGAAACTTCGGACGCGCCATCCCATTCGGGTAGTAGACAAAGATTTCGCGACCATTGATGACCAACTCCTCTGGCGCGGTATCGAGCTCGCGTAGTCTCTTAGAGGCTTCTATCCCGGGCTCGTTGGCCAAAAAGGATACGAGCAGTTTGCTTGGTTCAATACCTTTTCTGCCGGCAAACGGATTTTCTGCCGCCAGTGTCCTCATTTCTTCCGCGGTTCTCAAGATCACTTCGGTATTTATCCCAAACCTTTTTTCGATCGCGGCCTTTATCCGCACGCTCAATTTCGTCAGATCGGGTTCCCTGGTTTTGAACAATACATTCCCACTCTGCACGTAAGTCCGCGGGTTCTCTAACTCCAACGACTTATACAGCGCGCGCAACTCTTCCATCTTGACTCGGTTGTGTGGACCCAGATTAACGCCGCGCAGCATCGAGATCACGATGGTCATGCGCGGCAGTATAGCTGCGGGATTCGGCAAAAAAGAAGGCGCTGTGGCCAGCGCCTGAATGAAGAGTTTGTTAATGATTTATCGACCCATTCGGCCACCGCCATGGAACCCGCCAGTAAACCCGCCTCGGAATCCACCGCCGCCGAAAGTGTGGAAGCCTCCGCCAACTGGAGCCGCCATTCGAGGAGCAGCCATGCGCGGAGCTGCTATGCGAGGAGCGACAACCGGGCCACGTGCCATCGGATGGTTCCATGCGTGCGGCGCGTATACATGGCCACTGTAGAGGGTTGGGCCGTACACCCGGTACGGATAGCCTCCGTAATAGTACGGATATCCGTACGAGTAAAAGAACGCCGGAGAGTAGAAACCCCAGCCAAACGGGCTGTACAGCATTCCCGCGCCCGGCAGGAACGTGTACGACGCGAAGAACGGATCCCAGTACCAACCGGGCCCAATCCAACCGTTGTCATAGTAGATCTGGTCGGCGTCGACGTTCGCCTCTGCTAAATATTGCGACCTCAGACTGCTCCAGCGGTACAGATCGCTGGACTCATACGTCTTCTTGTCGAAGCCCTTCTCCTTCAGTTTGCGAGCCGTCGGCTCAGCCAGAGCAAGCTGGTGCCCGCCTTTCACCTTTATCATCCGATTGCCGACCTCAACATCGGCTTGGCCTTTGAAAACCCGCACTGCCGCCGGGTCCGTATCGAACTCGTACAACCCTGTTTTCATCAGCCGGGCCGTCGAGTTTGCGTCGACGATCTGCAAATCGTTCTGCTTGTGCAGTTGATCGACTTCCACGATAGCGTTCCCCTGGTTCAGAGCCACTTTAGTGTCGGTGATACTAGGGTTAACCAGTTCTGCCGACGAGTTATCGCCCACTCTCAGGTACACGCCAGGCGTCAACAGCACTTCGGCTTTTCCAGTCTTGGTGTTGATTGTTTGGCCCGCCTCCAGGGTAGTGCTCCCGACGGACTTGGGAGTTAGTGCCTGATATCCAACCGCGGCGTTCCCCTCTACAAAGTTCAGTGTTCCTGGTAGCGCTGGATTTGCGTCGGCTAAAGCTGGCGCAGATAGAGCGGCTGCCAGGAAGAAACTCGCTATGAAACCTTTCATCCTCGACAGCTGCATATTTCTTCTCTTAAACCTCTAATACTTAGATGCGGGAATTGGCCTTTCGTCGCAGCGCCAACTCGCTCGTTTGACGAGGCTTACAGGGAAAATGGCGCCGTCTTCGCACAGGATCCTGCTCTTCCAGGCAGGGTTGTGTCGTCATGCTTGTGCGAGCGGCCTTATCGCGAGCGACGGATCCAGGCGAGCTTCTCCTTGAGTTCCGCAACAACTGGTTACGCCCGCAACTTGCGGTAGGAATTCAGGCAGACCTTTGCTGTGTCCATCTGCCCCAATCGGCTGCCTTCCTGTTCCATCAGGTAGTACTCCGCTCCCCCGACGCCCTCAGCAGCCGCGAATATCTCCGGCCACTTGGCCACGCCGTCCCCAAAGAGAACCTGATATCCCTGATCCGGCGACCAGTCTTTCAGATGCAGCGAACGAATGCGCCCCGGGTTTGACTTGATCCACCACACCGGATCAACGCCGTCGGCAACGCAAGTGCCCACATCGAGTTGCAGCATGATTTCGGGATGCGTGTTCGCCGCCAACACTTCCATCGGATACTTCCCATCTACCTTTTTGAATTCTGGCTGATGATTGTGATACCCGGCGTGAATGCCCGCCGTCTTTAACTGGTCGTTGGCCGTATTCAGCAGGTCGGCAATTCCCTTCCATTCGTCCAGGGCTGAGCCTTCTTTCAGGCTGCTGGCCAGCACTGCGTACTTTGTGCCAAGAATTCCGTTTAGATCGCGGGTGCGCGAAATCTTGTCCGGCTTCAGATAGCTCTCGTCATTGTGCGTCGAGAAGCAGCGTATTCCGAGATCATCGAGCAGCTTGCGCATGTCCTTCGCTTGCTCATCTGTCCACTGGTAGTAAGGCGCATAGAATTCCAGTCCCTGATAGCCCATCTGCGCGACGGCACGAACCGTGCCTTGTGCATCTTGCTTCAGCGGATCGCGCACCGAATACATCTCGAGCCCAATCGGAATCGACGAATTTCGTTTGCCGACCCTATTGGACGACCATGCAACCGGAAGCATCGCGGAAAGAGCCAGGAAAGTACGACGGCTCAGAGAATTAGTAGACATGCCCAGCATCCTAGTCGAGCCAACCCAGGCTTTGCAGCAGAATTTATGAAGCTCCACGATGCTGTAGCACTGTGGTTCTGCAACGGGATGTGCGGTTCGTTCCGACCAGCCTCTAGCAGTATCCGAGCAAAGAGAGGATGAGCTTCGGGTCCGCCAGCTGAAACGGAAACATCATCCTACACCGGCTGCAACTATCGTCGACGTCCGTGGAGTACTTCTGCGTGATCAGTTGTTCGGGGTGGCCGTCGATCAGTATTTCAAGCAAGCTGACGGTGTCTGTAAATCTTGAAGGATGATTCGCATTTCGGTGACTTTGCCACACGCTTTCTAGTACTTCGTCATTCACCAGGCTTCGCAGCCGGAGGAAGTCAGTCGCATGCTTGTTTGGAATTGCCTTGCCTTCCGCCATCCCGAGCAAGATTCGCGCATGTCTGGCGACCAGATCCTCCAATGAAACAATACGAAGGGATATCGGGCCAAGGTTCAGCGGAAACGTTCGCGCCATTACCGCACGATCGCACCGGAATACGTCCACGCGAGTTGCAGTCCCCGCATCCACGAACTGCGCGACGACCTTACCGGGAGGATCTTCGGGATGAATGTGCCGAAACAGAAACTTGGGCGCCATGCCTTGGGGAACACAGCAGAAAGAATCTACCAGGAAATCAATATCGTTGAGCGCGCGAACGGAGCACTGGTGACCCAACTGAAGGAGGTGAATTTCGACTGCCAGACCTCCAGTGATTGCCCAGGCACTGATGTCATGACGCGCGAGTTTCAGAAGCGTGTTCGAGGCCCGTTCAGCGTCTGTCGATAAAAGAAAGCGGTCCAGCATCGCGTGCTCATGCTCTCATAAAAATGGGACGCCGGCGTCGCCAGTGTCAGCACTTCTGAGTTACGGCCTGATTCCTGCATTTGGTAAACTTTCATGTCACGTTGTTACGGCGATGGAGTTCGCCATAACCGCCCGGCCCGCAGCCGGTGCTGATAACTCCTACCAATGCCGATTGGAATTCCGGCGCGACCGGTATCTGCGACTCGATTCGCAGAAGGAGAAAGAACTCCATGCAAGCCGTTCTCTGGATATCCCTGGGAGCCATCATCGGCGCCAATGCGCGCTATTTCCTGAGCCGTTGGGTTGCACATGCACTTTCGCCAGATTTTCCTTACGGCACCCTGATCATCAACATCACGGGCAGCTTCATCCTCGCATTTTTCCTGGTATGGACGACCGAACGCGTCCTCGCCGATCCGCGCTGGCGACTGCTGATCGCCATCGGCTTCTGCGGTGCGTACACCACCTTCTCCAGTTATGCATTCGAAACCATGGCGTACTTCCAACAGGGCCAATGGCTTCAGTTTGGACTCAATATTCTGCTTAGTAACTTGTTCTGCCTCGCCGCGGTGCTTGCCGGCGGTGCGCTCGCCCGCGCTCTGTAGTTTGCATTCGGCGGCGGTGCGTATCTCTCTTCTACTTGCCAAAGGTGGAACCGAGAACTCATCTCACTTCACAGGAGTTGCCAATGGAGTACAATTCGCGCCCGGAGACACTGCGCATGGCCGTCCAGGTCACCATGTATCTCAACGAAACGGACCGGTGGCATCACCGTCCGCTGCACATTGAACTGTTGAACTATTTGCGCAAGGAAAACGTCGCCGGCGCCGGCGTTTATCATGCAGTTGCTGGGTTCACCGGGCGACAGGCGGTACACGCTTCGCACCTGGTTGATGCGGGCGGGCAACTCCCGCTGGTGCTGACATTCATCGACACCGACGAGCATATTGCCCGAGTGCTCCCTACGCTGCGTGAAATGGCTCCGCACCGGCTGATCGTGCGCGAAAACGTGCAGATCGAACAAGGCCTCGAATAACTACATAGGGCTGGTCCGATGCCATGCTCCCGAGCATCTTTATAAAAGGCGCTTCGCAGATCAGGAACACACATGAATGGCACGCAGAAGGGCAGTTTCCGTTTTGGTCGCATCGCCGGTATCGATCTTCGGCTGCATTACACCTGGGTGATTATTGCTGTACTCATCGTCTTCTCGCTCGGTGCGCAGTTTCGTTACACGAACCCCGACTGGTCCACACTGACCATCTGGGGGGCGGCCGTCATCACCGGACTTTTGTTTTTTGCTGGATTGATCCTGCACGAACTCTCGCACGCGATGGTAGCAAAGGCTCGTGGCCTGCCTGTGAATCGAATCACACTATTTCTTCTCGGCGGTGTCGCGCAAATCGAACGTGAACCGGAGAGCGCTTCGACAGAATTTTGGATGGCCATCGCTGGCCCTGCCATGAGCGTCGCGTTCGGTTTCGCCTGTCTGGCCATAGCACATTTCTTTTTCGGCTGGACGCTCTGGACCATGGCACACAACCCGGGCGCAGCGATTTTTGAATGGCTCGGCTACATTAATTTCGTTCTCGCAGCATTCAACATGATTCCCGGCTTTCCAATGGACGGCGGTCGCGTGCTGCGGTCCATCATTTGGGGGGTCACCAAAAACGCCGATCGCGCCACGCGGGTCGCCGCCAGCATAGGACAGGTGGTTGGCTGGCTCTTCATCGTGTACAGCCTGTTTCGGTTATTCACCGGCGAGGGCATCGGCGCGATCTGGTTGGCAATTATCGGCTGGTTTTTGATTCAGGCGGCGGGGAACTCTCTCGCCCTACGGCGCAGCCAAACCGCGCTTGCTGGCTTGAACGTCTCTGATGCCATGTCGCGCGACTGCGGAAATGTCCCCGGCGACCTCAGTGTTCAGGAGTTCGTTGACTCGTATCTACTCCACACTGGCCAGCGCTGCTTTGTGGTTCAGGAGAATGGGTATCTGGTAGGCCTGATCACACCACATGAAGTACGCCAAACGGAGCGCCAGAACTGGTCGCAGGCTCGCGTTCGCGACGTGATGCGTCCCCTCGCCAAGCTGCACACCTTAGCGCCGGACACATCGCTCTTCGAAGCAATGGAAACTATGGCTCGCGAGGATGTGAACCAGATGCCGGTCGTATCAAACGGTATTTTGCTGGGCATCCTGAGTCGCGGAAACTTGCTGCAGATTCTTCGCAACCGCGCCGAACTGACCGCTGCCTGAGTAGCCCGTCGTTCCCTGGCAGGTGCCCAGGTTCGCGCCTTCGTACGGCTCTAACCTGGGGTCGATGGAAATCTGCATCTAACCATCGATGCAAGCGCAGGAACACGGGCAAGAACTGGAGCTGAAGTCCACACGACGCTCAGCTCCGGAAATCCTGGAAAACGTGATCAGCAACGGCCGCGAGGAACTTGCCCGTTCCACGAAGGCTCTCGCGCTCTCCGGGCTTGCCGGCGGCTTTGCCATGGGTCTCACCGGACTATCGGTGGCCGTCGTTCGCGCCGTGCTTGGCCACAGTCCTGGGGCGGAGTTTGCCGCGCAACTTTTTTACCCAGCCGGATTCATTGCTGTGATTATCGGGCGCGCCCAATTGTTTACCGAAAATACTCTGTATCCCGTCGTCCTGGTACTCGAGGACCGGCGATGCATCTTCAATACGCTCCGGCTTTGGGCGGTAGTTTTCGTCTGTAATGTGCTCGGCGCGCTGGTGTTCTCTCTCATCACGGAGCGCACCCCTGCGTTAAGTCCGAAAGCCGCGCAGGAACTGGTTATCCTGGGAGTGGGTGCAGTCGCCGGCACGTCGACTTTCTTCTTCTGGAGCGGCGTGATCGGCGGCTGGCTCATTGCGCTGGTCGCCTGGATGGTTTCCGCCAGTCACTGGACCATCGGACAGATTGCGGTCGTCTGGCTGCTTACTTTCGTCGTTGGCGTTGGTGGATTTTCTCACTGTATCGCCACTAGTGGGGAGATTCTTGCTGCCGTAGTCAGCCAAAACCTTAGTGTTGCCATGTATCTTCGCTGGTTGTTGTTTGCCACCTTTGGAAACATCATTGGCGGCGTCACCATCGTCACGCTCCTGAACTATGGACAGGTTCGAGCTGGCGAAAACGAATAAACTGCTTACACCCGAGACGAGTCGGGGTCAGGAGGTCCTATGCGCACCCGCCGAGATCTGAATCGCACTGCCCGCCAAGTTGGAAAAGTCGCTGCTTTCGGAGCCGCTGGCATTGCCGCCGGAGTAACGCTTGGAACTGCCGCCGCTGGCCTGCTCGGCTGGAAACTGCTGCGTGCCGCCTCTCGGCCAGAGGACTGGTCAGGCAAGGTCGTGGTGATTACCGGAGCGTCGCGCGGACTTGGCTTTGCGTTAGCGAAGGAAGCCGCTCGTCACGGCGCACGCGTCGCAATCTGCGCCCGCGATCAGCGCGAACTCGAAGCTGCACGCCGGCAGATCGGCATGGATGCAGAAGTCGGCACTTATGTCTGCGATGTAACCAACAATGATGAGGTCGTCTCCTGGATCAATACCGTGCTACGCGATTTCGGGCGTATCGATGTCCTCATTAACAACGCCGGCGTAATCAGCGTTGGCCCCTTCGAAGCGCAAACTCTGTCTGACTTCCAGGAAGCCATGGACGTCATGTACTGGGGCATGGTCTACGCCACTCTTGCCGTTCTCCCGCACATGAAGGCGCGGCAGCAAGGCTCGATTGCAAACATCACATCGATTGGCGGGAAAGTTTCGGTGCCACACCTCCTTCCTTATTCCTCGGCGAAATTTGCGGCCGTCGGCTTCTCGGAAGGCCTGCACGCTGAACTCGCTAAATCCGGTATTCACGTAACCACTGTCGCTCCCGGCCTGATGCGCACCGGCTCGCACCTGAACGCATATTTCAAAGGAGATCATCACGGCGAGTTCACCTGGTTTTCCCTTGGCGCAACTCTGCCGTTCACCTCCATCAGCGCCGAAGCTGCTGCGCGGAAAATTATCCGTGCCATTCGCCACCATCGTGCGGAGGTGATCCTTTCTCCGCAGGCGAAAGCCATCGCATTGATACACGGTGTGGCTCCCGGTTTGACCTCCGAAATGATGGCTATTGCCAATCGAGTCCTTCCCGACACGCAAGGGGATCCTGCAACCCGCTATACGGGAACTGAGAGCGAGACGCCTGTAACCCGGTCTTTTATCACGAGACTTGGCCGCCGAGCTGCCCGCAATCTGAATCAATGCACGGCAATGGAAGCTTCCTAACACGGTCCGCAGTTGCTCTGAAGGGAGGCGGGGTTGAGCCGCCGCCCGATTTGTCTTCCCGATCCGACAGCAGTCGGCCAGGGAGCTACGTTGTCGATCTTCCGTACCCGAAGAGCCGTGCATCTACAAATTGCACCAATAATAATGAGTACCGCCGACCACTGGCTACCGGCCAACTGAGCATTGACCGGATTCGATACAACCCCACTTCTCTGGTTGCTCTCACATCCAAACAAATGGTACGCAACACCATAGCGCTGCTCGCTAGTTTCACAGTCATGCTGGGTGTCTGGATCCTGTACACCAGCAGTCCGCGAATGCCTGAGCTGTGCGTGGGCATTGCAGTTGCAATTCTCGGAGTTATCGGCCGTGCCATCGTGCGCGCATCCGGATTCGCCGTATTCCGGCCGCGACTTCTCTGGGTCAGCTTGGCGGCACTGGAACCATGGTATGTGGTAATCGGCGCGGGGCGATTGACCATCAATTTAGCTCGTGCGATCCTGCATAAGCGCTCGCTTGCCCGATTCCACGCGGTTCCTTTTGATACCGGTGGCGATGATCCGGAATCCTCAGCCCGCCGCACTCTCGTAACCGCTTATCTCACCATTCCACCCGATTCCGTCGTTGTCGGCATCGATCGGAAGCACCACGAGTTGTTGTTGCATGAAATTCAACCGTCATCTGTGCCGTTGACGGCCAGACTCCTCGGAGCGAAGCCATGAATCCCTGGCTGCTGGCCTCCATCGGTCTTGCGATTTGCCTGATTCCGTGCGGCGTGGCCGTGTTTCGCGGCTCACCCATCGAGCGCCTGCTCGGGCTGGAAATGGCGGGCGTGATCGTGAGCATGTTCTTTATTACTTTCTCGGAGGCGCTCGGTAATCCGAATTTCTACGATCTCGCTCTTGCCTCCGGCCTGATGGCATTTGGTGGCGGACTTGTTTTTGCGCGTTTCCTGGAACGCTGGCTATGACTGGCACAGTGTGGATCTTCGTGCTGCTGGCAATTGTAGTTCTCATTTCGCTTGTATGCTGCATTGCCATTGCAACTGTCTCCGACTTCTACGTGAGGCTGCATTACCTCGCGCCCGTCACTACGGTCGCGTTCATTCCCTTGTTAATTGCCGTCATCATTCACGAAGGGGCTGGCCAAGCCGCAATCAAGACCATTCTCGTTTTTGGTGCGCTGCTGCTGATCAATGCAGTACTGACACACGCCACCGCTCGCGCAGCCCGCGTCCGCCAGTTGGGTCACTGGTCTGTCGACCCCCAGGAGAACATCGAAGGGGCGGCGCCGCGAGGCTGACATGCAACTGCTTCAGATGCTGATTCTCTGCTTTGTGGCGATCTTCGGGACCGCCGTAGTGCTCACCCGCGATCCGCGCAGCCAGGTGATCGGACTCAGCTTCTTTGGACTCGTGCTCGCCTGCATGTTCTTCATATTTCAGGCCCCGGACGTCGGATTATCTCAAGTTGTCATCGGCGCGGTTGCGCTGCCGCTCATGTTCATGCTGACCATGGCGCGAGTTCGCCGCAACACCGAGGAACATGAGGCGCGCAAACGCCACGAGAAAAAAGGGAAAGAGGCCGCGTGAATCCACGTTTCAGGCGCTACTTCTTTCTGATTTCAGTTGTGGCCTTCTTCGGCGTATTCGCATGGGGGCTGCACGACCTTCCGCCCTTCGGCCATTATCGCGGCCCTTATGGCGACATTCTGAATCACGTTGCTGTCTATGAACGGCACGCGACCGACGTGGTTACTGCGGTCAACTTCGATTATCGCGGCTTCGATACGCTCGGAGAAGAATCGATCCTGTTCATGTCGGTAATCGGCACCAGTCTCCTGCTGCGTCCTCAGAAGAAAGAGACCGACAACAACGATGGCAAAGCGGATAACAGCCTGCAGCGCGATCTCGATGAAAGTGAGCGCCGTCGCGCGCCGGCAGCCAGCGATGCCGCGCGCGTCCTCACGCTCGCCTTGGTCGGACCGCTGATCGTTTTCGGCTGGTACATCGTCACTCACGGTCAATTGACACCGGGTGGTGGCTTCCAGGGTGGAGTGATTCTCGCGACCCCGCCGCTACTCGTCTACCTCGCCGGCGATCTAAAAACGTTCAAGCGCATCACGCGCCAGGAATGGGTCGAGGCAATCGAAGGGGCGGGCATCTTTGGCTTCGTACTCGTCGGACTGCTCGGTCTATTCGTTGGTGGCGCATTCCTGCAGAATTTGCTTCCCCTGGGACAGACTGGATCAGTGATTTCTGCCGGCACTGTTGCGCTGCTGAACATCGCCACCGGCCTGGCCGTTTCAGGAGGTTTTGTACAGCTGATCTACGTCTTTCTTGAGCAGACGCTCGAGGTCAAACTTCGCGTCCAAGGAGGCAAATGAGCCTCTTTCCCTATCTCGTGGCGGCGTGGCTTTTCTGTATCGGCCTCTATGGGGTGGTAACCAGCCGCAACTTCATTCACCTGGTGATGTGCCTTGCTGTCGTGCAGTCGTCCACCTATGTCCTGCTGCTCACGATCGGATATCGCATAGGAGGAATGCCTCCCGTATTTGCAGGTGTGCCGGTCGGAACACCCGCTGTGGATCCTGTGGTGCAGGCGCTTATGTTGACCGACATTGTGGTGGAAGCCACTGTCGTTGCACTGCTGCTCTCGCTCGCGGTGCAGGTGCACAAGGGAACCGGCACTCTCAATCCCGATCATTTGCGGGAACTGCAGGGATAGCACAATGTCTCTCTCCAGCATTGTTGCTCATATCACGGCTCTTCCTGTTGCTACTCCGCTTGGAACTGCCGCAGTTCTTGCTGCACTGAACAAATTTCTCCCGCGTCGGATGGCCGACACCCTTGCCATTCTGGCAACATTGGTAACACTTTTCACTGAGACGTTGCTGCTTTACAGCGTCCGTAGCCAGCCATTCGTGTATTGGTACGGCGGATGGGCTCCGCGGTCGGGTGCCGCGCTCGGTATCTGTTTTGTCATCGATCCGCTGAGTTGCGCACTGGCCATGCTCATCTCTGTGCTGGTGCTGGTGGCCTTTGTTTTCTCGCTGCGCTACTTCGATTCCATCGGCACCATGTTCCACGTGCTCGTTCTGGGCTTTCTGGCAGCGATGTCGGGATTTGCATTCACCGGCGATCTCTTCAACCTGTTCGTTTTCTTCGAATTAATGAGCGCCTCTGCGTTTGCGCTCTGCGGATACAAAAATGAAGAAACCACCGCACAGCAGGGAGCGTTGAACTTCGCCATTACAAATACCATCGGAGCCTTCCTCGTTCTCTGCGGAATCGCGATGCTGTATTCGCGCACTGGCGCCTTGAACATGGCTCAGATAGGCCGCGCGCTCGGACAGCAATCGGATGCAACGGTAATTACCGCCTTCGTTTTTCTGCTGGTCGGCTTCTACGTAAAGGCGGCAATTTTTCCCTTCCACTTCTGGCTGGCTGACGCTCATGCCGTCGCTCCTACCCCTGTTTGCATTCTCCTCAGCGGGATCATGGTGCAACTGGGAGTCTACGCGGTAGCACGCGTGTATTGGGCAATCATGGCTGGTCCCTTTGCAGCCCACCGTGGTGCGCTGATGTCGTTATTGCTGGTCATCGGAACAATTACCTCCCTGCTTGGCGCGATTATGTGTTTTGGCCAACGTCATCTGAAGCGACTGCTCGCCTTTTCTACGATCAGCCACACTGGACTGTTGGTGATTGGGTTTGCCTTACTCGATCCGCATGCGCTCTCGGGAGTGGCGCTCTACGTAGCCGGTCATGGTCTGGTGAAAGCGTCCTTGTTTATTGGCGCCGGTATTCTGCTGCATCGCTATGGGTCGGTCGATGAACTCGAACTTCGCGGACGCGCGCAGCGGCATCACTTCTCGGGAATTGTGTTTCTTCTTGGAGCGTTGGGGCTGGCTGGTGTACCACCAAATCTTACGTTCCTCGGCGAGCATGCAATTGATCATGCAGCCACACTAGTGCATCAGGACTGGATTCCCGTCATATTTGCATTTTCAGGAGCAATAACCTCCGCGGCGGTGCTACGTGTCTACGGAAGGGTCTATCTGGGCTGGGGTGACCGGGAAAGTCTCAGAACCGGCAAGCAAATTCCTGAGGAACGCGAGACCGCCGGTCCGCACCATCGCATTCCCGCTGTCATGATCCTTCCAGCATTCCTGATGGTGATCGCTGCACTCGGGCTGACGCTAACTCCCAAATTGCGTCGCGCCGCGGAGACCGGTGCCTTCACGATGGCAGACACTGCAGCATACCAGTCTCGCGTCTTGGATGGCGCACATCTACCGAACACCTTCGCTCCGCCCGGCCAGACGGCGCTCACACCAACTCTGATCTCAACCTCCTGCGCGATTGTGTTCGGACTGCTACTCGCGGCGTGGTCGCTTTCCCCGCTATGGCCCAAGCAGGACGTTATTGTGCGCCCCTTCAAACTTGTCATGGGTGGCTTGCGCTCGCTGCACAGCGGACACGTTGGCGATTACGTTGCGTTCTTGACCCTCGGTGCCGCCGCCATAGGTATCGTACTCGGACTGCTGATTCGTCGATTCGGCATGTGACTGCACCTTCTCGCAATCCGATAAGCAACGCCCTTCTCCTTCGGCGCAACTACTTAAAGGATACGGAACTTCATTTTTGAGGAGATGATGCCATGGCGAGCGCGCAAAGCAGAGTAAGCACCGATCATGACGAAATTCGGAAATGGGCGGAGGATCGCGGCGCTGAACCCGCGTGCGTTCGTGGGACTGGTGAAGAAGGAGACATTGGCATGCTTCGGCTGGAATTTCCCGGTGCTCCCGGCGCTCGCGATCAGTCGCTGCAGCCGATTTCCTGGGATGACTGGTTCCAGAAGTTCGATGAGCGCGGACTTGCCTTGTTATTCCAGGAAGAAACGGCACGCGGCCAGCAGAGCAATTTCAATAAGATTATTGCGCGCGGAACGGCTGAAGCGCGCGAAGAGGGAGACATCAAAGCCAGCCGGCGGTCCGTGCGCGGCCACCGTGGCGGCGCTCGTTCGGCAAGAGCCCGTTCCAGTGAAGCGCGCAGTCACGGAAAAGGCAAGGGCTCGCGGTCCACTTCTGCGCGCAAGGCGTCAGGTTCACGAACGGCATCGCGGAAATCTGCCTCGCGGTCATCGTCTCGTAAGACGGCTTCCGGCAGACGTAGCGCTTCGGGGCGCAGCGCGTCGAAGCGTGCGTCGGCAGGCACTCGCAGCACGGGATCGCGTTCTCGCAGGACATCCTCGCGCGGACAGTCCAGTTCACGACAATCCACGGGAAAGAAAGCAGCGCGCAGCACTCGTTCAACCTCGGCGACATCGGAACGCGCCAGCTCACGTTCGCGGCGTACCTCTTCCGCGCGCGGCCGTCAGAACGGCCGCGCAGCATGAAACTTAAGCGACCCAGGCTCGCGCCCTGTCGACAGACGCGAACCTGGGACTTCTTTCGCAGGTTGCATCTCCTGGCACCGCGTAACGATGGCGAGCCACCTCAACCTCCGACGCAAACTCCCCCTGCTCCGGTCGAAGAGCCTCCGGACGACCCTGACACTGAGCCGGGTTCTCCTGTCGACGAACCCGATCGATGCGAACCGAAAAAATGGGCATTTCTTGGTGTATCTGGCAGGAAAAATGCAGAACCAGCTACCAATCTTTTAGTCCGTCAGCACTGGAATTCATTTCGTCTAGCGCTGTAACAAACCCGAAACTCCGACGTCGATAATAGGTAAGAGGTCTAGGAAACTCATGTCCCTCCGGACATGATGCCCGACACAGGGCGTGGCAGGGCGGTAGGCCGCACGCGTGAGCGCGCGGAAGTGTCCTGTTACGCCCACCTCTATTATCGAGGATAGATGGCTGAACTCGACCCAGTAACCTTCTTTATTGCAACGGAGTTGTTCGCATCATCGGATCAAGATAGCTTTGAACAACTGCCTGTCCTGGCTGATCGGAATTCGGCGACACGGTCGACTCTCATAATGCTTGCGCATGGCAGCAAGGACCCCTGCTGGCGCGTGCCCCTGGATAGGATTGGCGATCGAGCGCAACGCAATTTTGGCCGCGACTCAGTGCGGGTTGCGTACCTGCGCTTTATCTCGCCATCTTTGCCGGAAGTCATTGAAGATCTACTCTCTCGTCGTGTCCACCAGTTTCGTGTTCTTCCCCTGTTTCTCTCGCATGAGGAACGCGTGACGGACGAGGTCCCAGAACTGCTGCAGTCGTTGTGCCACAAGTACGCCGCGGTCGAAATCGAACTGCTGCCCGCCATCAATGAAGATCCGCGTTTCCAGCGGCTGATCTGGCAGATCATGTCAGAACACGTTATGCCAAAATGGCTGGTGCGAAGCTCCTGACGCGACCTGGATTGAATTGGAAGACTCTCATTGAAGATCCCCGAGTAACAGTTCGCCGTACAGGCGAACCCCTCAGGGAAGGATCGTGCGTGGTCTACTGGATGCAGCGCTCGCAACGCGCGCTGGATAATCCAGCTCTGGACACTGCGGTAGAAGCCGCAAATCTGCTCGGCAAGCCTGTGCTGGTTTTCTTTGCGCCAGTGCCCTTCTACCCGCATGCAAATCTGCGTCATTACAAATTCCTTGCCGAAGGCATTTCCGACATTGCTGCCGAGCTTGCGAAGCGCGACATTGGATTTGTGCTTCGCCGCTATCCCGACCACAGCCTGCTGCGCTTTTGCGCAGAAGTGAAACCAGCGCTGGTCGTCGGAGACGAAAATCCATTACGCGAACCGGAGCACTGGCGCCAGATTGCCACCCAAGAGCTTCGCGTTCCTTTCTGGACGGTCGATTCCGACGTTGTTATCCCCGGCACACTGTTGAATAAGCGCTTCACCGCGGCACGCTTTATTCGACCTGCTATCCAGGGTCACCTGAACCACTTTCTCGTTCGCAGTAAGAACTCCAAAGCAAAACACTCATGGAGAGCATCGAAAAGCATTCAATCACTTCCTACAGATTTCGACATTCTTCGGGATTGGCCAGTCGACAACTCCGCTTCTCCCGTCAGCAGTTTTTGCGGAGGTACTACGGAAGCTCTGCGGTGCCTGAAGCAATTCACCTCAGGTGCGCTCCGCACTTACAACGTAGATCGCAATCATCCGGAGATGGACGGCACCAGTTCGCTCTCACCGTATCTCCACTTCGGACAAATCAGCCCGGTTACCGTTGCTCGTGCCATCCAAGCGTCGAACGCGTCCGAGGCGGACAAGAGCGCCTATCTCGATCAACTCATTACCTGGCGAGAACTGGCTATCAATTTTGTCCGCTTCCACCCTGAGTACGACAACTTTGAGTGCGCTGAGCCCTGGGCCAGGAAAACGCTTGCCGAGCACATTTCCGACCGGCGCCCGTTCCTATATACGCGCCTGGAACTTGAGCATGCAGAAACGCACGATGAACTCTGGAATGCTGCACAACGTCAAATGCTCAAAACCGGCTGGATGCACAACTACATGCGCATGTATTGGGCGAAGAAGATTCTAGAATGGTCGGCCAATCCCTATCAGGCATACGAAACCACCGTCTATTTGAACGACAAATACTTCCTTGACGGCCGCGACCCCAACGGCTATCTCGGGATTGCCTGGTCCATTGCCGGGAAAATGGATCGCCCTTGGTTTCCCCGACCGATTTTTGGTCTGATCCGTTACATGTCGCACGATAGCACGCTCAAGAAGTTCGCTGCGCAGCAGTACATTGACCGCTGGGCCAGTTCGCACTAAGTCTCGGGATTCTTTGCGCTTGCTGGACCGAATACCAGGAAGAACGCCGCTCATCTTTGTAATTCTTTTGTAATTCCCCCTGCTGATGTGCTGATCTCACTGCGTTCAGGAGCCGCCTATTACTACCATTGCGCTTTCAAGAGGAGGTCGTACCCGCAGTATGGAGATGCATCCTAAGGGGACCAGCGCTCGCGTTCTCTTATCGTCTGTGTTTGGTCCCTACGCGCAGGACGACGAATTCGGCAGCCGCTCCATCAACCCCATGGAGTTGTACTACAACCAGGTCACTCGTATGCAGGGCGCATACTCCCCGAGGCTGTTTCACCGTTCCTGGGGAATCATGATGATCCAGGAAAACATCTCGGCTCCCTGCACCGTCCTGGACTTTCCCACGCGCGAAGCCTTCGCACGCGAAATTACCGAGCAGCAGTACGACATCATCGGCATCTCCTCCATCATCGTAAACGTCGGCAAAGTTCGCGAGATGTGCCGTATCATTCGCAAACTCTCGCCCGCGTCGACAATAGTGGTCGGGGGGCACGTCGCCGCCATTCCCGGACTCGAACGCATGATCGATGCCGACCACATCGTGAAGGGCGAAGGCATACGGTGGATGCGCGAATACCTGGGTGAAGATCCAAACGCGCCATTCCGACATCCGCGCATCACGTCGGGCTTCGATTTCCGCATCATGGGACGCAAGCTGAACGAGAAGCCCGCCGACATCGCTGTCACGATCATTCCTTCTGTCGGTTGCCCTATGGGCTGCAACTTCTGCACGACATCAGCGTTTTTCGGCGGTAAAGGCAAGTCGGTCAACTTCTATGAGACCGGACGCGAGCTCTTCGACATCATGTGCGAGATGGAAGCGAAAACCAACACACGCTTCTTCTTCATCATGGATGAGAACTTCCTGCTGTACCGCCACCGCGCAATCGAACTGCTGGCACTGATGAAAGCCCACAATAAGAGCTGGGGCTTCTATGTTTTCGCTTCCGCCAATGCGATCCGCAAGTACACGGTCGAAGAACTAGTGGACCTGGGCGTGAGTTGGATCTGGATGGGCCTTGAATCGCGCCAGAGCAGCTACGACAAACTGAACGGCACCGACACGGTCCAACTTGTCCGCGAACTGCGCGAACATGGCATCAAGGCTCTGGGATCGACGATCATCGGACTCGAGCATCACACGCCCGAAAATATTCGTGATGAAGTGGAGCAGGCCATCGCGCACGACACCGAATTTCACCAGTTCATGCTCTACACTCCCGTCCCCGGCACGCCTCTGTACAAAGAGATGCTCGATCAGGGGCGTCTTCTCCCCGGCGATCTTGCCGACATTCACGGCCAGTTCAAATTTAACTTCAAGCACGCCGCCATCGGCCGTGATGATTCCAAACGCTTCCTCGACTGGGCCTTCACGCGTGACTTCGAATTGAATGGCCCCAGTATTTACCGCATCTGCCGCACCACGCTTCAGGGCTGGCGCAAATACAAGAACCATCCCGATGCGCGTGTGCGCCAGCGCTACGAGCGCGAAGCCCAGGAACTTCGAAAAACTTACGGCCCTGCACTCTGGGCGATGGAGCGTCAACTCCGTGGCTCGAACGCCGAAATCAGCGGGCGCATCGGCGAACTGCGCCGCGAACTCGAAATAGAATTCGGTTCGTTTACGCGTTGGGTCTCGCGCCTGGCCGGTCCGTTCATGCTCTGGAGCACCAGGCGGGAAGAACGTCGCCTTGCCCGAGGCACAACCTACGAGCCACCGACTTTTCTCGAGCGCCGCAACTGGGCAGCATCTTCGTAGATCTGAATGCTTCCCGCTATGAAGCGGCGTCGCCTCAGCTGTGCCGTCTTATCGCCTCAGCCGCGCCGTCTTAATGGCGAGCTTTAGCCCACCCCGAACGGTGGGACTGTAAGTCAGCTACTCGCAAGTGACCGTCTAGCTGCTGCGCAGCCCCGAAAGCCCTGCTTGTGTAAAAGATTTGTATTCTTCTGGCCTTTTCCGGCCAACCTATAGAAAAGAAACCGATCTGGCTGAACGTAAACATTTGTAACCGGGTAAGCCGGCTTTATGCGATTTTCATCTAACCTGTAACGCCGATCGCAAGTCCTGAGAAGCCTGTGGGGGCCTCTGGATGGGGACTCTTTGGAACGCAGACTTGAACTCGATGCTGCTCGCGGGCTGATGCTCGTCTGGATCACGCTCACCCATCTGCCTACCGTGATCAGCACTTATGTAAATCAGCCGCTCGGATTCTTCTCCGCTGCTGAGGGCTTCATCTTTCTATCGGCCCTGTTTACCGGGCACATCTACTTTCGAACGGCATCCCGCGACGGATTCCGCGCGATGTATCGCAAGCTGTCGCTGCGCACACTCAAGCTCTACTGGTACCACATCGTTCTGCTCGCGCTTACTTTCCTGATCGCCGTGCCCATCGCCCAGCGCGGCAATCGTCCCGGACTTCATAACCTGCTCGACTACTATTTCGCTGTAGGGCCGATTCACTCTGCCATCGACGGCGTCCTGCTGATCTATCGTCCGCCACTGCTCGACATCCTGCCGATGTACATCCTGTTTCTGCTGATCACGCCCATCGTCCTGATGGTGACCATGCGCAGGGGCTGGAAATACGTCCTGGGCTTCAGTGCCTTCTTCTGGCTGTTCGCGCAATTTGGGTTGCGTCAGTACGCGCACGACTTCCTCGCCCACGTGGGATTGCAGATTCCGCTCAACGAAATGGGATCATTCGACCTTTGGGCCTGGCAATTTCTGTGGATTCTCGGACTGTGGCTGGGCGTGCGCTGGGCGAAAAACGATCTGCCACTAACGAGATGGGCACGGCGGCTAACCATCCCGGCGATATTCATCGTTCCTGTTCTGCTGGTACTGCGCTACATGGTCGGCGCGGGATTCGAACTCGGCAGCCTGGCGTTCAACGTGGACAAATGGCATCTCGGCGTGGTTCGCCTTATCGACTTCAGCGCGTTCGCCGTCCTCCTCATCCGCTTCCAATGGCTGGTGAAGCCGCTAGCCGTGCACCCGCTCGTCCTGCTCGGGCAGTCTTCGCTGCAGGTATTCTGCGCCCACCTGTTCTTCTGCTTTTTTGGACTGACGATGATGGGCAACGCCTCGATGGTAACCGGATGGGGGCAGGTATTCCTGCTGACGATCACCTTCTCCGGACTGCTATTGACGGCACACATCTTTGGAAAACCTGAAGCGAAGCGCCTACGGGGGCGGTCGAGCGCTCCTCTTGGCGCCGGCGCCGCTTCGTGATTTCTCTGCGATTGACCTATAAGTTCGAGCCGAAGGCCAGCAGACGCCCATCGCAGTCCTTCACCACAAACTCGCGCGAGTTCCATGGCATATTCCCAAGCCCTCGCACGAATTCGACGCCCTTGGCAGCGTACTCGGCATAAAGAGCGTCCGCACTTTCGACGTAAATATAGGCGTCGAGCAACTCCTCGTCGTATTTCTCCGGATTTGGAGTGGGCGGCGCAGCGCAGCGGAAGTGGATCGCATGCCGATCGCACGCCACGATGGCGTAGATCGGCGGATCCTGCCACGTACCCAGGCACTCGAAACCCAGCTTGTCCTTGTAATCGGCTAGCGTGCGTGGAATGTCGGTAGTGAAGAACAGAGGAACGATCTGATGAATCATCGTGCGAGTGTACCGTAAGCATGTTTGTGTGGCGCGGACATTCCCTTCGGCTTCGCTCAGGGCAGGCCTGTCCGCCCTGTTTGTCATCCTCGAGCGAGCAGCGGTATCGCGAGCGAAGGATCCGGGTGAGCTACCGCGCGCCCGG
>JAJPJE010000012.1 GCA_021324365.1 Terriglobia bacterium | reverse complement strand
GGTCGCGATGCCCCAGACCACAATGCAGCCTGTGACCTGTCTACTCCGGAAGTTCCCTCCCGGAGCCTACCGCGCGCCGGAGCTAGAGACATTCATCTCATCTCCTCACTAAATATACCAATTCAATATGTCGTGAAATCGTGCACAGCATGGGAAGGAACGTTTAGGTAGAACGAAAACTGTAGGCTTGTCATCACGAACGACCGCACCGAGCGAGGGATCTGCAGTCTTTGGATACCAAATGAAGCCAGGTTTTACTTTGTTTGCACGGTTTGCGTCATGCCCGTCGCGACATTCTTCTTGAAATCCTCAATCATGTTTGCCTGCAGGCGCACCTCGGTGGGCTTTTTCGCAATCGACATGGTATCGATTTTGTCCTGCAGCTTGAGCAGCGCGTAGAAGAGGTTTTCTGGCCGTGGCGGGCATCCGAGTACATACACATCGACGGGCACAATCCGATCCACGCCTTGCAGGACTGAATAGGTATTGAAAGGGCCGCCGACCGAAGCGCAGGCTCCCATGGCAATCACCCACTTGGGGTCGGGCATCTGGTCGTAAATGCGGCGGACCACCGGAGCCATTTTCAGAGTCACGGTGCCGGAGACGATCATCAGGTCGCTTTGACGAGGACTGGGGCGAAATACTTCGGAACCAAAGCGGGCTATGTCGAAACGTGCCGTAGACGAGGCAATCATCTCAATCGCGCAGCAGGCAAGTCCAAATGTCATGGGCCAGAGCGCCGACTTGCGCGCCCAATTGAAGACATAATCCACCGTGGTAATCAGGAAGTTCTTTTCAAACCTGTTTTCGATCCACGACATGCACCTTCCCCCAGTCTTGTCAGAGAAAATGGTCTCCCATAGGCGAACCAAGGGTAAGTGATGTCAGTCACATGACACTGGGCCACTCGAACATACGAGGCGTTATGTCCGGGCATTTGTCCTTTCCGATCCCCACATTTACGATAGAACGAACAGTTCGAACCGAACCTCAAATCCATTAAGAGAGTAGTTGGGGTTGATCCCCGGCATGGCAAGCCCTGATATCAAAATCCCCAAACGTACTTCCCAGGAATCAGCAAACCGGCCTTTACCCTGGCGCAAGCAGCTCATCTGGATCGTCCTGATCGCATTCCTGATTCGCATTGCCGCAATCGGGATCACGCATACCTATCGTCCCCGTGTCACGGAGAACCACTTCGGATTCGGCTGGGAGATGGGCCGCATCGCGCGTTCGCTGGCGGCCGGCGAAGGGTATGCCAGTCCCTTCGCGCATACCGGCACTGGACCTACGGCGTGGGAACCGCCGATCTACCCCTTCTTCATGGCAGGGGTGTTCAAGATCTTCGGTACCTACACACATGTGTCGGCTTTCGTGTTGCTGACCGTAAATTCGTTCTTCTCGGCGCTCACCTGTATTCCGGTATTTGTGCTCGCGCGCCGCATGTTCGGCCTGCGTGTCGCGCGCTGGTCCGCCTGGGCGTGGGCATTGTTTCCTTACGCCATGTATTGGTGTGTGAAGTGGCTATGGGAAACCAGTATCACTGCGTTCGTGCTTGCCTGCTTGATTCTGCTCACCATGGATCTCGAACATGCCGAAGGTTACACTCGGTGGCTGGGCTGGGGCTTGCTTTGGGGATTCGCCGCCCTGCTAAATCCTTCGCTCCTGTCGTTTCTTCCTTGCGCCGGACTTTGGCTGGCATGGCGCCGCTCGCGCAAGCACAAGCAATGGTTTGTGCCATCGCTCCTCGCAGCGCTCTTCTTCTGCCTCACCATCGCACCATGGATCGCCCGCGATTACGCTGTCTTCGGCAAGTTCGTCTTCATCCGCTCGAACTTTGGCGCCGAGTTCCGCATGGGTAACGGCCCGGGCGCGAAGGGTCTCTGGATGCAGTGGCTACACCCATCGCAAAATGTCATTGAGTTTCAGAAATACAAGAGCATGGGCGAGTTGGCCTATGTTCGAAGTCGCAAGGCAGAAGCGCTCGCCTGGATTCATGCGCATCCGAGCCAGTTCGCGAAAGTCACCGTGGCACGATTTGTCTATTACTGGGCAAATCTACCGTGGATGTCCTGGCCGCTTTTCGCCAAAAATGCTCTCTTCCTCACCTCCTCAATCGTTGCGATCTGGGGCATTGTCCTCGCTGTCCGGCAGCGACGTCGTGCGGCCTGGCTTATCGCCTGGCTTTTTATCTCATTTCCAATGGTTTATTACTTCGTCTTCCCTCACCCGCGCTATCGAGCGCCGATTGAGCCCGAAATCACGATTCTGATCTGCTACGTCATTTCTCAAACAAAGGAACTACAGCAGGACGAAGTGGCGTAGAGGTGACCCAGTAGCGCGACGCGGATGGGAAATGGGAAACGCAAAATGCGAAACGGATTAGTAGATCGCCTGTGCTGGCGACATCGACCTCACATCCGGCTTGCGCGCTGTCAGCAGCAACGCACCAATTCTCTTGAAATCCCGCAACTCGTACGCATTCTTGAACCACTTACCGCTGTACTCATCGGGAGTCGGAGTCTCGTCGGGAATACGAAACGCTTGCACATCTTGGAAAGCGTGCGCCTTCAATAACTGCACGTATTCACTTTCAGACCGCACCTGTACCGGCACTTTCAATGCGTTTACCCACCGCAGCGAATAATGATTATCTTTATAAAGATTGATGAGGATAAACATGCGACCACGCGGCGACATGACGCGAAACAGTTCGGCTAAAGCGCGATCCTGGTCCGGATAGTAGTAGAACGACTCAACGGACAGTACCTTGTCGAAGAAATTTTCCTGCCAGGGAATCTCGTGCGAGGGCGCAACTACGTAGACCACGTTCTCAAAGTCGCGCGAAGCGGCGCGAGCTTTACGGATCATCTCATCTGCAATGTCTACACCCACAACCTGGCCAGATCCCTCAGGACCATCCCCGACCAGGCGCGCCAGTAATCGCGTTGCCCATCCAGTTCCGCATCCCAGATCGAGCACGCGTTCGCCCGGACGAAGATTCATCTTTTGAATTGTTTTCTCTGTAATATCGAGATGGTGCCGTTCCATCTCTGTGCCGCGTCCGTCCGCGGCCCATTCATTGAATTCCTGCCTAAGCTGCTCATTAGGGTTCATACAGAAATTGTACGACTCCGGAAGGAACGGCGCGCCGTGTTACATTGGCTGAATGGCAGACGCAAAGCAGCCGGAGTCGCAGCAAATGCCTTTGCTCTACTGCCCCAGGTGTGCGCAAGAGGTCACCGACCCGCTCACCTGCGGCGATTGCTCTGCCGTGATATGTCGCGTTTGCGGAACTCCGCTGGAATCCCCCGACGAACTCGGCATGGGATGATCTCAGTCGGACATCAAACTGCTACTCTTCCTGCAATATTTCGTTCTGCGCGGAATCGCAACAATGCGGCAATGTTCCCGTGCCGTTGGAGTTGCGCATTGTTGGGGACATAAACGATGTCAGCTCCATTACCAAGCGCGCGCCCGATGATTGCGTCGGCCAAGTCGGTGATGGGCTGCACTTCGTAGCTGCAGAATGAACAATACTTCACCCGTGCCATATCCAGCGAACTGCAGTTAGGGCACTCCGTACCGGTCGCGCAGAAACTTCGCTCCAACACCAAGGTTTGAACTTCGCCAAGTTGCAATGATTTCAGTACTCGTCGCAATCCCAGGGCACCACGATTCTCTGCATTGGCTTCGTTCAGTACCTCCGCCACCAACTGTTCGCGCTGGCGTGCTCGATGTTCACGAAGAATTCGATGCGCCTGCTGCCGAACTTCATCCGGCGAAGTAGTCGCAGGATCTGCGACAAAGTGTCCGATCAGGCGCTGCAACGTATAAGGATGGAGCTCTTTCTCGATGTAGTTACGCGCTTCCTCGTGGCACCCGAGAATGAAGGCCTCAATTCCCCCAGTTCCATACAATTCCATCAGGCGTTCGCCCACGCGCCGATAATGTCCGGTCGTCTCGTTATCAACACGCCGCTCCGCATGGCCGGCATCGTATCCGAAGAAGCCGTCGCTGCGTCCGCGGCGGGTCAACTCGTTAATAAAGTCGGCGACTTCCTTTACGTCGTCCATCGACATCTCGAACAGCCGTGCGCGCGTGCGATCCACAAGGGCAATCGACACCTTACCCAGCACCTCGCTCAAGCAAGTAAGCGGCGTGAGATGAAAGCGCCGATTCACGATCAGCTGCGTCGACGGGAGATGTGGCGGCACGTCGAACTCGCGCCAGAGTTTCTTTGATTCGGAGGCGAAAACGGCTTTTCCTTTACCACGGTTGCCATGAAGCTGTTCCGACAATTCCAGAATGTGCTCCAGGCTCGCGCGAACGTTCCCATTCTTGCCGACCTTCTCAGCGGAGGCGATCGCATTCCGCACCAGATCCTTCACCAAAATAGCTTCCTGCCGATGTGACTTGTCCTGCGGCACCCCAGGCTGAAAGTAGAAGGTTACGGCGTCTTCCGCCGGTGACTGAAACGCAGCAAGTTCGCGAAGAGTATCGCGTGTAATCATGGACATCTCCTGAAAATGGCCGGGGGCCTAAACAGCTTTGGAGTGCTCGAGTAGTTTATCTTTTAGATGACTGGGGACAGGCAGATTGCGTCGCAAATATTCCCGTGCCGAATTAATCGAATTGCGCACTGCATCGACGGGGCGGCTGCTGATGGCAACGATTTCGTCGACCGTGAAACCTTCAATCGTAAACAGAAGAAACGCTTCACGATCCTCAGGCTTTGTGCCGTGAAGTGCGCGCTCGATCAGAGTAATGACTTCGCTCTGCGCGGCCGTATCCTCTGGCGATGACAAACCACGATTCGCAATCAGGCTCTCGCGCGAGGTTACTTCGTCCGGCTGATGGTATTCCGTTCGCAGTTCGTCATGGATGGTAGCGGACATGTCGTAAACCCTGGCTGGCTGATCCAGACTCAATGACGACTCGTCTTCCCGGCTGCGTCGTCCGAGATCACTGATAGCGCGAAGTGCAAGTCGATATAGCCACGGTTCCAGCGAGAGTTTCTCCGGTTTCTCGTGATGGTCGAGGGCATTCGCAATCGCTTCGTCGATGACCTCATCAGTGCCTAATTGGCCGGGAGTCAATTCGTCGTTATTTTCTCGATAGGTAATCTCTCGTTCGACAAACCTGCGCAGGCGCGGCAGATTCGCATTCAAATACGAGCTGATGTCCTCCTCTGAAGCCTGTGGAATCTGTACCGCTGCAACCGTCTCCTCGAATGGCGTTTCCGGCACCGGACGCGTTCTCGCCACGCGCCTCCTGTTTGGCCATTTGTGCTGCGCACGAAGTTTATCTTTGTGTTTGCCGAGTCTCTCAAGCAGATCTTCAAATGCGCCTTTGATGGCAGCTTCTGCGCTGGATGCAAGTTCTCGTGCTGCAATATCTCCCGACGGAAGCCGCAGGTCCAGGCGTGCCTCTATACCCGCCCGGGCAGGCTTCTCTTCGATGATCGCATGCAGATGAATCAAATCGGGGCGAAAAACCTGCAGCCGTTTCTCAAGTTTATGAATTTGTTGATTGATTTCGTGTTCAAGATCGGAAGTTTTAAGAAGCTTGTAGCTGACGTGGACATTCATTCAAGCCTCGAAAGCAGGAGCTTGCCCCGCCCAGCACACCTTGATTAACTGGAATTTTACACCTGAACGATAAGAAGCAAGAGCGCCTTCTATGCGTTGCTTCACAACACGAATAACTTGGCTCGCAACATGCTGTTACAGTTGAACTTGGACGCGGTTCCAAAAGCGGCAACCACACCGCTTTTGTGGCACTTTCGCGACCTTAGACAGAAATGGTGAACGTGGTTTCGGTTCGAGTGACCGGACGGTAGAGAGTGTCGCGCTCGATTGGCTCGCGGCCTGCTTCTTTGATCAACCGAACGAGTTCCTGCCTTCGCAGTCCTTGCGGCGTGTCCGCTCCCGCATCATGATAGATCTTCTCTTCAACCACGGTGCCGTCGATGTCATCAGCCCCAAAGCGCAACGAGATCTGCGCGATCTTTGGTGTCATCATCTGCCAGTAAGATTTTATGTGCGGAAAATTGTCAAGTGTCAGTCGCGAAACCGCGATCTGCTTGATGTCGTCAAATCCGGTTGTCCACGGTAGATGACTCAGCGGCGTATTATCCGGATGAAATGCAAGCGGGATGAAAGTCTGAAACCCGTGGGTTTCGTCCTGTAGCGCTCGCAGTTTCATCAGATGATCGACGCGATCCTCGTCGTTCTCGATGTGACCGTACAGCATTGTCGCATTGGACTTCAACCCGAGCTCATGTGCGATGTGCGCCGTCTCCAGCCATTGGCTGCCGTCAATCTTGTGATCGCAGATAATGTGCCGCACACGTTCTGCAAAAATTTCGGCGCCACCGCCCGGAAGCGAATCCACGCCCGCCGCTTTCAATTTCTGCAGGGTCTCGCGTATCGAAAGCTTTGCGCGTTTGGCCAGGAACGCGACTTCCACCATGGTGAACGCTTTCAGGTGTACCTGCGGAAAGCGCTGCTTCAGACCGGACACAAGGTCGAGAAAATACTCGAACGGCAGGTCGGGATGGAGTCCACCAACGATATGAAACTCGGTTACCGCTTCTGAATAGCCCGAAGCTGCCGATTGCCACGCCTCTTCCAATGCCATGGTGTATGCGCCCGGAGCATCTTTCTTTCGTCCGAAGGCACACAGGCGGCAATAGGCGACACAAACGTTCGTGGGATTGATATGCCGATTAACATTAAAATAGGCACGATCGCCGTGCATGCGTTCGCGTACATGGTTCGCCAGCCAGCCCAGCGCCAGTATGTCCTTCGACTGGTATAGAGTGAGAGCGTCCTCAGCACTCAAACGGATACCGGCGAGAACTTTCTCGAACAGCGGCTTCAGTCGCGGATCATCGGTCTGGAAGGCATGCATCACGGCTTGAGCCATAATCTATGATGATACCGTAGGTACCGCTCGACGTCACAAACCATTGCCGAGTCGATTTCAACAGGCCGCGTGGCCACTCTAGTTTTGCTGCCGCTCAACTCGGCATAAAATTGTGGAAGGCATCCGAAGTCGGATACCCAATGAGCCATGGTTTTCTCTGTCCTCATCGTTCTATTAGGGTCGGCTCCTTTTGTACAATTCCAGGTTCCGCAACAACAGATCCAGCCCGCAGGGCAGCAGAACGTGCAGTCAACAAAGCCTGCGGTCAACAATCCGAGCACCACACCCGCACCAAACGACGTTGCCCCTGTCGAGAAAACTTCGGCGCCACCGAAGGTGAAACGAAAGCAGTTAAAAATCTCGGCGCAGCAGCCCTGGACCGACACCGGAATCGATCTGCTCGTCGGAGACAAAGTCACAGTCAACAGCCAAGGGACGCTCAAGTATATGGAGGATTCAAACGTCGGCCCTCAGGGCACTGCGCGCACGTTGAGGGATGCTCTGCGTGCTCTTCCTGTAAACGACGCGGGGCGCGGCGCCCTGATTGCTCGCATCAGCAATAGTCAGGCTGCAGTTCCCTTTCTGATCGGCGATAGCAAGACCTTTGAAGCAACTCACTCGGGGCGCCTCTTCCTCGGCATTAACGAGGCATCCGATGAGGCTGGTTCTGGGTACTTCAGCGTCTCAGTAAAGATTGTGCCGGCCAGAGCTGTTGCGAATGCGGTCACCACGGCAAAACCTCTCATTATTCCCGCGGATATTTTTGGCAAGATACCCCGCCGTGTAACCGATGCCCAGGGCAATAAGGGTGACATGGTCAACTTTGTGATCATTGGCCCCGAAGACAAAATGAAGAACGCTTTTGAGCAGGCTGGATGGGTGCAGGTAGACAAAACCAAGCAGGATGCAGTGCTACACGCCGTTGTATCTACACTCTCGAACAAAACCTATACGGCCATGCCGATGAGTGAGTTGATGCTATTCGGCCGTTCTCAGGATTACGGATTTGCCCGGGCGGAGCCGGTGCAGGTGGTCGAGAGCCGAAATCACTTGCGAGTCTGGAAAGCGCCGTTCGACTTCGAAGGGCAGACTGTCTGGGTAGGCGCCGCGACACACGACATCGGCTTCGAAAAAGACAATCGAAATGGCAGCATCACTCACAAGATCGATCCCAACGTTGATCTGGAGCGCGACTTCGTTGGCTCAACCCTCGGCGAGACGGGCTTAATCGCAGCCAGCACCTACGTCCTGCCGAAGGACCCAATCCAGACCGCGTTTACCGCGACCGGCGGCAGCTTCCACTCCGACGGCCGCGTACTGATGATGCAGTTGAAGTAGGCTGCCTATCGGCGCACCAGCAAATCCGCCGCCACAAACGCGAAGAACGCCACGGAAATGACTCCGTTCATCGTGAAGAAAGCAGCGTTCAATTTGCTCAGATCGTCATGTGATACCAGTGAGTGCTCGTAGCCGAGCAGAATGACCACGGCCGCGATTCCCACGGCGGCCAGAATTCCCAGGTGAAACGCAACGACCAGCCAGATCAGCAGTCCGATCATCGCAGCATGCAGGACTCGAGCAAATAGCAATGCTCTCGAAATCCCCAGGTATCGTGGAACCGAATGCAGGCCGTACTTGCAATCGAAGTCGTAGTCCTGGCACGCGTACAGCACATCGAATCCGCCAACCCAAAACGTGACCGCACCTGTCAGGATGAGGATTCTTGGATCGAGCGATCCACGGATCGCGATCCACGCCGCCGCCGGTGCAATTCCGAGAGCAAAACCGAGCATTAGGTGCGACCATCGCGTGAATCGCTTCGTATAGGAATAGGAAAGCAGAACAGCAAGCGCTACTGGCGACAGCCAGAGTGCCAGATGATTCAATCGCGAAGCCGCAAATACAAATACCGCACACGAGGCCACCGTAAATAGTGCGACGAACTCCCGGGAAAGAGTGCCGGCGGGAAGCGCCCTCATCCTGGTGCGTGGATTCGCCGCATCGATGGTTGCATCAGCCAGACGATTGAATGCCATCGCTGCGGAGCGCGCAGAAACCATCGCAATCACGATCCAGAGCAGCTGATGAATGGTAGGAAAGCCGCCGGCCGCGAGCATGGCACCGCAAAGCGCAAAGGGGAGCGCAAAAACCGAATGCTCCCACTTGATCATTTCGAGGGTCGTCCCCAGACTTCGAATCAGCGCCACACCAACATTCTAAAGCAGGTGTGCTCGCTTCGAGCTCAGTGTTCCACGGCGTAGCCTTGCTTTCCGATCAGAGGCACAAAGCGGCACGCATCCAGGTATCGTCTGTCTACTTCTCCGTCGTGCTTCGTGACTAGCAGCAACTGCTGCAGTTCCGACGAGCCAACCGGAAGTACCATGCGGCTGCCTTTTTTCAGCTGCGATAACAGTGCTTCCGGAACCCTTGGAGCGGCCGCGGCCACTACGATAGCGTCATACGGAGCCGCTGAAGCATATCCTTCGCTTCCGTCGCCCACGATCACATGGACGTTCTCATAACCCAATTGCGCAAACATTTTTCTTGCATCGCCAGCCAATGTCTCGAACCGTTCGATGGTGTACACCTCACGCACAATCCGGCTCATCACGGCCGCCGCGTAGCCAGTCCCCGTCCCTACTTCGAGCACCTCATCTTCGAAATGTAATCGTAGTGCCTGCAACATGTACGCGACGATATAGGGTTGCGAAATTGTCTGCCCTTCGCCAATCGGAACCGGTGAGTCTCTGTACGCTTCTCGCTGCAGTTGCCACGGAACGAACTCGTGGCGCGGCACCATCGCCATGGCGTTGAGGACTCGTTCGTCGTGAATGCCGCGTTTCCTGAGCTGGATTTGCACCATCTCGTTACGCTGTCGTAGCAGCTCGCTTTCGAAATCGGTCGGCATTTCACTCGAGAGGATGTTACTTCCTGCGTTGCCTAATTTTTACGTCGAAAGATACGATGCCGTACAGGTCCCTGCCGCCGATAACGGAAACGTCACGGTTGATGTTGTACTCCACCTGGATTGCCTGTTGAGAATATGTGGTCTGCGTGAGGCTGGTGATGTACGTGACCGTAATCTTCTTCGAGACCTGCTGTTCGATTGTGACCTGAGCTGTCGGGTTCGTCGTTGTTGTCGCGTAATCTGGAGAGATCTTGATTCGGCTCACTCCGAACAGCTTCTGTACACGATCTCCAACCGCGGAATTCAGCGCCTCGCCCAACAACGCATTAGAGACGGTTCCGTTCAGCCCGAAACTGCTGGTACTGCTCAGGTCTGTTTCTTCCCGCGTACGCCCGAACGCCAGCAGGCTGACGACATCGCCTTCCGGCAACGGTGGATCGGAACGATAATTCGTGGCCAGGTGGTTCACGTCGCCATGAAATGTCAGCGTGATGTCGTAATTACGGATTCGTGTCGCTGCTTCGACATTCAGCACCGGAACGATGCCGACCGGGTTTGTGAAGGTGATGTCGCCGCGCCGCAACTCATAATCGGTGCCGTTAAATGCGATTTGCCCTTCCGTGATGTTGATCCGTCCCAGCACCACGGGTTTGGCGGCTGTGCCACGCACACGCAGGTCAACATCGCCCGCCAGTTTGCCGACCGTAGTCTGCACTTGCAGCTCGGGCGTCGACACTACATGCATATCTAAATGCAGGTTATAGGTTGGAGAATCCGGATTCGGAGCCTGCGGCGCCATCTTGCTTCTCGCCAGGTACAACGCCAGGTCGAACTGAGGAGTAATGCCGAAGCGCGTCACCGTGATGTCGCCGGAGAGCGTCGAGTTCTTCAGCGTTCCTGCCAACCTCAGGGTCATGTCTGCCGTCGAACTGACCCCCTGCGGATAGCGCAATCGGACATCATTTCCCAAGGCGGTCAGGTTGAACGAAAGCTCATTCCTGTACGCAATATAACCTCCCACCTGAATGCTTCCGCCCCCGGTACGCGCGGTCATCGACTGCACGCTCAACTGATCCTGGTCGAAGATCAAGGTTCCATTGATGTTGCTCAGGCCATTAGGCAGATCGATGAGAGCAATTGCACCATTCGCAACCGTCACCTGCCCCAGCACGCGCGGACGCGCCACCGTTCCGGCAATATCGACGTTCAGTGTCATACTCCCGGACGTCACCAGATCGGGGTCGAGCGTCTGCGCGATTCGCAAGTTCACATGGCCGCTGGCCGCGACCCGGACCTGCTTCCTCCCCGTGAGCGATACGGTGCCGGCCGCCGACAGTTCCGTATCTTCACCCTGCAGCTTCAGGCTTTCTATTCGCAGCTCCTGCGCGTTGATCCCCATTCGCACCGGACCGCTGTTCGTTAAGTTGATTCTGTGCATGGTGGCCGCCAATTGCGAAAGCTCCAACGTCGCCATGAATTGCTTCGGATCGCGAAGCGGTCCGCTCGCCATCAGCGTTCCTGCCATCCGCGTGGTCGTGGCGGCACGGCTAGGGATAAATGGCGCTAGATTGAATTCGGAAAATGTCAGTTTCACTTGTGCGGGAAAATCTCTTCGCAGGCGCACTGTTCCGTCCAGATTGACGAGCGCTCTCTCAAAATCAGAATGCGCGGTTAGTTGCAGCACCTCTCCTTTGGTGTCCGCACTCAGGTTTAGATCACCAATGCTTTGGTCGTTCAACGCCAGCTTAGTTGCGTGTACATCGGCGTTGATCACCGGCTCTCTCGTGTTACCTGACCCGTCTGCCACGAAATTAAATTTTCCGGCAATCCGCATATTCGGGCGTTGGAGGTAGTGGATTTTCGAAATGTCAAGATTCTGACCGTCAGCCCGGAACTGGAAGGCCGTGGAATCCACTTCGTAATATCCGGTGCCACTGATGCGGCCGCCATTCTGAATGATGGTGAACCGCGAAGCGCTCACGCGGTCGGGTGAAAGCGTGATGTCGGCGGTCAGCAGCTTCGCCGCTTCTGCACCAAACACCGGATCGCTCACCTGTACGTGACAAGAGGCTTGCGGCATGGCTTCGGTTCCGGCAATCTGCAGGTTCGCGGCCACTTTTCCCTGCACTGGATACGAATAACCCACCACCCTCTCCAACTCGGCGGCATCTTCGTTCTCCAGATTAATGCGCCCGGAGATCCTCGAATTCGGGAGTAACGCGCCATTGCTCAAGCCTGCCGAAAAATCGAACTCAACGTTAGTCTGCTTATGCCGGGCCGTCCCGTTGTGAATCACCAGGTTATCCGGCGAGAGAGAAACGTCTCCGGAGATAGCGTCGAACTCCAGGCGCTCGGCAGGTTGCATGTTTGCGCCCGGAAGTGTGGGAGCGCTCTGCGGCTTAATCGCCGAGACAGGCAAGCTCGCAGCACGCAATTCGACGTGTCCGCTCACGCTGGGCGCGTTCAACGTTCCGCTTATATTTCCCCGGAACGTTCCCCCGCCCGCAATGCCGCTCAGCCACGGGACATGCTGGCCGAGAGCACTCAAAATCGGCTGCACCCTGGAAAGGTCTTGTACAGAGATGCTCACAGCCATCTGCTGATTGCGGATTCCGATCGGGCCTGCAGCCGTAGCCTGCAACCCCGGTGCATCAACCCTCGCCTGTGTCAGCATGATGCGATTCCGTGCGACTTCATAGCTGCCGTGAGCCTCTCCTGAAACCGCCAGCACGCCCGGAGCCACCGTCGCCGGAGGACTTATCGTTGTGTCAAAGCCGACCGTTGCACTCGAAAGAGTTGCGCGCCAGTGAAGATTCATTGTCCCGTAGATCGCGCCCGCTGCATTCAATCGGTCCAGCGGTAGAGTGCGCGTGGAGACCGCTTTCATGAATTGTGCGAGCGAAATACCATCCAAACGGAATTGCGCAGACCCCACCTGCGGCCGCAGAGGCGCCTTCTCCCCAGAGGGTTGAATCTGCGGGGAGGCGAGCCAATTGTCCACCGTACCCTCTCCTCGGAGGGATCCTCCGAACGCATGCGTGACTAGATTACGAAGCATCAGCCGCTTGGGATTCAGGTTGTAGTCCGCCGTGGCATCTACGTTCTCTAGAGAAAGCTGCGGATCCTGATACTGGAACGCGCGTAGAATTATCTTGCCGCTGGAAGTGTAGTTCCCGGCCGAGTACTGGACTGATCCGGATATTCCTACAAAGCCTTTACGCAGTTCAGAATTGCGCGAAATTGTGCCCAATTCTGCAAGATCACCAGACCCCTCAAACCTCACTTCCACCACAGGCGAGGAAAACTTGTTTACTGATCCGGAGAGTGTCACCGATGACTTAGGCGTGCTGAGTTTTGCCGACTTCACCTCCAACTGGTCGTGTCTGAGCGCGAATTCAAAATCGGTGCTCAGTTGCGTCGGAAGGTAATTTCCATATCGAACAGCAACGCTGCCAACCTTCACCCTTCCCTTGTACTCGTCGGTTCGGGCAGCGTAAAACATCTCTGCCATTACATTCTGCGCATTACCGTTCAACTCTATCCGCTGCTCGTTCACGATTAGCAGCCCATCCCGCAACTCTGTGCGGTCCAACTCAACATGAAACAGTTGCTGCAGGTTTGGTCTGGGTAATGTACGAGCCTTCCGTGGTACCGGCTGATTCGTGCGTCCGTCGGGATAAACGATCAGGTGAACAACTGGCCTGTCGAGCAGAAGATCGCGGATGCCCAGGTCCTGCTCTAGAAGCGAGAAAATCTTCAATTGCAGCCGCATGCGGCCGATATGCACATACGGCGTGTCGCCCGGCGCCTCCAGTCCGTGGATCGTCAGATCCTGCGCTTCCACTTGAAGCTTCGACAGATTCCAGTCGAGCCGACCAAGCTCTACGCGTCCACCGGTCATCTCCTCCAGTTGTGATACAACGCGTCCGCGAACATAGCTTCGGAAGCTGTCGCTGGTGAGATACAGAACAGAACTAATCGTGCCCACAAACAGCAGCGCCATTGCAACCACGGCAGCTACAAATCGCCGCCGCGATTTCCGTTCTGGTGCCGTCTGCGGTGCTGTTCCCATTATTTTCCCTGAGGTGCCGGCAACGATTGAGTCTTTTGGATGGGTGAGAGCAAGCGAATTTCGCTTTGCTGGCGTAGTGACTTGAGCCACTCCGAGAGAGACGCGTCAAGTTCTCGTTCGATCAGGACGTCGCGAATTTTGCGCGAAACGTCTGGCAGCGAAACCGTGGGCCCTCCCGACTTCTGCAGTTCTGGCAGCAACTCCTCTCGGTAGTACGTCTCGATGCTCTTTTCGTCGACCTGTATCCGAGGCCGCAACCGTGTTTCCACAAACCTCATGGTTTGCACTTCATCCGCAAAGTGCTGCCGAACCTCTTCTTCTGTTAAACCGGCGTCTCCAAGCGCGTTGTGCCACCCTTCGTCACTCTCAACCGATTTGCCGATACTGGTGCGCAATTCCTTCACCCTGCGCTCAACCGGCGGGGCCGAGGTCGAAATGGTTGTAGCACCATGCATCTGCTCATGGATCAACTGGCGATCGATCATTCTCTGAAGTACAGCATCGGCTTCGGAACTCTCGACTTCGGAGACTCTGTCGCCGGCTAAAAACGCTTCCAGACGCGCTTCCTGTTCCACATCGCTTTGCAGGATCAGTTTCCCGTTCACCACAGCCACGATGCGGTCGATCACTTCGGTGGCGCGCCCCCGTGCAGCCCACGTAAACAAAAGCAAGAAAAGGATCGCCAGTGCACGTTTCATCAGAATGCCTGCCCAATGCTGAAGAAGAAATTAATCCGGCGGCTCACACGAGTATTAAACACGGTGAGGTTGCCGGAAGAATCGGCACTGAAGTACGGGTACGCCGGAGGATTGGTGTTGTACCCCAAATCGAGGCGAACAGGTCCGATTGGCGTCTTGTACCGAATTCCGGCACCCACGGTATTCGCCATGTAATCGAAACGGCACTGCTGCTCCGTGCTTTGATTTTGACATGCCGCGCGATTTGGCTGGTAAAACCGGAACAGACTTTTGAACATCGTGGTGTTATCCGCAAACACGTTGCCGATGTCATTGAACGCCACCAGACTCAAGCTGTCGCCGACGAAGGGCAGCGCCAGAGGAGGAAACCGCAGTTCAAGGCTATTCACGATCAGCGAATTGCCTCCAAGCGGCGCGCCGGTGGTCAAATCTCGTGGCCCAGCCTGGTTCAATGCGAAACCACGCAATGAGTTAGGGCCGCCGGCAAGGAACCTTTCCGGAAGCGGAATCACCGTATTGTTGAATGGCTCCGCCAGCCCCAGGCGCAACGTCCGCGCAAATACCCAGCTCACTTTGGTGTTCGGCTTCCTGCGGAACGGCACGTATGTCGAATTCTGGCCCACCATGCGCCCGAAGTCAGCCTCTGAACCGAAGTAGTGCGACGCGAGTCCAAAGTCGAGGGTAGTGAAATTCCCATTCGTGGCGTCGATCGGATCGTTCCGCTTGTCCCGGCTATATGTGAATGAGGGAATACCTACTCTCACCGGCTGTGATAGAATCGGAATCTCATCAGGTGTAACCACCAGGTTGCTGGCTTTCACCCGGCGGTAGGTAAATCGGTAAGACAGAGTCGTAACGGGATTACCATTCGCGCGCCGCGACACTACCTGATCGATTCCAACCGAGCCTTCCAAACGTTCCGATGTAAATGTCGTTACATTGATTGCATCGTCGTAGAAAGCTGTGATGGAAAACGTCAGGTTCGGATTGTCGAACCACCGCGGAGCATCGAAGCGAACCAGACCCAACTTCTCTAATTTTCCGTACTGACTTTTCAGCGCCAGCGTGTGGGTTGCTCCCAAGAAGTTCAGCCGCGTAACGTCGAACGATACTCGCGGGCTCACTCCTGTCACGCCTTCAGGAGACGACGTTGTGTTAACGGTCTGGCCGCTGCTGTTTGTGGTCGTCGACGGCGCGGAGGGCTGCCCGGTGCTGGCTTCAATGCCAAATCCATAATCGAAGATCCAGCGTCTTGCTTCCTGGAATTCCATGAGCACATCTTTGTACTGTTCCTGCCCATCCGGGTTTTTTACCGCGATATTTACTGCATTGAATACTCCCAGGCTGTACAGCTTGCTTTGCGTGTCGTAAATCTTCTGCTGGCTCAACGGATCGCCGGGGTGAATCTGCAATTCCCGGAGCACGTACTTGGGCCGGGTATAGGTCAGGTGCGCACGAATCACGCGATCGACGAATACCTGGTCTCCTTCCACGATTTTGTACGTCACGTTTATGCGGTCTGGAGCATCGGTTGCCGCTGTCGAAGTTGCATCCAATTCCGCGTTGGGATACCCGTTATTGAAGTAGTACGTGAGGATCGACTCGCGATCTGAATCCACTCCGGCCTGCGAATATGGTTCGCCCTCGACTATGGTCAGCGGAGGAAAATCGCTGCGGTTGGCTACAGAGGCACCTTCGATCGTCAGCGAACCTACCTTCGTCTGCGGACCCTCCACGATGTGATAGAACACCGCCATCTTATTGGCCTGGTTTTCGTAGTTGTCCTTCAGTTCCCACTGCACCTGCACCTGCTGATAGCCGTTCGCTCGATATTGATTCTTGATGTTCTCCACGTCTTGCGCCGCTAACTGCTGGCTGAACCTCCCATGAGGCAGTACGGTACTCTCTTTCTGTACCTGCAGTATCGGACGAATACTAAATTCCGTGTTCAGATACTTGTTCCCATCCACTTTCACTTCGACAAGATCATGCCTTGCTCCGCGATCGATGGTGTAGGTAACGTCGAGGTGACCGGAGTCTTTCAGATCCTTCGTGTAGCTGACTTGCGCGTCGAAATAACCCTCCGTCTGGAGGTAGTCCCGCAGGTTACGCACTCCTTCATTCAACAGGTCTTCGTCAACCGAGTGCTCCTGAAAAATCGGTACATACTTTTTCAGCTTGCGGCGGCTAAGTTTCGACCCTTCAACGATGATCTTTACCTGCGGTCCACGATCGATCTTGAAGTCGTAGTCGAGCGTATTCGTGTCCTTATTGTAGGTACGATTGGCAAGTGCGATCTGCGCTTCGAGATGATCGTTCTTCGCCAGCTTATTGCGAAGGCGGCCAATACCAGCGGTGAGCGTGCCAGCGCTAACTTGCTTTCCAGCTTTCAGTTTCGAAATCTGTGCGACCTGCTGCGCCGTGTAGCCCGACTCGGGATTCACGCTGACGGCGCCGATTCGGGCCTGGGGGCCGGAACGCACATGGAAGGCAACATCGACCAACTGCGTGTCGTCGTGCCGGGTTTCGGTGAACGTAACCTCGGCTTTGTAGAAGCCGTTGTCCGCCAGAACAGTCAAAATACGAGAGACGGCTTGGTCCACCTTCTGTTGCGTGAAGACCTCTCCCAGTTGCAGCTTCGAGGCGTCCGCAAGCTGAACATCGGTGGGCTTCTTCGGCGCGCCATCAGCGAGAACGCTTCCTACAAAATAATTAGGCACTGCACGGAAAATGAGAGTTATGTCGCCCGACGGCTGCCGCTCGGCTTCGGCTTGCAGATTCGCGAACTTCCCGCTTGCATACAGCGCCTGAATGCTGGCGCGGAGCTTTTGGCGGTCCAGAGGTTGCCCGACTGCGAGTTTCACCAGTTGTTGCAACTGGGTCAGAGAACGCGGATCCAGAGTCAGACCGCGGAACTGGATGTCACTCACGCGTGCGCCTATCAAGCTTTTCGAAGTCAATTCATCGTGAGTTGGGGCCTTGGTCGGCTCTGAGACAGGCGCAACTTGTCCCCACGCGGGCGCAACGACGAACAGCACCAGCACGAACACGAACTTAGAAAGAGAAAAGTGTCTGCGCACGCTTATGACATCAAAACCGGCTCAGCTTCAGTTCGCCGCCTCGTACCAGGACGAAGTCATACCGACATTGCCGGGCATCATGATCTCGGCAGTTGACGAAATCAGCCGGCGCTGCGCCCGTGCACTCATCTCCTTCTGGATCCGCCTCAATTCGCGGAACTGATACGAGGAGCGAAACGCACATGGTGACTGAGAAAGTTGTGAGCGGCTTCTATAATAGCTGCATCGTGCCCCGGGTACCTACTGACCAGTTTTGGTCACCTATGTCTCTGGCGCCGAATGACTTATGCCTCTCTCTTCGGAAGACCGTTATTCCCGGCAAGTGCTGTTCAAGCCGATTGGACCGGAAGGCCAGAAAAGGCTTGCGACTGCCCGAATCGCAGTCATCGGGTGCGGCGCAACTGGCTCGGCTCTGGTCAGCCTTCTAGCTCGCGCGGGGGTGGGTTTTGTTCGGCTCATCGACCGCGACTACGTCGAGGCCAGTAATCTGCAGCGGCAATCGCTTTTCGAGGAGGCGGATGCCGTCGAATCCCTGCCGAAGGCTATCGCGGCAGCGCGGCAGATCGCCACGTTCAATTCCGACGTCCGCATAGAACCACACGTCGTCGACCTGACACCCGATAACGCGGAAGAGTTGCTGTCGGATGTGGAACTGATCCTGGACGGTACCGACAACTTTGAAACCCGTTACCTGATCAACGACTTCTCGGTTTCTCATAACGTACCGTGGATTTATACAGCTGCTGTGGGCAGCTATGGCGTTGCTATGAACGTCCTTCCCGCCGAAACTGCCTGCCTCGCGTGCATTTTCCCGGATTCGCCAACCGGCGTGGTGGAAACCTGCGATACCTCCGGTATTCTCAATTCGGCCGTGAACCTGATGGCCTCCATCTCGGCCACAGAGGCGCTCAAGTTCTTAGTCGGGGCCAGGGATAAAATGCGTCGTACCTTGCTATCCTGGGACATCTGGGCAAATGAGACCTCCGAAGTTCGGGCGGCGCGCCCAAAGCCTGACTGCCGCACGTGCGGCAAACACGACTTCATTCACCTTGAAGGCAAATCGCGCCCGCATGTGACGCTCTGTGGTAGAAACTCCGTTCAGATTCATGAAATGCACCGGGCCATCAACTTCGGGGAAATGAGCACACGCCTGAAACCGCACGGGCTTGTTCGCCATAATGATTTTGTCCTAAAATTTTGGCGTGAGCCGTATGAGCTGACGCTCTTCCCCGACGGCCGCGCCATCATCAAGGGCACTACCGATACGGCAATTGCCCGCAGTCTTTATGCACGTTTCATAGGCAGTTGAGCATCTAACAAATCAGATGTTGGGCATTTTCCGTTTCACGGTGTCAGTCGAAACCGTGAATTTGATATCGGGGGCGCTTATGCCGCGTTATCTCCTGGTTGTTCTGCTCGTCCTGGCTTCTGCTGCGCTGTTGAGCGCACAAGTAGCCGTAACTCCTTATGGGTATGGAACGCAACAAGGGCCGGTGGTGCCGGTTGTCGTGGCTTCGCCGCCGTTGTTGTATACGCCCATCGTTCATCTGGGCGATGCTTCCACGGCCCCCTACCCCGTAGCCGGAACAGCGACTGCATTGGCGGAATCTGAAGGGGCACCCGCGCCTCCGCCTGCCGTGGTGGTCGTTGCTCCTCAACAGGTCACGCCGCAGATGGCTGGGAATCAGGCCGTCGAACCGCCTTTCAATTTCGGGATGGCACAATATTCGACTTATCCGACTATGCACCAAGCCAGACCCGATCTCGCAGAGGTCGCGCGCAAGCTGAAAGAGCAGAAGGAATCCATGAGTGCGAAAACCTTTACGAACAGTGACATTCAGAGAATTCAGCAACAGTGGAATGCTACTCCGACGCCCCAGTCGACTGCTCCGAATGGGACAATTCAGAGCGGCGCGCCGAAATAGAGCGCCTGTTCCGCTCAGTGTCCGAGGTTCGTTTCTGGTACCCCAGGTTCGCAGCCGCTTTTGGCTGCTAACCTGGGTTCCCAATCACTCCGGTTTCGAGAACGTGTGTATCCCGCATTCCAGCTTCGCTCCACCCCATCGCCCGGAACGGGGATCTGCACCAGCATGTGGAATTTTCGTGCACGGCTCACACCCGATGCTGAGATAACCGCGATCGTATAACGGCAGATAATCAATCTCGTTATCGACGGTGTACCGCCACACTTGTTTCCAGTCCCATGCTGCCAACGGACTCACCTTCAACAGCTCCGTTCCACTCGGCAATCGATGATTCTCAACCTGCTTGAGATTGCGCCGAGTTGGAGACTGCTCTCGTCGCAATCCCGTGAACCACACGCGATACGGCTCCAAGGACAACATCAGCGGCTCGACTTTTCGCAGCTGGCAACACTGCGTCGGATCGATCCGGTAAAGAATTCCGAGCTCCGATTCCTGCTGCTTCACCGTTTTTTCCGGAATTACATTCACCAGATTCAGCGACCATTTTTGCCCCATCCGAGATCGGTACTCATACGTCTCAGCGAAGTGATAACCGGTTTCCAAAAACAGCACCGGAATATCGGGTACTCTCTTGCGAAGCAGGTCGAGTACGATCATGTCTTCGGCTTGAAAGCTGCACGTCAAGCAAGCCCGGGCTGTCTCATTCTTATGAAGGATTTCGTCAATGATCTGATCGGCGCTCAGTTCCTCTGCAAGCTGCGCTTCAAATGTCATTTGCATCCCCTAGATTGCGCAGGCTTCGCGCGAGCGACGCGACCCGCTGCAGGACTTCGTTGTCATCTGTACTGTTTATTGAAGAAAGATCAAAGAAAGAGCTGCTGTCCTCAGTGTGCTTAACCAGCAACTTCTTGGCGTCCGCAGTGACGCCAGAGAGGATTGTTACCACTCCAGCCTCTGTCGTCATTCCAATCAGCTTTGGGAGATGATCCCTTGAAACTGCCTCTGCCTCAAGGGCGAGCACCTGGAAACCATCATCAAACAGATTCCGTTCGACCATCTTGGCAAGCTTCGCATCATTCACGAGAATCACAGCCGGCCGATGGCCATTGCGCATCTCTCTCTCGGCCAGGGTTACCGGCGAACCATAGGTTGCATTCTCCGCAACCGGCCTTCGGATCATGCCGGCGGCGACCGTTGCATTCGAGATCGGGTCGATCAGGATGAAACTGCCGGTAATCCTATTCGACTCATAGGCATCGAAGAAGAGCGGTGCCGTAGTCTGGAGTTCCACGGCCGCAATATCATTCATCTGCAACTGTCGCGCCGGCTCCTTCTGCAAATTCGAGACGTTCACGCGATGCACGATCCGCAACGCCTGCGCTCGTACCGTCTTCCCCGTGTGTTTGAGCAGAAACCTTTGGGAGAGCTGCAGAGGTTGCGCATGCATCCACACCAGCATTGCTTCCAATCGGGTTGAGATCTCCGGCGATTTGGACGGGTTCACCAGCATGTCACCGCGACTAAGATCGATCTCATCCTCTAGTGTGACGGTGACCGACATAGGCGGATACGCCTCAGCGAGATCACCGTCGTGGCCGATGATTGCTTTTACGCGCGTGCTTTGCTTCGACGGTAAGGCCATCACCTCATCTCCCGGACGCAATGTGCCGGCGGCAATCTGCCCTGCAAATCCGCGGAAGTTCGCGTCCGGGCGAATCACATACTGGATCGGAAACCGCAGTGCCCCAGTTGTAACTACGCGTCGGATCGGGACCGTCTCTAAATGCTCCAGCAGCGTTGGTCCGCCATACCACTGCGTTCGCTCACTACGATCGACGACGTTGTCCCCGTCCAGCGCGCTGATCGGGATAGCCTGCACATTCGCGGTACCGAGTTGCGCAGCCAGCTCCCCGAATGCCTGTTCGAGTTCCAGGAAACGCGCCTCACTAAAATCCACCAGGTCCATCTTGTTGACAGCCGCCAGTAAATTTGGAATGCCTAGTAGCGACGCAATATAGGCGTGCCGGTGTGTCTGCGGCAATAGTCCCTTGCTGGCATCGATGAGAATGATCGCCAGATCGGCGGTAGATGCGCCAGTGGCCATATTGCGCGTGTATTGCTCATGACCCGGCGTGTCGGCGATGATGAATTTCCGCCGCGCCGTGGCGAAGTAACGGTAAGCGACGTCGATCGTGATGCCCTGTTCGCGCTCGGCACGCAGTCCGTCGGTCAGCAGCGAAAAATCGATTGGTCCGCTCGATCGGTTTATGCGGCTCTTTTTCACCGATGCCAGTTGATCCTCGTACACGGACTTCGAATCATGCAGCAGCCGGCCAATCAGCGTCGACTTGCCATCATCCACGCTGCCTGCTGTGGTGAAGCGCAGCAGTTCCGCCCGCAGGTTCTGTCGCAATAGCTCGGAATGTGCCTCGGAAGGAGCGAACGCCAGGTTCATCAGAAGTATCCCTCGCGCTTCTTCAGCTCCATCGAGCCCTCTTCATCGTGATCGATGGCGCGGTTCTCGCGTTCCGAGCGGCGGAACTGGATCATCTCCTCAATGATCTTTGGTACCGTATCCGCGTCCGACCGGATCGCCCCCGTACACGGCACGCATCCCAGCGACCGCATCCGTATCTTCATTCGTTGTGTTTTCTCTCCGGGCAGCAATTGATCTTTGCTGTAGATCACCACTATCGATCCACCGCGCACTACCACGTCGCGCTCCTGAGCGAAATACAGCGGTACGATCGGAATGTTTTCCAGCAGGATATAAAGCCAGACGTCCAATTCCGTCCAATTCGAGAGCGGAAAAACGCGTATGCTTTCGCCTTTATCGATCCGTGAATTGAAGATGTTCCACAGTTCCGGCCTCTGAGTCTTCGGATCCCACTGTCCCGCTGCGTCGCGAAAGGAGTAAATGCGCTCCTTTGCGCGCGACTTCTCCTCGTCGCGCCGGGCGCCTCCAAACGCTGCATCGAAACCGCCCTCTGCAAGACCGTCCAGCAGCGACTTTGTCTTCAACAGGCCGCAGCACTTCTGCGTCCCCAGTGCGAACGGATTCGCCCCCTGTGCAAGGGCCTCACGGTTCTGGTGCACGATCAATTCCGCACCAATCTCTCGCGTGTAACGATCGCGGAACTCGATCATTTCCGGGAACTTGTAGCTGGTATCTATATGCAGCAGCGGGAACGGAATCTTTCCTGGATAAAACGCCTTCTGCGCTAATCGCAGCATCACAGAAGAGTCTTTGCCGATGGAATAGAGCATTACCGGATGCGCGAACTCGGCAACCGCTTCGCGCAGGATGTAAATGCTCTCCGCCTCCAATGTGCGCAGATGGCTGAGTCGCCGCTCACCATAAGTGGGGGCCGCCTCTGCCACATTCGGAGCAGGGGCACCATTCAGAACTACCTCCGAAAAGCTCGCCATGGGTCCTTTCCGTAAAAAGCAAAAGCCACCAACCGGTTATTCCGGCGGTGGCTCTTGTGTTCGATCTGAACTTGTTTAGAGCTTTAGCGCATCGTCGCACCCGTCCGGAAGACAGTCTTGTGGGCCGCCATTCGACAACAACACAGCCGCGTTCCGCAACGGTAGCTCATTTCCACTAAGGAATATACCGGAGCCCGAGCGTCCGATCAATTCCAGTTTCCAATCACGACAATCACGATTTCCGATGCACGCCGCCAACATCGGCAGCTTCGCGGCACCTTAAATGGTGCATTGCCTTCTGTGGTGGCTTTCTATTCGGCTTTTTACCTGGTTGGGCATCTTTTTCCCTCTTTTTGGAAACAAACCCTCTGAAAGCGAGAAGCTCAGAACGCAGGTGCATCTCTGTGCCTGCGTGGGAGTTCCATTCCATGAAGGCCATTCTCTTTGTTGACGACCACGAGGTTTTGGCTCGTTTGAGCTGCGAAATCCTCGAAATGCAGGGGTATCGTGCCGTCTCTGCCTACAATGGCGAAGAGGCGCTCCGAAAGTTCGAAAAAGAACGCTTCGACCTGCTGGTTACCGACTTCAAAATGGATGGCATGAACGGACTTGAACTCGCCCGCAAAATCCACGCCAAGCACCCCGACGTCCCGGTAATTATTGTGACTGGATACGGGCCCATTGATACTGGTTCCGACGCCAGCGCCTGTCTGTCCAAAGAAGACCTTTTCCCCGGCCTGCTGGACCAGATCAAGTTCTATCTGGAGCAAGCCGAACATGCTCCCGCAGAACTGGCGAGCACCCGGCGCCAGAACTGAATTGAGCGAATCCGTCCCCTCCTACCTGATAAACTGGCGCCAATGCGGCGCCTCGTCATTAATGCCGACGATTTCGGACTTACCGAGGGTATAAACCGTGGCATTCTGCAGGGTCATCGCGCCGGTGTGATCACGTCCACCACGCTGATGGCAAATGGTAAGCAGTTCTCCTCAGCGGCCCGTGCCGCACACTCCGCTCCGAATCTGAGCGTCGGCTGCCACGCGGTTCTGGTCGACGGCCAACCCTTGCTGCCCTGGGATCAAGTCCTAACCCTCGTCAAGGGAAACAACGGCTGCACACGGCTGCGTGATGGCTTCCTTGAATTGGCCCGCGACAACTACCGGCACCGCATCCGAGCCGAGGAAGTCGAGGCTGAGGTCATCGCCCAGATCCGAGCCCTACAGGCAGCCGGAATCCGTGTCTCTCACATCGACAGCCACAAGCACGTGCATATGTTGCCTTCTGTCTGCAGCGCTCTTCTTCGCGCTGCGCGCGCCTGCGGAGTCAAGGCCGTTCGCAATCCGTTCGTGCCTCTCAAGCCGCTTGCCTTCGCCCATCTGCTGCGCCGCCCAAAGCTGTGGACCCGTTACACCGAGGTCAAAGTCCTTCGCCGATACGAAGACGCCTTCCGCAACATGGTTGCCGCCGAGGGTATGGTCACGACCGATGGCAGCTTTGGCGTGCTCGTCACCGGTGCGCTCGACGAATCGCTCTTCGAAGCCATCGTCGGGTCCATTCCAGAGGGCACTTGGGAATTCGTCTGTCATCCCGGATACAACGACGCAGAACTCGATAGCGTGCGCACTCGCCTGCGCGATTCGCGGGAAAAGGAACTGGCTGTTCTCACTTCGCCCCATTCTCGCGAACTGCTGACGAAACATAGCGTTCAATTGATTTCGTATCATCACCTGACTGGCTGAGTAACTTTCGCTGTGAATCTTCGTCCATCGAAGAGAATCGAATAGAAGTCCGTAAACAATTGAGGGCTTAATGAAGATTGGGATCACCTGTTATCCCACATATGGCGGCAGTGGTGTGGTAGCCACCGAACTCGGCATCGAACTGGCGCAGCGGGGCCACGAAGTTCATTTCATCACTTACTCCCAGCCGTTTCGGCTCCGCGAGGCTCAGCCCAACATCAATTTTCACGAAGTCGAAGTCTCTTCTTATCCGCTGTTCGAATATCCGCCCTACGACCTTGCCCTCGCCACTCGCATGGCGGAAGTTGCGCAGATCTATTCGCTCGATCTCCTCCACGTCCACTATGCCATTCCGCATTCCGTCAGCGCGATGCTCGCGAAGCAGATGCTAGCTAAAGCGCGTAACCCGCACAAGCTGCCGTTTGTTACTACGCTGCACGGAACCGACATCACTCTTGTCGGCGCAGACCGCTCTTATCTCCCAATCACGCGTTTCTCCATTGAAGAAAGCGATGGCGTGACCGCCATCTCCAAATATCTGCGCGACCGCACGTACAAAGAATTCAACGTTCGCAATGAGATTGATGTGATCTACAACTTCGTTAATTGCGATGTGTACCATCGCACGCCTGAGATTATGGCCAAGCGCAGCGAGTTTGCCTCCGACGACGAGCGCTTACTGGTACACCTCTCCAACTTCCGTCCGGTAAAACGCGTGTGCGACGTTATCGAGATTTTCGATCGCGTGCAGAAACAGGTTCCTTCACGGCTGATGCTAATTGGGGACGGACCTGACCGCTCTCAGGCTGAGTGGCTCGCGGTCGAAAAAGGCATCCATGAGCGCGTGATCTTTCTTGGCAAGCAGGACCTCGTTCACGAAAAGCTTGCACTGGCCGATGTCATGTTGCTGCCCAGTGAACTTGAATCATTCGGCCTGGCGGCTCTGGAAGCTATGGCCTGCGAAGTAGTGCCCATCGCCACCCGAGTTGGAGGGATTCCAGAAGTGATCGAACACGGTATCTCCGGCTACATGGCCGATGTACGGGACGTCGCCACCATGGCGCGCTGCGCCGTCGAACTGCTCTCCGACTCCGATCGCCTGAAGCAAATGGGACTTCAGGCACGCAATGCCGCGCGCGCGCGTTTCTGTGCCAGCAAAATTATTCCCACGTACGAAGATTTTTACCGCAAGGTGTTGGAGCGCGCTTCCTGAAGCGCCGCCGCAAAATCCTGTGCGGCTTCGGCCGATTGCAGTGGAATCTGCAGTTGAACCAGCGTACCGCCATTCGGCCGGTTGCTGACGACCATCTTGGCATCGTCTCCGTAGAGCACCCGGAGGCGCTCCGCCACATTCGCCATTCCGATTCCAGTGCCGCCAATGCCGGTCGGCCTGTCCAGTAAGCCATCCGACATGCCTACCCCATCGTCTTCCACTTCGATGATCAGCCGCTTATGCCTCACCGCGCTCTTCAGCACGATGGCGCCACCTTCGATCTTCGGACTCAATCCGTGCTTGATCGAATTCTCTACCAAGGGCTGCAGCAGCATGCTCGGCACCATCATGTCCAGTGAAAGGGGATCCAGGTCCTTCACAACCTTCAGCTTGTCGCGCCCGAAGCGCACGACCTCGATATCGAGATAATCGTCGATGAATTGAATCTCTTCGCTGAGCGGCACGAATGCATCGGTCTTCCGCAGCAACCGACGCAGAATGTTCGCCAGTTTCACGATCAGCTCGCGAGCCGTATCCGGATCAAAGCGCACCAGAGAGGAAACCGAATTCAGGGTGTTGAACAGGAAGTGCGGATTGATCTGGCTCTGTAGAGCTTCCATGCGCGCCTGCATCAGCAGGCGCTCCTGCTGTTCGAGTTTCATCTCGATGCGCGTGTTGTTCCAGATCTTCAGGGGGATGCCGATACACATCAGTACCGTTGCAAAAATCGCAACGATGATCCAGACGTTCTGACTGTCAACAGAGAATATATAAGGGCGAAACCAGCGGGACCGCGTCAGCTCCAGGCGGACAAATTCCAGGCCAACGATTACAAGGAAGAAACTGATCTGCCAGTCCACCTTCGGGCGCGGGATCACTTTGCGAACCCAACGGTAGAGGCTCAGATCCACAAAAGGCGAAAAAGACCAGATCATCTCGCGTTCGCTTGCCGCGTCGCGCAGCATGCCGGCAATTAATCCGCAGAACACGTTGAACGGCAGGCTTAGCAGCTCGCCGTGCACCGCAGCGGGCACGGCGATGAGAATTCCTCCGAGCACGCCTGCGAACCGTCCTCCCACCACACCAATCAGCATCACTGCCTCAAACGACAGGTCAGCCGCAATAAATCGTGGAGTTACGACGCGCACCACGATCCCGAGCGCAAATGGGATCGCAATCCACATGGTGAGATAGATTTTTTGCTTGAGGGTCCGTTCTTCCCGGAATAGCAGCTTCTGAAACTCACGCGAACGCGCCAGCGTGCTGGCGACGGCGGCAGCTACGCCGAGCTTCACCAGCAAAGAGATCAGAACCAGTCTATCCATCGCAAGAAGGCCCTATCAGAAAGTTACTGTAGCACGGTTAAATGGGGCGGTGATGCTCGCGAGCAAGGGCCGGTAGCTGCCGCCGGTTCGTTTCCCGCCGTTGGACGCTAACCATTCGTTAATGGGCAGGCTTTTGCGAACTCCACTATTGCAACTCTGACGCCATCTTCTCTACCAATGGCGCAACCGCGGCCGCATCCGGCACTCCTCCTTGCGCCAGATCGTTCGATCCACCACCACGGCCGCCACAATCGTCCATGGCCTGCTTCATCAATGCTCGGACATCCACATCGACATCAGCAGACCTTGCGAACACCACTGCAGGCGGCAATACCGTTGACCCGAGTAACGCCAGCAGTCCGTGACATTTCGTCAGCTTCTGTGCCAGCAGCTTGATGAACGCCAGATCACGATCCGTGAAAACCTGCTTCACGACCCTGAACCCTCCAGCCTTCTGTGCATTCGCTGCGAGATCGGCTGCTTGCAATTCCGCGATTTCCTCCAGCAGCGCATGCTGCCTCTTCTGTCCAGCTTTCGCCTCGTCCAAGGTTTTCCGAATCTGTTGCGGAATGTCGTAGATGTGCGATGAAAACAAGGCTGCGGCTTCGGTGAGCACTGCGAAATCCTTCTGCGAGGTTTTCAGCGCACGATCGCCGCATACGAATTCCACGCGAACCCCCTGCTTCACCTTTTCTGTCTTGCGAATCAGAATTGGACCGATCTGGCTCGTATGCGCGACGTGCGTACCACCACACGCGCACAGGTCGAGGTCTTTTATCTCCACCAATCGCATTTCATCTTTTTGCAGCTCCGGCAATTTGTGCAATCCCAAGGTGCGTGCCTCGTCCACGCTGACGAAACGAACGGTTACCGGACGGTTCTCAAACACCACACGATTTGCCAACTCCTCAGCCTTGACGATCTGCTCGGCAGTAACTGCCTTAGTGCTCAGATCAATCGTGCAGCTCTCATTTCCCATGTGGAACGAAACCGTAGGCATCTGGAACAGTTCAATGAATCCCGCCGACAGCACATGCTGCCCGGAGTGCTGCTGCATGTGATCACGGCGCCGATCTGCATCTATCGTTCCGCTGACCTTTTGCCCCGCAGCCAGTGCCTGCGCAGTTGATTCGATGTAATGAAGAATGCGGCCGCTCTCATCTTCCGCGACCTCGACGACGCGTGCTGAGGTGCCATTCGCGCTGAGTAATCCTGTATCGAAAACCTGACCACCGCTGGTCGGATAGAACGCCGTACGATCGAGCACAACTGCCGTCCGCTCGCCCGGGATCACCTGCGCGACCTCTGCGTCGAAGTTACAAAGGAATGAATCTGTGTAGTAGAGCCTCTGCGTCATTGATCTGCCTTAGAAAACGCCAATTCGGTTAATACGGACCAATGATCCCGCCGATCTGCCTCGACTTGGGCAATGCCGCTTTGCCTTGTTCCCTGCTCGCGTACTCGGCAATCACATCGATGTACTTGAGCCCCGATCCCGTGTTGAACAGCACTACTTTGTCGCTGGGTTTCAGGAAGCCAATTGAACGGAGTTTCCGATATGCAGCCAGTGATGCGGCTCCCTCGGGTGCGGCAAAAACACCTTCGTGCTCTGCCCAATCGCGGAATCCTTCCATAATCTCGTTGTCCGTCGCTTCGATAGCCGCGCCGCCACTTTTCTTCAGGATGTCGAGGATGATGTAGTCGCCATAGGCCTTCGGCACTCGCAATCCCGCCGCCAATGTTTGCGCGTTCTGCCACATCTCGGAAACGGGCTTGTGCTCTTGCCACGCTTTCGGAATCGGAGCGCAACCGGCGGCCTGCACAGCGATCATCTTTGGACGCGCGCTGCCGATCCAACCCAACTGTTCCATCTCGTCGAAGGCCTTCCACATGCCGATCATTCCAACGCCACCGCCGGTCGGGTAGATCACCGCATCCGGCAGCGTCCATCCCATCTGCTCGGCGATCTCGTAGCCCATCGTCTTCTTGCCTTCGACCCGAAAAGGCTCTTTCAGTGTCGAAATGTCAAACCAGCCCTCCGCCTGTTTGCGTTCATTGACCATCCGTGCGCAGTCGCTGATCAGTCCATCTACCAGCGTGACCTTCGCTCCATAGGATTGGCATTCGACCAAGTTAGCGCGCGGGACGTCTTTGGGCATGAAGATGTGTGCTTCGATTCCCGCCGCCGCCGAATACGCTGCCAGCGCGCTCGCCGCATTTCCGGCAGAAGGCACCGCTACCTTGTTAATTCCATATGCCTTCGCCATGGTGACCGCCATGCACAGCCCGCGCGCCTTGAACGATCCTGTGGGATTCAGGCCTTCGTCCTTGATCCACACATTCGCGTCGTGGCAGCTCACCAACATCGGCGTGAAGCCTTCGCCCAGTGTCACTGGCTGCACGGCAGGTAGCATCGCCGCATAACGCCACATCGTTGCGGGACCGCGCGCAATCTCGTCCCGCGATGCGTTGGCGCGCATCTTTTGCAGATCGTAGCGAACGTAGAGCGAACCGCCGTCTTTCGGACAAATCGTTTGAGGTTTCTCAGAAGAGATGTGCTCGCCACATTTGGAGCACTCAAAATGCAGAATCGCAGGCATAAGAACAGAAGAGTGTAACAGGGTGGCAGGTGCCCAGGTTCGACCTGTGGTGCCCAGGTTCGCGGCCGCCTTTGCCGCCAACCTGGGATAGAACGATGCTCAATATCCCACTAGCTTCCTGCTCAACTTCGCCTCATCCAGCGTGAGAGGCCGTTGCAATACCATCTGCACCGACGTTCCTTCTGGCAGCATCACGTCGGGTCCGCGCGTGACGAGCGTGGCAATCAAACCCGCTGCTGCGCCGACGCCTCCGCCGATGGCAGCATCCTTAATGCTCTGCCCGGCAAGCCCTCCAATGGCGGCTCCGGTTCCAGCCGTCGTGGCGATTGTTCCCGCATCTTTCGTCTTATCTCCGTTCTGCTCAATCGTGCCCTCTTGTCCTTTGACGTGCTCATTCCCCGACCCGGGCACATTCTGCACCGATCCAGGCAGCAGAGCGGTATAGCCATTCGGGAAGATCAGGCTCGTGAAGTGCATAAGGATTTCGGCTCGACCCTTCACTCTTCCGGGCCTCTTGACCTCGGATATGCGCCCCTGCACATAGGTTCCGGCGGGAATCATGATGCGATCATTCAGGACCACGGGAAAAACCGTCTCCGCGTAAACTGCATCGCCCGGCTTTGCGTTCTTGGTCGAGATTGCCTGTTTCAGCCGCAAGGGCACCTGCGTCCCAGCTGGGATCGTCAGCACGGACTTGCTTACGTGCCCCATTGTCGTAAGCGCCGGAGGAGAGCTCGCCTTGTTGTCCTGAGCCGCCGGTTGCTGCGCCAGAAGTACGACTCCCGACAGCAGCACGAGGACAGCGAATTTGGGGGTCATTTCGGCCTCCTGGTGCACTCAGATGCGTTTCCGTGTGCAGTATAGAACCCCGCCCCACATCAGAACTCTCGAATTACCGACCGTCACGGAAAGGCATGGACTTTGTTCAGCGGACGTGGAACTCTTCAGGCGAACACTACGCCCTGAAAATTCTAAGACTTGTCAATACATCAAGTATTGCTTTCTCACCTGCTCAAATGCCTGGATTCCATCCAGCAGGTCTGCATTAACTCTTCGCGGATCTTCTCCCGCTGCCAGCCGGTCGAAGCTTGCCTTATTGCCGTAGAGCTCCAGCATCTTGTTCATCTGCCACTTCTGCGGATATAGCTGCCGCAGAGCCGCTGCTACCTCCATGCCCAACTCCGGCGCATCCACGACATTTCGATCCAGCACAAAGATATTCACCCCACCGCAAAGCTGGTTGGGATATTCGCTGGAATTCGGGGTAAAGATCACCGGGACGAAGCGCACACCTGCGATTCCACGGTTATTCAGATAACTGGCGAACTGTTGCGCGTTGATCCAGGGGGCGCCAACTACTTCAAACGGCGTATCCGTGCCGCGCCCCACTGAAATGTTTGTACCTTCAATCAGCCCAATCCCAGGGTAGAGCGTCGCCTCGTTCAGACTGCGCATGTTCGGTGATCCGTCAACCCACAGCAGGCCCGTTGAGTCGAACCAGTCCCCTCGATACCAGCCGCGCATCGGAATCACCGTCAACCGGGCGTTGATGTGCCGCTCCGAATTAAACAGCTTTGCCAGCTCGCCGATCGTCATTCCATGGCGCACCGGCAGCGGGTAATAGCCGGTAAAGCTTTCCATTCCCGGATCGAGAAGTGGTCCCTGAACGTACGCACCCGTGATCGGATTTGGCCGGTCCAGCACGATTAACTCCACGTTGTTCGCGGCAGCCGCCTCCAGGAAATACCCTAGCGTTGTTTCGTAAGTCCAGTAACGAACGCCCACGTCCTGTATATCGAAAACAATCGCGTCCAAGCTCTTCACGATATCGGCTGGCGGACGCCGCTTCGCATCCGTGCCGCCGTAAACGCTGTATACCGGAATACTTGTCGCGGCATCTTTCGTGTTGCCAACGTTCAGCTGATCGAGCGTACCCACAATTCCATGTTCCGGACTGAAGATTGCTGTCAGCTGCACTCCCGGCACATGTGCGAGAACGTCTATCGTGCGGCGGCCCTGCGAATCAATCCCGGTCTGGTTGGTAAGCAGGCCGATCCGATGCTTCCCTTTCAATTGCGCGAACTTGTCATCCTCTAACACGTCGATGCCCGTACGCACTGTCCCGTTGCGAACCGCGATCCTCCGTGCCGCCGTCGCAAGTTCGCTGTAACCCGTGATCTGCTTCATACGCAGTTTGTCCTGCTCGCTTGGAGTAAGGTCAAGCGCGGCGGCTACGGCCGTCGCCACGCGCGAGCGCAACGAAACCACGCTCCCTCCTCGCGGATGAACCCCGTTCGCCAGAATAATGATGTACGTATCCGTGGTCGGGTCGATCCACAGCGATGTGCCTGTAAACCCGGTGTGCCCATACGATCCAACCGGCAGAAACTCACCCCGATTGCTAGATAAAGGGGAATCGATATCCCATCCGATCCCTCGTACCGCGACATCATTCGGCGGCTGCTGAGGCGTCGTCATCTTTTCTACGCTTAGCGCAGAGAGGATCGGCGCACCGCCGGCCAGCATCGCCTTCGCAAACTTTGCTGTGTCATCTGCCGACGAAAATAGCCCCGCATGTCCGGCAACCCCGCCCATGCGACGTGCGGTGGGATCATGAACCACTCCTCGCAACATGACTCCATGTTCATCATATTCCGTCGACTCAATGCGCTCGCGCCAATAGGCAGGCGGGTTGAAACGGGTCCAGCTCATTCCCAGGGGTTCAAAGATATTTTTGGCCGCATATTCATCCAGGGGCTGCCCAGTCACTCGATGTATCAATTCCCCCAGGACGATGTAATTGACGTCGCTGTAAAAGAAGCGCGACCCGGGCGGAAACACCGGCGTACTTTCCATCGCCATGCGGATTGCTGTGTCATATCCTTCCCATTTCGATTTCAGATCCAGATCGTCCGGCAACCCGGAATAATGGATCAGCAACTGCCGTACGGTAATGTCCTGTTTTCCGTTCTGCGTGAACTCTGGGATGTACTTCGCCACCGGATCGTTCAGCCTTACCTGTCCCGACTGCACCAGTTGCATGATCCCCGTTGCCGTCACCATGCATTTCGTCAGCGACGCCATGTCGAAGATCGTGTCCATCGTCATCGGCTCGCGTTGCGGCTCCAGACTGCGATACCCGAATGCTTTCCGATACACTGTCTCGCCGTTATGCCAGACGAGTACCACCACGCCTGGCGGATTTTGCTGCTGAACCGCCTTTTCCAGGATCTGATCCAGTGCGGCAAAGCGATTGACTGTCGCCGATGATGAACCCGCAGCCGAAACCTGTGCGTAACAACTTGCGGCTATAAAGATGAGAAAGAAGAAGAGCCGGATTTCTGCCCGATCGCGCAGTCGCATTCTATGATCAACCAAACTTGGCAAATTTGCTGACGTACCAGCATATCCCCTCGGCTCCGGGAAAAGTGCTCCCCCAACTTTTGGAGTGCATACTTCGGTAACAGCGACGGCATTGTTTTGCTCCGCGAGCGATGTTCTGCTATACGAGAAGTTTCTTTACCGAGCAGCGATCCTTACCGATGACTCGAATCACCCCAGAGCTGTTGACCCCGGCGTTCGATGGACAGGAGCGTCGTTTTTCGCGGGCTTTTGCCATCCTTGAGCAGGCAATCGCAGCCAAGGCTTTCCCTGGCGCGTCGCTTGCGATCGTCCATGGCGGTAAGCTTGTAGCGCTCCACGGCACCGGTCGTTTTTCTTATGAGAGAAATGCCACTCGCGTTTCCCGCGACGCCATCTACGACCTCGCCTCGCTCACCAAGGTGGTCGCCACAACAGCGATGGCCATGCTTCTGTTCGATCGCGGCGCCCTGCATCTCGATTCCCTCGTGGTGGGCCTTCTGCCCGAATTCGCGGGCGAAGACCACCGCCGGGCGGAAGTCACGGTGCGCATGCTCCTGACCCATACTTCGGGACTGCCGGCCTACGAGCGTCTTTTCCTTCGCTTTCACACGCGTGACAGGCTGCTGGCCGGAGCCGCTAGAGTGCCTCTCGTACACGATCCCGGGCGAGCCACTGAGTACAGCGACATCGGCTTCATTCTTGTGGGCGAGATTCTGTCGCGCCTGGCTGGCGAGAGTCTCGATTCCTTCTGCGTGCGCGAGGTTTTTCGTCCACTCGGAATGGAAGAAACGATGTTTCGCCCGCAAACAAACTGGCTGGCCCGTATTCCGCCCACCGAAGAAGACCGCGATTTCCGCAACGGCATCGTGCAAGGCGCGGTAAATGACGAAAACGCCTGGATCCTCGGCGGTGTCGGCGGGCATGCGGGACTCTTCTCGACCGCTGGCGATCTCGCTCGCTTCGCTCAATGCATGCTGGCCGGGGGCTGCGGCCTGATCTCGCACGACACCACCGAGCGATTCACCATTCAGGACCACACCTATCCCGGGAGCACGCGCTTCGCTCTCGGCTGGGATAAACCCACTGCGCCTTCACAATCCGGGCAATACTTCTCGCCGGAGTCCTACGGACATCTCGGTTTCACGGGTACTTCGCTCTGGATCGACCCCCAAAGGCAACTCGCCGTTATTCTTCTGACGAACCGCACGTGGCCCGACCGCAGTTCGCAGAAAATCAAAGAGATTCGCCCAGCTTTTCACGATGCGATCGTCGAGGCTCTCCAGTCGTGAGACAGGGCATGAAATCGAAGCTGCGCGATTCGGATCTGTCGAAGCTTGTTACCGAACAGCAGAATCCTCGCACACTTCATCTAGACGAGATGACGGCCCTTGAAATTGCAGAGGTCATCAATCGCGAAGACCGTAAAGTGGCTGACTGCGTCACTCAGGCATTACCGGAGATCGCAAAGACAATCGATCTCGTTGCCGGCGTTCTCGCGAACGCTGGTCGCCTCATTTACGTCGGTGCCGGAACCAGCGGACGTCTGGGCGCGCTTGATGCAGCCGAGATTCCGCCAACTTTCGACATCAGTGCCAAGCAGGTGCTGCACCTTATCGCCGGCGGAAAGAAGGCGCTGTACTCGGCTGTCGAAGACGAAGAAGACTCTCTCCACCTCGGTCAAAAAGACATCGCCCGGCAGAAGCCCAGTAAGAAAGATGTGGTCATCGGTATTGCGGCCAGTGGCCGAACGCCGTACACCCTGGCAGCGCTCGCCTATGCAAAAAAGAAGGGCGCCAGGACCGTCGCCGTCGTCTGCAACGCCAAATCACCACTCGAGGAGGTCGCCGACCTTGCAATCGTCGTCGATGTCGGCGCCGAAGTGTTATCGGGTTCAACGCGCATGAAGGCCGGCACGGCGCAGAAGATGGTGCTGAATATGATCAGCACTGGCGCGATGGTCCGTCTCGGCTACGTCTATGACAATCTGATGGTAAACGTTCTGCCCCGCAATAAGAAGCTGCGCGAACGCGGTATCACGATAGTCGAGAAAGTCACTGGTGTGAATCATGAGAAAGCGGCACATGCCCTGAAGACGGCAAGCGGCCGGATTCCGGTAGCGCTGGTGATGCTAAAGACCTCCGCCTCGAAGGCCGAGGCTGAGCGCGCACTCAATGCCTCTGGTGGCCAAGTGCGAAAAGCAATCGAGATTATTAGAAACGCGAGTGGATTAAAAGGGGCGCAGCTCTAGAAACGGCGGAAAGATTTGCCGCGAAGTTGCCTCGAAGGAGCGCCGCTTCAGCCGCGCCAAAGCAAGTTCGTTGTTTTGGGCACATCGAGCCGACTCTAGTCGGGAGGGATTGGTTTGCCGGAAAATTTTTCTTCGACGAACCTCCATTGGAAATAGTCTAGGTGTTTTTTCCGGCGTCCATGCACCTCGGTTCTGATTTCCCGGCAAGATTTTTCCGTACAATGAACATTGCTTTCATAAGGCGGTTGAATGGATAAGTTCGTTATTCGCGGCGGCAATCCCCTGTTGGGGACGGTCCGAATCAGTGGCGCCAAGAACGCAGCCCTTCCGGCCATGGCCGCGGCCCTGCTCACAGAAGAGCCGGTTATCCTCGAAAATATCCCGCAGGTGCGCGATATTGAGACCGAGCGCAAACTGCTGGTCGCCATGGGCGCCGAGGTGGAACTCGGTTACGGACGCGCGCAACATCGCACCACCATCAACTGCCGCAATCTCAACACCCCTGAAGCTTCCTACGAGTTGGTAAAAACCATGCGCGCCTCGACTCTCGTTCTTGGTCCACTGGTTGCCAAATTCGGACGCGCTCACGTCTCTCTTCCCGGCGGCTGCGCCATCGGCGCCCGTCCCATCGATCTTCATCTCAAGGGACTGGAAAAACTCGGCGCCAAAATCACGCAGGAACACGGATACGTTGAAGCCCGTGCCGACCGCCTCAAGGGCGGCCACATCGTCTTCGACAAAATCACTGTGACCGGCACCGAAGATCTGCTGATGGCAGCGGTACTTGCGGAAGGTGAAACGCTGATAGAGAACTGTGCTCGCGAGCCGGAAGTCAAAGACCTGGCCGACCTGCTCATTAAGATGGGCGCCAAAATCGAGGGCGCAGGCACCTCCACCATCAAAGTAAAAGGGGTCGCCAGGTTGCGCGGTGCGAAACACCGCATCATCCCAGATCGAATTGAAGCCGGTACTTTCATCATTGCCGGCGCCATTTCCGGCGGCGATCTCATGGTTACCAACTGTGACCCTAATCACCTCACCTCGCTGCTGAACAAGCTCGAAGAAGTGGGCGTAAAGGTTACGCGCAATGGCGAATCCGTTCGCGTTCTCAGTCTCGGCGGATTGAAGGCTTCCGACATAGTCACCGAAGAGTATCCGGGCTTTCCCACCGACATGCAGGCGCAGTACATGGCATTGGTTACTCAGGCCGATGGCAGTTCGATCGTGACAGAAAACATCTTTGAAAATCGGTTCATGCATGCGCAGGAACTCGTGCGCATGGGGGCGAGTATCAAGATCGAAGGACGCCGCGCCATCATCCGCGGCCGGACTCCTCTAAGCGGCGCTGCAGTGCTGGCATCCGACCTGCGTGCCTCGGCCTCTCTCGTACTCGCGGCACTGGTAGCCGAGGGCGAGACCATCATTGACCGCGTCTACCACATTGACCGCGGCTATGAACGAATCGAAGAGAAGTTCCGAGGCGTGGGAGCCGAAATCCGCCGCATTGGTGAACTCCTTCCCAGGAAGGTCCATGTCCAGGCACACGCCTAAGGTCGCGTGATCTCAGTCACTGATTTCGGTTCAATTCCGCACTAGCCTTATTATGGGTTAGAACGTCTCGGTTTTTGGAGGAGGCGTTATGCGGCCAGTCGTAAACCCCATTCACACGCAAATATTGTGGAACCCGTTCGCGCTGGTACTCTTCGGAGTCCTCAACGTGCTGTTGATCGGATTGTTATTGGTCGCAATCGGAATGACTTAGGCACCCGCCGCCAAATTTTAGGCGTCCTGAGGACGCACGAGGCCTAGCTAATGAAACAGAATCACTCTAAAGTACCCCAGCGCATCGGTGATCTTTCTCGGGTTGCTGCGCTCCTGCTCGCTGCATGCCTGACGGTAGCATTCTTTGCCTCATCCGCCAGCGCCCAGATCGAGGAGAGGCAGTCTGGCACCACAACGTGCACGCTCGACAATGGAAAGCAGGTCAGCGCCCGATACATCCCCGTCGAGGCCACAAGCAACCTCCCGCAAGATAAAGTATGGGCTCCAGGAGGAGCCGCCATCACCTTGTTTACCGAGAGCAGCCTCACCATTGGCAATCAGTCTCTCGCTGTCGGTGCATACACGATGTATCTTGTTCCCGGCAAAAAGGATTGGACGCTCATCGTAAGCAAGAACGTCGACGTCGATCGTCAATACGATCGGCAGCATGACCTGGCACGTGCCTCAATGACCATCGCCAAGCTGAAGCACAAGGCCCCTGAGTTGCGCGTCACATTCGGGCATATCGCTCCGACGAAATGCGAGCTCAATGTGGATTTCGGCTCAACCAAGGCTTGGGTGGAATTCAGCGCTCTCTGATCGTTTATTGAGAAAGTGCCCTTGACAGTTGTTTCCACGTGACCAGGATGAAGCCCTGATCTCTCAGGAATTTCTGAAACTCTGGATTGCTGACTGTGTCCAGATCGTTCTGCCGCCACTGGCCACCCCAATCTGGATGGTCCGCCGTTGCCCCCTGAATCTCGGCGTCGTTGTGCGCGAGATGAACGATTAGTTCATAAGTGCCCGGTGGCAGCGGTGCCAGCATTTTCTTATACGCATCGAACCATTGCGACTGCGGCACTCCCGGCATCATTTGCAGGATGCGATCGACGAGCACCGATCCTCGCGTCAGTTGCGTCGTACTAAAAAAACCGTCAATCCCAACCGGCATGTTATTGCCTGCATTGATGCCACGGCCGGACTTCGGCTCCAGCAACACGGGAAGCTTGTAGTGATTACCCAGGCCTACATAGACACCCAGCAGATCCGCCGTGCTGGCAATCGTTCCCATGTGCGGATCAAGGTGGGACGGTCGAATGCCGGCAGCTTGCGCCTGATCAATCTGCGCCCGCGCTTCGGTCTCCACATCGCTCATCTTCGCGTGGCTGTCGACATACTCGGTCAGCAATGGTAGATAACCGGTTTTATCCAACAGGCTAGAACCCTTGCCCTGCCCAGAAACCGGTCGCCACCGATACGTGGTCCAGTCAGCGTTGAGCGTAATGTGAATACCCAAGTCGGCATTCGGATGTGCCTTCGCCCATTCCGCGACCTCAGGAAACCAAGGGCATGGAACCATGATGCTTGCCGAAGTGACCCAGCCCTTCTCGAGCGCTTCTTCGATAGCGGTGTTCACCGTGTGCATCATGCCCAAATCGTCAGCGTGGATGACTAGCAGCCGCGAATTGGCAGGATAGCCGAGGCGCTCGGCAACCGATTTCTGACTCTGCGCCGAAACCAAAGCGCTTGAAATCACCGCAATCAGGAGCATGGTTAAACGTTTCAATGTTGGACTCCGGGCCATTAATTGGTGACGAAAAGCATCTCAGGTTTTCACTGCGGATGGCAAATTCGCCGGCGGCGGGATGTGCCGTTACCGTCCCTGGTATACCATTGGGCTGGGCAGCCCTTCCAGTTCACGGCCGGAAAAGATTCCGTCAAATAGATCGAGAAACGACTGATGGACTAACCCGTTGCTGGCCAGCGTTTCCTCACTCGATAGCCGCCACGCAGAATTGTCAAAGCGTGTGACGACGCCACCGGCTTCCTGCACCAGCAGAACACCGGCTGCGGTGTCCCAGGAATTCAGATTGAACTCCCAGAACGCATCCAGACGTCCCGCGGCAACCGATGCGAGATCAAGCGCTGCCGATCCAGCGCGCCGCACTCCATGCGTCTTCAGCGTGATCACGTGGTAGAAGTAAATGTTCGGATTCGCATGCCGCTTATGGCTCGGAAATCCCGTTGCATTTAAAGACTCGTGGAGGTTCCCCACCTTTGAGACATGAATGCGCTTCCCATTCAGCCACGCACTGCTTCCCTTCTCTGCAGCAAACAATTCGTCGCGCGTGGGATCGTAAATCGTGGCTGCAATGCGCTCCCCTCGACGTTCCAGCGCCATGGATACGCAAAACACCGGAAACCCGTGCGCGAAATTTGTCGTCCCGTCCAGCGGATCGATATACCACCGGTATTCACTGCCTTTTGCGGTACGCGTCCCCTCTTCTCCGAAGAGATCGTGTCCAGGCCAACGCTCCACGATACGCTGCATGATCAGCTTTTCCGAAGAGCGGTCTGCCTCCGTCACCAGATCTACGTCGCCCTTGTACTCAAATCCGATCCGTTTGCGGAAGCGGTCCATCAGGAGGGCTCCCGCCTCCCGCGCAATTTCCTCCATTGCAGGCAGGAATTCGAATTTGTTTTCGGTGCTCATGGGTGGCGGGTACCCCACATATCCTCTGCGTGGATGTGTGAGTTCAGCGATCTTCAGTTTCTCAGATTATCGCCGGCGTGCCTGTCCTTCTTCCGCGATGTACATGATTTCATGCTTGAAGATAAACAGATTGGGTGCGCCTTCACGCGTAAGCCGGATCATGTTCTTGTCGTAATACTCGACCCAACCGCGAACGGTCTCACCGTCCATCAGTTTAACGGTGACCGGCTTCTGCTTTTCGCCCAATGCTTTTAAGAAACCGACCTCTTCAAAAGTGTCCTCGGGTGGCGGAGACTTGGTCTTCTTTCCATGATGATTGACAGGCGCTCGGAAGCTCATGTTCCTCATTCTACACGGCAATCAGCATTCAGCAATCAGCAATCAGCAGTAGCCGTTCAGCTACTACTTAAACCCTCGCTGGCTGACGCATGTATGTTTTATGGACTGAATGAGTGCCAATTGCTTACCGTCATTCATCCTTCGATGTGTAATACCCCGTACGATGCCTTGCCTGCAGCGGTCCTGCCGGCGTGTCCTGTTTCACATCTACCTCAAGGCGCCGGAAGTCCGATGCGGCAAACCGTTTCACAGGGTAGTAGCCCAGCAGATACTGCGTGCGCAGTTCCTCCGACACTTTGTGGAAGGCGTCATCCAGTTGAGCTATGCCGCTGGCATAGAAAAACTTACCGCCGGTGTCATTTGATATCTGGATCAGCGCATGCTCTCCGCCAATGTCGCGTCCGGCGCTCGATTCGATAGGCACGATGATGATGCTGTACACCATCACCTCGGCCTGTTGCGCCGCTCGCAGCGCAGTCTGGTAATCCTCCTGGCTCATGGTGTCGCCGCCATCCGTGACGACAACCATCACCTTCCTGCCCTGCCGTCCCTGCAGCGCGCGTGCACCCAGGTAAATCGCATCGTAGAGCGCCGTCGCCGCACCGGTATGCACCCGCGCGATACCTTCATCGATCTGCCGCTCGTTCGAGGTGAATCCCGTAAGCTGATCGACGCGCTCGGAAAACTGGAACACTGCAAGCCGGTCATTAGGCCGTACAATGTCGTGCGCGAACCTGCGCGCGGAATCCAGTTCCAGGTGCATGTCCTTCTTGGTGCTCAGGCTGGCGTCGATGGAGAGCAGAATCGACAGTGGCAGCTCCGATTCGCGTCCGAACACCGCTATGCTTTGTGGCACGCCATCTTCGAAGACCTTGAAGTCATCCTTGGTCAGGCCGCCAACTGGCGACCCGTGCTGGTCCTGTACGGTGACATAAACGCTCACCAGCTTGACGTCGACTTTGTACGTCTGGTCGCTCGCAGGAGGATCACCGGAATTGTTGGGTTGAGCGGCAGGCTGATTTGGCTTTGGCGGCGGCTGGCTGCCCTTGATCGGCGGACGCGGATACTTCACAGGCGCGTCCTGCGCGACGGCAAGAATCGCGATCAGAGCGAAGACTGTGAGTTGTAGAGCCTTCTTCAATCTACTCCATTTTTGGCGTGTTCCTTGACACTCGCGCGAATCTCATCGGGAAATGGCTCGCCATCAGCCCAAACAGCGCCATCCTCGAAGTACTCCTTCTTCCAGATCGGAACAATCTTTTTCAGAGTATCGATAGTCCAGCGGCACGCGTCGAACGCAGCTCCCCGATGCGCCGAACAGACGATGATCGCCACGCTCGTTTCGCCGATCTCCATTCGCCCTAGCCGGTGTACGATCTGCACCTCGCGCACTGCGAACCTCTCGCACGCCTGAACGGCAAGCTTGTGCAACTCCTGCGCGGCCATTGCCTCGTACGCCTCGTAATCCAGGTATAAAGTCAGGCGTCCACGAGTATTGTTGCGAACCACGCCCTCGAAGACGACGACTGCGCCATCCTCAGGCCGCCGCAGAGCACGAGCCAGTTCGTCCGTAAGTATCCGCTCGCGCACTAAGAACCCTCGCTGCGGAAGAATCTCTCTCTCCGCGGCAGAATTCCCGCCACTCACCGGGGGCAGCAGCGCCACTTCGTCCTTATCGTGGAGAACGGAATCCGTTTGGGCATACTGCTGATTCAATGACAGGGCTATCGAGGGCAAGAACTGCTTCAGCTTAGGGATGCGCTGCTCGTAATGCGAGACCACGTCGCCGAGCGTGGCACCTTCGGGTAAAGAAAGAGAATCGCTGGCACAACCGCTCCAGTCCCGAAGCGCCCCAAAGAAGAGAACCCGCACCTGCATGCCACAAGCATAACAAGAGTGCTGGGTGGTACCACAGGTTCGCGTTCTTTTTGGCTAACCTGGGCTCGAGTGGATAGTTGCCGCAACACTTCGATTACAATCCAAGCAGAGCATAGGCAGGGATGTTGGAGAGCGCCACCCAGAGTGAAGACAACTGAACACATATCTACGTAACTGACCCATATCCGGTAGGAAGAACGGGGAAACTCACACTGGACCAGCCATGCTTACGCGCCCGTCTACGTGTGTGTCTGCGAGACGGCTGGCCCGTGTTAGCTTCGCGAACGTGGGCACCAAACTAACCACAAGCGCCGCTACACGGTCGGGCGGACAGGAATGTCCCCTCCACACAAACAGCAACTGCAGATCCCTCGCGCACGCTTGGGATGACAAAAGCGAAAGCTTCTCTGCTACTATCGTGGTCCGATTCGGCAACTCACCCTCCGGAGATGCGCGTGGCAATCGATTCCAACAATCTCGGACGACGACAATTCCTTAAGACCTCCGCGTACACCGGCGCGGCTGCCCTGGCTCCCGCACTTTCGTCAACACGCACGGCCGAAGCGCAGAACGAGTCCCAACCTGTCGCGGCATTCGAGTTCGATGAGGTCACCATTGGCGATCTGCAAAAGGGCATGGAATCCGGTAAATACACCGCGCATTCAGTTGTGCAGAAATATCTCGATCGCATCGTCGCGGTCGACAAGCATGGTCCGGCGATCAACAGCATCATCGAGCAAAATCCCGAGGCGCTCGCCATCGCCAACGAACTCGACCGCGAGCGCAAGTCAAAAGGCTCGCGCGGGCCGATGCACGGCATTCCGGTGCTGATCAAAGATAATATCGATACTGCCGACCGCATGGCCACGACTGCGGGATCGCTGGCCCTAGTCGGCGCCAAACCGCCGAAAGATGCGTTCATCGTGCAGAGGCTGCGCGCGGCAGGCGCAGTCATTCTCGGCAAGACTAACCTGAGCGAATGGGCTAACATTCGCTCGAGTCATTCGACGAGCGGCTGGAGCGGTCGCGGCGGGCTGACGCGCAATCCGTATGCGCTCGACCGCAATCCCTGCGGATCGAGTTCCGGCTCCGGCGCCTCCGTTTCTGCGAACCTCTGCACCGTTGCGATCGGTACCGAAACCGATGGATCGATCGTCTGCCCGTCATCGGCGAACGGGATTGTTGGCATCAAGCCGACGGTCGGTCTTGCGAGCCGCTCGGGAATCGTGCCGATTTCGCACAGCCAGGACACGCCCGGCCCGATGGCGCGCACGGTTCGCGATGCCGCGATCCTGCTGGGCGCGATCACTAGCGTCGATGCGGAAGATGCTGCAACTGCCGCCAGCCGTGGCAAATCCCGGTCCGACTATACGCGGTTTCTCGACCCTCTCGGCCTGAAGGGTGCGCGCCTCGGGATCGTGCGCAAGTATTTCGGCTTCAGCGAGAACGTCGATAGGCTGATAAACGAGGTGATCGACGAGATGAAGCGCGCAGGCGCGGCCGTCGTCGATCCGGTCGACATCCCCACATTCGGCAAGTTCGATGACACCGAGCTTAAGGTTCTACAGTACGAGTTGAAGGCCGATCTCGCGGTGTACCTGGCACGGCTTGGCCCGAGCGCGCCAATCCATTCATTGAAAGATGCCATCGACTTCAACGACCGCCATCACGAGCAGGAGATGAAGTATTTCGGACAGGACATCTTCCTCAAGGCGCAGGAAAAAGGACCGCTGACTGAGACCGAGTACATCGATGCCCTGGCAAAGAACCAGCAGCTCTCGCGCGGTGATGGGATCGATGCAGTAATGGATCGCCTGCAACTTGATGCCTTGGTCGCGCCTACCGGCAGTCCCGCATGGACGACGGATCTGGTGAATGGCGACCACGCGCCAGGTGGCAGTTCGAATTTCGCGGCAGTTGCAGGATATCCGAACATCAACGTTCCGGCCGGGATGCTCTTCGGATTACCTGTGGGGATTTCGTTCTTTGGCCGTGCATGGAGCGAGCCGAAGCTGATTAAGATTGCGTCGGGATTCGAGCAGGCAATCCAGGCGAGGAAGAAGCCGTGGTTCCTGCAAACACTGGAGTTGAAGGCGTGAAGGAGTTGCGTAGCGCGGATGAGGCTTCCGCGCTGATGAGTCGGCTCGGAATGACCGGAGTCAGAATGTCCTCTGCAGGTAGCGATAAGGCCCGCACGCTTCTACGTGCCACGGAGCCAGGTAGAGCACAAGCTAGTCGCCTCTGATATGCTTCCCTGTCGCTAACACCAAATATGTTCTAGCGCCACGCCAGCCCTGAGCAAAAGCAAAGGACAGGTTGTTGCGCGAAGCTCTGGCCCACGCCACGAGGTCCCCTGAATGGCTGAATCAACTAACGCGCCTGCCGCTTCTTCGCAGACGCAAACTCGTCCTGAACCCTCTCGTGCTTATCGCTGGATTGTCTTGTGCTTCGTCAGCCTGGCGATGTTCGGCAATTACTACTTCTACGATGCGCTCGAACCTCTCGCCAAACTCCTTCAGGCGCAACTCCACTTTACTGATCAGAATATTGGCCTACTGAACTCCTTTTATTCCATTGCGCCCATCGCAACGGTTTTAATCGGCGGAATTCTTATTGATCGTGTCGGGGTCCGCCGGGGACTGCTGTTGTTCGGCGTGATCTGCCTGATCGGCTCACTGATGACCGCCTTTGGCGCAAAGTTTCCCTTGATGGCTGCGGGCCGTTTCGTGTTTGGCATGGGCGCCGAGTCGCTGATTGTCGCCTGCACCGCTGCAGTGGCGAAGTGGTTCAAAGGGAAAGAGCTGAGTTTCGCGCTTGGAGTGAACCTGACGTTTGCGCGCGGCGGCACTTGGCTCGCGCAGAATTCACCGAGTTGGGCAAAGGGCGCTTACAGCAACTGGCAGCTCCCGTGGCTCATCGGAGTTGGTTTTGTTACGTTGTGCGTAATAGGTCCGGTTGTTTACTGGATCCTGGAACTTCGCGCCGAACGAAGATTCTCTCTCGGGCAAGCGGGTGAAGCGGACAAAATCGTTTTCTCTGATCTCAAGAATTTCAGTCTGTCCTATTGGTACGTGGTAGGTCTTTGCGTCGTCTTCTACTCGGCAATCTTTCCGTTCGAGACCTTCGCGGTGAAATACTTTGTCGACGCCAAGGGGACGTCGCTTCAACTGGGCGGATTTCTGCTGAGCGTGCTGACCGGGTTCACGATGATTGGCACGCCGATCATCGGCCTGTACTCCGACAAAGTAGGGCGTCGCGCGACCATCATGTTGCTCGGAACATTGCTGCTTATCCCGGTGTTTCTGATGATGGCATACACCAACGTCAGTCTTTATGTTCCCATGGCAATGCTCGGACTCGCATTTACTCTTGTACCGGCGATCATCTGGCCATCCGTGGCGTACCTCGTGCCACAACGGACGCTCGGAACTGCCCTGGGACTGATGACCATGATCGAGAATATGGGCATGGCCGGTCTGAATTGGGGATTAGGCAGAGCCAATGACTTGGCAGGCGCAAGCGCATCGAATCCTGCGGGCTACCTGCCAATGCTGAAAATTCTGACAACTTTGGGCTGCATCGGGCTGGTGCTGGCATTACTTCTCCGACAGCGCGAAACCGGACCTCACGGACATGGGCTGGAGACGATCACGGCAAAAGGGTGATTACTGTCATTCCGAACAAGACTCCGCATACGAGGGCATCCGCGCCACAAAAGCAACCAAAGTGCTCCGGTTGGCTTCTGATGTCTGGATACCGACTTTTGTGAAGAAACTGGGGCCTGTCTTACAACATTCAGGCACTTAGCTGCATCTCACAATTATGCCGGCTCGTACCTTGACTACAGCGAGAAAACAAGTAGCGCCAGGGATGTCCGAAGCGGAGGCCATCGATCGAGCCAAGCAGGGCGATGCCGTCTGTTTTGAACTGCTTTACGGGCTGCATAAACGGCGGGTTTATTCGTTGTGCCTGCGAATGACCGGCAACACCGCCGAGGCCGAGGACCTTACCCAGGAAGCTTTCCTGCAGCTCTATCGCAAGATCGCGACGTTCCGGGGCGAGTCCGCCTTTTCCACGTGGTTGCATCGGCTGGCAGTGAACGTGGTGCTGATGCACTTGCGAAAGAAAGGTCTACCCGAGGTTTCGCTCGAGGAGACCATGGAACCGCAGCAGGAGGACGGTCCGCGAAAAGATATTGGCGCCCGTGACAATGTTCTGGCAGGATCGATCGATCGCGTCAATTTAGAACGCGCTATCGAAAGCCTTCCGCCGGGCTATCGCATCATCTTTGTATTGCATGACATTGAGGGATACGAACACAACGAAATTGCCGAAATGATGGGCTGCTCGATCGGCAACAGCAAGTCTCAGTTGCACAAAGCCCGAATGAAGTTGCGCGATCTCCTTAAGACCAGCAGAGCCGAAAAGGCCGCCAAGCGCTGAGGAGATCAAGGTGTTTCAGAGAGAGGAAGTTATGAACTGCGCAGAATTTCAGAAGGTTCTGCCCTACATCATCGAGTCTGGCGGCAATGCCGAGGAAGAAGCGCACCTGCGAGAGTGTGACGTCTGCTCCGACCTGGTGCAGGATCTCCGGTATATTGCCGAACAGGCCAAACTTTTATTGCCAATGCATGATCCCAGCCCCAAGGTTTGGGACGGCATCCAGGAAAATTTGCAGCGCGAGGGCTTAGCAAAACCGGCTCGCGCGAGGGGGCGACTTCTAGGATTCCCATCCTTGCCGTCGCTTTCTATTTTTCTGCTACTGTTCGCCGCAGCTGCAGTCGGGTTCGGACTGCTGAAATAGCAGTGATTTGGCAGTTTAGCTCTACATCTTGTCGGATGCTGCCCGCGTCTATCGTTTCTGAACGACACCTCCTTGGGTTTACTTCACCGGCGCAATTCCGGCGCCGAGCAAGAAAGCTTTAATTGCTTCATATCCCTTTAACATTTGCTCGCCGGTGAAGCCGCCATGTCCGGCTCCAGGCATGGTCAGCAGTTGGTTGCGTACGCCGGCTTTGTCGAGTGCTTGATGTAAATGAACCGCTTGGGAATATGGGACCAGCGGGTCGTGATCGCCGTGAATGGTGATGATCGGTGGCAGTCCCGCACGAACGTAGTTGATCGGTGACACGCGACGGGCAATTTCGTCGCGATCCGGTTGGGAACCGAACCACGAAATGACATAGGAGCGCGTGTCCGGGCCATGCAGCATGTCGCCGACATCGGTAATGCCAAACCAATTGACGATCGCCGCCACCTTGGGCAGCGGCTTCATATCAGGAGTGCCCCAGCCATTGTTCTCCGACGCGCACTGCGCGTCGAGTCCCGCCGACGAGGGAATCATTCCCGTAGTGAGCGCAAGGTGACCTCCTGCGGAACCACCGCTGGCGACGATTTTCGACACGTCAAAGTTGTACTTGGCGGCGTTCTGCGCAACCCAATGCAACGCGCAAAGGCAGTCTTCGACGGCGGCCGGAGCCAGCGAAACCGGTCCGAGACGGTATTCGACATTTACGACCGCGAAGCCCATCTGAAGGTAAGGAAGTCCTTCGAGTACACGGTCTTCTTTGCTACCGGCCACCCAGCCACCACCGTGGATCACCATGACCACGGGGGTCGGAGCCTTCGCCGCGTGCGGACGCATGACATCGAGCCTGAGCTGATAGTTGTTGGCGGTTCCGTAAATGATGTTGGGAATGACATCATAACCCTGCGCGATCAGCACCGCGGCGCGCTCCTCTGGGGTAAGTTGGGCAGAAGAAATTGCGGCTACAGCAACGACTACAGCAACGACAACTAAACTTCGAAGTGTGCGCATCGATCCTCCGGGATGAAATGTTTCAGTCATGAGTCATTCGGTCATTCAGTTCTTCAGTAACTAACAACTAACTTGCTGGCTTCCGGCGCATGACCAATACGCTCAGAAAACCGCCGGCAACACCAAGGGCAATCGCAAACTTAGCCATACGATCATTGCGGTAGGCACGGCTACGGCGCGCCCCTGCGATATGTTCCGGACGGACGCCCACTCCCACAGCACGCGCGAGCACGTGGCTGATGCCCGGAATCTTTACGGCCACCTTCAGTTGCCACGGTGCTTTCACGGGACCGGGATTGCGGAACAATGCCTCCAAGGCCTTGTGAGCATTTGCCTGCATTGCCTGTGTAACCCGCGTGGGAAACTCGCGGCGACATTGAAGCCGCGCAAGGAGGCTTTCCGTCACGCGGCGCTCCCGTAGTGCTCCGGAGAGCACGTTTGCAGTCGCGACCGCATCCTGAATGGCGAGATTGATACCTACGCCGCCTGCAGGCGACATGGCGTGTGCCGCGTCTCCAATGCACAGCAGACCGGAAACGTACCAACGACGCAAGCGGTTCAGCCGCACGGTGAGCAATTTGATCTGGTTCCAGTCCTGCAGCTCGTGAACACGGCTGGCAAGGTATGGCGCAATGCGTACGACGTTGCGGCGAAAGGCTTCGAGTCCCTCCCGCTTTATATCTTCAAACGATCCTTTGCGGATGATTAGACCAGACTGGAAGTAATCTCCGCGATTGATCAGGACGAGCACGCTGCCGTAATTGATGTTGCCGAAAAGCTGCTCGGGATCGTCACCGCTACGGCCAATACGAAACCACAAGACATCGATCGGCACTCCGAACTCCAGCACCGGCAATTCTGCCGCCCGGCGCACGATGGAATTGCGACCATCGCAGCCGACTATAAGGTCGGCCTGAACTTCTATGGGACCGCCGGGAGTATTGGCGATGACGCCGGAAATGCGGCTATCGCTCTGGATCAATCCGGTGACCTCATGCTCGAGACGCAGTGCGAAGTTGGGATAGCCTTTTGCTTTCTCCGAAAGGAAGTTCAGAAAGTCCCACTGCGGCATAAGTGCAACGAACTTGCAGTGCATGGGGACATGACGTAAATCGACCGCTTTGAAAGTGAAACCTCCCACCGTACCGACGAGTTGGTGGAGTTCCTGATGAGGTACGCGCAGAAAGTCCTCGAGAATCCCGAGTTCGTACATAACCTCCAGGGTTGAGGGATGAACGGTATCGCCGCGAAAATCCCGAAAGAAGTCCTTGTGTTTTTCAAGGACGGTGACTTCGACGCCTTTGCGGGCTAGAAGGTAGCCCAGCATGATCCCTGCCGGACCGCCGCCAACAATGCAGCACGTGCTTCGAAGTGTATTCAGCATGTAAGTCTTTCAGTCGATCAGGTCTGTTGGTATCGCAGCTCTCCGGTCACTCGCCAATTCTGACTTCCGACTTCTTACTTCTTATATCCGTTCGGGTGCTTGCGATGCCACTCCCACGCGCTGCCGATGATGTCTTCAAGGCCAGCGTGCCGTGGCTGCCAATTCAATTCGGAGCGAATCTTTTCGGAACTGGCAACCAAAACTGCCGGATCTCCGGAGCGCCGCGGCGACTCGATCGCTGGTATCGGGTGTCCTGTAATTTTGCGTGCGGTCTCGATTACTTGGCGTACGCTGAAGCCAAGTCCATTGCCAAGATTGAAGATCAACTTATCTCTTTCACTCAGCGCATTAAGCGCGAGCAGGTGAGCCTGTGCGAGATCGAGCAGATGGATATAGTCGCGGACGCAAGTGCCATCGGGAGTGGCATAGTCGCTGCCGAAAATAGAAACCGACTGGCGCTTGCCCAGCGCAACCTGTAATACAAGGGGTATCAGGTGCGACTCGGGCTCGTGCGACTCACCCAGTTCGCCGGCAGCTCCAGCGGCATTGAAGTAGCGGAGTGTCGCATAGCGGAAGCCATGGATGCGATGGAACCAGTCGAGCATTCGTTCGACCAGCAGCTTCGACTCACCGTAGGCGTTAGTTGGCTTGAGCGTGTCGGATTCCCGGATTGGGGTATGTTCAGGCTCCCCATAGAGCGCGGCGGTCGAGGAGAAGACGAAGCGATCGATGCGGTGCGCAATCATCGCTTCCAGCAGCGTCAGGGTCGCTGCCGTGTTGTTCTGGAAGTAGCGTTCGGGCACGCGCATCGACTCGCCGACTTCGATCATGGCGGCGAAGTGCATTACCGCTTCGATTTTGTGATCGCGAAGTGCCTTCGTGATGGCGCTTCTATCGCCGACGTCTGCCTGAACGAATTCGGCCTGGTTCGGAACAGCGGCGCGATACCCGTGGCTGAGGTTATCGTAGACGACAACGCGATGTCCGGATTTAACCAGCTCGTGCGCGACTACACTGCCGATGTATCCGGCGCCCCCGGTGACAAGAACTTTCACAATTTCTCCCGCGCAAAAAGCAACCGAAGATTGTAAATGGTGGTCGAGAACGGACCGTAAATGAAGTAAGGAACTGCCCCACTCAAGCAAGAAGAGCGCTTGAATGGACCGGAATTCGCCAGATCAGCTTATGCGCGTGGCATGGTCTTCGCTGAAGGATTATTTGACGTTGCCCAGCAAGATCAGCCGTTGGAACGCATGCGCTTTAACATGCGAACCGCATCACTAGCACGGTTGAGTTCCGATCCCATGTGGAGATCCGAGAGAATCAGGGTATCGAAAATCGGCTCCATTCGAGCCATTTATACGTGTCACCGGTTAAAGGATGATGAAGCGAACCTCCAAATCAAGAGCTGTACCCAGGTGAACCGCTTCCTGTAAACGCGTTTTTACATGGCATTAACCGCGAATTCACAGTCGCAAGCTAGTTTCAGACTCGCGCCACGAACTTACGGTTAAGGGCCGGGAAACGCATGAAGCAGTCGATTTTTGTCGTCGAAGACGAGGCCGACATCTCCGGGCTTCTGAAGTTTCACCTCGATGCAGCCGGCTACGAAGCGTCGGTTTTCGAGCGGGTGGAACCGGCGCTGGCACGGGCGCAGGCAGAGCCCCCGGCACTGTTCTTGCTCGACATCATGTTGCCGGGGGAGAGCGGATTGGATGCTTGCCGGAGGATTCGCAGTCTTGCGCAAATAGCTTCAATTCCTGTGATCTTCATTACAGCACGGATCAGCGAAGACGACCGCGTGATCGGATTGGAGTGCGGTGCCGACGACTACATTACGAAGCCGTTCAGTCCGCGAGAAGTGTTGGCGCGGATCGAGGCGGTGCTCAGGCGGACGAGCGGTAGCGTTCCAGGAACGGTAATCCGGTTTGGCGAGGTCGAATTGGATCTCTCCGCGATGGTTCTGCGCGTGGGCGACAAAGAGGTGAAGACGACCACGCTCGAATTCCGGCTGCTTGAGTTTCTCGCACGATCGCCGGGGCTAGTTTTCAGCCGAGACCGGCTGTTGCAGGCAATATGGGGAAACAGCCGCTTCGTCAGCCCACGCTCGGTGGATGTTTACGTCAGCAAGCTACGGGACAAGATCGAGCGCGATCCAAACCACCCCAAGTTCCTGCGTACAGTGAGGGGTGCAGGCTATCGGTTCGTCCTGCCAAAATGAACTCTGGAATGACTGGACTCGGCCGCGGGCCGGTGTGCCTGCTGCAGATCAGCAGGCTTGGCGACGTTGATAGGGGTCGCCAACAGAGATGAATTCAAACTTCTTGAGCAAATCCAACCGCTCTTCCTGAGCAAGTTTGTAAACCGTATCCATTAGCTTCTCGGTTTCTTCCGAAGACATGTTCTTGGTAACGGCCCAGAACTTCTGCGGAGAAATCCAAATGCGTTCGCGATGTTGCTGTTCTGTCACAGAATCTGCTCCTGGTCAGTCGTTCAACCTAGAGACTAAACTGCGCGGCGAGAGGAAGTAAAGCGAAGCGCTGTCGAAAACCCGCATGGGGAGCGATATTTAATACTCCGTTAATAATTGATCCTAAGCTACTGTAAATGAGAGGCTTGTACCATTCGATTTTGGGAGGCGACCTCCCGGATTGTTAATTATCAACAGGTTGGGCACGATTCGACCCAGATGGGAGCGCCTCTAATGCAGTCTGCGGCAAGCGAGCTCATACATTCCGTGTAAGTTGCTGGCATTGCCGAACTTGCCGGCATGAAAGGCTTGCGACGGCACGACTTTACGTGAAACATTGGAAGGGGTGCAGGTTTCGCCGAAACTTCCTGCCACTCCACCTACAGAGCCAAAGATGCCAATTTTTGCAGCGGTTGATATCGGCGCCAACTCCTGTCGATTGAAAATTGCCGCCCTTGAGACACATCGCCTGCGCGTGATCCACGAAGATCGCGAAGTCACACGCCTGGGCGGCACAGTGTTCTCTTCCGGCATTCTCGATCCACAAGCGATTGATGCGACGGTGAAAGTGCTGCGGCGCTTTCACAAAGCAACGCAAACATTTCATGCAGATCAGGTTAAAGTTGTGGCAACCAGCGCCCTGCGTGACGCGCAAAACGCCGCCAGTTTCGTTGAGTGGGTACGCTCCGTTACGGGCTGGAGAGTTGAGGTTATCTCGGGGCTGGAGGAAGGACGCCTGATCCACCTGGGCGTGCTCTCACGCGGCCACATCTCTGCGTCAAGGTTAATGCTAGTAGATCTGGGAGGGGGCAGCTGCGAGGTGACCGTCTCGGTTGATGGACAGATTCGGTCCATGATCAGCTTGCCGCTCGGCGCCGTTCGTCTGACGCAGGAGTTTCTGCCCGACGATCCTCCGAAGAAGAAGCAGTTGGAGCGAATGCAGGAATTCATCGCCGAGGAGATCTCGCGGCTGCGCGGGCGAATGCGCAAAGGCGATGTGCAAATGACAATCGCGACATCAGGGACAGCGGCTGCGCTGGCCGGGATTGCAGCGGGCCGCGAAGACGTGGAGCATGGGAAGGCTGTTACGGTGCCGCGTGCTGCGCTGAACCGAATCACCAGCAAGCTTTCCAAACTGAGCCTGGAGCAGCGAAAGAAGCTTCCCGGCCTGGGTCCAAGACGCGCGGAAATCATTATTGCCGGCGCGTTTGTCTATCGCGAACTGATCGAGCGGATTGGACTTCCGGGATTCCGCTACTCAGCATTGGGATTGCGCGATGGATTGCTTGCGCAGATGGCGGCAGAATACGACCGGCGCGCGTCCATTCACCGGCGCATCGAGTCGGAACGAATTGCAGCATTACGCGAGACTGCGGCGAAGTATGCCGTACAGATGTCGACGGCGGAACACGTACAGGACCTCGCTTTGCAACTTTTTCACGAATTGCGGCAGGTGCATCGGCTTCCGCCTGATTATCGCGAGTGGATTTCGGCCGCCGCAGTTCTAAGCGATGCTGGTTCCTTTATCAATCGTACTGGGCGGCACCGGCATACCTATTACCTGATCGCCAACTCGGAGATATTCGGCTACTCCACGGAGCAGAGGCGAGTCATCGCCGCGATCGCACGTTATCTAGGGAAAACCAGACCCTCTACAACTGATCGTCCCATCCGGTCTGTGCCACTGTCGCAGCGAAGCCTGATCCCGCGGGCGGTCGTGCTGCTAAGAATGGCTCGGGCTTTGGACCAGGGCAGACGCGGAGCAGTAAAGCGAGTGAAAGCGCGGGTGAACGATGGTACCGTGCTGATAAAGCTGGAAACGAAACGCGGTGGTGCAGAGTTGGAGTCGTGGAGTCTCTCGAAGGAAGCAGCCTACTTCCGAGAGGTCTTCGGCCGCGATTTGGCCCCCCCACCATCCTGAACGGAACGCAGCGCCTTTGGTGTAAAGCACCATTGCAGCATCCAGGAGTTGCCATCGAGCGGAACCTTGGCGACGGCACCTTTGCGCAACTCCACAGCGGAACGCGCGGCACCATCAGTAATCAGCAGGCTAAGAAACTCGCTCAGGTTAGGGTTGTGCCCTACGACCATGATGTCATCTTTATTAGCGTGATTCTGCAGAAGCTGTTGAAAGGCTCGGTAGTCCGCCTCGGGACGAAGCGCATCCGAGAACTCAATTTCCTTCTCATGACCAATTTCCCGCGCAACCAGAGTAGCCGTCTGGCTGGCGCGTTTTAACGGGCTGGAAATCACCGCCTCGACTTCCACATCCATCGCCGCCAATGCGCGGCCGACCATGCCGCACTGTTCGATTCCTTCTGCGTCGAGCGGACGCTTCTCGTCTGCCGCTGGACTTGCCTTGTGAGACCCGGCGCTTGCATGCCGCAGGAAGTATATATTCATAACGGCACAATTCTACGCCGCCCGGCATAGACGGGGTGAATGGATAAGGATAACTGTCATCAGCCCACCGCCCATGCATACGCAGGTTCGTCCCGACATATTCCCTTTGCAATGAGGTTTTGGCCTCGGGTACCCTTCAACTACCCTTAATGGCGAGCCTTTGCTCTCGAGAGTCCGAGCGCAAGACAACCAACGCCGCGAACTCCAGCTTTACGGTCGACGTCGGCGGTCTGGCTATCTGTCTGCGCGTAGACGATCCGCAATTTCTGAAGCTGCTGGAGCAGCGTTACGCCGGATTTCAATCTCGCACCCGCAACACGGTAGCGGCATTCGATATCAGTTTGCAGCGGATGACAGAGGATCCCGACGAAGATCTTGCGGTTCAGACAACTGGCTCATCTGTCTACATGCGTCGCGGAGATTTTCGCGCCGACTGGAACATGAAGACTGGGCGCGGCCGGATCGAGCAGGCGCCGAGTCCATATGCGATTGATTCGGTTTTGCGTGTCGTATATTCCTTGCTCCTGGTCGAACGCGGTGGTTTTCTCGTCCACTCGGCAAGCGCCATAACGGGGAATAAAGCGTATCTATTCGCCGGACCGTCCGGTTCCGGCAAAACAACCATGTGCCGGCTGGCCGGGAGTTCCGTACATCTTCTCAGCGATGAGATTTCCTTTGTGCTGCCGGATGGCGAGGCGTACCGTGCATTCGGAACACCGTTCTATGGCGAATTGGCGCGTCCCGGGGAGGCGATCTCGGCACCGCTGGACGCGACGTTCATTCTGCGACACGCGCCACTGAATCGCATCAGCGCCATGGTTAGATCATCGGCCCTTCACGCGGTAATGCGTAATATTCTGTTTTTTGCCAAAGAACCGCTTTGGCTGGAGCGAGTACTCGCGGCGGCGTTGCGCTTCATAAGAATCGTGCCGGTCAGGCAAATGGAATTCCTTCCGAATCCGGAGATATGGAAACTAGTCGCATGAGATCGCTTTACGTAGGGCGCAGCGAGGCAGTGGCAGCCCGCATGATGGGCGGCGAAATTGTGGTGATCAGCCCGGAAGATTCCAGTCTCTTCACGTTAAACGCGGTGGCGAGTTGCATATGGAATTCCGCGGATGGCGATAGCACTTTGGAACAGATTGTTCGTAACCAAGTGTGTGCGGAGTTCGAAGTGGGATTCGATGCTGCACTGGAGGACGCCGCGGCATTCGTCAGGGAAGGTTCGCAGCACGGCATCCTGCAGGTCTCGGAACAGCCGCTGCCTCGAAATCCGCAGGTTGTTTTGCCGACGCCGGAGACGAAACTGTGAGTTTGATGGACGAAGTCACCGCGCGCGCACTTTCACTTGGCATCCCCTTTAGCCTGCACCTCGACGTTACTTACCGCTGCAACGAACGCTGCGTGCACTGTTATCTCGACCACGATGACCACGGCGAAATGACCACCGATGAGATCAAGCGAGTGCTGCAGCAAGCCGCGGCGACTGGCACGCTGATTCTTACTCTTAGTGGCGGCGAGCCGTTCCTGCGAAAAGATTTTTTTGAAATTCTGACTTACGCACGTTCGTTGATGTTCGCCGTCAAAATCAAGACCAATGGTATGCTCATCGGCCCGGAGCAGGCGGAACGGTTGCGTGAACTGCATATCGGCGAAGTCCAGATCAGCATTTATTCGCACCGCGCAGACGTGCATGATGCGATCACCAAGGTTGGCGGATCACTCGATCGTTCCCTTAAAGCGATACGTTTCTTGCGCGATCAGGGACTGAACACGGTGATCTCATGCCCCTTGATGCGTGCGAATATCGTCGACTATCCCCAAGTGCAAACGCTAGCAGCGGAACTGGGCGTAAAGTTCACCATGGACCCGACGATCACGCCAAAGATGGACGGCGACGCGTCAGTCGTGAAGCATCGAATCGCTCAGCCCGACATTGCGAGAGTTTTTCAGGATTCGACTCTAGTTGGAGATGTGAACGAGTTCTGTAGACCTTCCGGTCCGGTCACGGACGATCTGCTCGAGAGCGTCCCGTGCAGCGCGGGGCATACTTCCGTATACGTGTCGCCTTACGGCGATGTGTTCCCTTGCGTGCAGTTTCCGGTAGCTTGCGGGAATCTACGCCAGCAGTCGCTCGAGGATGTCTGGCTGCACTCCAAGCAGATGAATCAGATTCGCAGCATCCGGGTTCGCGATCTGCACACCTGTTCTGGATGCAATCATGTGTCTGGCTGTACGCGCTGCCCCGGCCTGGCGTATATGGAAGGCGACATGCGCGGGCCGTCATCCGCGGATTGCGAGAAGTCTCTGATAAAAGCAGGGCTGGCGGAGATGAGTTCTGGACCAGAAGTTGCGCAAGCTCCACTCGTCCAGATTCAAGCGCTCTGGTAATGCTGCGCAACGGAATCAGGCTCGCCAATTGCGACTCCTGCAGGCGGCGCTAGCATATATTTAAGCAAGCTGAAGTCACGATTGAGCGGAGAGTATGGTGGGTGATTCGAATCAGTCCGACGACAAGCCGACAGTTCCGGCCAAGCGTCCCTACGAGAAGCCTTCATTCCGTCATGAGAAGGTCTTCGAGACAATGGCTCTAGCTTGCGGAAAAGTTCAGACCACACAGGCACAATGTCGCTTCAACCGCAGGTTGTCGTAAACGCTGACCATCGCCAGAAATGCCGGCTGTTCATAGCAGCATTGCGTTCGTACGGACGCGCATCTCTATGCGTGACAGGAACCAGCATGTTGCCGGCGCTCTGGCCGGGTGACGTGGTTGAGGTTCGAACGGCAACAATACCTGAGGTTAACGTAAATGACATTGTGGCGTTTAGCCGCGACGAGCGCATCTTCGTACATCGCGTGCTGCGCCAAGACCTTGTCGCCGGAGTTCCCGTCCTGATCACTCGTGGCGATGCCCTCGCCTATGACGATCCTGCTGTGAATTGCGCCGAGTTACTGGGTCTCGCGCGGGTGACGGAACGCGTGCCCAGAACAGTGCTGAGCTGGATCCGAAAAGCAGTCCAGTTCCGGCTGCTTCCGCCCGTTCTGGAACGGCTCCGCTCCTGAGCCAAAACAGATGGGGAACATTTTCCTGCGCCCCTTCTCTTAATTTCGCATCTTCACAACGGGAGGCTGTCATGGCCATTGTCCGTTCGTGTCAGAAATGTGGTGCGAAGAATCGAGTTCCGGCAAAACATCTGAGTGACACCGGACGTTGCGGCGCTTGCAAGGCTACTTTGCCTCCGATGGCCGAGCCGATTGCCGCCGATCGAGAGTCTTTCGATCAAATTATCAGCAATGCTCGTGTTCCCGTGCTGGTGGATTTCTGGGCGGCATGGTGCGGCCCGTGCCGAATGGCCGCACCCGAGGTTGCACAAACAGCCGCCGATCTCGCGGGGCGCGCAATCGTCGTGAAAGTGGATACGGAACGCCACCCGGAGTTGGCAGCACAATTTCGCGTTCAGGGCATTCCGAATTTCGCTGTCTTTCGTGATGGACGTCTAGTTTTTCAGCAAGCCGGACTAGTCGGACACGAGCAGATGGAGCGATGGCTCTTGCAAGCGGCGGAGCAACAGACTACCGCGTAAGTCCCCCGCCTCGGGATTACTGCAAATTCATTACCAGCAGCTTGGGCTCAGTCATTTCCTGGATCGCATATCGCAATCCCTCTCGTCCCCTACCGGAGTCTTTTACGCCGCCGTATGGCATGTGATCGATGCGAAATGTCGGTACATCGCCGGCGATCACGCCGCCCACTTCCAATTCGTTGTACGCGCGAAAAAGCAAACGAGCATCGTTGGTGAAGATGCCCGCCTGCAGCCCATATCGAGAATCGTTGATCTGGGCAATAGCATCGTCGAAATCGTCGTAGGGTTCGACGGTCTTGACGGGTGCAAACACCTCTTCGCAATTTACGGCCATGGTCGGCGTCGTTTTTGTCAGCACGGTTGGCTCGACAACCGATCCCTTGCGCGAGCCTCCGGTAAGCAGTTTTGCTCCGGCCTGCAACGCACGCTCGACCCAGTCCACGGCACGAATTGCGTCCTGTTCACGGATAAGCGGGCCGACATCGGTCGATTCATCGAGCGGGTCACCGGACTTCAGCTTTTGGACGTGAGCGACGAAGTTCTCCAGAAAACGTTCGTACACCGGGCGATGAACCAGAATGCGCTGCACCGAGATACAGCTCTGCCCGGAATAACTGAAACCGGCCGTGACGCAACGCTCGACCGCGTAGTCTACGTTAGCATCGGAATGGATCAGCACACCGGCATTACCGCCAAGTTCCAGTACAACCCGCTTTTTCCCCGACTTTGCGTTCAACTGCCAGCCGACAGTCGCGCTGCCGGTGAAGCTCAACATCTTCAAGCGATCGTCGGAGACGATGAGGGAGGCTTCTTCGTTCGACATCGGAAGCACATTCAGCGCTCCCGCAGGCCATCCGGCTTCGTGGACTGCTTCGGCCAGCATCAGTGCCGTGAGCGGTGTTTGCGGCGCCGGTTTTAAGACCATGGTGCAGCCCGCAGCAATCGCAGGTGCAATCTTGTGCGCAACGAGGTTCACCGGAAAATTGAAGGGCGTAATGGCCGCTACCGGTCCCAGGGGAAAGCGTTTTTCGATTCCCCATCGGCCAGCGGTGAATTCCTGCCAGTCTAAGGGAAGGTACTCGCCCCCGATTCGTGTTGCCTCTTCCGCAGCAACGGTGAAGGTGAAGACCGCGCGATCGACCTCAGCGCGTGAAGTTCTGATTGGCTTCCCTGCTTCCAGAGCGATGCTGCGCGCAAACTCCTCATGACGATTCTCAATGATCGCTGCGATATTTTGCAGGACTGCCTTACGCTCAAAGGAGCCGAGCTTCTTCGTGATTTCGAATGCGCGTACGGAAGCGTCGATCGCGAGTTCCACTTCATCCCGATGTGCGAGGTGTACCGCTCCCACCACGCGGCCGTCATAAGGCGAGCGGATTTCGGTCACCAGCCCCCTGGAAAGCCATTTTCCGTTCACCAAACAGCCTTTTGGCGAAGCCGTAATATCGCGAGACATAACTCGCTCCTATTCGCTAGCAATCTCGTGCTTCGAACTGATGTGCTCGAGAGGTCCTTCAAACTACTCGTCGGTGATCTTGCCGATCACGTTTGTATTGATTCTGCAAATGGGTTGCACGCTGCATAAATCCCCGCACCAGCGCTCAGTGACGCTACGAGCGGAACCGCCGAAATTTTAAGAAGCCGGTGATCACAACGATTTCTCAAATACCGCAGACGTTTTTACCTGGCGGAAGCCCTCGCGCAAATAGAAACGATGCGCGTCCTCCCGCTTGATTTGCGAGCGCACCCGGAGCACCGTGATTCCCTGCTTTCGACTCCACTTCTCTGCCTCGGCAACAAGACGACGGCCTATTCCTTGGCTGCGCATGTCTTCGCGGACGACCAGTCCTCCAATAACGGCATGCGGATCTGATTGAAGATGAAAATTGATAGCCACTTCGATCCAGCCGGCGACATCACCGTTGACAATGGCAACGAAAGCCGCCTGATTGCGCCGATTCGCCGTCAGTTGCTCAATCCGTGTACGTGTTGTTTCAAGGGAAGCTTCGTAACCAAGTTGCGCGCTGAGTTCCCTCACCGGAGCTGCATCGTCAATCGACATTGGACGGATCAGTTCCAAGTTGGTTGTCTACCTTCTGCGAAACCTTCGCTTACGGGATTCCGCCTGCTGCTTTGGTTTTCGCTGCCAAGTCGGTTGATTTCGCAGTGGCGCCTAATCAGGATCACATAATAAGCTCCGCCGGGGCGGAACTGTACTCTGTTTCCCCGCGCCGCTGACATCTGATTTAAACCTGTAGGACATCGTCAGGACGTGCGACGATTTCATAGAGCACCGGATTCACGAAGAAGCCCAGCAATAGCCGCGATAGCAATCCGGCAACGATGACGATCGCGAATGGCCTTTGGGTGTCTGAACCGATGCCGTGCGACATCGCCGCCGGCAGCAGTCCGAGGCACGCCACCAGCGCGGTCATCATGATTGGTCGGAGGCGCAGCAGGGACGCTTCGTAGGTGGCTTCGCGAATACTCTTTCCTTCCAGTCGGAGCTTGTTGATGTACGAAACCAGAATGACCGCCGTCTCCACTGACACTCCCATGAGGGCGAGAAGACCGAGCACCGAAGAAACGCTGAACGGCGTGTCGGTCAGTTTCAGCGCGATAAGGGCTCCCACCGGCTCCGTCATGATGACACCCAACGCAATCGTTATCGGGAATTTAAAGTTCCCGTAGAGTGCGAAGAGGATGAAGAAGATGATGAACACTGCTATCGGCCCGATAACTTTCATCTGCGCCTTCGCCGCCAGAAACTGGCTGTACTCTCCGCCCCATGTCATCCAGTACCCCTGGGGCAGATGCACCACCTTATTGACCGCTGCCTGACCGTCACTCACGGCGTGCTCCAGGTCGCGCCCTTCAATGCTGTACTGCACGCCGATGTAGCGCGAGTTGTTCTCGCGATAGATAAAGGATGCGCCGCTTTCTTCCCTGATGTCGGCCAGTTCTTTCAGGGGAATCTGCTGTCCATCGGGTGTTCCCACCAGCAGTCCGCCAATTTGTTGCGGCGTACTGCGGAATTGTGGTTGCATGCGGACGACCAGGTCGAACAACTTCTCGCCCTGGATCACCTGCGTTGCGGCTTGCCCGCCAACTGCCGCCTGGATCACAGCTTCTACGTCCGATACGTTTACGCCATACCGAGCGATCTTGTCGCGATCCACCTTGATCTGCAGGTTTGGCTGACCCAGTTCACGGACTACTGTCAGTTCGGTGAAGCCCGGAATCTGTTGCAGCGTCTTTTTGATCAGGAGTGCCTGTTCCTGCAAAACATTCAGATCGGAACCGTATACCTTAACCGCAAGCGAACTCTTCAACCCGGTGAGCGCCTCGTCCACCGCGTCTTCGGCAGGCTGCGTGTAGTTGAAGATGATACCGGGGAAGGCCCGCAATCGACCGTCAATCGATTTGATCAGCTCTTCTTTGTCGCGAATATCGCCGGAACTCCAAGCTTTGTCGGCATACGGCTTCAGTCCTACATAGAACTCGCAGTTGAAAAAGCCGGTCGGATCGGTACCATCGTCGGGTCTTCCCAGTTCCGAGCCGACCACGGTCACCTCGGGATATGACATAAGGATGTCGCGGATCTGCGGCGCAATCTTTGCGGCTTCATCGAAGGAAATGGTGTACGGCATCGTCGCACGTACCCACAGAGCGCCTTCGTCGAGGTGGGGCATGAATTCCCCTCCAATGAAGGGAACGAGCAGGAGAGTTAATCCGAAGATGGCTGCCGCAATGATGAGCGTGAGTGCGCGGTTGTCCAGGCACCAGTTCAGTTGCCGTGCGTAAACGCGTTTGATCGCTTCATACGGACGGTTCACCTTTTCTTTCACGCCGCGACGGAACCAGTACGAGGCCAGCACCGGTACTAAAGTCAACGTCAGGATTAAACCACCGAGCAGCGCGAACGACATCGTGTCCGCCATGGGATGGAAGAGCGTGCCCGACGGACCAGTCAAGGCGTAAATTGGCAGGTAGCCGGCAATAATTACCGCTACCGAATAGAAAATCGGACGGTCCACGTCGCGGGCCGCCAGCAGAATCACGTCCTGCAGCTTGTACTCGGTTTCCGACCGTTCCGCCAACTCGCGATAGATGTTCTCCATCATCACCACGGTTCCGTCGATGATGATGCCGAAATCGATAGCGCCGATGGAGAGTAGATTCGCCGAAATCCCGCGTGCATGCAGGACGATGAACGAGAATAGCAGCGATAATGGAATCGTCAAGGAGACGATCACAGCGGCGCGGATGCTGACGAGGAAGAAGATCAGCACGATGAAAACCAGGATCATGCCCCGGAGGAGGTTGTCTTCCACCGTCCGTGTCGTCAGATCAACCAGATCGCTCCGATCGTAGTACGGCCGGATCTTTACGTCTTTTGGCAGCACGAGCTGATTGAGTTCCTGCGTCTTCTGCTCCACGCCCTTAAGCACGTTCTGTGTCTGCTCGCCGCGCCGCATGAGGATGACGCCCTCGACGGCATCATCGTTTTTCTGGAACCCAAACTCGCCCAGGCGAGGCGCGTGGCCGATCACCACCTGCCCGATGTCGCGCACCAACACGGGTACACCTTTGTTCTCGCCAACGACGACGTTCTCGATGTCGTTGGTGTCACGCACCAGCCCGAGCCCGCGCACGTAATAGAACTGTCCGCCTTGCGAGTAGAATCCGCCGCCGGTATTGGAATTGTTGTTCGACAGAGCCTGCATCACCTGCGGCACAGTCAGGTGGTAGCCGTACAGACGCGCTGGATCGAGCAGCACCTGGTATTGCATGGTTGTGCCGCCAAAACCAGAGTCGTCAGCTACCCCGGGCACGGATCTATAACCGCGCTCGACCACCCAGTCCTCGATGGTCTTCAATTCCTGTGGCGTGCGATCGGGGCTCTCCAGCACGTAGCGATAGACCAATCCGCTCGGACTGGACAACGGCGCCAACGACGGCGCTACACCAGTCGGAAGCTGCGCGTCGCCCAGTCGCTCGAAGACAACTTCGCGATCGAAATAATTGTCGCTGCTGTCCTCAAACGTCATGCGGATATCGGACAACCCGTACAGTGTGATGGATCGCATCACCACCAGGCCAGGCGCACCGTTCATCTCGACTTCGAGCGGGATAGTAACCAGCCGCTCCATTTCCTCGGAGGCGTGACCGGGCCATTGCGTAATAATCTCAACCATTGGAGGTGCCAGGTCGGGATACGCGTCCACCGGCATACGCTCGAAGGAGATCACACCCCAGATGGCCATGAACAGCACCAGCATGAGCACCAGAAAGCGCTGCCGAAGGGCCATCTGCACTACCCGGTGAATCATGCCACCGCGGCCGTTGCTTCCGTTTTGTGCGGCTTCGTTCTTTTCAGTGCTCATTGCAGAGAGTTCGCGAATTGCAGGAATAGGCTACCGTCGCCGACCACATGCTCACCTGGTGCGACTCCGCTGGCGATTTGCGTCTCAGCCTCATTGGTTTCTCCGAGTGTCACGGAGCGGCGCGCGAAGTGATTGTCGTTTTTCATGACATATACGAACGGTTGGTTCTCGGCGTCGCGCATAACGGCAGCGTTAGGAACCAGGAGCGCGTTTTGAATGGTTCCGCCCTTCACCGTTGCCACCACGTACATATCTTTCTTCAGCTTGTCATTGGGATTCCGCACCTCGATGCGAGCTTGCAGGGTGCGTGTGTTCGGATCGAGGGCAGCAGCGATGTAGGCAATCTTTCCGCGAAATTCCAGGCCGGGATAAGAATCGGTGGTGATCGCCACTGGATCCCCGACTCTCACAAAGGGCATGTCATTCTGATAAATGTTGGCCATCACCCACATTGTGCTGGTGTTGGAAATGGTGAATACCTGCGTGTTGCCGGCCTGAACCACTTGGCCGGGCGCGGCCAGCCGTTCCACGGCCTCTCCGGAAATAGGTGCGAGTACGGGCACTTCCGCAGCGACCGGCTTGCCGATCATCGACTCGGGATTGGTGATGCCCAGAACTTTCAACGAGTCCTCGGCGGCTTGCAGGTCGGCTGCAGCCTGCGTGCGCACCGAATCGGCAGCTTCAAGGTCGCGCTCGGCAATGGCGTGATGCTCGTACAGGTCGTGTGAGCGCGCGTAATTCTTGTCGGCAAGTTGATACGCGTCGCGCGCCTTCAGGTAAGTCGCGAGCGTCTGCGAATAATCGGGGCTGGCTACGTAAAGCAGCGGCTGTCCGCGATGGACCTGTTGCCCAGGCGCGACGACGATGCGCGTCACCGGACCGCTGACCTGAGTGATCACCGGAGTTGTATCGAACGCGTTAAACGCCACAGTGCCAGTCAGACGGAGACTGCGCGTGATCGATGACGGAGCCACGGTGACGACCTGGATATGCGACATCTGATCCTGCGGAATGGAAAACAGAGCAGCCTTATCGGCGGACTCTGCAGGTTTTTGCCCCGTCGACGAACTGCACCCGGAGAAAAACACAATCGGGATAGCCGCTAGGACTATCGGGAGCCCACGCCCGATCCGCTTTGAGTAATGGTTGATCATGGCAAAGTCCTCGTGCCTACCGCTTCCTTCAACTGCTCCACCGAAGTCAGATAATTGGCGAGTGCCTGGCGATAAGAAAGCTGGGTGGAGCGATAGCTGCGTTCGGCGTCCAGGAAGTCAAGCAGGCTGGCGGCGCCGCGCTTGTACGCATATTCGCTGATATCGCGCGAATCCTTTGCCTGCTGGAGATACCCGGACAAGTAAAGCTGAACGATGCTTTGGTTAGTCTGAAAGGCCTCGTAGTTGTTGCGAACGTCAGTCATAACGGTGTCGCTAGCCGCCAGCGCTGTTTCCTGCGCCTGTGTCTGAGCGAAACGCGTCCGCGCGATCTCGCCCTGATTGCGGTCAAAAATTGGCAGCGGTATGGAGAACGAGGCGCCCATCTGATTCTCATTGGTGACGTGTGTGTAGGTCAGGGCAGCCGTCAGATCCATTTTGCCGTTAGCCTTGGCGAGCAGGAACTGGCTCTGCGCCGCACGTACCCCTTCGACCGCGGCGAGCAGATCGGGGCGCGACTTCAGCGCCTTCATCTGCAGATCGTCAACATTGAGTTTGAGCGGCTGAAAAGAGAACTCCCCGTCAATTTCATAATTGGCTGGAACTGCGTCGTAACCCAGTAACTGCCGGAGACTGGCCAGCGCTTGCACTTTCGCGACCTGCGCCGCATCAACATCGGTCTGAAACTGAAGCAACTGTACTTTGATCTTCAGCAGGTCACTTTCACTGATGTCCCCGACGCGATACTGCTCCTCACCGATCTTCACGGTTTGCTGGAAGCCTGCCAGATCCTGGTTGGCAAATTCCAGTGTCGATTCCGCGAGCTGCGCCTGAATAAACTGCTGGGCGACATTGAAGATGAGCATACGCTCGGCATCGGTGACTTGGTCACGAGTTACAGCGGTCGCGTCCTTTGCAGCCTGGACACGACGCTGGCGCTTCTTTCCCCGCTCGAACAGGTAGCTGACGCCCAGGTCAAATTCCTGAGCGTTCGAAAGATTTTCGGAGCTGAACGCCGATGGCGAAAAAATCGGGATGTAGAATGCATCACCATTCAGCGCGGGATTCGGTCGCAGTGATGCGGTGACTTCTTGCGCCTGGCTTTGCTGGATCTGTGTTCTTGTCGCCTTCAACACGTGGTTGTGCGCAAGCGCCAGATCGATGGCTTCATCGAGGGTCAGTCGCAAAGGCGTCTGCGCCGACACCAATCCGCCGAATGCCACGACGACCACTGCGATGGCGAGACTGCATTTAATTTCCGAATGCAAGTTCTGCATGTGTTCACCAAGAGAGCGGTTCCTATGAACACAGAGATGGTGGCCGGAAACGCACTGAGACTTAGAGCCGAGGAACCGTTACCGTCAATAGGAGGATCAGCAGGCTGGCGGAGGGCGAATATAGAGGGTGAACACCGGAGCAGCAGAGCGCTCTATCGTACGAGTTGAGGAGTGGATTGCAGCGGGACCGTCAAGGAACAAAAGCGAAACTACCGGAGAAACCAGGGAGGGAGAGTGGATGCTGGCACAGATCACGCAAAAGGTGTGATCTATGCTGGTGGCGGCGACGTCATGTCCACGTTGCGGACGCAACTCCCCTTGCAGTCCACAGAAGTGCATCACTTGGGCAGAATTCATCAGCAGCAGGAACAGGACACAAGCCCATCCCCACGTCTTCCACCCACGACTTTTTTGAAGGCGGTACACTATGCCGGTTTCCTTCAGCATAGTTCTGCGGCAGTTTAGGTGTCAAAGTTCCGGGTTTTGGAAGCATGGAGGCTTAGGTAACGCATGTTTTACCAGCCTCTTGCAATTCCCCGCTCTAAGGTGTAGACGGGAAATTCCGGTCACTCATCTGGGTAAACTGAATCAGCCCACGGACTATCGAGCGCCTGCCACATTCCCGAGCAGTTTAGGATGAAGTCTCTGAGCACGCGGACACCCCGGAGGGTATCCGCGCTCGAGCAAGTTTGCGACGCGAGTTATTGGACGGTTGCGACAATCTGCACAGGCTCGTTACTCGGTACGAAATACCCAGTAGGCGTAACGACTGTCAGGTCTGTTGTGCCTGCTGTCAGCGGGTTGAAAGCAACCCCCAAGTTCGCAGTTATATACGATCCCACGGCGATGCTGGTTGACGTACCTCCGCCGAGGTAGCTGATAGTTCCCACCGCAGGGGCGGAACTGCTCACCGTGACAGGTATCCCGCCCGGTCCGGCCTGCGGTCCTACGTTGTAGCCGTAGGTGTAGTAGGTCAGTGTTCCCGGACTTAGCACGATCGCAAAAACAGATACATTGGACGCGCCCGAGGTAGTGGTCGTGCTCAAAGTTCCTGATCCGAAGAATGTCAAGCCGGTCGGGTACAGAGTTACTGTCACATTCCCATCGCTGTACCCTGAAGCACTGGCCGTCACGGTTGCCGTAATGGCTGCTGTACCCGCGTAATTCTGGCCCTCGATATAGAACGGCGGTACGTTGGTGCTGTTCGCCGTCAAGGGCAAGGTAATGCTGGCGCTTCCCACTTTTGTTGCATCAGAGGTCAGCAGGAAGTGAGTGGGATCGCTGCTGGTCAGCGTTAACGTCTCATTCGTGGGTGGCGCGGCCGCCAGCGTCAGGGCTCCTTGCACTATCAAGTTGTTGCCAACGATCGGAGCGCCCACCGTGATCGAGGGAGCGGACACGGTAGCGACAATTTGTGTAGGTTGATTCGTGGGAGCGCTGTATCCGGCCGGAATTGTCAAATTCAGATTTGTCGTCCCAGCGGTTACCGGATTGAACACGACCCCGAGGTTGGGCGTTGCATAAAATCCCACTGCGATACTGGTTGAGGTGCCGGACGCGTAGCTGATCGTGCCAACGTTGGTGTTGGAACTGCTCACTGTGACCGGAATCGCAGATGCTTGCGGACCCAATGGATATCCGTAGGTGTAGTAGTTCAAAGCTCCCGGCGAAAGCACGACCAGGTACGC
>JAJPJE010000090.1 GCA_021324365.1 Terriglobia bacterium | reverse complement strand
TTGATGACCAAGGAACAAAACTGGAGGTTGATGCCTTCCGCCGCAGCTTCAGTGGCGACCATGATGATCGCCTCATCCCGGAAGTAGTCAACGAGGGCCGCTCGCATGTCAGCAGTCTTCGAACCCGTGATTCGGTCGGTGCCCTCGTGGTTCTTCAGCCATTTCTGATAAATCTCTTTCGACTTGGGATCGTTGTTCGAGCCATTGAACAGGACAACTTTTCCCTTGTATCGCGGAATCTCCTCAAGGATTGACCGCACATATTCCTGAGTCCGCGTGGACTCGGTGAAGATAATCGCCTTCTCTTTCCCGCCCTTGCTCTTCGCTTCCGCAAGGCCGCGCTTCAGGGCCGTCTGGAGCCTTTCACCTTTGGAGTTCTTGACAATGGAGTTTGCCAGTTCGGTGTAGAGCCGGAGCGACTGAATCTCTTCCGCCACGTTCTCCAACTGGTCTGGGCTGAGTATCTTGGGATCGGCCTTCTTTTCGGTCTCTCCCTCCGCCTCTTCCTCTTCCCACTCGTCCTCCATCTCTTCGAAGCTTTCGAAGGTCTCAGCAATCTCTTCGGGAGGCTCCACAACAGGCTTTTGTGCCTCAACAGCCTTCTCAAGCTTCTCGGCAAGGCCCTTCAATGTTCCAGCTATTGCGAATGTCGATGAGGCCAAGAGCCGCCTGAGAATCAGCGTCATTAACTGGCGCTGGCTGGCAGGTAAAGCGTAAAGGTTCTGCCGTTGAAGATAATCGGAGACGAGGTTGTAAAGCTTTTGTTCGGGCTCACTCGGGATGAACTCTTCGACCAAGGCAATGCGGTTGGTGAATGGAATATATTCGAGTACCTGTCTCCGCAACGTCCGCTGGCAGATAGGCTTCAAGCGCTCACGCAAAGATCGGAAATCGCTATCGGTTTCTAACCGTGAGAATTGGCTGCGGAAGCTCTTGATGTCACCGAAGATGTGTTCGTCAATGATGCTCACCAATCCGAAGAGTTCGAGGAGCGAGTTCTGGAGAGGCGTGGCAGTCAGAAGGAGCTTGTCGAATGGCGCGAGGGCACCCTTGATGGCGTTCCCGATCTTGTTTGAGGGCTTATATACATTGCGGAGCCGATGCGCTTCGTCGATGATGGCGAGATTCCAGGCGACCTGACGGATGTACGGTTCCATAGACCGTGCAAACTGGTATGAGCAGATTACGATCTCAGACCGGTCGAACGGGTTCAGATTCCCGCCGCGAATCTGCTCGTTGAAGGTCTTGGTCTCCAAGATCACCGACGGCAGGAAGAATTTGTCCGAAAGCTCCTGATGCCATTGCTTGCGCAGGCTGGCCGGGACGATAACCAGAATCTTCCTTTTGCGCTCGGCCCACCGCTGGGATAGGAGAATCCCGGCTTCAATCGTCTTACCGAGGCCAACTTCATCGGCGAGGATTGCGCCCTTGGATAGCGGGGAGCGGAACGCGAAAAGAGCCGCCTCGACCTGATGCGGGTTAAGGTCAACTTGGGCGTCGGCCAGAGACGCAGCGAGCTTCTCCATGCTGTCCGACGCACACCGCTTCGTCAGTTCAAACGCGAAGTACTTGGCGTGATATGCAGTACTCATCTGTAAAATGGGCGACCTTTTGGGAGAGAACACCCAATCATACATCGAGATCGCAGTTTGTTCAGGACGGCGAGCCGCCACTGGTTCAGTTTCTCGCTTCGGCCAAACGCTCGAAGAGAACTCAGGGGCAGCCGAAAGAGTCAGCTCCAGGTCACCATGCGTAATGACGTTGTTATCGAGGTGGCCAATGGATTGCCAATGGCTTAGTGCCAGACTAGGAGCATAGGTCGATACCTTTGCCGCAGCACCCTGACTGGAGTCTTACGACAATACGCGCTGGTTGGTTGCCGCTGGCTCCCGAGCGAACCCTGCCAGTCGGTGAGACCACACCTCTCTAACCGTTTTTCCCCAATCTGCGGTCTTATCGGGTTTTGGCAGGGGTAAGGGATTTCGGAGGCGCAAGAAGTATGGTTCTACGAGTTTTGCGCGAATCATGACCCCATAGGTAGGGCTTTTCTCAGTAATGGCGTTCACACTCTCGACAATTGCCGTTACCTGAGAGGCCCCCATTGGACGTCCGGTCCGCAAATTCCGCAACGTCGCGGGCGCTATCTGCTGCCCCTCACAACTGGCCTGATTGAGCGGCACTGAACTGAAGCAGACCAAAGCATAGCTCGACGCACGCGGAACATTTGGATCATATCGGCTAGTCACGAGCGTTTGCTCGGGAAGACTGAACGGCTCTCCCCGGAGAGTCTCGGCCGCAGTCCATGCGACAACACCGGCAGGCTGTGAATCGACCGAGCGCGGTACAGATTTTATCGGGCTAAACAACACCTCAGGATTCGTCGTTTTGCGAAGCAACTCCTCAATCGAAGGGCCGAGTGCATTGCCAATGCCCCAAAAAAAGAGGCCGCGATTCGCCGCCCGCTCCTGCTCTTTCCGCCACAGGATTTGATCGATGGCTTGACCCGCCTCGGTCCCGAATCGAGTCCAACAGAAGTAGGTTGGAAGCTTCACTGATTGGTATCCTTCCGGGTTTCGGTTCTTACGATCATGCACGAGTATGCAGTACCATGCAGTATAATGCAATCCGAGAGTGAACGAATTCGCGAGTGTATGCGTGAGAACGGGTGGAGTCAGGCCGAACTCGCGGATAAAGCGGGGGTCCATCAGTCAACGGTCTCGCGCGCAATTGAGGGAAGAGCGGCGCGACACAGCAAGGCTCGTCACCGCCTGGCTGTTTTCGTTGAGCAGCTACAACGGGTGGATCAGGGCACAGAGAAGGACGGGCCTAAACGCGTAATGAGGGCTTTCAACGAGGTTTGGGACGGAACGGATGCTCACGCCTCCAGTATTGCTAAGATAATCGGCGCGCTGGCAGGGCTGCGACCAGCAGTTAGCACTGAGAAGCGAGGTCGGGTTGGAAAGCGTCAGTCAACTCAAAAAGCGCCTAAAAAGCGTCGGCCTAAGTGACGCCGCAATTAACGCGGCTTGGCCGGATTGGTGGAGTAACGCCGCCAGTGAATCCACATCCGCCCAAACCGAGTTGCGATTCTCTATTGCGCGGAAACTCGGGCTTGATCCCCATTCTCTTCTGGAAGACAGCCAAGAGCCGAGATTCATTTGGCGAGATGAAGCGCGGTTCAAGCACCTCTCCGGCGAAGGAAGGCTTGAACTCTCCGCAATCACGTCGTTTGGCACTGCGCTTGGAAGGTTCCTGGCCGCGTCCACCTCGGAAGCTCCCCTCCCGACCTTGAACGCGCTCGAATTGCGGAAAGCAATCCTTCGGACACAACCATATGTCCGGCTTCTGGACCTTCTTTCCGTTTGCTGGTCGATTGGAATCCCGGTTGTCCATCTTCGAGTATTTCCGACACTGCACAAGCGAATGGCTGCGATGTCGGTACAAATTGATGGACGGTACGTCATCCTGATGGGCAAAGACTCAATGTATCCGCCGCATGTCGCTTTCTATCTCGCGCATGAGTTGGGCCATGTTGCGCTGCGGCACCTCTCCAGAGATTCGGCCATCGTCGATCTTGAGACTTCCGCTCTGGCTGCTCCGGGTGAAGACCCGGATGAAGTGTCTGCAGATAGGTTCGCACTCGAACTGCTAACTGGCCTAACCGAACCCAAGGTCCTTTCGAAATCGAGGTCATTCAACGTAAACCAGTTGGCTCAGGCGGTCCTCAACGCCTCGACAGAGCTTCGAATCGAACCGGGTACTCTGGCGCTTTGCTTTGGATATTCAACCGGGCAATGGATGAAAACGAATGCCGCTATAAAACGGGTGTATTCGGCTCCGATCCGGGTTTGGTCAGAGATTAACAAGATAGCAGCGGATCATCTAGACCTTAGTCTCATCCCTGACGATGCAAGGTCCTATGTTAGGGCCGCCCTGGGCGAGGCAGTGGCCGCATGAAGGCCGCTATCGACAACGACGTTCTTTTCAAAGGGGCCTGCTACGGACTGCTCGACGAACTGATTGCTACGGCCTGTTCCGGCGCCGACACTTTCGGGACGTTGGGTTCGGCAAGGTTTGTTGTCGCAAAGAAAATCGAAAGGAACAGACTGCTGCGAAACCGTGCTGCGGCACTGGCCGCCCTTACGCAGTTCTTGAAACGGAGCGAGCCACTTGAACCAACTGAGAGTGAACAGAACATGTCGGCGGACTTGGAGCTTGCTGCACAGCGGCTGGGCATCAATCTGGATACTGGTGAGAGTCAACTCTGCGCGATGCTTGTGGGTCGAGTACTCCCATTGTTACTGACCGGCGATAAGCGCGCAATCATGGCGATGGAAAAGCTGATTGACGCTGATAACAGGCTGATCGCGCTATGCGGCAAAGTCAGGTGCCTTGAGCAGCTAGTCTACAATGCCTTGATGAATGGGGATCACACGGTATTACGGAGCGCCATTTGTGCGGAGCCGGAGGCTGACAAAACGCTGGCGATTTGTTTCAGCTGCACAAGCCATTCAGTCGTTCTCGCAAGCATTGTTGAGGGATTGCAGAGCTATGTAAAGGCGTTGCGGTCAGAAGCTGCGCGCGTCCTCTCTACTTAGGGGAGTTCCGCACATGCACGGCATACGGTTTCACGATCTCGGCCACTAGACTGATGTGAACTTTCGGCTCGGGCACGACCGGAGTGTCTATCTCTTCGGTGATTTCAAGGCATGCTTTGTCAACCCTTCCTGCGATGTAGCGGTCACCATTCGATCCCATGCTATTGCCCAAAGCCACTTTGGTTTTTGCCAGCGGAAGGTCGAACTCCTCTTTCCGCAGTCCTCTAATCGCAAGCGCATACCGTGAACCGAGCACATTGATAGCCTGGGGAATGGGCTGCCATGCGAGTCCATCGACTGAATATTCCTCCGCCCGAATTGGCTCTGCAAAATGGCTGGACTCCATTGGTTGCATGCACAGATAGATTGTTTGGCCGCGCTGTTCGAAGCTCCGCGCGAAGGGCTGAACCATCGTTTGCGGATGACAAGTACTGCCGCCATATCCCCACAATGCGAATCCAGCCAGCTCTATTTCCCGCGTCTTACGCACAATGATGTCCTCCAATGATTCCTGTGCGTGTGTTCCGACCTTCATGTAAAGCAGTCCTTGACCCGGCTTTAGAATGATGAGCATCTTTTTACTCCAGCAATTCCAATGAATATTCGTCGTCGTGAGCTTTGCCGTAGTCGAGGCGCTTCCGCTCTCGGATATACCGGACCTTCGGCGGGTTGTCACGACCATAAAAATGTGCCAACCGGGCGGCGTCCGAAATCGCGGTGCTAGGCCCCGGCGCTTCATTATCGGGCAACGCCTTGACGATCAGATTGCAAGAACGAAGGTTGGGAGCATCGTCCAGGTGATAGCGGTGCAACTGAGGCATCATCCTTTGAACGAAGAAACCGGCTCCAATTATGAATTGTTGAACGTTGGCGAGCACACGCTTCGGCCATTCGAGATCGACGTCATCAGCGATGACGACCATTCCCTCGCCGCGATACGATGTTGCCTCCATACCCCGCTGAGCGAAAACCTTCACGCTCTCGCCGTCATTGCTAGCGCCCCACGGCGGGTTGGTGTAAAAGCAATCGAAATCCAAGGGACCGGGGAACGCATCTAGGCAATTGTATAGCTCTGCTCTGAGTCCCGTCAGCCGCTCCTTATCAGCAAACCGACTGACCGCTCCGCAAATTCTCTCGTCAAAATCGAATACCACAATTTCTGACGGCCCGTATTCCAGAATTTCACGCGCATGCAAATAGGCGACGCAAACGCTTATTGCGTCGCCATCGCCGATGAAAGCCAGCTTCTTGCCATCGGCCCACCGCGCAACAAGCTCGCTCTGGAGGACCATGTCGCCAGCCTTCATGTAAATTTGATCGAAAAGCCGCAGTGGACGCGGCCTGTTTTGCACCACATCGGAAATCGCATTGATTGCCGTCCGCAGATCTATATCTTTTTGGTCGCCCGCCATTGCTTCTCCACTACAGTGTGGCTATCTTTCCCTGGGCCTTCCTGACAAGTTAGCACAGACAGGGAATGATATCTAGTGGCGCCGTTAACTATCATTTGCTACCATGCTCCCATGAAACCGACATGGCTCACTACGGAAGAGGCAGCAGACTACCTGGGCATGGGAAAAACCAAGCTGTACGCCTTGGCGCAAACCGGCAAGATTCCGGTAAGCAAAGTCGGCAAGAAATGGCTGTACGAAGAGCAAGCGCTGGCGGAATGGCTGCGCGCCAGCAAAAGGTTCACCTCCTACTTCATCGAGACTGCGGCGAACATCGAGAACAACTCGAATCTGCGCGAGCCGCAGCGAGAGGCGTATGCCCGCGCCTATGATTTCTTCAGCTCGGGCAAGCAGAAGGCCGTGATCCAGCTGCCTGTGGGTTGCGGAAAATCCGGCCTGGCGGCGATTCTCCCATTCGGCATCGCCAAAGGCCGCGTCCTGGTCATTACGCCGAACCTGACGATCAAAGACGAACTGCAGAAAACTCTCGACATCACCAACCGACAGAAGTGTTTCTGGCGCAGGATGCAGGTTCTGGGCGACAACGACATGATTGCCGGCCCTTACGTTTGTACATTGGAAGCCGGGAATATCAATGTCTGTGAACAGTCGCACATCATCTTGACCAACATTCACCAACTGGCAACCAATGCGGACAAATGGCTCAACCAGTTTCCGCCGGACTTCTTCGATCTGATTGTCGTCGATGAAGCACACCACGGAGCGGCGGAAAGTTGGAAACTCGTGTTCTCAAGATTTCCCTCGGCTAAAGTGATTAACCTTACGGCTACCCCTTTCCGTAGCGATCGCCAGGAACTCGAAGGGGATTTGATTTACCGCTATCCGTTCAAGAGCGCCAGCATCAAGGGGTACGTCAAAAAACTCAAGGCGTCCTACGTTGCACCTACAGAGCTGACGTTTACAGTCGCTGGAGAAGAGCGAATATTCACACTCGACGAAGTGCTCGCGATGAAGGAGGAGGAATGGTTCAGCCGAGGTGTCGCTCTGAGCGATCCGTGCAACATCAGCATCGTCGACAACAGCCTGCAAAAACTAGAACAGCTCCGCTTGTCGGGCACCAAGCACCAGATTATTGCGGTCGCATGTTCGATCAATCATGGCCAGCGTATCCGGTCCCTATATGAAGAACGTGGATATCGGGCCGAGATCATTCACAGCAAGCTGGAGCCGGATAAGCAGGAGGAAATCCTGCGCGATCTGAAAAACGGCACGCTCGACTGCATTGTCCAGGTGCAGATGCTCGGCGAAGGCTTTGACCATCCGAAGCTGAGCGTCGCAGCCATTTTCCGGCCGTTCCGTTCTTTGGCACCATACATCCAGTTTATCGGCAGAATTCTGCGCGTCGTTGTGCAGAACGACCCAACCCACCCTGACAACTATGGGCACATCGTGACGCACGTTGGAATGAATCTTGACGAGCAATTGAAGCAGTTCAAGCAATTCGAGAACGATGACCAGGCTTTTTGGGAGGAAGTCACCGGCGGCGGCGATCCCGAACCTCCACGCGGTGTCCTGGAGGGCCGGGCGCGCATGAAACTCAACGAGGAGATGGTGGTCAATAGCGAAATCGTCGATCGGGTATTCGAGGAGGAATTCACGACGGCGGAGGACTCCGACATCGTTGCGGATTTGGAACGTAAGTTCGAAAGTCTGGGGCTCGATCCCGCTCTAGCAAGAGACGTAGTGAAGAAAAGCGCTGCGGCCAGACCCCAAATGCAGGAGTCGGATGCCGCGAAGCCGTTTGCTGTCTTGCCGTTGAAGCAATGGCAGGAAGCCAAGAAGCGCCTGAATGAGGAAGCGAAACGAACCGCCACTCTTCTACTGAATCGTTGTGGCCTACTGCCCGCAGGGGTAGAGCTTCCCCGAAAGTTGAAGCCGGGGATCGGTGCTCAGAACAATTTTGTGGCGGCGCTCCAGATGGTGAACGAGCAGCTCGACAAACGGTTCGGAGCCGGTCGAAAGCGGGCCGCTTGGGCAACGGAAGAGTTCGGGGTCGCTATGATCGGCCTGGGTGAAATCCTGAACGCCCTGACGAAGGAGGTCAAGAAACTCCAAGATGCCAAAAAATAGCATACCTTCGTTAATAAATGGGTCCACCGGTGTTCCAAAAGCGGCCGTTGCTGGAAAAGAGTGTCCTTGTCGCGGCTGCGACGGTTCCATCAGCAAGGGTGAAAAATGCTTCGATATTCCGAATCCTCGAAAGGCGTTTTCAAATTCAAGGCGGTTCTGTGCTGCATGCTTCAAGCTGGTCCTCGCGAAAACAAACGCGGACCTCAGCAGACTCGAAGCGATGTAGCCGAGTAGCAGCTATTATTTTCGTTCTACCCAGCAGTTGAATTCGTAGCACTGGGATCGATCTTGCACTATGGCGTTAACCCTAGAAAAGACGGTACTGGAGAAGATTGAAACGCTCCAAAACATCATGCTGGCGAGCGTCACCGGAGGCGCTCGCGACGAAACAGAGTACCGCCAGATCAGAGAGGAACTTTTCAGAGTGCCGGGGCTGAAGGAAGCCCTGCCTCGTTTCGTTCGTACCTGCGGCGACCTCTCTCAGCTATGGCATTTCATTAAAACCCAAGAAAATCTTGGCAGCTACGCAAGGCGCCGCGAGTTCATTTGGAATGCTTTCCGCCCTCTCCTGGCTGGCGTGGATGATGCGGCCGGCGTCGAACGCGAGGTATTCTTCGTCAAAGGGTCTTTCAGAACGAGCGGTCGAAGCTGCAATCAAGTAAAACACCAGGTGAGTAACTTAACGCCTAAAGCTGGTGGTTCCAACTTGGTTCCAACGAGGGGTCGTTAAACCGGCTTCTTCTCGGTATAAGCGGTGCCGATTCAACGGTTTTTAGGTCTGATACCAGAGGAAACTACGCCGCTCTGCACGCGCTGCATTCGTATGCGCCAAATCCGCAAGTGCGCCGAGCTGCGCGTTCAACTCCAAGAGCCACGGTGTGAGGTCAGCAGCGACGCAGGCGCCGGGAGTCGTGGTCGAGTTTTTGGGAAGTGGACCTCATTCTACGATGCTCCGATCCCACTGCGCGACTGCGCTCTAGCCAACCAGATCTGATATGTCCCCGGAAGGTCCTCCGCGTGTTTCCGTCCCAGTGCTCTTGCTTGCCAGTTTGTTTGCGTTATAAACTTCGAGTGCTCTGCCGTACGCAAGAGAGGTTGCTGAACTGAGACTTAACGGCTCGTTTAGTCTAAGGTAGCCGGCGCCCGCAGCCGCTGCAAGCCACGCTTTCCATATGTTTGTGGACCAACTGTGGACCAACTGTGGACCAACTGAGGCAGGATTTTTGGGGTGGCGGCGCTTGTAAGTGCGACACCCACAAGGCCTTAGAGTTTTCGACAGCCTGGTTCGGGACCAGGAGGTCGTTGGTTCAAATCCAATCGCCCCGACCACCTCCTAGAGGGGCCATACCATTTCGTTAGCCGCGTGGTTTGGCTGAATTTCCCGC
>JAJPJE010000123.1 GCA_021324365.1 Terriglobia bacterium | reverse complement strand
TAGCCCTTGGCCCCATTGAACCACTTCACTGTACCCTTTTCTCTCACAACGTACTCCTTTCGCCTCTGCGCTGAGGTATGGTGCTCTCCTCGGGCCCCAATCGCGGCAATTCGGGAGGAATCGCTTCGCGAGACCGGGAGTTCGGGTGCTATCACCGTCCTGTGCTGGCTGGAGACAAAGAAAAAGCCCCTCTGCGCGCATACGCTCGGTGGAGCGGCAGCAACAGGGGAGCTCGGGACTTTTCACCAATCCTTACAGCAGATACCGGAAACATCCACCCAATCCACTGGCGAATTCTCCGCCAGAGTTACCAGGCAAATTGCCCGGTAAGTTGTGGATGATATTCAGGAACTATCCTTTTTGGCAAGAGAATTTCGCTCTTGCGCCGGGTTAACCTTGCCCAGCTTGAAACAACGTAGCTGGCCCGTTTTGAACAAGATCGATATCCAGTAGAAAATCCAAACCAAGTCGCCGGATGGAAGCACGCCCGCAACTGCGGACTAATTAAGTGACCCTCAACCAGCTTTGAATGCCGGGACGTTCTCACCTGGCTTAATTATGTTGAGCTTGCCAATGGCGCACTTCTCGCCGGCCAGACGGCTGATCTGCTGCAGATCCTCACGAGACCACCCAACCGATGAGACTTCAATACTGCCGTCCTCGGCAATATAGAACAGCGTGGGTACATTGGTAATGCCATAAGCATTCGACACTGGATAGCCTTTCGGGTCGTCCAGCAGTACTGGAAAGGTGACGCCGAACTGTTTCATGAAGCTGTTGGTGTCTTGCTGGTTATTCTGTGAGATACCAACGATAGTGATGTTCTTCCCTTTAACACTCTGGTAAAGGCGTTCCAGATAGGGAAAAGTGAACTGGCATACAGGACAGGAAACTTTAAAGAACGCGAGTACCACCGGTCCGTGCTTCAGCGTGTCGCGGAGCGAAAATGGGCTGCCTTGAATGTTAGGCAGCTTGAAGTCGGGAGCCGCAATCCCGGTGTTCAAAGTGGGCATTGAAGTCCTCCTCTACGTATTGATTCTAAATGAGCGCCATACGGCGCAGGATCTTACGGGTAAGCCCGGTTATTGGTAACTGCTGAACATCCTTCAGGGGACACCACTGAGTTCTGCCGCGCGGTCGGCCGCCTGTCCAGACCTTGACCTGGTAATCGGTATTCATGATCGCGTGTTTCAGGGTCACGGCCGGACTGACTCCATTCGGCGGGAGGGTTACAAGTGTCGGCAGCTCCCACATGCCAGGCATCACTGTTTCCGACTTGGAACGCCGGACCATCTTCACACGACCGCCATTCTGGATCAGCAGCAGGTCCACGCGCTCCAAACGGCGGTGCTGTAGGTTCTTTTTGGGATGAGAACCCTTGGTCTGGCACCATCGATGGATCGGGCAAAGCAGACACCGGGGTTGTGCAGGAAGGCAGAGAGTGGCTCCCAACTCCATCACAGCTTGATTGAAGTCACCGGGACGAGTCGAGCTGAGGAGGTCCTCGGCCATCCCCCACAGCTCACTTTTTGACAGGCTGTTGCTTCCGCTGATCCTCTCCAGCACGCGCTCGACATTTCCATCCAGAACCGCGCATTGCTCATTGAAGGCAATGCTGGCAATCGCGGCAGCGGTGTAGCGGCCAATGCCAGGTAAATTCCGAAGCCCATCGGCGGTCCGAGGTATGTCTCCGGCCAGCTCGCCTATTACCTTCTGAACCGCAGCGTGCAAGTTGCGGGCGCGGCGGTAATAGCCGAGACCGCTCCAGGCGGCGAGAACTTCATTGGTGCTGGCCGCTGCGAGATTAGAGATGGAGGGAAAGCGCTCGAAGAAACGCCGGTAATGCTCCAACACTGCTCCGACCCGGGTTTGCTGAAGCATTATCTCGGAAACCCAGATGCGATATGGGTCCTTTGTTCTTCGCCAGGGAAGGTCGCGCTTCTCGCGGTCGTACCAGCGTAGTAACGCTGCTCGAAACAATGCTTTGTCTCTGGGTTGAGTAAAAAGGGCACAATCCATGAATGTTTTCGAATTCTATGTTGCCGGAGAGAGTTGAGCAATTTCGGTCATGTCCATCGGGAACATGATCGGCAGTTCAACTTGGGTTAATGTGCAACTCGTAATGGTAGATGGCATCCGAGACTCTCACAGGAGTTGACGTGGCTCTTCGAATTGGCGGTCTCATCCTTACCTGTGCTCTCCTCAGTGCCCTATTCGTGGCCTGTGGAGGCGGCGCCCCGGGTAGCGCAAAGAACGGCATTAATCCGGGTGGTCGCGGCGCGAATGGAACCGGTACCGGCGGCAGCACCTCTGGCGGTGGGAGCACCGGGGGCAGTGGTGGAAGTGGTGGTAGCGGGGGCAGTGGAGGCGGAAGCGGTCTCGCGGCGCCAGCGGTTGTCTCCGTCTCTGCCAACCAGACCGTCACGGGAATCAACATCGCGGTGGCGGCTCCTTCCGGAGTGAATCCGAACGCAATCGCGCTCGGCGCAGTTCCAATTGGCTCGAGCTCGGGATCAGCCTCCAACACCGGCGGCAGCATCGCCCAGGGGGCCACGATGACCGTCTTGATATTTGGCCAAGGCGTGGTGCCCTCCATGACTATAAGCTTTTCTGGCCCGAATGATCTTACTGCGGGAACTGCAACTGCGATTCAGTCAACAGGAACGCCGTCGATTCCCGGGATCTCCTTCAGTTTGACGGCGGCGCCGAACGCATCCCTGGGAGCTCGGACCGTAATTCTTCAGGACACCAGTAATAACGTGACTACGTTCACGGGAGGGTTGCAGGTGACGCCGTGAAGCGCCTCTTCTTCGTTTTCCTTTTCGCTCTGGTTGTATTGGTAATCACACAAGGCCGCGCGACAACCATCCGGCCGATGAGCGTCGAGCAGATGACCCGACTCGCCTCGAACATCGTCGAAGGTCGTGTGCTGAATTCCTGGTCGGCTTGGAACCCGCAACACACGATTATCTATAGCTATTCGCGCGTGCAGGTAGTAAACGCGTTGAAGGGCCAGTCACAAGCCTATCTCCTGGTGAAACAAATCGGTGGCAGTGCGGACGGCTATACGCAGCACGTCGCGGGTGTTCGGCAGTTGCAGCCCGGCGAAGATGCCGTCCTGTTTCTGTATGAGAATCGCTCTGAGCCAGGAACTCACGTCGTGGTGGGATTAATGCAGGGCCACTTCCAGGCAGTGCACACGAAATCCGGGCAAGTGATGGTCAGCAACGGCGTGCCAGGAGCTAATGCCCTACAGGCGGGCACAAACCAGGTGACAGAATACCAGGGTTCTGCCATGACACTGAATGAACTGGAATCGCGAGTGCGGAGGACGTTGCAGCAATGAAGACCAAGGGATATCGCTCGTGGATTGCATTCGGTTCCGTGGCCGCTTTGGTCGCCATCGCAATGGCTCTTGTCATTCCGGCATACTCGTACCTTCCGCAACTGATGCAAGTGACTTCGCAAAATCCACTGGTGACTAGCGGACAACCTGGCTTTGCCTGTGCCAGCATCTACGGACAAAACTGCGTCGTGTGGGATTTCAGCGCGTTTCCGGTACAGTGGGACCTCAATCCGACAACTGGCTCCAATATCAGCGGCACCACAACCGTCCACGATGTGATAGCTGCCTCTTTCGCAACCTGGGCAGGAGCTCCAAATGCGGCACTCTCGGGAGTGGTTACGGAAGGGCCGCAGTCCAGCGTCAGCGATGCCAATGCTGCGCCCGCTGGCCTCAACCTGATCTGCTTTGTTTGTAATGGAAGCGATCAGACGATCTTCTCGGATACGAGCACGATTGCAGTAACGCTCACAACAACGGCTAATGCCCCCGGGCAGCCCAATGGTCACGGCGGCACCTCGACCTTCGGTGGACAGATCCTGCAGGGAATCATCCTCTTCAACCCAGCGAACCAGTTTGTTACCAACGGTACTCCCGGTTCGAACCAGAGCGACCTGCAGACGATTGCCACGCATGAAATCGGCCATTTTCTTGGACTCGATCATTCGGGCGTGATTGCCGCTCTTATGTATCCTTACGCAGCCGTTACCAAGACGCAGCTGACTTACGATGATGTCGCTGCCGTGTCTACGTTATATCCGAGCACCACCGGGCAAACCTACCCGACGGGCTCTATCAGCGGCACGGTCACACTTTCGGGCTCTCCCGTATTCGGGGCACACGTCTATGCTGAATCCACCAGCAATCTTCAGCTATTCCAGTTACCGAACATTACGAAGAGTGCTGTCGGTGCGCTGACCAAGCCAGATGGCACCTACACCATCACAGGTCTGCCGGCCGACAACTACATCGTCTTCGCCGAGCCGCTGGATGGTCCGGTGGATCAGACAAACATTTCGGGTTTTAGTCTGGTGTATGCGACGTCCGCCGTACAGACAAACTTCACGACGCGGTGGCACTAAAAAGCATTAGCCAGTATTCACTCGTCACTAAGTTGACAGCAACTCCCGTGACCACCTCCGGCTACGGAATACTGACTAAGAGCAACGGTTTGTCAGGCATTCTCCAGGTCGCAGGACCCGCAACTGGGTTTTGCAGTACACCGGTTCCCATTGGACTTGGTATTTGCTTCATATGACTCGAGGGGCACCGAATACTTCTTCTCGATGCGATCGCGGAATACTGGCCCGGAATTGTAAGAGCAGAACGGATACAGCAATCCATTGGGTGCGGCATAGTGAATGACGCAGCGCTTTACGCGCTCGACATCGTAGTTGTACGAGTCCATGAAATGCATGCCGGCAACCATCAGCGTGCGATAGGTGAAGGTGCCGTCCATGCCTTCGCGGCCGAACTTCTTATCAGTAAAGCCCTGGAGGGTTTGCAGGAATTTATTGAACGTGAGGCCCGGAGGCGCGAATTCAGGCTTGAAGTGTTTGTGCAGTGAGTTCCATGCGCTGACACCGGTGAACACCTTGAAGACCGACTTCTTTGTTTTGCGCGAAATTTCATCCATATCCTGAAGAAGCGCCGGAATATCGATGAAACGCGTTACCGGAATCGCGGTCTTTGTCTGGTCGTCAACAAAAAGGTACGTCCCCATCGAGCAGTGTGGATGGCAGCTGAGGGTGACGTTCTCCTCGCCTTTCAGAGCGCTGATCAGCTTCGAGAAAGGCGTGACGCAGGAGAGCGGGAACCAGTCGGCATACACGTCGCAGATTCCGGTCTGATCTGCAACTGAGTGGGCGAGATCAGCGAGGGTGAAGCGCTTGGCTTCCAACTCGCGACGATTGATTCGACCGGTAAACGCCACTGGCTGGTAGCTGATACCCGAGACCACGTCGATGTTTTCGATGGCGAGGCGAAGAATATCGCCGACCTGGTGATCGTTGAGGCCTTTCACGATCGTCGGTACGAAGATGATCTTCATGCCAGCTTTGCGGATGCTGTCGATGGCCTGCAGCTTCGTTTCCCACAACGATTGTCCACGCGTACGGCGATAGATGTCATCGCAAACGCCGTCGAATTGCAGATAGACCGTCTGCAATCCCGCTTCTTTGGACTGCCGCGCAAACTCCGGATCGGCCAGCTTGATTCCGTTTGAGGCTGCCTGGATATGCGAGAAGCCCATTTCTTTTGCGAGACGCAGCGCGTCAAGCCAGCGAGGATGAATGGTGGGCTCACCGCCAGAGAACTGGACGACTCTGCCGGGCACTGGTTGCTCGCCACGTAGTGCGCCCAGCATCTTGCGAATGTGATCGAGATCAGGCTCGTAGACGTAGCCCTGCACGTTGGCATTAGCAAAGCAGACCGGGCACGTGAGATTACACCGATTTGTCAGATCCAGATTCGCGAGACCCGTATGGGAAGTATGCATGGAGCACAGCCCGCACTGGTCCGGACAGCGTGTGGCGTTTGGGATTGCCGGGTTCTTCAGGCCGCGGTTATCGCCAAAGCTCCATTGCTCCATCTTGAGGTAAAGCTTCGCGTCGGAGTAAACGATGTCGCGAAACTCGCCGTGATCGGCGCAGCGCTTTTCCATCACAACTTTGCCGTTGTCTTCGCGAATGATGGCATCGATCACTTTCGTGCATTCCGGACACAGTGACTGCGTGGTTTTCGGCAGACCTTTCTGCAGCGGCTCGATGGGCGATCCGGTGTAAGTCGTCTCCGGCTGAATGATCTTGAAATCGGGCCGCAGTCCCTTGCTCACTCCGGCGCTGCTCGCTCCGGGTTCGTTAACCGGGACATATTGTTCGATTTCCTTCAGTACAGGTACCGGCTCTGGCGCAATGCTTTGTGTGCTCAATTTGCTGCTCCGTGAATTTGGATCGCGAGACGAACGTGGCGCGATTCGCAGTAGTGCTTTGAATCCAAACTATTTAAACAAGCAGGGAGGGCAAATCCCAAAAACCGTTCGGTGAAGCAAGCCGCCATTCGCTGGCTGAGACCGGGATCTCAGGGCTGATTTCGACCGAAGTAGCGAGTTTGTCACGGCTGAATGTGAGGACGATCACAAGGAATCACGGGGGTACCAGCACCTCCGCTCAGTCATGTTCGGACATAGAGAGGACATTTCCGTCGGGATCCTTGAATCACGCCACGTTAGCGCCTCTCGGGTGCTCCAGATACCGAGTTCATCCTGTTGCGCCCAAGGCTAACGCTCGAAGAAGACTCCCTTTGACTGGATTGAAAAAAGGAGCGGGGTTGCGGAATCGTATACTTTTAGTTGTGTCAAAACCTTACTGTTGAGAGAAATTCATGAAAGCGATTCAAGTCGAGAAGACTGGCGGCCCCGAAGTCCTAACGCTAGTAGACCTTCCCATTCCGAAAGCAAAAGCAAACGAAGCCGTGGTAAAGATCGAGGCCATTGGCGTGAATTTTATAGATGTGTACTTTCGCGAGGGTCGCTATCCTGCCGCCGTGCCCTTCGTTAACGGGCAGGAAGCCGCCGGAACCGTCACCGAGTTAGGTGGTGATGTAACCGCTGTGAAAGTCGGCGACCGGGTGGCGTACTGGGGGCTCCTAGGCTCCTACGCTGAATACGCGAGCGTTCCAGCAGACCGGCTAGTGCGTGTCCCCGACAAACTGGACTTCAAACAGGCTGCCGCCGCTCTGCTGCAGGGAATGACCGCGCATTACCTCGTGTACAGCACCTACCCTTTGAAGAAGGGCGAGGCGTGCCTGATCCATGCTGCTGCGGGAGGGGTAGGGCTTCTCCTCGTGCAAATGGCAAAGCACATTGGCGCGCGCGTCATTGCGACTGCGGGTTCAGACGCAAAATGCCAGTTGGCGAAGCAAGCGGGCGCGGACGAAGTCATCAATTATTCGACAGCTGACTTCGAAGCTGAGACGAAGCGCCTTACCGACGGCAAAGGCGTGCACGTGATCTACGACGGCGTTGGCAAAACGACGTTCGACAAAGACCTGAACATCCTGCGCCCGCGCGGGTACCTGGTGCTGTTCGGCGGTGCCAGCGGGGCCGTGCCGCCTTTTGATCCCATTAAGCTTTCGCAAAAGGGATCCCTGTTCCTGACGCGCCCGACACTAGGTCACTACACGCTGACACGCGAAGAGCTGGAATGGCGTGCTGGTGATGTCTTCCGCTGGATCACCGAAGGCAAACTGAAGTTGCGGATTGAACACATCTATAAACTCGACGACGTGCAGCGCGCCCATCGCGATCTGGAGGGCAGGAAAACCACGGGGAAGCTGGTGCTGATACCGTAGAAGGTATCAGTCGCGCAGCAGCGCAGACAGGAATGTCCATGCCAGACAAGCAGAACCGTCCTGCCTACTTCGCGGTGGGTTCAGGCTTGCTGAAGTCTACGCTCGGTGTGCGCCAGGTCACTGGGTCGTTCAGCGCTCCACGTTTGTAATTCAGAACATCCATCCGCTCAGGCATCACCTTGATCAGTACCAGCTTGGTTTTATCGGGAAATGCCGAATCCCAATAGGCACGCCAGTGCTTCTTGATCTCGGCTTGGTCATCCACCAGAACTGCCGTGCCGGATAGCGCAACGAAGCCTGTGGCTTTAGCGTGATCGGCATAGTAAAGGGTCACGCGAGGATCGCGACGAATCTGCTGCGCCTTGCGCGTTGATGTGCTGGTTGCGAACCAGACAATCATGTTGTCGTCCGGAGGAAACGGATTCATCGTTCGCACAACCGGGCGACCGTCTTCGCCAAGGGTAATGAGAGCGCAGTATTGTTGAGCGGTCATGATCTCCCGCGCAGCCGAGATGAGATCGGCGCGGGAGAGTGGAGCAGCAGGCTTTTCCTTTTCCTGCGCGATGGCCCCGGAGGCAAACAGTGAGATTAGACATACGACGGCCAGTTGAATGCGATGGAATTTCATGAAGTCAGCGTAGCAGCGAAGTTTTCGGCCGAAAGTGATGCGCATCGCGCCCCATCGTGTCAAACGCCTGGTCGAGTCCGCTGCAATTCCCATCAATGTTGGTTGTGACTCTGTAGTGAAAAGAAAAGGGCCGCTTGTGCGGCCCAACGTTCAGTCCAAACCTTAGTTGTTGAAATTCACGCGGGCGAGGGAACCCGCGCCATAAAAGCTTAGTCTCCCGCGACTCCCGCCACTTCATCTTCGTGCACGGCCTTCGAACCATTGCCGTTGCCGTTCGACGGAGTGCCGATTGTACTTAACGGGACGAAGCCTTCCGGCTGCTTCTCGCCCAGCACGACTTCGCGATATAGCTTCATCATCTCGCGGTTCTTCGCTTCTTCGGCCGGAGTGACGCTCTTCTTCGCATCACGCGCGCGCAGTTTCTCTTCTCGCGCATTCTTGGCGATGCCGAGCTTGTCAAGATCGCGCTGCTCCTGCTCGGTGACCAGCTCGTCCTTCAACTGGAGCAGTTCGAGACGACGCTCGTTGCCCGCAGCCATCGAAACGCGCTTACCACCTGCGAAGATCTCGTGGCGTCCATGCTCTTCGTACCACTTGGTGAGCGTGGCGGTCATGTGCATCTTCTCCACGATATTGCGCCAGCCCACGCCGGTGTTGTACGCGCAGAAGCTGATTTCGCCTTCCTGCGTGGCGTAGGGAATGATGCACTGCTCGGTACGGCGGAAATCGTAGTTCCACAAATCCTGGAACCACATGCCGGCGATCATCAGCACGTTCCAGCGATCCTTTCGGCGCTTCTCGATGTCCTCAAGCGTGCGGTCGCCGCCGACTTTGCCGTAAGCACCCGATTTCGCCTTGTTGGTGACGCCGAAGGTCTTGTCGAGCTTCTTCAGCATGTCGAACATGGTGAAGTGCGTGGTCGTCTTGAAGGGATCGTAGTTGCGCAGGAACGCCAAGGCCATGCCGAATGCCGACCATTTCGGACTCTGGCCCGAGTCCACGATCATCGCGGTATCTTTGGCCATCTGGTGCGCGTCCAGGAATTGCGTAATCGGCGCAGCTTCCTTCGTTTCCTTATCAACCATGACGGCCATGCCCACACCGCAATTCGGGTGGCAGCCGCAGCTCAATTGCCCCCAATCATGCTGAGGACCGTGAGCCAGGTCAGACCAGTCGGAGAACGTCGACATGAAAGAGATCGGGAACCAGTCACGCGTCGGCTCGCCGATTCCCACCTGATTCTTCACATCATGCGCCAGCTGCGACAGCGTGTAGCGCTGCGCCATGCGACGCTCGTCGGTGATCTCCTCGTCGCGTCCGGTGAACGAGACCGGCTGGAACGAGAGGAAAGGAATCACCTTGGGATTATCGAGAGCGAACTTGACGATGTTGCCAACCTGCTCGTTGTTGATGCCGTTCACGATCGTGATTACGGGAACGATATCGACACCGGACTTGTACAGGTTTTCGATGGCGCGCAGCTTCACGTCGAAGAGATTGCCGATCTTGCGGTGCGCATTGGCAGCGTTGCCGATGCCGTCGAACTGGAGGTACACGTAACGCAGTCCAGCTTCAGCAGCCTGCTGGCAGAACTCGATCGATTTCGCGAACTCAATGCCGTTGGTGGCAGCTTGAACTGAGGTATATCCCACTTTGCGGGCGTAGCGGACTGCGTCGAGGAAGTACGGGCTTAGCGTAGGCTCGCCACCGGAAAACTGAACGGACATCTGGCGCTTCGGCTTGATGGTAATGGCGTTATCGAGCAGCTGCTTGATTTCATCCCAGGTAAGTTCGTGGACGAAGCCAACCTGGTTGGCGTCCATGAAGCAGGGGTCGCACATCATATTGCAGCGGTTGGTCAGGTCGATGGTGAGCACCGACCCGCGGCCGTGCTTCACGGTCGAGGTGCCGTGGTTGTGCAGCTTTTCGTCGGCGTGAGCGCGAATGTCGCGGCCCGGGAAAACTTCTTCGAGGTGCTTGGAGAACGCCGGATCGACGGACATGACGTCCTCAAAATGCCCGTGCTTGGGGCAATCCTTGATCATCATGATCTTGCCGTCTTTTTCGACGATGGCGGCCTTGATCTCGCCGACTTTCGCATTACGCAGAATTTCCTGCGGCAGTTTGCCGTCGAGAATCTGCTTCCGGATTTCAGGGACGCACTTCGGGCAAAGGGAGTCAGTCGTACGCGGCCAGCCGAGTGGTGGCTTAGTCTTTTCGTACGACTTCAGAAGCGGCTTTTCACTCCACGAAGGAGTGAAGGAAGGCTTCTGCTTGCGCATGCTGATCGCCGCATATGGCACCCAGGCGGCCTTTGCTGCATACGTAACCACCTTCTCTACGTATTTGATCGGTTTTGGCATCGTCAGGTATCTCCGACAAAAAAGCTCCTAGGAGGATGGTTTGGCAAGCTTGCGCCCGGGAGCATCCCTCTAAGTACAACAAGTAAAAAGACTATTCCCCCACAGCTGTCATCGTAGCCTGCACCTGCCGTTATCCCAACTGCCAACGCTTAAACCGCAGCTTTTTACTGCCAAGCGGCTAAACGCTGCATTGAACGGCGGGCGCCTAAGTGGTTGAAAACGAAGCCCCAGCGAGTTGCTGGCCGGTTTTGAAACTGCTTTTCAACAGGCGTCAGGAGGAAGTGCATGTGTGTGATTCCGTCCACAGGTTTGATTAAGGACGGGTGCTAGAATTCGATTTCACATGCCAGACGCATGGAAATCTCCGCTTCAACCAGCGCGCGCCAGTTTGAAGAAGATCCTTGGAGAAGTACTGAGTGGGGCTCCTGAAAACGAAGCGCCTACTTTGGCGTGGCCGCTCGTCTGCGGACCCGGGGTGGCAAAACGGACCCGGGTGCTTGCTTTTCGCGGTGGAGTCCTGCGGGTAGAAGTACCGGACACGGCATGGAAGAATCAGTTGAGCAGCTTGGCGCCTAAGTACCTGGAAGCGCTCAATCAAACGATCGATGCAGAAGTGAAGCACATTCTGTTTCTGCTGCCCGGCGAGAATTATGGATTTTGAGCGACCAAGCCGCGACAGCGACGAAACAAACATAGCCCACGGCGTAAGCCGTAAGTAAAGTTGTGACTACAAGTCACAAGCCCCGGCGGGGGCGATGCAAGTGTAATCGCAAAAGCTTCAGCAAAATGAAAGTCACCGAAAAAGACGTTCAGTACGTTGCCGACCTGGCGAACCTGGAACTCACTCCTGAAGAACAATCGCGGATATTAAAGGATCTGAACTCGATCCTCGAGCACATCGATCGACTGAATCAGTTGAATACGAAGAACGTGCCGCCGATGGCGCAAACTTCCGACAAGTTCGGTATCGATGCTTCGAAGCAGGGTTCGGATCGCTTCTCCTACGTGATGCGTGAGGATGAGACGAGGCCGAGTCTGCCACGCGAAGTGTTGATGGAGAATGCGCCGGACTCTGACGGGGCATTCTTCAAAGTGCCGAAGGTGATTGAGCGCTAATTGGTAATTTGGTAGTTGGGTGCAGATTACAAAACTACCGATTGCGTTTCGATTACCCGATTACCGTTTACCCGATAACGACAGCTTATGGACTTATCCGCGCTGACAGTTGAATCGACTCGCACTGCCGTTGCCGAGCGCGTGCTCAATCCGGTTGCGCTCGCCGAAGAGTTCTACAAGAAGATCGAAGCCGACGATCCGCAGATCGGCGCGTATCTCACGCTATGCAAAGATCGCGCGATGAAAAAAGCAGCGGCTGTGCAGGCGGCAGCCGACAAAGGCGATGCACTGCCACCATTGGCCGGTGTGCCGGTTGCGATCAAAGACGTGATGACGATCGCGGGCGTGCAGGCCACGGCGGGATCGAAGATCCTGAAGGGCTGGATTGCGCCGTACACTGCGACAGTGGTTCAGCGACTCGAGGATGCCGGTGCGATCGTGCTCGGCAAGACGAATTGTGACGAGTTCGCGATGGGCTCCTCAAATGAGAACTCAGGCTACTTCCCTGTTCACAATCCGCGCGATCTGTCACGAGTACCGGGCGGGTCTTCCGGCGGGAGCGCGGCGGCAGTGGCAGCCAATCTGTGCGTGGCAGCTCTAGGATCGGATACGGGTGGGTCCATTCGTCAGCCTGCGGCGTTTTGCGGTGTCGTTGGCCTGCTGCCGACGTACGGACGGGTCTCGCGGTATGGGCTGATAGCTTTTGCGTCGTCGCTGGATCACATCGGGCCGATTACGAAGACGGTGAAAGACGCCGCCATTCTTCTGCGTTATATCGCTGGACGTGACAAATGCGACTCAACCTCAGCGGATGTTCCCGTGACGGATTACGAGGCTGAGATCGGCAAGCCGGCGAAGGGTCTCAGGCTCGGGGTTCCAAAAGAATATTTCGGCGAGGGACTCGATACGGAAGTAAGCACCGCCGTCGAGACCGCCATTCAAAAGCTGGCACAGGCGGGTTGCGAGATCGTGCCCATTTCCCTTCCGCACACGGAATACGCGGTTCCAACCTACTACATCATCGCGACAGCAGAGGCATCAGCGAACCTGGCACGCTTCGATGGAGTGCGTTACGGGCATCGTTCTTCGAGCGCACACACGCTTTCGGAAATGTATCGTCGCTCCCGAGACGAAGGGTTCGGCGCCGAGGTGAAGCGCCGTATCATGCTCGGAACCTATGCCCTCAGCGCGGGCTACTACGATGCCTACTACCGGAAAGCGCAACAGGTGCGCACATTGCTCACGCGGGACTTCGAGAATGCATTCCAACAAGTGGACGCAATTGTCACTCCTACAACTCCGACTCCGGCATTCAAATTGGGCGAGAAGGTCGATGATCCGGTTTCAATGTACCTCGCGGACATTTACACGGTGACAGCGGATCTCGTGGGCGTGCCGGGAATCTCGGTTCCGTGCGGGATCTCAAAGGAAGGGTTACCGATTGGACTGCAAATCCTGGGGGGCCATTTCGATGAAGCGACTGTGCTGCGCATAGCTCATGTATATGAGCATGAAACGGGAACCGGTCGGTAGTCGGTGCTGGGTGTCATTGGCTCGGGCCGAAAGATCGTGGCTGTCATTTCGAGGGGCAGGCGAGGAAGCCCTATTGTCGAAGATAGTGATATCTCGCTGCGCTCGACATGGCAGTTAAAGAGTTCACCCGGCGCAAGCATGCCACCATTTGAAAATGCTAACGACCGATTACCGACCATCAACGACTTCGTAGTAACTTTCCCCCGCGCATCCCCGACACAACACTCTTCCATCGCGTCGCACTTCGCGTTTGAAGTTGATGCCTTCTCCACACTTTTCGCAGACGACGCGCTCGCCCTTATACCCCGGAAATTCTTCATTGCCGAGGTCGACTTTCACCCACTGAACGTCGAACAAATCTTCGTCCGGCATTTGGCGATATGCGGCCATCTGCTGCTGGTTCTTGCCTTCGATCTCGGGATGCATCGTCTTCGCTAAAGACTTCGACGATTCTTTCGCCGCGATCCGTACTGCATGGCCGTTACTCACATCGACAAACGTCGCCGCCACCTTGCCCCAGTCGCGAAATTTGAGTGCACGCTTTCCCAACCGGCAGCCGGTCACAACTGCAACGGCATCGGTGGCGCAGCGATCAATCTCGACGAAAGTCACCAGACGCTTGCGGTCTGAGCCATGCGGGTCTTCGATTCCCAATTTCTGCAGACCGAGCATCGCCATCCGGACTCCCAGCACTTGTCCGGCGCAAAGATGACCATGCGCTTGCGCTGCGTCCTGAAGTAGTTCGTCGAGAGATTTCATGTCTTAGTACAACTACTTGGCATCGTCATCTGCGTCGGAGTCATCCTTGGTTGCCATTTCGGTGGCGTGCGCATGGATGGTAAACACGACCTTTTGACCGCCGGTTTGTTGGAAGGTAACACGTGTAGGTTCGCGTTGCCACTCCGGGGTAGCACACTCGGAATCCGGCGTGTCGTTGCCCTTAGCCTTGCCCAACTCCTGCTTCACAACCGGTTTTTTGCGACCCAACTGCGCCACCATGGCGAAGACGCGCTCGCCATTGTCGGAGATGCCGCAGTAACCGGCGAAATCCCGGAACCACACGGCATTCGAGTAAAAGGGGTCGAAGAGAGGCAAATTCAAAGGTGCAACTCTGCCACTGCTTCTGTCGACCAGCAACCATCCACCCCGCTGCCACTTCCAGCGGTGAGTCTTGTTGTCCGGATCGTCCGGCAGCCAGTCGTTTAGGCGATACGCCTTACGCACCACGAACAACCGGTCGGTGACATCGTGCGGATCGCCGGTAGTGAATTCTTTGACGCGCGTATCCACCATCAGCGGACGGATCTTGATCTCAACTTTCTGTTTTTCTTCCGGGCCGACGAACAGGGGTACCGTAGTCCATTTCCCAAATGTGATGACATGCGCTTTGGAAACGGCCGAGGCGGGAGAAGAACCAAGGACGGTAGCTATGGCGATGGAACTGATGAAGATGAACAGTGATGAAAAATTACGTGTCATAGCCAAAGCGTACGCCAGCCGAGCGCTTCGCTCAATTCGGTAATACAACCAATCGAGCCGGATTCTCTTCCCACCACAACAATGGACCTTGTCGGCCCTCCGCAAAAACGTGTGCCAAAAATTCTGATCGTCGATGACAATCGCGACAATGCGTTCCTGTTGAAGGAGCTTCTGTCGCGGTACGACTATGACATCCAGACGGCGAACAGCGCTGAAGAGGCCGCTGCCGCTATCATCAAAGGGCCGCCAGACCTGATTCTTCTCGACATTATCATGCCAGGGAAGTCGGGCTACGAACTTTGCCACGACCTGAAGTCGAATCCAGAAACGCGCCTGATTCCCATTGTTCTTATCACCGGCCTCAGCGACCGGGAAGATAAACTGCATGGCATCGAAATGGGTGCTGACGACTTCCTGAACAAACCCATCTTCCCGGAAGAACTCTTCGCCAGAGTGAAGTCGCTGCTGAAATTGAAGGAGTTCACCGACGAACTGGAGAACGCTGAAGACGTCCTATGTACGCTGGCCTTGAGTGTCGAAGCGCGAGATCCGTATACTGCCGGCCATTGCGAACGACTTGCGGCCTACGCCGAACACTTAGGCAAGTTCCTAGGACTCTCGGAAGAAGATCTCGTCGCCCTGCGGCGCGGCGGGTATTTGCACGATATTGGCAAAATCACTGTACCCGATGATGTCCTCAAGAAAGGTTCGAATCTCACTCCCGCGGAGTGGGACATCATGCGGCAACATCCCATTGCGGGCGAGAACATCTGCCGTCCATTAAAGTCGCTTCGCCCCGTACTGCCGATTATCCGTCACCACCACGAGCACTGGGATGGCAGCGGTTACCCCGACCGCCTGGCGGGAGCCGATATTCCCCTGCTCGCCCGCATCTTGCAGGCGGTTGATGTTTACGATGCTTTACGGACAGCTCGGCCCTACAAACCTGCACTTTCCCACGACCAGGCGGTGAAAACCATGCAGGAAGAAGCCCAGCGTGGCTTGTGGGATCCGCAGATCGTAGACAGTCTTTTCCGCCTGCTGCAAGAACATAAGGCGGCCTGAGGAACACCCGAGTACAATTGTGATTCGTCACCATATTTCACTGGTATAAGGCTGAAACCAGACGAAGAACCGGCGAACGTAGATTTATTTTAATTTGGAGACTCAAGGCGGGTAACGAGTAGAAATCAGCGTGCGTCTAAGTTCCTGATGAAAGCAACCAGCTATACCATTGTCATTCCGGCCTATAACGAAAGCGCACGTATCGCGTCCTCGCTCGACCATATCCTCGCCTTCGCGGAACAGCAGCAGTGGCCGCTGGAGATCATTGTTATCAACGATGGCTCCCGCGACAACACCGCTGAGATCGTCCGCTCTTACGCGCGCAGGAATCCTTGTGTCCGCTTGCTGGAGAACCCCGGAAATCGCGGCAAAGGCTTCACTGTTCGTAACGGCGTATTGAACGCTCGCGGCGACGTCATTCTTTTCACAGACGCAGACCTGTCATCCCCGATAGAGGAAGCTCCGAAGCTCTTCGCTGCACTACGCGGAGGCGCGGATATGGCAATTGGCTCGCGATGGCTTCAGGTGGAATTGCAGAACAAACGGCAGCCGCTTTATCGCCAGGTATTCGGACGTGTCTTCAATTTGCTTCTCCGCATCACGCTCGGCCTCCCCTACAAGGACACACAATGCGGATTCAAAGCCTTTTCCCGTTCGGTAGGCGAATCGGTTTTTTCACGGCAGATGATCGAGCGCTGGGGTTTCGATCCTGAGATTCTGTTTATCGCGCGAAAAATGGGCTACAAGATCGTCGAGGTCCCTGTGGAGTGGGCGCACGATAACCGTTCAAAGATCAACCCGGTTACGGACGGCTTCAAGATGTTCCTGGAGATGCTCTGGATCCGGTGGGCGGGCGCGACCGGGAAATACGACAAGATCAAGGCAGAACCAAGCCTCGTCACTTCCAAATCTGCTTGAACGAAGTTACGCGGTCGCGTGCCGCGCCGCGGTTCCGGCAATTGGTACAGTTACAACTCCGCGATCGCCATCGAGCCTGACTGTCCACTCCCGGGCGCAGTCAGGACACAACCAGAAATACTCGACCTTGCGGTGCGGCTTGCGAGCTGTCGTGGAATCGGGCGTGGACCGACGCGCCATTACTTCAATTTCGAACAGGCGTCCCTCACGGAAGTAGCGGAAGGAAGCAGAACAAAGCGGATTGGCGCATTTCGAAACCATGGAGCCCTCCGGCTCTGTTGCGAAAAACAATGTGAAGAGGTTTATGCCTTCGGTCGTGGACGCGAATCTTTATTTTAGATCGAATCAGGAACTCTGGGGTGGCTGTGGAAATTATAAAAACTCGATTTGCAGCACTAACCGTGTGCAGTCTCGGATCTCAAAACGACCGTTAACGTAAACGGAACTTCAGGAGTGAGTAGCTCCAGCAGCAGCGGTCGTCTTCGGGACAGACTCCGATCGCAAGAAATCCTCTAATCGCAACTCGAGGCCACCAAAATCGGGGTGATCGTTGTGCTCCATGGTGAATGCTACGTCAATGTTGTCGCCCACCAGTAATCCTTCCTGGCTGCAACGCTCTGCCATCCGCCAGGCGAGTGCGTCCCACGGGCGGCCAGCATGCCCGTGGTTCGGCGCCAGGCGGAACTTGACGTGCTTCTCTTTGATGATACGCGGCGGCAGCGCTAGTCGAGCGTTACGAGTTATGAAAACCGGCTCCGGATTTGCCATTCCATAGGGTTCGAGGCGTGAAACTGCCTGGAACAACCGCGGAGTGATTTCTGCCCAGGGTAGTTCTGCGTCAACGTGAAGTACCGGAAGGAAGTCCGATTCCGTGAGCCGCTGACGCGCATAGGCATCCAATTTGTGCCGGAGTTCGGGTATGTGTTGGCAGGGCAGCGCCAGCCCCACGGCATGGGCGTGGCCGCCAAAACGCGTAAAGAGGTCCTGGCACGATTCCAATGCCTCCAGCAGGTGAAAGTTATGAATCGATCGTCCAGACCCATGCGCCTCGTCCCTATCGCGCGAAAGAACAATGGCAGGCCGGCCATATCGCTCCACGACACGTGTCGCCGCAATGCCGATCACGCCCCGGTGCCAGCCTTGACCATCCAGTACCATGCAGTAGGCGTTGCACAACTCAGGAGCGGCCGTCACCCGTTCTTCGATTTCCTTGATGATCTGCGCTTCTTGCTGCTGACGTTCGCCGTTCAGAACAGTAAGGCGCTCCGCGATTTCCCGAGCTCGCTGCGGATCCTTCTCACTGAAAAGGTCAATAACGGTCTGAGCGACGTCCATGCGCCCGGCTGCATTGAGCCGGGGAGCCACCCGAAACGCAATGTCGCCGGTGGTGATGGGACGGGAACCGTCCAGAGAGGAAACCTCTAGAATGGCTTTGAGCCCTGCACTCATCGGCCGGCGCAGCCCTTCAAGGCCAAGCTTGGTGAAGATACGGTTTTCTCCGGTCAGCGGAACCGCGTCGGCAACGGTGGCGATGGCAACCATCTTGATAAACGAAGGCAGCAGACGCGAGCGGTCGGTGGCTTCCAGCAACGCCTGTGCGACTTTGAAGGCCACTCCCGCGCCGCAGAGCACCTTGCATGGATAGCTGCAGCCAGACTGATTCGGATTCAAAACAGCCAGAGCACGCGGAACACCGTGCTCTGTCTCGGGCAGATGGTGATCGGTGACAATCAAATCCACGCCAAACCGATGCGCGGCTTCCGCCGCCGAAAAAGCGCGGATGCCAGTATCTACACTGATGATCAGGCGGACGCCTTCGGCAGCGGCACGCTCGATCACATCGTCCTTCATGCCGTAGCCCTCTTTAATACGGTGAGGCACATGAAACTGGACGATGCCACCGCAAATCTCGATCGCCGTTTTCAGGATCACGACAGCGGTGGTGCCGTCGACGTCGTAATCGCCGTAAATGAGAATGGATTCTTTGCGCTCGATGGCGGCCCGAATGCGCTCGACTGCCGCGTGCATCCCGAGCATAGAATACGGAGAATGCAGCCCGGAAATAGAGGGCGCGAGAAAAGACTGGGCTTCTTCTGGCGTGGTGATACCGCGATTCGCGAGCAGAACAGCGAGAACTTTGGGGATTTTGAGCGCCCGCTCAAGTGCGGCGACCTGATTTACATCGGCAGTTCGAAAGACCCAGCGCACTGTTCGGGAACCTGGAAGCGGCAACGGTCAGGGTACCATTAGTTCGTGGTAATCGGTCGTCGTCCGTAGTCGAAGACAAGTTTTTACTTTGTGCTTTCCTTCCTACTTCACCCGATCTGACTTATCTCTCGTCGTCCTGATCGGTCTCAAAGGGGATGCCACCGAGGTCCTCGGCCATATCGAGCAGACGCTGGTACCGTTCGTACCACTCAGTCGAGATTTCGCAGACAAACATCCCTCCCTGATGTGGGAATCCAAGTTGCACGAAACCGGTTTTTCCAACGTAAGCACGCAGCCAACGGGCCTCTTCTACATCTTCTTCGCTGGCGTAGGCAGCGTTGCGAAGGCGCTCGACGAGGAAGTCGACATCCTCTCGGTCGAGTTGAAGGTGGTTCATGGTGAGAAACGTTGCTCCGCTATGCTTAGCCAACTCAACAAAATCTTTCCAGGTTTCCAGATTGGAGTTGAGATCCCACATGACGGTCTGGACCTCCTCTCCAACGTATCCGTGAAACCTGCGCATGCCATGGCCTTCGATGAAGGCAATCATGTCATCCTTGATTGTGGTGAGATCTTCCTGCATGAGAAGCATGTACTCCCGCCCCTTCCATTCTCAGGAGGTGGGCCTCCTATGCTCATCATACTCCCCGGTGCGAGCCTCTGGCCGGAATACACGCTCAAAAAGACGCCTGCGCGGTTTGCGAAGAACTGCAGCAGCGGGAAGCAAGGATCGGTATGTTAAACTTTTTTGTTTACCTATACTTATCTGCGCACACATGCTCTTTTCCAAAGAATACGTCGGCTATCTTGCGAAACAACTTACGAAGAAGCTCAAGGAAGGTGAGTTCATCGAGGCTCCTGAACAAGGCCCGGTAGTGGAACGCGTCCATGCCGCTTTGCTGGATGAGTTGACGCTGGAAGACCGCATCAATGACGAAGTTCGTGCCATCCTCGAGGCCTATTCGGACGAAATGAAGAAGACCGGCGCCAATTACCAGGAGATGTTCAAGAAGGTAAAGAACGAGCTGGTGCGGAAATATAAGGCGGTGCTGTGAGAGTCAGTCGCGACAAAGTGAATCGGCTTGCCCATAGCGTCACCGACGCTCTGGCGGACATGGAGAAGGTCGACTTCATCGAAGACCGCAATACCATCAGGCTGGAAGTTCGTAAGATTCTGGAAGAGCTCTTTAACGAAGAGGCAAAAATCGATCAGGCTGCGCGGCAGAAGATCGAGAGCCAGCGCCGTACCATCCTGGAAGGCAGCCAGGAATGGGACATTCTCTATCGCAAGTACTACAACGAGGAAGTTAAAAAACTCGGAATTTAGCAAGGACACAGGCCTCACAGCAGTCCTACGACCCTCGATAGCCCCGAGTTACCGCAGTAACCCGTCTGGTAATTGCTCCTTTTCCCCACCTCACCCTATATTCAAAGCCGGGCCTATTTAAGACCAACGACGGAGAGACTTTGCACTACTTAGGGCTATTTGCGGCAGGAACGATTTTATCCGCCCTACTCACCCGCAACGTACGAAATGCAGCTCGGAAGAGGCTCTGGGGCTGCACGCCGGTTCGTGATCGCGACGTGCACACGTCGCTGATGCCGCGTGTTGGCGGCATAGGCGTTTACCTTTCTGTTCTGATCACTGTCGGTGCAGCGCTTCTGCTGAGCCAGGTTGAGAACGGAAAAACCAACTTCTCTGTCTTTCAGTTGCTCCTGATTCTCGGATGTGGAACCGTCGTCTTTCTACTCGGCCTGTTGGACGATCTCCGCAATTTGAGCGCGTTCGTAAAGTTCTCAGTGCAGATCCTGACCGGAGCGCTGCTTTATTTCGGCGGCGTGAGGATCTCCTTCTTTCCACTGCTGTTTGGGCAGCAGGTACTTGGCGTCTTCATCTCACTGCCTCTGACAGTTCTCTGGGTGCTGCTGATCTCGAATGCGTTCAACCTGATCGACGGCCTGGACGGCCTGTCTGCCGGGTCCGCACTTTTCTCTACCATCGTTGTTTTCATCGTGTCTTTGTTTAACGGCAACGTACTCGTTTCCATTTTGACTGCTACGCTTGCCGGCGCATTAATCGGGTTCCTTCGTTACAACTTCAACCCGGCAACCATCTTCTTGGGAGATTGCGGCAGTCTGTTCCTGGGTTTCATGCTGAGCGCGTTGTCGATTGCGGGATTGCAAAAGGGGACGACGCTAGTCGCAGTTACCATCCCCCTGGTTGCTTTTGGTTTGCCGATCTTAGACACGAGCCTGGCTGTGCTTCGCAGATTCCTGAGCGGACGTCCGCTTTTCTCGGCTGACCGCAACCATATCCACCACCGTCTGATGCAGATGGGATTCAGCCATCGGCAGGTGGTCATCATCCTCTATGGAGTATCAGCGACTCTGGGACTGCTAAGCCTTTTGATGCTGGATCAAGGCGGCAACTCGGTGGGCGTGGTGCTGACTGTGATCGCGATGGGCATCATCTTCGGCGTTCAACACCTGAAATATCACGAATTCCTGGAATTGGGACGATTGGCGAAGCAGACGATCGCAAAGAAGGACATGATCGCCAACAATCTGGCATTGCGGCAGGCGGCTGAACAGTTGCAGCAAGCAGAAGATCTGACCAGGATCTGCGAGATCCTGCAAGCGGCTTTCTCAGCTAACGAGTTCGACGAACTGGATTTCAAGGTGAATCAGCTCTTAGGTAGCCCACTGGAGACCATGGGAGCTTTCGACGAGGAGGCCGACGGAAGTTGGCATTTCCGGTGTTCCCGCAAAAAAGAAGCTGATGCACTGTCGGCGTTTTCGTCAGCCTGGACGATTTCCATGGAGTTGCCGAACGGATCCTTATCTCTATGCAGGCAAAATGGCCTGGAACCGCTGATGCTCGACATCGGGCTGCTTACCTCGGAATTCCAACAGTCTCTGGCAGCTGCACTCGAACGTTCGCTGCGTGGCATCGCCGTACCTGAACAGGTGATTATGCGGTTGCCTGGCCAAGCCGTGGAAGCACTACCCAGCTAATCTGAGCATAGCAAGGCTGGGGTATACTCACGGTAATCGCACCACGTTCGCCAGCGCCTTCCACTTACCACTTTCCTTATAGGCGTCGGCATGCCAGGCTGCGTCTGGGAGAAGGCTTTGTCGATCGAGATTGGCAAAACCGACGAAATCGTCACCGGGCATTCTCCCGTAGATTCCTCGGCGCGAAGAAGTTTCCGGCTGAGCATACTGGTTCCGGTTTACAACGAGCGGCACGTGGCAGAAGCGGCGATCCGCCGAGTGCTTACGCTTTCCCACCCCCTGATCCGCGATCTGGAAATCATCGTAGTCGACGACTGCAGTACGGACGGAACGAGCGAAGTGCTGGTAAACCTTGCGGCTCAAGAGGAACGTATCCACCTGATCCGGCACGAGAAGAATAAAGGCAAGGGAGCAGCAGTGCGGTCAGCCATTGAAGCGGCGAATGGGGACATTTGCCTCATCCAGGATGCTGACTTCGAGTACAACCCGGCCGACATTCCATCCTTACTAATCCCGTTTGCCGAAGAAGGCGCTGATGCTGTATTCGGATCACGTTACATGTCGGCACCCTACCGCCGTGCGCTGATGTACCGGCACACGTTGATGAACAAAGGGCTCACGACGCTGAGCAACTGGTTTACCGATCTCCATCTGACTGACATGGAGACAGGATACAAGGCAATCAATACCGTTCTGCTGAAGTCGATCCCGATCCGCAGCAATGACTTTCGCTTTGAAGTTGAGATCACGTTTAAGCTGGCAAAACGCGGCGCGCGGGTATTTGAGGTTCCCATCCGCTATCTGCCGCGTACCCGCGCCGAGGGTAAGAAGATCGGAGCCAAAGATGGCTTCCGCGCGCTTTTTGCCATGTTCCACTGGACGTTAATTGACGACCTGTTCAAAAAAGACGAATACGGGACCCGGCTAGTCTCTGAACTGGAAAAGGCACGTCGGTTCAACTTGTGGGTGGGAAATACGATTCGTCCTTACGTTGGCGATTCGGTGCTGGAGATAGGCGCTGGCGTGGCAAACATGACCAATCAGTTCATCCCACGCGATCTTTACGTGGTCGCCGAATCCAACCCTCACTACCTGCGTTTCCTGCGCTCCTATGCAATGGGCAAGCCCTACCTGAAAGTCGCGGAGTTCGATCCGGCCCGCGAAGAGAGCTACCGCGCGATGGGCCAGCGTTTCGATTCCGTCATCATGCTGAACGTACTGGAAAACCTGCTCGATCCGGAAGCTGCCCTTGTGTGGACTTGGAACTGCCTGAAACCAGGTGGACGAATCATTCTTCAGGTACCACAGGGACAATCGCGCTTCGGCACACTCGACCAGGAGCGCGGACGCCGCAAGCGCTTCGAAGCCGATGAATTGACCTTCATGCTCTCCCGCAGCGGCTTCCGCAGCGTGCAGGTATTCGATTTCAATCGTCTTTCCGTGCCGGGCTGGCTGCTGAATGGCAAGGTTCTAAAACGAACTAGCTTTTCACGTCTTCAATTGAAATTTATGGATACCATCATGCCCGTCGCTCGATTTCTCGAGTGGATGTGGCCATGGCGAGGTCTGAGTCTGATTGCAGTCGCGGTAAAAGACACGTAAGAGACCAGGACAGCCCTGTGTTTGCGAACTTCACATCCCTGGAAAATTCATTATCCAGCAAGACGCAACATCGCAGCTGCAAATTAGAATGGTAAAAACATTGCTCGGGAGGGTTTTTTCTTGAGGATTTCAGTAGTTGGATCGGGCTATGTTGGACTAGTGGCAGCTGCGTGCTTCGCGGAACTGGGTCATGATGTTGTTTCCATCGACAACGACGCGGAGAAAATCGGGCGTTTGCAGCAGGGTGAAGTGCCGATCCACGAGCAACACCTTCCCGAGTTGCTGGCACGCCATCGAAATAAGAAGCTGACATTCTCGACGGATCTAGCCGGGGCGGTGCGGCAAAGTACGGCGATTTTTATTGCCGTGGGCACGCCCGCCACAAACGAAGGTGATGCGGATTTATCCTATGTCGAATCGGTCTCGCGTGCCATTGCCCTGGGAATTAATGATTACAAGATCGTCGTCGAGAAGAGCACAGTTCCGGTCTTCACCAGCAACTGGATTCGCAAGGTCATGCTGCTGGACGGCGCTCCCGCCGACTTGTTCGACGTCGCGTCTAATCCGGAATTTCTTCGGGAAGGCACCGCTGTTGTCGATTTCCTGTATCCGGATCGAATTGTGACCGGTGCCGACACCGCGCGCTGCGCCGATGTGCTGCGTCAGATATACCTGCCGCTGACCGACGGCTCCTATTACAGGCGTGGAGATCGGGTTGCAGTACCAGCTCCGAAGAATTGGCCCGGCGCGGCACGAATCATTGCCACCACAACCAAAAGTGCTGAGATCATCAAGCATGCGTCAAATGCCTTTCTCGCCACAAAGATTTCGTTCATCAATGCGGTGGCAAACATCTGCGAGTCGGTCGGGGCCGATGTAAAGGAAGTCTGTGAGGGGATAGGTTCGGACAGCCGCATTGGCAATCGTTTTCTAAGCCCGGGTGTCGGTTATGGTGGCTCCTGCTTTCCCAAAGACTTGAAAGCGTTCCGCCATGTTGCCCGTGAAAACGGGTACGACTTTACCCTTCTGTCTTCCGTCATCAGCATTAATGAGGAGCAGCGCGCACGCTTCCTGCGCAAGGTGCGCACGGCTCTCTGGACACTGAAAGGCAAGAAAATCGCCGTACTGGGCCTTGCATTCAAAGGTGGCACCGATGACATTCGCGAGTCGCCGGCCATTGAGATTGTAAAAAGCTTATTGAAGGAAGGCTGCGAAATTCGCGCCTATGATCCAGCCGCGAACGATCGAGCGCGCGAGGTTCTTCCCTCCCAGGGCATTTCGTGCTACGAGTCGGCATATGATGCGATTAAGGGCGCGGATGCACTCGTCATCCTTACGGATTGGAGCGAATTTGCAGAGCTCGACTTGGACCGGGTGCGCGCGACACTGACGTATCCCATCGTCGTGGATGGACGGAACCTATACGATCCTGCAGTCATGGCTACATACGGGTTCCTCTATTACAGCGTTGGCCGCCCTGACGTGCAACCTGCTCGACGGATTGAAAAATCAGAGAAGATAACTGCGGCAGTTACGGGAAAGGTTGAATAGATCGATGCGAGTTCTGGTCACGGGCGGTGCCGGATTTTTGGGATCTCATTTGTGCGATGCACTGCTGGGTGAAGGCCATCACGTTATCGCGCTGGACAACCTGCTTACCGGAAGACAGGACAACATCGCACACCTGGCCAGCGACTCGCGCTTCGAGTTCATGGAAGCCGATGTATGCGGTCCGTTTGACTGCGGCTCCGTCGAATACGTGTTTCATTTCGCATCTCCCGCCAGCCCCGTCGATTACATGATCCACGGCATTCCGACCTTACAAGTTGGGAGTATAGGGACTTTCAATGCGCTGGAATATGCGCGCCGATATCGAGCGAAGTTTTTTATGGCTTCCACTTCGGAGTGCTACGGCGACCCAACAGTCCATCCGCAGAAAGAGAGCTACTGGGGCAATGTAAATCCAATTGGACCGCGATCGGTTTACGACGAAGCCAAACGCTTCTCGGAAGCCGCAACCATGGCCTATTTGCGATACCACAAGCTGGATACGCATATCGTGCGGATCTTTAATACTTACGGTCCAAAGATGCAGATCAATGACGGCCGTGTGATTCCGAACTTTATGAAGCAGGCGCTCACGGGTGAGGACCTCACGGTATTTGGCGATGGCACTCAGACGCGCAGCTTCTGCTACGTCTCCGATGAGATTGAAGGCATCGTCCGCCTGGCGCACTCGAACGAGCACGAGCCCACCAATGTCGGGAATCCGAATGAGTTCACCATGTTGCAATGCGCGGAAAAAGTTTTGGAAGTGACCGGATCGAAGAGCAAGATTCGCTTTGAAGCGCTGCCTCAAGACGACCCCAAGCAACGTCGTCCCGATATCACCAAAGCCCGCACTCTTCTGGGCTGGGAGCCAAAAATCGACCTGCCGACCGGATTGAAGCTTTCGCTCAATTACTTCAAGGCAGCAGTCGCGCAGACGGCAACGACAGCAAAGTAATTCCTTCGCGCAAAATGCTGGATATCTATTGGCCTTTTTTTTCTTTCGAAGGGGCAGAAACGGGCGAGACCGGTCCTCGCCGGATGGGCACGATTGCTCCCTGCGCCGGAAAAGGCTGCGCAAACCGCCCCAGCATTTCCTTCTGAATGTATTGGACGAACTCGCCCATTTCCTTCTGCATCTGCTCCATGCGCTCGCGCATTTGCAGAATAATCGCAATCCCAGAGATGTTCACGCCCAGGTCGCGGGCAAGGGTGAGGATAAACTCGAGACGTTCGAGATCTTCGTCGGTGTAAAGGCGCGTGTTTCCTTCGGTGCGCGAAGGCTTCAGCAGTCCCTCGCGTTCGTAGAGCCTGAGAGTTTGAGGATGGATTTCATACATCTCCGCGACTGCGGAGATCATGTATGCGCCCTTGCCACGTTTCTTAGCCATGCGTTCGGAGCGTCAACCAAGCTTTAGTAACAGCCTACTGTATATCAGATGCCGCAAAGTTGGCATCGCTGTTACGGGAGCGGCTCCGGTTCTACAATCCGCGGCTGTTCCGGCGGGCGGTCGGACCGCGGCATCAGTAACTGAACGGCGTAGAGGACGAATCCCGCACCAATCACAATCAGCCCAAAAATGAAAGCGCTCATTCCCAAAATCTGCTCGTGATCCCCACTATAGACGGCATATCCGAGCAGAGTCATGGGAACTAACCCAACCATAACAGCTCCAAACAGACCGCCCGGAACGCGGAAAGGGCGTGGCAAGTTCGGCTCGCGTATGCGAAGAGATACGAGTGCCATGAACTCCAGCAGCAGGCTGCATCCGTAGATCAGAATATCGATCGTCACCAGGCGCTCGAATCCCAGCCCCAGACACAGCGCCCAGCCTGTCGCCAGCACAACTACCGAGACCCACGGTACACGCGTTTTGGCATGAAGCTTCCCGAAGAATTTCGGCAACATGCCTTCCTGCGCCATCGCGAGTGGCAGACGCGAGTAGCTCATCACCAGCGAATTGAACATCCCGAAGGCGCTCATCATTCCGCCAAGAACGAGTGCGGCGCGTAACAACGGACCGCCGACCAGTCCAGCCAAGTCGGCCCAGGATCCGGTTTCCCACTGGCTGGGATGAATGCCCGTCATCCACATGGCCGCAACTGGAACGATGTAACTAAGAGCGACAACGATTACCGCAGCAATCATGGCGCGAGGATACGTGCGCTGCGGATGCTCGACTTCCAGAGCGATGGTGGACGCGTTATCCCAGCCCATGTAGTTCCACATCGCGATCATCAGGCCGCCAATGATGCCGACGTTCATCGTTACAGGCGCAGTCGATGCGCCTGCGAGGGCTCCATGTTTGAACGGTGCCAGCAACACGATCAGCGCAAATGGAGACGAGAGCAACAGAAACAGCCATACTGACGTAGTAGCTACTACCTTTACGCCTGCAATGTTCAACAGTGCACATACGATAACCACCCCCAAACCGACCATCACTCCACGACGTCCTACGGCAAACCACGACACCAAATGGGTGAGGTACGCAACGAATAGCGTGGGATAGATCGCCATGTCGAAAATGCTCGCTGCCAGCGACAGCCATGCTTCCTGAAATCCCCAGACATTTCCCATTGCACGTCGCACCCACGCGTAGTAGCCGCCCTCCGCCGGAACCGCTGACGCAAGTTCACCGATCATGAAAGCTGTTGGCAGGCTCCAGATCACGGGCGTAAGCAATAAGATGAGAATGCCCTTCAAATAGCCGGCGCCATGCACGATGTCTTCGGTGCCATACGTTCCACCAGAAACCATGAAGAACGTGGTGGCAACCAGTGGCCAGAGCGTAAGTTTGCCGGAGCTTTTTCGCGGATCAGAAGACGGGAGCGCTTCGGGACGAGAGGGGTTAGCGGTGGTCGGCAATTACTTTGGCTGCCTCCTTGAAATTCTGAGACTTACGTTGTGGAAATTCCCAATCGGAGAATAGGGTCATTCGCCTTTGGCGTAAACAGAAAAATCGATGGTGCCCGGGAATTTTCGTTGCGCACCAAGCGAAAGTCATGGGAGATAACGCATGGGAAGAGTGCGCCTAAAATCAGGTGGTCGTCTCAGTCAGGGATTCGTGGTGGCGCAACCGTAGACTAATGTGGTCGAAATCACATCGAGAACGCCTTCATGCGCAGTCAGGGCTCGCAGACCGCGCCCTCAGTCAGGAAGTCTTCGCGTTTGATCGCATAGACATAATGTCGAATGCCCTTCCACTCGACTTCGCGATCGATACGCAGTCCATTTTTCTCGGCAACGCGACGCGAGGGCAGATTCTCTGGACGGATCAGGGAAATCAGGTGGTCGACCGCATATGTCCCGAAAGCAAATGTCATAACAGCTCGCGCTGCTTCGGTCGCGTAGCCGCGCCGCCAGCAATCCCGACGAATGTGATAGCCGATTTCGAGCTCACGGCTGCCGTCAATCGGCTGCCAAACAGCGCCGCAGTCACCAATCATCTCGCCAGTGCTCCTGAGAGTCACTGCGCGCAAGCCGGTGCCATCCTCAGCATGCCGTCGCATGTTTCGCTCGATCCAATCGAGCGTACGTTGCTTGTCGAAGGGTTCGGGATAAAACTGCATGGTAATGGGATCGCCGATAACCGCGTAGAGAGACTCAAAGTCGGACGACACCATGGGTCGGAGGAGGAGGCGTGCAGTATCGATCAACATAGCAATCAGCGCTCAGCTCCCCGCATTCAGTCTACAGGCATCGAAACTCCCCATGGCTGAATGCTGAGTACTAACTGCTGAATACTATTGTATTTTCTTCCACAACTCAGCTCGCGGATCTTCCGGATTGAGCTTTGCGAGTTCGCGAAGCAATTCCTTCGAGCGCTCGTCCTGTATGTGCGGAACGACGACTTTCACTTCCACGATTTCGTCACCGCGCGTGCCATCTTTCGAGGCTGAAGGAACGCCCTTTTCGCGCAGACGGAGCTTCTGGCCTGACTGCGTCCCGGGCGGAATCTTCAGCAAAGCCCTGCCGTCAATGGTCGGAACTTCTACCTTTGATCCAAGCGCAGCTTCGGTTGCGCTGATCGGCACGGTCAGCTGTATGTCATCTCCTTCGCGGTGAAAGACCGGATGATCGCCCGTGCGGATGATGATGTAGAGATCGCCAGGTGCTCCACCATGCAGTCCCGCGTTGCCCTTCCCTGCCAGACGGATGCGTTGCCCATCGCGAGTGCCCGGCTTGATGCGTACTTCCAAAGGCTCACTTCGGCTGACCACGCCCTCGCCGCCGCAAATGCTGCAAACAGTTCGCGCCTTGCCGCTGCCGCCGCAGCGCGGGCACGCGACATTGAACTTCATTCGTCCGCCAGTCTGTTGAATTGTCCCTTTTCCCCCGCACTCCGGACATGGTCCTGGGGATTCGAGATAGCCATTGCCGTGACAATTGGTGCAGGTGTCCTGCCGAGTGATGTTAAGGCGCATGACGGTGCCGCGAATCGCTTGCCAGAAACCAACGTTCACCTGGTATTCGAGGTCGGCACCCGGCTCCGGACCTTCCTGGGCCATGCCCACGCCGGTGCCACGCCCGCCCCCGGTAAATATGCCGGAGAAGATGTCACGGAAGCTGCCCCGCCTTCCTGTCTGTTGTTGAGCTTCGCCTCCACTAAAAAGATCGGAAAAGTCGAATCCGTTGAAATCGAACGGCACTTCCTGCGCACCCGCACGCCCAGCCGCCGCACCAGCGCCGCCGGGAAATCCACCCTGGAATCCGCCCCCCTGGGCCGCGCGCGCGTACGCTTCGGCCGCGGCCGGATCAATGTTGTCCGAGTAGTAGCCCAGCTGATCGTAAATTTTGCGCTTCTTGGGATCGCTGAGTACATCGTTCGCTTCGGAGATCTGCTTGAACTTTTCCTCCGCAGCCTTATCTCCCGGATTCACGTCCGGATGGTATTTCCGGGCAAGCTTGCGAAATGCCTTGCGAATATCTTCGGTGGAGGCATTCTTCTTTACACCGAGAGCCTCGTAATAGTCTTTTTTGGTTGAGGTTGGCACCCTACTATTCCCTTACTACCTTGACGTCCATATAACCTACAAACGGTTTTGGGTAATTAGCGGCAACGATTTGATAATCCAGCCGAAAACCAGCAGCCTCTTCGTAACTTGGAAAATGGATGTAGAGCGTGGGAAGCTGCTCACTGAGTGTGTGTTTCAACTCATCTACTCGATACCGAACATCGTAACTATTTGTCTTCTTAACTGTGGACAACCATGAATTCGCTCGAATAGGGACTTTGGGTTCAAATCCAGCCAGTCCCGCAAAATCAGGGATTCTGATACGCCCTGTAATCGCATTCCTGAATAACTCGGCAGGCGTTAGGGGCGGCTTTGGTTTTTCAGGTGCTTTGGGTACCTTCTCGTTCCTCAATACTTCGAACCCGTCCGGAAAGTGAATATCTATGTGAATGTCGTGTCCGGGTGCACCACCAGAATTGACAATCTGAAATTCCAGCTTCTCCGACGTAGCATGCCACCTTTCGAACTCAACCGCAGCTCGCAACCACGCTTCAAAATCCTTGAAGTACTTTTCTAATTTCCCGTTGTAGTCGCTTATATCTTTTTCAGATTCAAGGCTGAAACTCCAGCCTTGTGGAGGGGCGGGGGTCGTACGCTGCAAGTACGGATGCTTCGACCTTTCCTCGGCAAGCAGTTCGCCGGTTCGTGAAGTGCGGTCCTGGGGTGCGGTGATTCGAACTTCTGTCATTCGTGACGCGTCACAGAACTCCAACCTCAAATCAGGGGAGGCATTCTGAATCTCCTGCAACTGCCGCTTTAACTCCCGCAACTCCCTCTCATCATCGTCGAGTTCCAGAGGAAGGCGATTTGCTTCGGGCATTCTCAACTCACCGCAAAGAGACTGTGCCCGCGCCTTTAATTCCAAACCAAAATCACCAGTTGCAACGAGAACACTTGTCCGATCCAGACCCTTTTCCAATGCAAACTCGATCGCAGCGGCCAACAGACGGTCATCACTAACTGAGTTGCTGAGCTGGTAGGACCCAAAATCGATGGTCGGCTCCTTAATGCGGAACTCAAGATCAACATTTTTTCGAATGCGGATTGGTTCTGTTTGCCCCGACATGCGGCGCAGCTCTGAGAGCACCGTGGCGGACTTCTTTTTGAGACGCGATCGCGTTGCCCCGTCCTTGTGCTCATTGAGCTCAAAAATAACAATCGGGGCCACTACGAGTGTTGCGGTATCACAAGCCGCGATCTGCAGCCAATCAATATCGCCGATGGGTTGAAACTGTTCAAAAACATTCGTATCAACGAAGATGTACTTGTGCATAGCAGTGCGTAGCTAAAAAATACGTGTCACTCGTCCTAATTCACGGTTTCTTTTTCTTCGTCGGTCGGTTCCATGATGACACGAAACGGGCGGTAATCTGCCGCGTCTTCGATCACGGGGATCTCACGTAACCCCGTGGGCGATGGAGCGATTACGTACCACTGGTCTTCATCGGAGAGAAAATTTACAAAATAAGTTTGGCCGTTCACTTCTAATTCCACTTGCTTCTCCCGTCAGAACTCACTGTGTATGGACCCATCGGCACAAAGCAAGTTGTGCCTCAATACGAAGAAGCCACGGAGGCGGAAACTACGGACTGATTGATCCGCGGTTGGTCCGGTGCCTCCGTGGCGAACTTTTTCGAATCCCACTCAAGCCGAACAAAGGCTTGAATGGCCACCCGAAGTTATTTCTTGTCTTCGACGTCCACGTACTCGGCGTCGATCACGCCTTCCTGCTTCGGCTGAGACGACGCGCCGTCCGCGCCCGCTTGCGGGCCAGGCCCTGCTTGCGGTCCCGGTTGTGCCGCTCCTTGCGCCGCAGTTGCCTTGTACATCTGCTCGGCCAATTTGTGCGACGCGGCAGTCAACTTCTCGCGAGCAGCGTTCATTGTCTTAATGTCGCCGCCTTCGAGCGCTTTTTTGGCGTCAGCCAGCGCGGTTTCCACATCCTGCCGTTCGCTGCCGGAGATCTTGTCACCATGCTCGCGAAACATCTTCTCGATCGAGTAGACCATTCCATCAAGCTGGTTGCGTGCTTCGATCTCTTCCTTCTTCGCCTTGTCCTCAGCAGAATGCGCATCGGCTTCCTTCGCCATGCGATCCACTTCTTCCTTGCTCAAACCAGAAGAAGACGTAATCGTGATCTTCTGATCTTTGCCGGTGGCATTGTCCTTCGCCGTAACGTTCAGGATTCCGTTTGCGTCGATGTCGAACGTGACCTCGATCTGGGGCACCCCACGCGGCGCCGGCGGAATTCCGGTCAGGTGGAATTTGCCCAGCGTTCGGTTCTGCGCTGCCATCGGGCGCTCGCCCTGTAGTACGTGGACCTCAACCGACGTCTGGTTGTCCGCCGCCGTCGAGAACGTTTCCGTTTTGCGCGTCGGAATCGTCGTGTTGCGCGGGATCATCGGTGTCGCCACGCCACCCAGCGTTTCGATAGCCAGCGTCAGCGGAGTCACGTCGAGCAGCAGCAGATCCTTCACCTCGCCACCGAGCACGCCACCCTGAATGGCAGCTCCTACCGCAACGACTTCATCCGGGTTAACGCCCTTATGCGGTTCTTTGCCGAACAAAGTCTGTACCAACTTCTGGATTGCCGGCATGCGCGTCTGCCCGCCAACGAGCACCACTTCGTCGATCTTATCCGCGGTGACACCCGCATCCTGCATTGCCTGCTTGCACGGTTGGACGGAGCGGTCGATGATGTCGCGAACCATTTCTTCCAGCTTCGCGCGGGTCAGCCGCTTTACCAGGTGTTTCGGACCAGTCGCATCCGCCGTGATGAACGGCAGATTGATTTCCGTCTCCATCGTGGTGGAGAGTTCGATCTTGGCGCGCTCGGCTGCATCGCGCAGACGTTGCAGCGCCATCTCGTTCCCCTTCGCGCGCAGGTCGAGACCTTCGTCCTTCTTGAACTCATCGATCAACCAGTCCACGATACGTTGGTCGATATTGTCGCCACCAAGGTGGGTGTCGCCGTTCGTCGACTTCACCTCAATCACGCCCTCGCCGACTTCCAGGATCGAAATATCGAATGTGCCGCCGCCAAAGTCGTAAACCGCAATGGTCTCGTCCTTCTTCTTGTCCAGACCATATGCTAGCGCCGCAGCCGTCGGCTCATTGATAATGCGCTTCACTGTCAGACCCGCGATCTGACCGGCATCTTTCGTCGCTTGCCGTTGCGCGTCATTGAAATACGCCGGAACCGTGATGACCGCTTCCGTGACACTCTCGCCCAGGTAATCTTCTGCCGCCTTCTTCAGCTTCTGCAGAATCATCGCGGAGATCTGGGGAGGTGTGTATTCCTTCCCCTGCGCCACAATCGCAACGTGGTCGCCCGACTGAACCACTTTGTATGGGACCATCTTCATTTCTTCGTTCACTTCATTGAAGCGGCGTCCCATGAACCGCTTAATGGAGTAAATCGTGTTCTGCGGATTGGTGATCGCCTGCCGCTTCGCGACCTGGCCCACCAGCCGTTCGCCGTTCTGGGTGAAGGCCACCACCGAAGGTGTCGTGCGACCGCCTTCTTCGTTGGCGATCACTTTCGGCTCGCCGCCTTCCATCACCGCTACCACGGAGTTTGTGGTACCGAGGTCGATACCGATAATCTTGGCCATTGGAGATTGCCTCCTGTTAACTCAGCCCCAGCTAAGTTGTTGAAAATTTGGAATATCCGGTTCTAATTTGCCTTTATAACAGGAACATCGTAGAACTTGAGTGAATTACTGTCAAGGTTATAGATGCCCTTATGGGCGTATGCGTTGCAGAGAATTCAGAGCAGCGAGGGTATGGCGCGGGTGCCCTCGCCCGAGTGCGAGGTGCCAGTTTTTTCGGGATTTGAAAAATTCGGATTAGACCTAACCTCCCCTTCCGCCCAGTTCCCTACTACCCATCTGGCCGATGTGCAACCCGAACCTCGCATCCGAAACTGGTCCAGCCTGAAAACGGGTAGGAGGTTCTTGTGGGCAGTACGTCAAGCAGCACACTGATCGAGTTCTCGAACAGCATCGCGGATGCCGTGGAACAAGCCGGCAAGAGCGTAGTCGCAATTGTTGAAGGCGGCCAATCCGGTGTCTGCGGGACCATCTGGCATGACGGCGTCGCGGTAACCGCTGCGCATACGCTGCGCGGGCGGGACGAAGTCACGCTTGTGCTTCCCTCGGGTGAGTCCACGACCGCAAACGTCGCTGGCCGTGATCCCGGCACCGATATCGCAGCCCTGAAGTTCTCAGCCTCGGCCGTGAGCAAGACTCAATTCGCCTCATTGGAGGAACTAAAAGTCGGCCACGTCGTTCTTGCCATTGGACGTCGACCCAAATCTGGGGTTAGAGCGAGCTACGGCATCCTCAGTTCCATCGGCGAAGGCTTTCGCACTTGGAGCGGTGGCCGCATCGATGTCGGCCTCCGTCTCGACCTGGATCCCTACCGGGGATTCTCCGGCGGGGCACTTGTCGATGGCCGGGGTCGCGTGATTGGAATTAATACCTCGGGTCCGCACCGCACCGTACTGACAATCCCCAATACAACCATCGACCGTGTCGTTGCGCAACTTCTCGAGAAAGGCCACATTGCCCGAGGGTACATAGGGGTTGGCGTGCAACCAGTGGAGATCACGGAATCGCTGCGTCGTTCGGCAAGTGTGAAGCAGGAAACCGGCCTCATGCTGATCATGGTGTCTCCGGAAGCCCCGGCTGAAAAGGCAGGCTTGCTGGTTGGCGACATCGTTCTGCAGGTCAACGGTTCATCGGTTACCGATCCACGCGAACTCCAGGCAGTCCTAGACTCCGAAAGCGTTGGCAAGCAGTTAAAACTGAATGTCATCCGAGGCGGCAAGCCGTTCGACGCGACAGTCATTGTCGCCGAGCGCGGGAAGTAAGGAGGCGCCATGAATCGTATTTCGCTTGATGGCATCTCTGTCGGAAAAGACGTTTCGTTGCTTGCGGAGCGTTTGTGGCCAAGCGTGGTGCGGATTGGAGGCACAGTCCCGGGCAGTGGATCGGGGGTGATTCTATCTGCCGATGGTCTCATCGTGACGAACGCTCATGTCGCCACCAGTGAACGGTTGCGCGTAGAACTTGCTGGTCGCGGCCAATTTGAAGCAGAGTTGGTTGCGCGAGACCCGCGACGCGATCTAGCGCTCTTGAAGATGCATGGGTGGGTGCTTCAGGCGATCGCGGTGGCTGATGTGAATGCAATTCGAGCCGGAGATCTCGTGGTGGCGCTTGGGTTTCCGATGGGTTCGGACGCGGTCACGGCTGGTATCGTGCACGCCGCTCCACGTGACGCGAACTGGCTCATCGCCGATATTCGGGTTGCGCCGGGCAATTCCGGTGGTCCGCTATGCGATGTGCGCGGACATCTTCTCGGCATCAACACCATGGTCGTCGATGGCCAGACACTCGCGGTTTCAGCCCGCGCGATCGAACGCTTCGTCGCACTTTCTGTAAGCGGCCATGCTCGCGCCGCCGCCGCAGATTGATGAACTTGTGCGGCGCGGGCATTCCCGTCCGCCCTGGCTTGCGGGTGCCCCATCCTAGCCGTCTTTTGGCTAGGGTGGGATCGGACGTCGCAAACTGACGATATCGCGCTGCCGTGGAAGAGCGTGCTTTTAGGCCCGCGTTCCCGGAGAAACGACCTTGGGGTTTTAGCCCTCGAACAGACATGAACCCAACCCGAGTCCTCGTCATCGCCGCCTCCGCCATGGTCCGTGCCGGACTGGAAGCCCTGGTGCGCGAGGACTCGCGTTTCCAACTCGTCCCTTCCACATACCTCAATGGTAGGGGAATAACCCACTCGCGCGAAGTGCCGAGTCAGAAAACGGCTGATGTCATTCTCGTTGAATCGGATCTCGAATCAGCGGCGCGCGTGATTACCAGGGCGGCAGGTTCGCCAATTGTTCTCATCACCGACGATCTCAGCCGGGCTGATCTGCGCCGCCTGCTTCAGGCCGGCGTCCGAGCTGTGCTAAGCCACGAAGCCGCACAGCACGAAATCCTGGCCGCGATCCAAGCTGTCGCGGCCGGACTCACCGCGTTTGCTCCCGAGCAAATGGAACTGCTGCTCCCGTCCAACGCGGACAACGACGAATCGGAGCCGTGGCTGCACGAGGCCCTCACGGTACGCGAATCCGAAGTACTCGCTATGCTCGCCGAAGGCGCCAGCAACAAGGAGATTGCTTCACGCCTCAACATCTCAGAGCACACCGCGAAGTTTCACGTCAGCTCGATTCTCGCGAAGCTCGGCGCCACTACCCGCACTGAAGCCGTCTCGCGAGGAGTTCGGCAGGGATTGATCGTTATTTAGACGCGGCGTCGTCCCGCCGCACGTCGCGCAGAGCCTCAAGGACTTCCGAGGTGATCGCCCTGACATCCTGCTCTGTGCTTCGGTGGTTCACCAGGCACGCGCGTAAAGCGAACACTCCGCGGATGGTTGCGTTCGAGATGTATACCTTGCCGCGCTGAATGACACGCTTGAGAACCGCACGGTTCAGTTCGTCAGCATCACGGCCCTCATCATTACAACGGAAACAAACAGCGCTCAACTCCACCGGCGCAAGCAGTTCTAATTCTGCCTGCGACTCGATTTCTGCTGCGAGCAATTGTGCCAGGCGCAAATCTTCCGCGATTGACTCCCGAAAAGCGCGAAGCCCGAAGTACCGCAGCGAGAGCCAGACCTTGAGGGCACGAAAAGGCCGGGAGAGTTCAATTGATTCTTCAAAGAATGCGAATCCCTCGATCGGATCTGTAGAAAGCGTACGCACATAGTCTTCGGAATACGCAAATGCGCGTTGTGCTGCTGCTGGATCACGGTACAACATGCAACCGCACCCCGCCGGCTGATAGAGCCATTTATGCGGATCAAGAGAAACAGAGTCTGCGAGTTCGAGTCCAGTAAACTTCTGTGGGATTGCAATCGCCGCGAGGGCTCCATACGCTCCGTCAACATGGAGCCAGAGTGAATGCTGCCGGCAGATGCTCGCGATCTCCTGGATCGGATCGATGCTGCCGGTCGCAACTGTCCCAGCGGTTGCGACCACCGCAATGGGTTTATGGCCTTCCCGCAGGTCTTTCAGGATTGTTTGACGAAGAAGATCCGTCCGCATACGAAACCTGGCATCCGTCGGGATGGTGTGCACCGCCACCTGGCCCAAGCCAAGCAGTCGCACGGCCTTGGCAATGGACATGTGTGCTTCCGGGGAGCAATAAACGATTCCCCCTTGGCTACCCAATTCATTCGCTGGCGATTTCTCTTCTCGGGCCATACAAAGCGCCATCAGATTTGCCGACGACCCTCCACCGGTGAGGCTTCCCGAGAAACCCCTGCAACCGACCGCTTCCGCAAGCCAGCGGACGACGGTCCTCTCAATCGTTACCGCCGAGGGTGACGATCGCCATGCTGTTACATTTGGGTTCACTATGCTCGCCGCAAAATCACCAAGGGCGCCAATCGGCAGCCCGGAGCCAAACACGTAACCGTAGAATCTCGGCGAGTTGGGCCGCGATGTCCGGGCTATATCGTTGAGCGATTGAAATGCCTTTCCGCCGATTCCTTCCACCGGGAGCTCGGCGTCAAACAAGCGCTCAACCTCGCCGCCTGAGACTTCGGCTGGGAACGTCTGCATTGACGGCAGTTGTTGCAGATAACGCGCCGCGAATTCAGACACTTGGTTCGACAACGCGCGAAATTCCTCGTCACTCACATCCAGTCGATGCATTCCGGGTCACCAGTCTCATACAGCTCAACGCTTGAACTCTCTGCCTCGCCGCGCGCGAGAGGAATAGTCGAGAAGGAACCACCAAAGCTGGAGGTCACAGTTTCTGTGCCCCAAAACTTCAGGCGTGGCGTGCTGCTTGTCGACATAAGTCTAGAGACTGACACCTAGCCGCATGACCAGGCCATCCTCAGATGATAAGAACGGAATTTTAACCCTCAAATACAGCATCAACTTTTCTTTTATGTTTATTTAAGGATGTTGCACTGTACTGCCGCGTGCTCACGCGAGTGATCGTCCTGATCGAATATTCCGTATTGCCCGCAAGGCAATCATCACCCATAGTGTTCTTATGAGTGCCGGGGATCTGGTTTTACTGGGTCAACACATCCGTCTCGAAACTCTGTCTGAGCGCCACATTGAAGGACTGGTTGCCGCCTCGGTGGCGCATCCTTCTCTCTACCAGTGGAGCCCTGTGCCGCAGGGCAAGGAGCAGACTGCGAAGTATGTTGAAACCGCGCTGCTGTGGAAGCGCGAGGGCAAAGCTCTTCCCTTCGCCACTGTTCGCATTGCCGACGATACGGTCGTCGGCTCGACCCGGTTCTTCGATCTCGAACGCTGGGCCTGGCCCGAAGGCCACCCGCAATATGGACGCTCGACTCCCGATGTATGCGAAATTGGCTATACTTGGCTCACGCCTTCGGCAATTCGCACTCCTGCAAACACGGAAGCCAAGCTGCTCATGCTTACCTACGCGTTTGAGACATGGAAAGTGCACCGCGTCTGCCTGCACACGGACGTGCGAAATTCCAGATCGCGCGCCGCAATCGAACGAATTGGGGGAAAAATGGAAGGAATTCTCCGCGCGCACCGCATGGCCGCCGATTTCATTCCACGCGACTCGGCGCGTTATTCGATCGTTGTTGCCGAATGGCCCGCCGCGAAGGAACGTCTCATAGAAATGCTGCGACGACACACGCAACCAGCTTAGTCGAACCGCTCAAACAGAATTGACTTTCGGTCCCACCCCGCGCCTTTCAGCATGTCGCGATTCGCCTGCACCATGTCGCGCAACCCGCAGATGTACGCATCCATGTCCTGGCGCTCGCCCACGATCTTTGCCACGTGCTCCTGAACATAGCCGCGCGCTCCCGTCCATCCAGGATTATCTCGGCTGAGAGTCGCGAGATAGTGAAAGTTCGGGTGCTTGCGCTCCATTTCCAGAAACTGTTCGTTGTAGTAAAGGTCTTCTGAGTAGCGTGTTCCAAACACTAACCAGAACTGGCGCCCTTCATGACGAGTTGGCTCCGCAAACAGCCAGTCCAGCATGCTGCGCATCGGGGCGATGCCCGTACCGGTAGCAATGAACACCGAATCGCGCACTGGATTCCTTAGCACGAAAAGTCCATGTGGGCCGTGAAACTGAACTTCGGCGCCTTCTTCCAAATCACACAGATAGTTGGAAAAGAAACCGTTGGGTACACGGTTCAAACAGATATCAAAAGTACGTTGATCGCGCGGAGCTGACGCAATCGAGTACGCGCGCGTGATCTCCCGTCCTTCTTTCAGCGCCTTCATGGAAACGAATTGTCCGGCAACAAAATCGAAGGGCGCCTCCTGCACTTCAAAGAGAAGGTGCTTGGTTTGCGACGAGAGCGGCACGGATTCAAGCAGTCGCGCCGTCAACAACGAGTGTGGGGACATTCCGTGGTTTTCGAGTCCTTTCCCTTGTGCTACCCCAATCCGGTGCATCCATTATAGAAAACGAGCCAAATTGTAACGGTTCCGAGACTCGCGAATGAGTCGCAAACAGGACATCCTAACGTCATCGCCGGCAATCTTATGGAGGTTCCGAATGCCTCGTCTGAATGCAACTCAACCCGGAAAGTCTGCAACTCGAGAAATTCAACCAGAAAACAACTTGGAGTCCCCTATGAAAAAGGAGCTATCGATGAGCGAAACTGAGCAGAAGATACGATACGGAATTGGATCGGCAGCAGCGGCGGCGGCAATCTTTGCTCCGCTAAGCTACAAATGGAAGGGCGTTCTCACGGCAGTTGCGGCAGAGACAATTCTCGCCGCCATCTATGGCATTTCGCCTGCAAAACGATTACTGCACATCTGAGTAGGCGTGAGAACCATTCCCAGGCTCACACCCTGACCTGTGCGTTCCCACCTTCGGCCGCGTTTCCGGTCGCAGGTGGGGAACAGGTTCTCTGTTGATCTGCCTTTCATCTTATATTTTCTGACTTGCACCTACCCAAACAACTCCGACCGGGATTGCGGGCCTAGTCAGCCGCCTACCCAACAAAGCACGTATCAATAGCCGCTTGCAAAACAATACACCTTATGGTGTAATGTTTCTCGTGGACCAGCTGACTAATGTTCTGACAGCAATTTCTCACCCGACTCGGCGGGCCATTATCGGACAACTGGCAAGCGGGCCTGCTCGATTTTCCGATGTCGCAAAGCCGTTCGACACGGCCCTGAACGCAGTCACCAAGCACCTGAAGCTGCTCGAAAGGGCCGGTCTTATCGAGCGCCGCAAACAAGGCCGCGAAGTTTACATCTCCTTTCGAGCAGAGCCGCTTCGACAGGTTGTAGGGTGGGTCCACCATTACGAGCGATTCTGGAACAAACAACTCGATCAGTTTGAGCAGTACTTCACCGACAAAAAGAGGAAGGAGAAGAGGTGATGCAGAACTCCAGGAACACTCTTCAATTCAAGATTGAGCGAACAATCCCCGCACCGCCGAGCGAAGTCTTCGATGCGTGGCTGAATCCAGCAATTCCCGGTAATCCGTGGAATGCCGCCGAAAAGTTCGTCTTGAATGCGAAAGTAGACGGGCTCTTTTACTGGGCGCTCAAAGGAGCATCCCATTACGGCCGGTTCACGGATATTGAGCGCCCGGGGCGCATTCAACATACCTGGGTATCGCCGAACACCCTCGGTGAAGAATCGACCGTCACCATAACCTTCACACCCCAGGGAGAGGAAACGCTCATGACCCTCGTGCACTCCGATCTGCCGGACCATGAACGGGCCAAGGGACATGTGAACGGTTGGAACTACTTCATGGACGTTTTCCGTGAGCAATTTGGAAATGGCTCACGCAAAGACTACCGCTGGGATGAAGCCCATGCCTCCGCTGAAAAGTGACCTGGCTCTGGCTTCGCCACTAGTGGCCTGAACTTCGTTCTTGTTTCAACGATGTGAATTTGCAGGGAGCAATCCGATGTCTGAATCGACCTATCTCTACGTCACCTATATCCGCGCTACGACGGAGAAGTTATGGGACGCGCTAACTGACCCGAAAGTCGTACGCAAGTACTGGTTTGGCGCGAACCTTGAGTGTGGTTGGAAGAAGGGCTCGCCCTGGAAAATGCATCTTCCTGACGGTCGCGTGGCCGACGTCGGTGAAGTCCTGGAGATTGACCCACCGCGGCGCATCGTGATTCGCTGGCAGAACGAGTGGAAGCCCGAATTCAAGGCGGAGGGGCCAACTCGCTGCAATATCGAACTCCAGCCCTTCCAACGTGCGGTGAAGCTCACCATAACCCACTCGATCGAGCGCGCTGAGTCGGAGTTTATAAAAGCCGTATCTGCCGCTTGGCCGCTAACCATTTCCAATCTGAAGTCGCTGCTCGAAACGGGTGAGGTTGCTGTCACAGACCATCCGGGACATTAGAGCATCACGGAAAAAAACTAAGGAGCAGGCATGGCAAATGTAATCTTTGGAAATCATTCGTCAGTTCTGGTTCCGCGGCAAGATCGGGACAACATCCGCAAATTCTATTGTGATGTCCTTGGCGGCAAGATCACCAAAGCCGACCCGGAAAGGGACTTCCTTCGCCTTGGGGACAACTTCTACATCGCGTTTCTCTATGGCGATGTTCCCGATGAGAGCGAGTTCCAACGCAGTGCCAGGTCTATCTGGCTGGAGATCAAATCCGACAATGTGGAAGAAACTCGCCGAAAGATTGTCGACTCTGGTCTGGTCAGGAAGCTTGACCTGCCCGATCCGCACCTCTATTTCCAGGCTCCGGGAGGACAGTGTTTGCGGCTCGTCGGAATCGACGAGGACCTCTCATTTTACGAAGGGGCAGGAACTGGCCCGGATGTCACCAGGATCAAAGAGACCCTCAAGAAGCAGGCAACGAAAAGCTGAGCTTCGGGGGAATTACTGTCTCAGTGCCTGCTCCTGATCTGAGGTCTGTCTTGCTTACTCCACCGTCACCGACTTCGCCAGGTTCCGTGGCTGGTCCACGTCACAACCACGTCGCGCCGCAATGTGATACGCGAGCAACTGCAGAGGAACAATCTCCAGGATGGGCGAAAGTAGTTCCGGGGGCCAGCGGCACAGTAACACGTTGATATTCCTTGGCGAGGTCCTCAATTGCTTCTTCTCTCGCCGAACGCGGTTCGAGTTCCGCCTTCGACGCTCGGTCTCGGTGTGCAAACAGGAACCCCCTCCATGACCAGCGTGGCTCACAAAACGCGCAAGACAGCAACCGTGGCATCGTCATCCTGTTGTCCACCAGAGAAGTCGTCCATTGAGCTGAAAATAAAGTCGACCAGAGTCTCGGCATCCTGACCCGGTCGTCTCGTGTAATCCAGTGCCGTTTGCAGCAGGCGATGCACTCCCCATTCGCCACCGGAGAGATCGCTGGCTTCGACGACGCCGTCGGTGTAGCTGAGAAGGACGTCCCCTGCATTGAGAAGAATCGTGTTCTCCACGTAGCAGGCATCGGCAAACAGTCCGATCGGCGGCCCTCCCGCTTCGAGATGTTCTACTGAGCCGTTGGACCGGAGCAGGATCGGGGAGTTGTGCCCCGCATTCACATACCTTAGGCTGTGCGACTCAGCGTCAAATACGCCATAAAACAATGTGGCATAGCGATTGGACGCTGAAGCGGTATATGACTGATGATTGACGACCGTGAGCACCGCGGCGAGGTCTTGGTCCGCAAAGAAGGCTGCTGTTCGGAGTGACGACTGGACATTCGCTATCATCAATGCAGCCGCCAAGCCTTTTCCGGAGGCATCGCCGATGTAAAACGCGAGTCGCCTGTCATTTAGCGGAATGAAGGAGTAGCAATCGCCGCCCAGAGAGCGGAGCTGGCGGCAGCGGCCGGCACAATCTGCAAAGTCGCTGATTCCGAAGCAGTCTTGCATGAAGCTGCGTTGCACATCGCAGGCAAGTACCCAATCCTGGGTTACATCAATGACCGGTTCGCTTGTCACTCTCGGCCTCCACTAGTACGTCGGTTCTCGTCTGTCGAAATCGACAATTTAAAAGTTTTAAAGTTTTTTCCGCGGAGATGTAGAGAAACGTGGGCCGGCTCCGACTATGGGATGAAACGGAAAAACGCTGGCGAGCGGCGGCCCCTGAGACGAGGCCAGGAGCGGCAGCGTACAAAGGTAAAAGGAGCGAGAATCGTGAAATACATTCTTCTGATGTCCGGAACGAAAGCAGGCGTTGATGGCTACCATAAGTGGTCCCAAAAGGATGTAGAGGCACACATGACGGTGCTGAGAAGCATCAGCCAGGAATTGAGCAAATCCGGCGAATTTGTCGCCACTCAGGGTCTGGCCGACCCTAACGAGGCCAAATGCGTGCGCGGCGAAAAAAGCGGCGTGCCCGTCACCGACGGTATTTTCCCCGAATCGAAGGAGTTTCTCTTAGGCTACTGGATCGTCGATGTTGCGAGTCCCGAGCGGGCATACGCAATCGCCAGCCGAATTTCGGCGGCACCCGGCCCTGGAGGTGTGCCTACGAATATGCCGATTGAAGTTCGGGGGTTCGCGGAGCATCGCCAGTCTGAACGCTAACCCTTGAGCGCTGCGCGTATTGGAGAATCCCATGAAATACATGCTGATGATGAATACCATGAGGGCAGGCGCCGGAGTTCCGGACTGGTCGCAGAGAGACTTACAGGCGCACGTCGCATTTATGATGCGTTTGAACAAGGAACTCCATGAATCCGGCGAACTCGCGTCGGCCGAAGGCCTCTCGTTTCCAGACCAGGCAAAACTTGTTCGCGCCGGAAGCGACGGCCTTCCGGTCACAGACGGTGTGTTTCCCGAGAGCAAAGAATTCCTTGCGGGATTCTGGATCATCGACGTGGACGCGCCCGAGCGTGCCTATGCGATTGCAGGCCGGATTTCGGCCGCTCCAGGACCCGGGGGTGCTCCGCTGAACATGCCGATTGAGGTACGCCCAGTCATGAGCGCACCTCCACGAGAGATGCTGTAGCGACAGCCATGGGCAAAACTTGGGACACAGAATCCGAGCATCTGTTGCGCGAACTGGCGCCGCAGGTGCTCGGCGCGGTGGCTCGCCGGTTCCGCGATTTCGCTTCTGCCGAGGACGCGGTTCAGGAAGCCATGCTGGCCGCCTTCCGCCAATGGCCGCAAGAGGGTGTCCCGGAAAATCCTCGCGGCTGGCTTATTCAAGTTGCATCGCGCCGCATGGCCGATCATCTGCGCAGGGAAATCTCTCGTCGCGAGCGGGAGACGGCAATAGCCGGCGAAACTGAGGAGGCGGCGCCGATGACTGAGCTCGAATCTGATATGGATCCCAACGACACACTCATCCTGCTGTTCATGTGCTGCCACCCTGCGCTGACCACGTCATCCGCCATCGCCCTGACTTTGCGCGCTGTGGGTGGTTTGACGACGGCAGAAATTGCCAACGCATTCCTGGTTCCCGAAGCGACCATGGCACAGAGGATCAGCCGCGCCAAACAAAGCATCAAGGCGTCTGGCGTCCCATTTCGCCTTCCCCCGTTGCAGGAACGCACGCAGCAACTGCCATCCGTTCTGCACGTGCTTTACCTGATCTTCAATGAAGGATACGTGAGCAGCATTGGCCCACACCTCCAGCGCCTCGACATCGCGCGCGAAGCAATTCGCCTCACGCGCAGTTTGCAAGCTTTGCTTCCGGATAATGCAGAATTGGCGGGACTGCTATCGCTCATGCTGCTGACCGACGCGCGGCGCGCGGCGCGAACCGGACCAGAGGAACAGTTGATTCCGCTGGACAAGCAAGACCGGAGTTTGTGGGACCGCACCGAAATCGCGGAAGGAACAGAGCTGCTCAGGCACGCGCTGTCAAAAGGCTCTGTGGGGCTATACCAACTGCAGGCAGCCATCGCCGCGGTTCACGACGAGGCGGAGCGCGCCGAGGACACTGACTGGCCACAGATATTGGCTCTATACGAATTGCTGAAACAGGTCTCTCCGAGTCCGATGGTCACGCTGAACCATGCGATCGCAGCAGCGATGGTGCAGGGCCCATCGAAGGGACTCGAGCTGTTGAAAGCCTTGGAAAGGGATAGCCGCCTTACCGGACATTACCGTCTCGACGCCGTTCGCGGCCACTTGCTCGAAATGATTGGCGATCATGAAAATGCTGTCAAACACTACCGGATTGCCGCAGCACGGACCACAAGCCTTCCGGAACAGAAGTACCTGATGGCGCAGGCGGCTCGGCTGGAAGAGGCGCGATCCTGATTGCGCTTTACTCCACCGTCACCGACTTCGCCAGGTTCCGCGGCTGATCGACGTCGCAACCACGTCGCACTGCGATGTGGTACGCCAGCAATTGCAAGGGAACAATCTCCAGGATGGGCGAAAGCAGTTCCGGGGCCGGCGGGACGAAGATGGTGTGATCTGCAGCCTCTTCGATCTCATCGTCGCCCTCGGTGGCGATCGCAATAACTCGTCCGGAGCGCGCTTTCACTTCTTTCAAATTCGAAAGCGTTTTTTCGTAACGAGTGACCGACCCGGGATCGTTCACATCACGCGTTGCGATAATGACCACCGGCAGGTCTTCATCGATCAGCGCATTGGGCCCATGTTTCATCTCACCAGCCGGATAACCCTCGGCGTGAATGTAAGAGATTTCTTTGAGCTTCAGTGCCCCTTCCAGAGCGATAGGATAGTGAATGCCTCGGCCCAAGAACAGGAAGTCAGTTACGCGCTGGTACTCTTTCGCGAGATCCTCCGTCTGTTCTTCTTTTGCCAGGAGAGACTCGAGTTTCGCCGGCAACCGGCTTAGCTCAGTGATGTAGCCTTTCGCCTGCTCCGGCGTGATAGCCCCACGTATCTCCGCCAGGAACAATGAGAAGACGAACATCGCCGTCAACTGCGCCGTGAATGCCTTCGTCGACGCCACACCGATCTCCGGACCGGCGTGCGTGTAGACGGTGCCATTCGCCTCGCGCGTCACCATCGATCCCACAACGTTACAGATTCCGACCGTCTTCGACCCCTTGGCTTTCGCCTCGCGCAGCGCAGCGATCGTGTCGGCCGTCTCACCCGATTGCGTGATCAACATGGTCAGCGCGTCGCCGCTGACAATAGGGTCGCGATAGCGAAACTCGCTCGCGTAATCCACTTCCACCGGGATACGGGCCAGGCGTTCCAGCATGAACTTCCCTGCTAGTCCGGCGTGCCAGCTCGTTCCACAGGCAGCAATATTCACTTTCTTCAGTGCCTTGAACTCGGTCTCGGTAATGTCCATGTCATCGAGGAAGATCTTGCCCGAATCCAGCGAGACACGACCCAGCGTCGTGTCGCGGACGGCGCGCGGCTGCTCAAAAATCTCCTTGAGCATGAAGTGTTTGAAGCCGCCCTTTTCCGCCATGATGGGATCCCAGGTTATGTGCTGTACCTGACGCTGAATGGGATTGCCATCAAAATCGGTAAGCTTTACGCCTTCGCGAGTGATAACGGCAAGGTCACCATCTCCGAGGAAGAACAGATCGCGCGTGTGATACAAGATCGCCGGTATGTCGGAAGCAACAAAATATTCGTCTTTGCCAATACCGATAACCGCAGGCGGGCCATTCCTTGCTGCAACTATCTTGTTGGGCTCATCAGCGGTAATGGCGGCGATCGCAAAGACTCCGCTGATCAACTTCACGGCTTTGCGCAAGGCCTCTTCTAGAGAAATCGCATGTCCGTTGCCGCTGCCCGTCGCCACGAATTTTTCAAGCAGGTGCGCAATGATTTCCTTGTCCGTTTCGGTTACGAACTTGTGGCCCTCTTCGCGCAACTGCTTCTTCAGCACAATGTAGTTCTCGATGATGCCGTTGTGAACCACGACTATCTTTCCAGAGCAGTCACGGTGAGGGTGGGCATTCTCTTCCGTCGGACGTCCGTGGGTGGCCCATCGGGTGTGTCCGATGCCGTAGGTACCTTCCAGCGGCTTCAGACGGATGGCTTCTTCCAGATTGCGCAGCTTGCCTTCCGCGCGGCGCACCTGCAATCCTTCGCCATTTCCTGCCACTGCGATCCCGGCAGAGTCGTATCCGCGATACTCTAACCGGCGCAGGCCATCGATGATCACCGGAACGACCTGCTTCTTACCCACGTATCCAACTATGCCGCACATCTGATTACCTCCGCTTGTGACCAGCAGGAGAGATGCCTCTCTCCCGGTCTTGTGAGTTTTTTTCGATCGACATTCGATTGGAGCTACTGGGGGAGGAGCTTACATCTAGTTCGTATGATTGCAATACCGTAATGATTCCGCCGGACAACTGGCAATTCAGCCTGCCGCTGCGCTACTCCAATGAATACTGAAATTCCTCGATCACTGGATTGGTCAGGACTTCACGCGCGATCTTCTCCACCTGCGTCTTGGCTTCTGCCTGATCGATTCCGTTATCGAGCTGAATTTCGAAATATTTTCCCTGGCGAACATCGGAAACGGTTTTATACCCCATTTTTTTCAGTGCGCCCTGGATCGTTTTACCCTGCGGATCGAGCACGCTCTTTTTCAGCGAAACATAGACGAATGCCTTCATTTTAGGGAGATTATACCTTCCCAAGCGGCCATCTTGGACAGAAGAAACGTTCACCAGCGTACTTTCATCAGGTTCCGGAAGTATTTTTTTGGATTTGCCGGATAAGTCTGGCTTATGCACGTTGAAATCCCGCAACTTACAATTCTGAACCGGGTTTTACATTCGCTGATAGGTTGCGCTGCCGGTTTGGGGCACAATCGACTTCACTCGCCTGGGGCGGCAATCTTGTTTGGCAAAGCTCAGAATTTGGGCAAAAGCGTCCAGAAACCCAACATCTCGATTCTCTCGAACTCGAGAATTTTGGCCATTGCGCTGTTCGCCTGTTGCGCCGTTCTGGCGTTTTCACTGCTCTCACAGTGGTTTGTTTATTACGATTGGCTCCATGAGACCGGCCCGATGCGAATCATCGGAACCTGCCTGGCTACACTGCTCACCTTTGCTTTCGTGATTCGCTGGCAACTGGCGCAGCGCGAGCGCCAACGGCGGATGTTGCACCGCTTCGAAACCATCGCGCGCATGAATGACCTGGTAAGGAATTCCCTGCAGAAGATTGAATGCGTCACGTACCTGTCCAGGCCCGAAGCTACCGAGCCAGTCCGCGAGGCCGTGCAGACTATCGACAGTGTGCTACGTGAAGTGTTGGCCGACGTAAGCGCCTTCGAACCGGACGAATCTGCCGGCATGCCGCTGAAAGCTCGAAAACAGTCTGCCTGATCTTTACAGTTTGAACAGTTCTCGTAGCCGTTTCGTTTGCGCACGGCTGACAGGGATTTCTGTCTGCTTCTTATCGTCCATACGGAGCATGTATGAGCTCTTGAACCATGGCACGACTTCTCGGATTCGATTGATATTCACCAGATAAGAGCGGTGGGCGCGCCAGAATAGCTTCCCATCCAGCTGTGCCAGCAGTTCTTCCAGAGTCCGGCAGTTCGACTGGCCTTCGATCTGAGCGGTGGTCACGGTGATCACTCCGTCCTCGATAGAAGCGTGGCAGATGTCTTTCTGATCCACGAGGAACAACCGTCCCGCCGATTTGATCAGGATCTTCTGTGGGCCGCCCTGCTGCTGTTCCTTCTCCTCGAGCATCCGGACCAGAACGTCTAGCCTGTCACCGGATCCGCCGGCAGCGTCTAGTTTCTTACGGGCTCGATAGATCGACTCCGCAACGCGTTTTTTATCAAACGGTTTCAGCAGATAATCGACCGCGTTCACTTCGAAAGCTTTCACCGCGTACTGGTCGAACGCAGTGGCAAACACAAACTGCGGCAGACGGACCTTCTTGTCGAGCAACTTCTTGATTACTCCAAAACCATCGAGACCCGGCATTTGGACGTCGAGAAAAACCAGGTCAGGGTTATGTTCCTTGATCAGGTTGATGGCTTCCACGCCATTGCGGCCCTGCGCCACCACATCCACTTCGCCGACGGATTTCAGCAGAAATGCCAGTTCGTCGCGGGCCAACTGCTCGTCATCCACAATTACTGCTGATAAGGACATCAACGCTCCAATTGGAAATTGGGCAAGTCTGAAAGGCTCAACCCCTTAGGAAAGTATAGCTAGGGGGTTTTCGGGCGGTCAAAGATGAAGAAACGCCCGACTACCGCGGGGTCCTAGCTGATGGATGTAGGTAAAGCTGGGACGAACTCTGGCTTACTTAGCTGCCGTGGGTAGTTGGATTGACTATCCTTTCTTCATCATCCAGGTCCAGACCGGTGCACCTTCTTTATCACGAATAACGAGGGTATTATCGCCGCGCACGATTTCGCGGGCTAATATCACATCTGCCCCATTCAATTTCGCCTTGGATCCGGTGATTTCGACTTTGTCTCCGGCCGCGAAGGTAACTTCCATGCTTTTCAGAAATTCCGCCGGGCACAGGCAAACTTCATATAACTGATCTCCTGCTTTGACGATCAGGTGAGTATTGTCGCCCGCCTCGGTATGATGAACCTTGAGCTCCTGAACCTCGCCCTTGATCTTCACTTCCGTAGCTTTGTCGTATTTGGGATACGATTCTTGGGCCAGAGCCGCACCAGAAATCAGCAACACCAAAAACAGTCCGCACAGGAATCGCAAAATTGCTTTCGTTTGCATAGGAACCCCCCTCTTCGCACGGTCATCAGACGGTGCTAACCCCGGTCCATTCGGATTAAGCCAATGGACGGGCCGGGACGAACTGTCCACTGCTACGGTAGCTCTCTCCTGTTTTGGAAGAAGTGAATAAGATCACATCAACCTGTGATCGCTGTTGTACCCTGAAATTCCCTGCCAGCAACCGAAAACGGCTGCGAGTCATTGCAGACAAAACATCTGCGCCGGAATCTGTTTGAGTTGGTTTCGTTTGGGATTACAATGGCCTGAGCATGTGAGCACCGAGACGTGCCCCTGCCTTCCGGCCACGCGCGCTAAACCTCTTTACCGGCAACCTCTAACCTGCTGCTCCGTGAGGTCGACATGCTTTCTCAGTGCGCAAATCCCGAGTGCAAAAATAGTTTCCGGTATCTTCATCAAGGGCGGGTATTCGTCCTCGACTGCGGCACCGCGAATGAATCGGAAACCAGAGACGGAAGCTGGCTCGTGCTGGGCCGTCGTTTCGAGGCGTTCTGGCTCTGCGACGATTGCTCGCGACGCTGGACCTTGCAATTCAACAGTGGCCGCGTCATCACCATGCCTGTTTCACGAATAGCCGTAGAAATGGGCCGTGCGTCACAGCGCGCAGCTTGAAAACGTTTTTTAATAAGGCGCGTCATAAAATCCACCGGAAGAACTTGAAATTGACTTTCAATATTGATAATCATTCAACCGACCGGTCGATGAAGCGCCCTTTTGAATCGCTGACTGCGCAGGAAGCTCTCCATGTTGCCATTTTTATTGAAGAGCGCAACGCGCAGATTTATCAGCAATTCTCGGAATTGTTTGCCGAATTCCGCGATCCTGACTCGCTGCAGATCGCACAGGTGTTCTGGGACATGGCCGAGGAAGAACGCCGCCATGGAACCATGCTTCAGGAGCGGTATTTCGATCGCTACGGAACTCAGAGCTGCGCCGTAACCGAAGAAGACATCCGCGAATTGATCGAGGTTCCGAAGATCGACAATGGCGAGTTTTTTGCCATTGCCCGGGCGCGTATATCACACCGGCCTGCGGACAAGGCCTTGCAGATTGCACTGGACGCAGAGATTGCGGCTCAGCGTTTCTATAAACGAGTGGAGAGTCAGACCTCCGACCCCGATCTGAAGAAGTTGTACGCGGAACTGGCGGATTTTGAGGATAACCACACCGACTTTTTGCAGAAGAAACTTGCGGAAGCGCCTACCCCGCCGAGTTCCGATCAGGCCTAAAATACTTGGGGGGGGGGCGGAACGAATTCTGGCCGGCTACTCCACTTCCAATGCTATTGCCATACCCATTCCGCCGCTGACGCAGAGCGTGGCCGCTCCTCGTTTTGCCCGGCGCCGAAGCATCTCGTGCAGCAATGTCACCGTGATCCTCGTTCCGGTGCACCCGATCGGATGCCCAAGAGCAATCGCGCCACCGTTGACGTTCAACCGATCGCGATCGAAATGGAGTTCGCGGTCGCACGCCAGCACCTGCGCGGCGAAAGCTTCGTTCAATTCAATCACGTCGTAATCAGATATCTTCAAGCCAGTCTTCTTTTCGAGTTTCTGCATCGCAGGGACTGGACCGATTCCCATCATGCGCGGATCAACGCCGGCCGAGGTAAAGGTTACGATGCGCGCGAGGGCCTTCAGATTGTTTTCCTGGATGAAGTCTCCGCTCGCGAGGATCATGGCCGCAGCACCATCGGTAATTCCGGAAGAGTTTGCCGCGGTAATGGTTCCGGATTTCGAGAACACAGGCGCCAGTTTCTCCATCTTCTCCAGAGTCGCGCCGGGAAATGGATGTTCATCGACCGAAAACACCTGCGTTCCCTTCTTGCTTTCGAGAACAACAGGGATGATTTCGCTCTCGAAACGACGCAACTTAACCGCAGACGCAGCTCGTTGCTGTGAGCACAGCGCGTATTCGTCCTGTTCTTCCCGAGAGATTTTGTAGCGCTGAGCCAGGATCTCTGCTGTCTCACCCATGACCATTTGTGCCATAGGGCAAAAAAATCCGTCACGATACATTCCGTCGACGAGTTCCTGATTGCCAAAGCGGAATCCCCATCGCGCTTCCACATAAAAAGGTAGCCGCGACATCGATTCGGTTCCACCGGCCAGTACACATTCGAGATTGCCGTCCGCAATTTCCCGTGCAGCGAGTTCAAGGCTCTTCATCCCGGATGCGCACGCCATGTTTACCGTGTATGCCGGTACTGAGTCTGGAACGCCGCTCCGAATCGAAATCTGGCGAGCAGGATTAGGACCTCCACTGGCCTGTCGAGCGTTGCCGAAGATGCTTTCCCCGATCTCATCTGCTTGCACTCCGGCTCGTTCCATCGCAGCCTTTGCCGCAATCACGCCCATGTCCGCAGCCGTAAGCGATGCCAGGGAACCACCAAATTTGCCGATGGGAGTTCGAATCGCAGAGAGGATAAAGACGTCCCGCACGCTCACCTCGAGAGGACAGTGGTTGCGTTCAGTCTAGCAGAAGGCGCATTTTCAGGGCTTCGCGTACACTTAAGCTGTGAGCGTCATCTTCGGCATCAACGCGGTTACAGAGGCTCTTAAAGCCCGGGGTCGCTCCTTCGATTACGTCGCCGTCACTCCCGAACGCCACGATGCTCGTATGCATCGGATCGTGATGTCGTGTCGGGAACTAGGCGTCCCGGTGAGACAACTGCCGCGCGAACAACTGAACCGGCTAGCGCCGGGATCGGCTCACCAGGGCGTAGTCGCGGTGGCGTCGGCAAAGCAATACTCCGATGTTGACGATGTGCTGGCTAATCAGCGGGGCGAATGGCCATTTATCGTGTTGCTCGATGGTGTAGAGGATCCCCACAACTTGGGCGCGATTATCCGAACTGGCGACGCCGCTGGAGTGGATGGCATCATTATTCCTGAGCGAAGAGCTGTGGGTGTGACAGGAACCGTGGCCAAGGCCTCAGCCGGAGCGAGTGAGCATCTGCCCATCGCCCGCGTGACAAACATTGGCCGGACGCTGGAGGAACTGAAAGAGAGAAATATCTGGACCGTAGGCCTGGACGAGCGCGGTTCGCAATCTTACGACGAGGTTGACTATCGTATGGCTTGTGCATTGATCCTTGGGGCAGAAGGCAAGGGGCTGCACGAGCAGGTGCGCAAGAAATGCGACTTCCTGGTTTCCATCCCTATGCTTGGACAAGTTCCTTCGCTGAATGTTTCGGTGGCTGCTGCGGTCGTCATGTATGAAGTCGCACGGCAGCGCCGCAATTCTGACAGGAAGAAGTTTAATTCTTAGATGTTCTGGATTTTGCCAAACAGCTTGCGCAATTCTTTGCTCAACTTCTTACTTTCTGTTTCGTCAGTTCGCACTGGTATATCTCTCTGCGCTCTCTGCGTCTTGTGCGGCGGAATTAATTCTTTCGCTCTCGACAGAAATGCCTTCACGTTCACGAAATATGATCTCGAATTGCGCCTCGATCCCGAAAGTCACCAAATCGCAGCTCGCGGGCATATCACGGTGCGTAATGATTCAACCGAGCCGCAAACCAGCCTGGCACTGCAGATTTCGTCCACTCTCGATTGGCGCTTGATCCAGCTAAACGGTCAGGATCTCGAGTACATCGCTCAGCCGTACAATACGGACATCGATCACAGCGGCCTTGCGAACGAAGCCAACATCAAACTGCCCGGCCCGCTTGCTCCTAAGCAGAGCCTTGAACTGGAAGTCGGTTACAGCGGTGCAATTGAGGTCAACATCGGCCGTCTGAAGCGGATTGGGACCCCGGAACCAGCCGCGGACGCGAGCGAATGGGATCAGATCGGCCAGCCGTTTACTTTCCTCCGAGGCGTCGGATACGTCCTCTGGTATCCGGTGTCGATGTCGGCGGTAAATCTTTCTGCGGGAGAACTCTCTTCTGCGCTGGGTGCCTGGCAAGAACGCGAACAGAACACGGAAATGAAGATTAAAGCTTGCTGGATCGCTCCACAGGATCAGCGGCTAACGGTCTTGAGCAACGGGCAACTTGAGGGAATGTCTGCCGGCGAACAAGCGGAGGGCTCCAGTACCGGGTGCTCGACTTTTCACTTCGGTCCAATGGGAGCAACGGTTCCCATGCTGGCGTTCGGGCAATTCCAGGTGCTGCAACAACCGCAGATGAATCTCTACTATCTGGGCGATACCAAAGGCGACGCCGAGAATTTCGCACTCGCGGCCGAAAAGGTCCGTCCCCTGGTGGCGGAGTGGTTCGGCGAACCTAAGTCCAAGCTGCAAATCATCGATCTGCCGGTCCCGAACGGCAACCCGTTCGAGAGCGGGACGACCTTAATCGCACCCTTCAAGATGGACCCGCGTGTTACCGAGTTGACGATGGCTCACGAATGGGTACACGCGGCGTTCTCATCTCCGCGGCCGTGGATTGACGAAGGACTCGCGCACTTTGCACAGGTACTGCAGCGAGAGCGGCAGGATGGACGCAAGGCGGCGATCGGGTTTTTACAATCGCGGCTGCCACCGCTGATCGTGAGCGAGCAGCAAGACAGCAAATCAAACGAAAGCGCCGCGAATGCACTTGCGAACACTGCGGACGACAACATCTACCGCAACAAAGGAATGTTTGTCTGGTGGATGCTGCGCGACATGCTCGGCGATCGCGCGCTGCAGCAGGCGATTCAAAGTTATCGTTCCGACCAGGACAAGGAACAGTCATATATGCAGCGTCTGCTCCAGGCACATACCAAACGCGATCTGGAGTGGTTCTTTGACGACTGGGTCTACCGTGACCGTGGTCTACCCGATCTTCAGATCGTGACCGCTACTCCGCGCGAAACACTAAACGGCGCGTTCATTGTTGCTGTTACAGTGGAAAACCATGGCACCGCTGGCATTGAAGTCCCCATCATCGTGCTGGCAAAAGATGGCGAGAGCACCGGGCGTCTACAAGTGGGGGCTAAGCAGAAGGAAACCACACGCATTGTGGTACAAGGTCAGCCACAAAAAGTCACCGTGAACGACGGCAGCGTTCCCGAGCAGCAACTCGGGGCGCAGGTCTTCACTTTTGCGGTCGCGAGCGATGCCAGCGCTCCCAGCAAATAAGGTGCAGCGTGCCGAATCCATGCTTTAATGTAGCTGGAACCGATCATGCGCCTGTTGCTGCTCCTCATCGCTGCGCCTCTAATCACAATTGCTGTGTTGGCGCAAGCCGCGCCAGATCACTCCGGTCAGGATTCCACCTATCATCCTGACGCTCTCTCAGGCATGTACACGTTTTTGCATGAAGGTGAATTCGTGGAGATCGATTTCGAAGAGCAGCACCGTCTTACTGGATTCATCTCACGCTTTGGCGATCTCGACAGCGACCGCGGCGCATTTCTCGACCACATGTTCTCAAAGGGCGAGTACTCGGGTGACACGCTAAGCTTCACGACCAAGGCCGTTCATGGAGTCTGGTTCGAATTCAAAGGCAAGATTTCAACCGACAAAAGCAAGCAGCCCGGAAGCGAAGGGTACGCGATCGTTCACGGCACGCTCATTCAGTACAAGGACGATAACAATAAAAAGACCTCGGCAAAATCCGCCGAGGTCAGTTTCAAGTCCTTCCCCCACGATCTGAGTGTGCCCGAACCGAAAAAATAAGCCGACGGTTGATGCCAGTAGCTCTTCTCTCAGTACTTCGCGTCCGGAGGCCGCCTATAGTCCACCGGATTCGCCCGATTTCCGAAGCGGTCGACAGTATCCGGCGTAAAATCACTGGTGCCGGTCGCGCGCTCAATATTGCTTTCTGTCATATTCGTCCCCGGTCCTACGCTTCTCGATCGCATCCGCTGATGACTCGGTCCGCGGCCTTCCAGCGAAGCTTTGAAATCGCGCAATACGCGTTCAATCACCGACTCGATCCGTGTCGTCATCTGCGCCACGAACGGCCGAAAGACGCGAAGTGGCGGCGCATAATTCATCGTGAGTTGCACGAGCGTGTCATCTCCGATTGGAGAAAACACGATCCGTCCGGTATGCTTCGGCCCCCTGAGCGATTTCCAACCTATCGCTTCGTTTGGGATCAACTGTTCAATGCGCGCATCCCATTCCAGGTCCCTTCCCCCGAAGTTTACCTTCCAGTGCGTCATGGCTCCCTGGTGTAGAACCTCGCGTACGTCGTCGGAAACACGAGGCAGGTTTTGCACGTTCAGCCAATTCTCAAAGACCTCTTTCACGGGTGCGCCAATCTGTATGCTCTTCTGCAATCGAATGATATGGCTACGACGCGCTCGCCCAACCAACTCCGGGATCAACCACAGTGCTGTGCCGATACCAATTCCAACCGCGATTCCCGCTCCGAACCCTTTGCCGGCACACCGGGATGTTCTGCTCATCGCTCCTCCTCGCCGGTTGGAACCTGTGACCAATTCGCAGGTTGCATTGGCGACACAACCTGGCAGCGAGCCATACATTCCATCTGAGTAGTCATGAGCGTGAACTGCGAAATACGGATTGGCACCTCTGGTTGGCACTACAAACACTGGTGCGGGCCTTTTTATGAATTGAAGACGCCTGCTTCGCGCATGCTCGCTCACTACATCCGCCACTTCGACACAGTCGAGATCAATAACAGTTTCTACCGGCTCCCCTCGACAGAAACATTCGCTTCGTGGCGAGAGGCAACTCCGCCCGGCTTCTGCTTTGCCGTGAAGGCATCCCGTTTCATGACGCATATGAAGAAGCTCAAGGACCCGCAGAACGCACTCGACAACTTCCTGCCGCGCGCCGAAGCTCTGGGCGAGAAACTCGGGCCCATTCTGTTTCAGCTGCCGCCGCACTGGCCCGTGAATCTGGAGCGCCTCGAGGAGTTCCTATCGGCGTTGCCGAAACACCATCGGTACGCGTTCGAATTCCGCGAGCCTAGCTGGCATACAACAGCTGTTTACGAGATATTGCATAAGTGCAACGCGGCATTTTGCGTTTTCGAACTGGCCGGCCGCCACGCACCAATCGAAATCACGGCCGATTGGACTTACATTCGGCTGCATGGACCAGAAGGGCCATACCAGGGCAGCTACGCACACGCACAACTGGAGCAATGGGCTGAGCGCATCGCGAACTGGAGCAGGCAAATAAAGGCGATCTACGTCTATTTCGACAATGATCAAGCCGCCTACGCAGCGCAGAATGCAATGGCGTTGAAATCGCTGGCGAGACGAAGCGAAGAACGCGCTGCGTAACCGCATGACGAACAGTTCTTCGTTGATTCGGGCTGCGCAGAAAGTTCAAAGCGCATCCGAATTTCCAAGACTCATTTTCAGGATCATCTTATGTCAAGGAAAAGTCAGGCCCGATCTGCCGCAAAGAATAGTTCCAGCACCGAGTCATCGAAGAAACGCGGAGAACTCCGCGAATTTCCCTCGCCAGCCTCGACCCGAGGTCCGATGCAGCAGCCCAAGCCGCCTTACATGAAAGCCAAGCTGCAGAAGCCGGGGCTGCAGAGCGAAATGAAACCAGCACCGCGTGACGAGGGGTCGCGCTACCGGCCAGCCGGCAAGCTTGAAGGAAAAGTTGCGCTCATTACCGGCGGCGATTCCGGAATCGGACGCTCAGTGGCCGTGCTGTACGCACGCGAGAAGGCCGATGTCGCAATCGTTTATCTTCCCGAGGAGCAGAGCGATGCCGAACAGACGCGGGAAGCGGTGCAGGAGCATGGACGCAAATGTCTGCTGATCCCCGGCGATGTCACCGATCCTGACTTTTGCCGCAAGGCAGTGCGAGAGACGATGAACCATTATGGCCGCATCGACGTTCTGGTGAACAACGCGGCCTTTCAAAACAGCCAGGAAGACATTGAAGAGATCAGCGAACAACAGTGGGATCACACCTTCCGTACAAATATCTACGGGTACTTCCACATGGCGAAGGCGGCTATTCCCTATTTGAAGCCCGGCAGTGCCATCGTAAATACCGGCTCGATCACCGGACTGCGCGGCAACAAAGATCTGCTCGACTACTCGGCGACGAAAGGCGCAATTCATGCGTTTACGAAATCTCTGGCGCAAAATCTCGTGCAAAAGAAGATTCGGGTGAATTGCGTAGCACCGGGACCGATCTGGACACCACTGGTCGCCTCCGATTACGAACCAGATGAAACCGCACAACATGGAGCCAATACTCCGATGAAGCGTGCCGGACAGCCGGAAGAAGTCGCACCGGCGTATGTGTTCCTGGCTTCAGAAGCGGACTCGAGTTACATCACCGGAGAAATCATCAACCTGTTCGGCGGAAGAACATAAAGTGAAAAAGAAAATCGCCACCCGTTTAGGTGGCGAATTTTCCTGTTTGACCTGATCCGTTGTTTTGCCGGCTGGTCAACCTACCACGTTGCCGGTCCTGTTTGGCCGGTGCCTGGCAGGCGGAGGCTGGATTTTCCAGAGGAGCAGTTTTCAGCTCAAATCCAAAATCGCCGCAGGCTCATTGAGTCGCATCGACGGCGTTTACCGCCTCGCACTCATGGTGCTCTAGTGTTGTGACAGGATGCACGAAAGCAGCCAAACGTGTCGGCGGAACACCTGAGAGAACCTGCCGTCTTTTCAACAACCTTGCGGCCCAACTAGGACTGAACAGGGGTAAAGGTGTGCAATCTGCTGCACACATTTGGGCTGGAGAATTCCCGAACAATTCAGTCTCGGCGCCACGCATATTGCACGGCAACGTGTCCGACCCGTGCCAGGCGGACCAGTTGATAAAAAGGACCCAACAGACCGGGAAGACGCAAACTGTGCCAGTCATTGGCATTCGTCGTGAGCAGAAACCGAGAGACGTGCCGGAAGCGATCGACCCTGCGCTCTCGTGCCCGGAGCATGTAACGATGCCAGCCGATGTAACTCGGCTGGGTAAGCCCTTTCATGTAGCTCACCGATTCGGCAGTTGCCGTTTCCAGCTGTTTGGCAGCCGGCCCCCGCGCCACACGGCTTTCGACTTCGCGGGGAAGTTTGACCGCGAACAGTTCGCTTGTCAGCTTGAGCCCGAGCAACAACACCGATTCGAGACGCGTTGCTCTTGCTCCGGAAAGGAGAAAATCCCACTCAAGGTCCCGGTAGGTCTGCAGGAGCTTCGCAATGTCTGCCGCCCACAACAGGCGATTCCATGCGTGTTTCCAGCCGTGGATGCAGAGGATCAGAAGCAAGTCTTCCGGTGCGAACATCCTGATTCTTTGCCCGGCAAAATCGGAGACAGGCGACCTCTCCCAACTCGATTCAAAATCAAAGTCTACCGAAAAATAGGCCGGGGCAATTCCCCACTGCAGTTCGAGCGAAAGCATACGCGGCTTGTGTAGCGATAACTCCACGGAAGTTTCGAGGGACTTCCGCCAGTCGCAACCTGATTGAGGACAGTAGCCCGTCTCTGCAAGGCAGCTTATCGCTTCAGGAACTTGGGCACGATGAACGAGTAAATCGAGGTCTATCGACTGCCGCAGGGTAAAGTCTCCCCACAGCTGTGCTGCCATCGCAGGGCCTTTAAAGGGGAGGCATTCGATTCCGGCAGCATTGAGCAGTCGGAGAACCCTCATCAGTTCACCCGCAAGCATCACATTTGCCTGTAGCGCTTGTCGCCCTGCTTGGTCCAGCTGGACGCCGATCGAGTGCGGCAAGCCGCAATCGGTTTCCTTTACGAAACGTGCGACGACGGGGATCAATCCATGAAATTCGACAGCCCTGATGAGGTAATCCCAGTCGATGCTTGGATCCGAGAGAAGTTCGTGGCCGAGCTCACGCTCATCGCGCAGTAGCGCGAGCAGCAATCGGAACTCGCGGGCGTGGTCGTTTACACCAGCGAGGAAATCCGACCCGGCAGCCACTAAAACCTCTCCGGCGTATGTAACTCAGCCGCATCCTTCAACGTCACCGTGGCGGCAACCGCGCAGTAAACAAGGAAGAAAGCAGCATTGGCCGGTATGTGGAAATTGAAATCTACGAGACCGTGTACCAGCAAGCCGGTAAGACCAGCCAGTACTGCGATCATCTCCGGCGATCCGGTCGATCGCGAGCCGGGGCGAATCAGGCGGTTTCCTCGCCTGTAGAGTGTCACCAGAAACCAGGCCAGCAAACCAGCACCAATCAATCCGGTTTCGCTCAGCAATTCCAGGTACTCGTTGTGTGCGTGATTGATATCGGTACCGATCACAAAGCTCTGAAAAGTTGGAAAGACCAGCGGAAAAACACCGGCTCCATAACCGACGAGCGGTTTCGACCACCACATGCGCACCGTATCTTTGTAGACTGCCATGCGACTCATATCACGCATGTCAGTCAGGCGATGTACGACGGGGTCCGAACCAACCCACACAATCAGTACGACCATGATGGCAACAATGGCTGCGATGGCGGCGAAGCTTTTGGCTCTGTTTCGGATGCGGCTGAGGAATACGGCGACGAAAACGAGTTCAGCGGCGAGGGCGACCATCCCCCCGCGCGAACGGCACAAAAACACGCTTAACGCCATCAGCAACCCGCAACTGATCAGCGGCACGCGGCGCTCCGGCCGTTGTGCCAGGCAAAGTAAAAACGGAAGCGGAGTGAGCAGCTCCATCAGACCCGCGTAATGATTGCGGTTCACATAAGGTCCGTAGATCTGCACCGCAAATTCTGAAGGACGGAGCAGCCAGTAGATCGACTTGGTCCCGCTGACATCCTGGACCATCGCGAATATCGCGAGCGCTGTCCCGAACGCCGCGAGAGCCAGCAGAAAGCGCCGCACGCGGGCCGGTTGGGTCGCAATCGTCGACACCGGCAACATTAGAAGAAAATAGCTGCAGGAAGTAAGCCACGCTTGGCCGGTTTGATAGCGGTATACCGTCAGACCCGCAATCCATTGGCTTCCAATCCATATACCAAGAACCAGCAGCGGCAAAAAGGATGACGGAATCTGCAGTTCGTCAGCGACGACTTGCCGCAGCGTCCATACCGAGAACAGAAGTGCTGCACCCATCCGAAGTCCGAAGATGCCCCAGGGCCGCACCGCTCCAAACGCCAGAACTGCGGCGAATAAGAGTGCCATCAGTCCGAATTCCATTACATTGTCGAGAAGGCGCAACCGCGCTTGCGACCGGGCAGGCACAAGGCTGTCGGAACTCGGCATTTCAATCAGCATCGGCGCGGGTTGCAGTTGAGAGCTCACATCAGTTACGCACCAGTTCGATATCGTCGATCCAGACTCTTCCGCGGATTCTTCCATCGGACGGAGTTCGCACCACGCTCAGTTCCAACAAGTTGGTCTTCGGTCCGGTGGAGAATTCACCAGTCATGCGGCGCCACGGAAAGGAACCCAGGACATCCTCCGTGCTAAACACCGGCTGATGTGTCTGGGCGTCCACGAAAGCAAGGCGGGGGCCGTTCACGGCCTCTACGCTGTCCGCACGAATCCATGCGCTGAACGAATACTGCGAACCAGGTTGGACCACAACCAATTGTTTCAGTCCGGTAATTCCGATGCCCTCGATATCAAAGTTCAACGATAACGATCGCATGCCTGAATGAAATTCGGCGGTGTCCATCGTTATGTCGACGCCGTTTACGCGCTGGTAGGTCCACCCGAAGCCGCCATTGAGAATGTTTCGCTCGAACCCAGGATTTACGATCAGATTGCCGGCGGAAGCAGTATCCGAGAGTTGCGGATCACGAGCGGCCAGTTGCTTCCAACTCTTAAGCGCACGTTCCAAGTTGCCCTGCGCCAGCAACGAATCGATGTAGAACAGTGCGTCTTTGGAATCGAAAACGTCTTTGCTCTGAATCACGTTCTGCCAGACCAGCTCTGCGCCACCCCATTGTTGTTGCTCTACTAGCAATCGCAGAAGAATCAGCTTGGCGGATGGAGTTGGTGGAATTGCGTTGGTTAGCAACTGTTCGGGATCAGGCTCATGAAACCATGCATGCCGGATGATTTCTTGTGCCCAGGCCGGCCGTTTTTCAATGGCTACCCTGTAAAGTGGAAGTGCCCTCTGCACTTCGTTGCTGTTCGCGAAGATGGTTGCTGCTTGCAGGGCCAGTGGCGCATCATTAGGTTCGACTTTGAGGGCAGCCTCGAGCGTACGACGCTGGTTTGCGAGATCGCCGGCGTGACCGTAGGCGTCTCCCAGTGCAGTCCAGCAGGCCGCATTGTACGGATTCAGACGGACACTGGTCTCCAACTCAGGAACAGCTGCACCGGGCTCGTTCTTCCAAACTGCGTGGTAGATACCGAGATCGCAATGCCACTCTGCATTAGAAGGTTCTATGTGTGCTGCGCGAATCCAATTGAAAGGAGGATCGCCCTGCGAGGAAGCCCATGCGAGAAGAGTCCGAACACTGGAAATCAGAATAACTAATGCCAGCGATGCGCCGCATAACGCGATCGCGATCTTCCTCATGCTGGTGTTCAGCCGCAGGCGCATAATGAGACAGCCCAACCCGGCCCTTGCCGAAATCATTTCGCATTACGCTCGGCGAGTGCTTACTTCATCGCCGTAGCGGCCGTATCCACCGTACTTGGATCCGTAGTAATAGCAGTTGTCGAAATCCGGTGCGTTCACATCCACACCGTTCATTACGAATCCCATCACTTGTGCGTTGACTTGGCTCAGCAGATCGCAAGCCCGCCGCAGCGCCGCTTTTCGAGTGGATGCAGCGCGAATCACCAGCACCACGTTGTCCGCCTGCACGGACAGGAGCACCGCATCCGTTACCGATAAGGCTGGCGGGCTATCGATGACGATGTGATCGTAGCCTTCGCGACAAAACGCCAGCAGTTCCTTCATGCTCTCGGAGTGCAACAGTTCAGCAGGTTGCGGAGGCAAGGGGCCGGCGGGCAGGATTGTCAGATTCGGAACATCAGGCAGACTCAGAGCGGAGTTCTCGAAGCAACTGGAACCCGTCAGCACGGTGCTCAGGCCGACATCTCCCTGCAGACCAAATATTTTGTGCACGTTCGGACGGCGCATGTCCGCATCAATCAGTAGTACCCGGGCTCCCTTTTGTGCCAGCACAAGAGCAGTGTTAATGCTGGTAGTCGTCTTGCCTTCTTGTGGAAGCGCACTGGTAACCAGGATGATTTTCGGCGGAGCCCCACTCGATGACAGCAGAATGGAAGTTCGCAACGCACGATACGACTCAGCAACGTCGGATCGCGGCCGCTGATGCGCCGCAAGCTCCACATGTTCTGAGTTGAGGGCGGCGCTCTCCTCTTCGCCCCGTGAGGGCAACGACGGCATAACTCTGGGAGTGAACCGCCGAATCGCCGATTCCGTCGCGCTTCCTGGAATGATTCCCAGTGGAGGAATACCGCAAATCAACTCAGCCTGTTCAGGCGTGCGCACCGTGTTGTCCAGTGCCTCCAATACGAAGGCAAGAACAACTCCTCCCACCAGGCCCATGGCGAGCGCGAGCATCACGTTGCGTCGCCGGTCGGGACGCGACGGACTTAACGGCACTCGCGCTGTGTCCACAATCCGAATATTGCTGGAGCGCAGCCCGGCAGAGACACTCGCCTCCTTCAACCGTTGCAGCAAGCCCTCGTACAACTGGCGATCGGAATCCACATCGCGGCGCAACAACGTGTACTCGATTGCGCTCTCATTGAGGGTGTTCGCCTGTTGTTTTTGCTCGTCCATCGCTGCCCGAAGCATGCTCTCGCGCTGGGCAGCTGCCAGGTAATCACTCTTGATGCGTCCCGCCAGTTTGTCGACTTCCGCCTGTGATGCCTTCTGGATTTGCTTCAGCTGACTATTCAGCTCGAGGATTCGCGGATGCGCGGGCCCAAGATGAACTTCCGCCTGCGCAATCTGCGTTTTCAGATCTACTTCCTGCGCGTGCAACTTGGAAAGCAGGCTGGTCGAATCCAGGTTCGATAAGAGTTCCGGATTGCCATGTATGACGAGACGATACCGCGCTTCCTTCTGGATGCGGTCTGCTTCCGCCTCCGTTAGTTCGCGATTCAGTTCGTCCAGTTTTTCGGTGACGATGTTCTGCTTTTCGTCGATCCCGAGAATTCCATGCTCCTTCTGATACCGAACCAGCTTTTCCTGTGACGCTTCGACTTTCAGCTGCAGATCGGAAAGCTGCTTCGAAAGCCAGTCCGAAGTCTGCATGGCGGCTTCGAATCGAGTTTTGAAGTTCTGCTCGATGTAGACATTCACCAGGGTGTTCACTACTCGGGCGGCGAGTTCGGGATCGGGGTTGGTGAAACGAATCTCGAGGATACGCGTCTTAGCAACCTGCTTGATACTCAAGCCGCCGTGGACAAATGCGAGCATCGCGGCTTCCTGGTGCGGGTCAACCGCAGGACCAGCGAGTGTGTCTAATGAAGCGTTTTTCTTTGTCTGAAAGGCCGGATCTTTGTCCAGTTGCAACGCCTTCGCGGTCGCGAGGGTAATCGCATCGCTTTCCAGGATTCTGGTCTGCGTATCCAAGGTCAGCTGGTAGTCGATGTCGTCGTCGGTGACGGCATCGCTGCCATTCTTGAAACCGAGTGCATCCGAATTCTCGCGATTGATTGCGATGCGCCCCACCGCCTCGTACTCCGGCTTAGTACGGAGGGTAACGATGACGGCCAGAATCACAGTGATCCCGACAGTTGCGAGAATCGTCCAGCGGTGCTTACGGAGCATCGGCAGGTACTGCAGCAACCCGTTGTCTTCGGAAACAGTCGCGTAGGCAATCTGTGGGTATGCAGGCCAAGAGCCGGCAGATTCGCCACGTAACTGCACCTCTCCCCGAACTGGCGAAGCCAGACTGCTATTTGATCGCATTCACCCACGCCGACAGCTAGCCACTGGTGGTTACACAAGGTACCGTGCAAAACCACTCGTCTGGACTCTTGCTGGCGGCTGAATTTTAGCATCGAAAAACTCTGGATTTTCGCAGAGGAAACGGAGTAGTAACCCGTCCGGCGGCGCATTTCTTGAGGTTCCGACCTATACTCGTCGCGGCAAGTCAGCGCTCCTCAATGTCAGATCACAATCGGTATCGACGCATTTGCTACCTGAGTTCGACGGGAGAATTGGGCGGCGCGGAATTTTCGCTGCTCGATACAGTATGCGTGCTTCGCCAACAGCATCCGCAATGGCGACCGGTGCTTCTCGTCCCCGAGGATGGACCTTTGGCCGCGCGCGCGCGCGAACTCGACATTGAGGTTGAGATCATTCCCGTCTCAGAGTGCCTGTCTAAGCTTGGCGATTCGCAATTGGTGCGCTCAAACAGCTACGGAAGAAGATTGCATTTAGCTGCAGAGCTCATCGCTGCGATTCCAGAAACACTCGCCTACTCGCAGCGATTACGTTGCCGGTGGAAGACTCTACGACCTCAGCTGATCTACGCCAATGGATTCAAGGCGCATGTTTTTGCCGCTCTTTCGCGCCCTCCGACAATACCTCTTCTCTGTCATATCCACGACTATGTTTCTCCTCGGCCTATGATGGCGCGCCTTTTCCGTGGGTACGCAGCAAGCAGCTGTATTGTGGCCAATTCGCACAGTGTAGCCAACGACGCTCTATCCGTATTGGGAACTAAACGGCAACGACGGTGTGAGGTCATCTACAACTCGGTGGATCTCGATCATTTCTCGCCGATTGGCAGGAGGCTCGATCTCGATGAACTCAGCGGATTGCCAACCCCACCGTCCGGGACCCTTCGCGTAGGATTGATTGCCACCATGGCTTGGTGGAAGGGACACAACACCTTTCTGGAAGCGATGTCGCGACTGCAAAAGCATGCGGTTCGCGGATATATCATCGGCGGTTCTATTTACCGAACTGCCGAGAGCGAGAACTCCTTCGCGGGACTCCATGCCGAAGCTCTGCGGATGGGTATTACCAATCGCGTCGGATTTACGGGACACATCGCCGACGTCGCATCCGCGATTCGTTCGCTCGACATCGTCGTTCACGCCAGCACTCGCCCCGAACCCTTCGGGCGTTCGATCATCGAAGCCATGAGTTGTGCCAGGCCCGTGATCACCACGGGACTGGGCGGCGCCGCCGAAATTGTTGCCGCGGGTAGAGGTACCGTCACTTTCTGGCCGGGCGAAGCAGATGATCTCGCCGGTGCGATTTCCAAACTCGCCAGGGACGGCGCGCTTCGTAAAGATTTGGGCGCTTGTGCTCGTCGAACAGCAGAACAACACTTTGGACGAGATCAGTTAGCCCGTGACCTGGATCTCCTCTGGAATCGGATGCCGTTGGCCGATCACGACGCCCTGACGCAACCCGCGCTGAAGGATGCGCTCGTTTCCGGAATCTAGCCGCTATGGGAATCGCAATCTGCGTGGTCACCTTGATCTTGACGTATTACGCAGGGCGCCGTTCGCTAGTTGCCGGCGTGATGGTTATGGTTACTGCCGGATACGCGTATGGCATCGTACGCGCCAATCTCGATTCGCCCGCTGCTTATTTCCTGTTCGATTCCGCCGTTCTGGGTCTGTATGCGGCGCAGTTTCCCTCAATGACGCGGTCCTTTGCATCGCCCGACGGGCGCAGGCTTAAACACTGGATCCTTCTGCTTGCGTTGTGGCCACTGATCCTGTTTTTCATCCCGCTGCAGGATCCGCTGGTGCAGGCTGTTGGCCTGCGCGGAAGCATATTCTTCCTTCCTATGGTTTTGCTGGGCGCAAGACTTACTCGAGAGAAGCTGCATACCCTCGCTCTTTGTCTTGCAGCCTTGAATCTCGTCGCTGTGATCCTCGGCTTCTGCGAATATTTCTTCGGTGTCGATTCCTTCTATCCGCGCAATGTAGTGACGGAACTCATCTACAACAGCAACGATGTTGGCCCTTTGGGCGCCTACCGTATTCCTTGCAGCTTCGCAAACGCTCACGCTTATGGCGGAACGATGGTCATGACATTACCCCTTCTTTTAGGAGCGTGGGTTCAACGCGATAACAAGAGAATGCAACAAATCTTGCTAGTGCTCGGCATCGTCTCCGCGGTACTTGGGGTATTGCTCAGCGCAACCCGTACTCATTTCGCCGTTATGATCGTGCTGCTAGGCATTTTCATTCTTTCCTCGCGCGTACGCCCCGGTGTAAAGCTGGCGTTCACAACCGCATTGATTGCCGTGACTCTGATTGTTGCGCAACAAGACCGATTGCAGCGCTTTACCACTTTACATAACACACGCTACGTCGAATCGAGAGTCCACGACAGCGTAAATGGAACTTTCCTGGAAGCCTTGCAGATGTTTCCCTTCGGCAACGGTCTCGGCGGCGGCGGGACCAGCATTCCGGCGTTTCTACAGGACCGCGTACACGCTCCTCTGCTTCTTGAGAGCGAATACGGACGAACGTTGCTGGAAACCGGCATCATTGGCCTCGCTCTATGGACTGCGTTCTTCCTATGGTTTGCGACACGGCACAGATTTATTCCAACTGAACCTTGGGCGGTGGGAAGGCGAATCGCCTGGTACGCCTGCATCGGTACTTTTATCCAGGGGCTACTCGGGATTGGCATGTTTCTCTCCATCCCGCAGTCCGTGTTGTTCCTAATGATGCTCGGGTGGGTTTCTATTCCTCAAAACGACCAGCCGGACTACCGGATGATTCCTCTTCAGCGTGCGCGGTTGCTGAATGCAGAGGTCCGCAGGTTTGCCTGACCTGACCTTGCGAGGCGCACCCGCGAATCTCTTGAGTAAACCGCCATTTCCTGCCGAGTATGGGAATCGAAACCGAATTGTGCAATTCTCGGTAGACAATCTGTGGGAGGTTGCGGTTGCCTTACGAAACGGGAGAGCGCCCGTGCGTTTTAAACCTGGGATGCGGGAAAGAACGCGTTGCCGGCGCGGTGAGCGTCGATATCAGTTCGGCTGTTACTCCGGATGTAGTTCACAACCTCAACCACTTTACGGAAAATAGCTACAACGATTTCTACTCCGAGTGCCGTTTCCGGCTGCAAACGCGCAAGTTGCTTTTCTATCCTTCGCTGATAAACAAGTTCGTCCGGCGAAGGGCCGAGCGAAATCCGCAGCGATTTGAGAAGTCGTGGACGTGGGCATTGCCTGCCTGGTATCTCTACTTTGAACTAGTAGTTGTGAAGCCAGGTGTTCATGCACCGGCTGCCCCGAAAGCAGAGGCATATGTCCAGCACTGAAAAATGGCTTCTGCTGCAGTTCGAAACTTGCACGCTACCAGCGCATTCCGCCAGTCCCTTAGAACCGGTCCTTACAATTCGAGCGTCATCGAAAAATGTCACGCTGAACCTAGCCGAGGTCTGGCAGTATCGCGAACTTCTGTACTTTTTGATCTGGCGTGATATCAAGTTGCGTTACAAACAGACAGCGTTAGGCGCTGCCTGGGCCATCATTCAACCGGTTCTGCCGATGCTGATTTTTACCCTTTTTTTTGGCAAGCTGGCCCACGTGCCCTCGGATGGTATCCCATACTCGCTATTTGCATATGCCGGACTGTTGCCGTGGACGTATTTTTCCAACGCAGTCAGCAATAGCTCGTCGAGCGTAGTGGCCAACTCAAATCTGGTCACAAAGGTCTATTTTCCGAGGATCCTGATTCCAATTTCCGGCGTTCTTGCTGCGCTGCTCGACTTTGTTGTCGCAAGTTCGCTTCTCGCCGGAATGATGCTCTGGTACCACATTCCGCTGCGACTCTCGATCCTGCTGGTACCATCGATACTGTTGCTGATCACGCTCTTTGCCATGGGTACTGGAACGCTGTTCGCCGCCCTGAACGTGCGTTTTCGCGACATTCGCTTCGTGCTTCCCTTTCTCATTCAATTCTGGATGTTCGCTACACCCGTCATCTACCCGGCTGCGCTGGTACCTGGGCGATGGAGATGGGTGCTTGCACTAAATCCCATGGCTGGCATGCTGGAAGCGTTTCGCGCGGCCATATTCGGAATGCCGCAAGCGTGGACCATGCTGATCATTTCAGGCGTCGTCGCAACAGCTTTGGTCCTCTACGGCGCTTACTTCTTCCGCTCCGCCGAGCGTACTTTTGCAGATGTGATCTGACCGATGCGCCCCGCAATTGTTGTTGAACAACTCGGCAAGCAATATCAGATCGGCACCCGTGAGAACTACGACACCTTTCGCGACGCGGTGGTACGCAAGTTCAGGCATCCTCTCGCACGTAAGCAGCAGCCCCCAACTTTCTGGGCGCTCCGCGATGTTTCCTTCCGAGCCACCGCGGGAGAAGTTATCGGCATCGTTGGCCGAAATGGGGCAGGTAAATCAACCCTCCTTAAAGTGCTTTCCCGAATCACCGAGCCGACCACTGGCCGAATCGATCTTTTCGGACGTGTCGGCAGTCTTCTGGAAGTGGGGACAGGCTTTCACCAGGAATTGACTGGCCGTGAAAATGTCTTTCTTAACGGCGCCATCCTCGGCATGAAACGTGCCGAGATCGCCGCCAAGTTTGACGACATTGTCGCCTTCGCTGAAGTCGAGCGCTTCATCGATACACCCGTAAAACGCTATTCCAGCGGCATGTACCTTCGCCTAGCGTTTTCAGTAGCGGCATTCCTTGAATCGGAGATCCTGCTCGTCGATGAAGTTCTCGCCGTGGGTGATGCCAGCTTTCAGAAGCGGTGCTTGGGAAAGATGCGCGACATTAGTACCGGAGGACGCACTGTCATTTTCGTAAGCCATAACATGGCGGCCATTGAATCGTTATGCACGCGATGCCTGATGTTCTCGCAGGGACAACTGTCGGCAGACGGCAATCCCCACGAAGTCATTGGTCAGTACATGGCTGCCAACCTCAGCACGCAGGCACCTTCTCGCGATCTTCGCGATCACGAAAATCGTCATAGCGGTATGAAGCAACTGATGCGGCGCATTACGCTGCTTTCCGCCAAGGAAGATCCCGTTTCATCCGTGCGAATGGGTGAGTCGCTTTCGGTGCAAATCGATTTTGAAGCTCCCGACCATCCGATTCGGCCCACACTCGAGATCAGCGTTAAAAACAGTTTTGGCGTTGTTGTGTTCAGTGCGAGCAATCGGGTGATGTCGCAATACCACTTCGAACGTTCCATGAAGCGGGGAGCGATTACCTGCAAAATTCCCGATCTTCCACTGGTTTCTGGCCTCTACAGCATGGATGTCTACTTTGGAGAGGAGTACCAGGCGCTGGACGCGATTTATGACGCCATCTCCTTTGAGGTAACTCCCGCTGATGTCTTCGGCAGCGGTCATATTCCGACCGGCAATGAAGGGACGATCTTCTGGCCCACGACCTGGAGCGTGAGCAGCGATTTCCCGGGTGAGCAGACGAGTCAGTGAGCCATGAATGACTTCCGCTGACGAGCGAACGTCCGGGATATCTGAACCGCGTGTGCTTCATATTGTTCCCGCGTTATTTGGAAGTGATGGGGTCATCGGTGGCGCCGAGCGCTATGCGCTCGAACTAGCCCGGCACATGGCGGAACGCGTATCGACTCAACTTTTGACGTTTGGGCCCGAATCCCGCGAAGAAGGCATGGGTAACTTGCGCATTCGCGTTATTGGACGGCCCCACTACGTTCGCGGGAATCGCATGAATCCGCTTTCCTGGAACATCGTTCGCGAAATCCTGCGAGCCGATGTGGTTCATTGCCATCAGCAACATGTCGCGGCGAGTAGCATGGCGGCGGCGATATCACGTATCACGAGTCGCAAAGTCTTCGTTACTGAACTCGGAGGCGGCGGTTGGGATATTTCGTCCTACCTCTCGACGGATCGGTGGTATCACGGGCACCTGCACATCAGTGAATACAGCCGGCGAGTCTTTGGTCAGGAAGGGCAGCGCCGGGCTCACGTCATCCTCGGCGGCGTGGATACCGAGAAGTTCTCGCCATCTCCGGGAAAATCGCGACGTGATCAGGTGCTGTTCGTGGGCCGATTGCTTCCCCATAAGGGAATCGACGACCTCATCCGAGCCATCCGGCCCAGGAGTGTTCTTCCCGAATTACGTCTCAGCATCATCGGCCCCAAGCTGAACGATCGTTACTTTGCAGACTTGCAGGCACTCGCCGCCGGCAAGCCTGTCAGCTTCCGAACCGCTGCTCACGACGACATGATTTTGGAAGCCTACCGGCAAGCACTCTGCCTGGTACTGCCCAGCGTGTACGTCGACCTCTATGGTGGGCACAGTCAGATCCCTGAATTGCTCGGACAAACCCTGCTGGAAGCGATGGCTTGTGGGACGCCTGCCATCTGCACCGACGTGGCGAGCATGCCCGAGATTGTAGTCGACGGAGTAACCGGATTCGTGGTGCCTGCGAATCGCCCGGACGCGCTGCGCGAAAAGCTGCTCTGGCTGCAGCAGCACCGGGAACAAGCCGATGTTATGGGTGCTGCAGGACGCCAGCGGGTGCTTGAGAAATTCGCATGGCCTGCAGTAGTCGAGCGCTGCTTGCAAATCTATGGCGGAAAAGAAAATGACTGAGTGGCACCTGATTACCTGCGAGTATCCTCCACAGGTTGGAGGCGTCAGTGACTACGGCGAGCAGTTGTCCGCCGCGCTCCGGCAGAGCGGCGACGCAGTACATGTGTGGGCCCCGGGGAATTCCGGTACTGCCGACACAAATCTGCATCGTGCGCTCGGGACATTCGATTCGAAATCACTAGCTGTATGCGATCAACTTCTGAATCAATACGCTTCCCCGCGCGTTCTGTTGCTGCAATGGGTTCCCCACGGGTATGGGCAACGCTCGATGAATCTTGGCTTCTGCCGCTGGCTCGAGCGACGCGTGCGAATTCACGGAGACGCTCTGCAAATCATGGTGCACGAGCCTTTCCTGGAATTTCGCGGCCTCCGTCAGAGCGTTGCTGCGGCCGTACATCGACTGATGGTGAAGACACTACTCGGGGCAGCCGATCGAGTGTGGCTTTCCATCCCTGCATGGAAACCGATGCTGCACCCGTTTGCGCCTGCTGATCTGCAAATGGAGTGGCTGCCGATTCCAAGTACCATACCCAATTGCTCCAGCAGAGAAGAGGCACGATTACTCCATGAGAAGTTTGCCAGCGGCGCGCTGCTGATCGGACATCTTGGAACCTATTCTCAGTCCATTCGCAGTATGCTCGACCCAATAGTTACCGAAATTCTGAAGCGCTATTCGACTCAACGGTTTCTTCTCCTGGGCTCTGGCGGAGAAGAATTGCGCGCCGAACTGATTGCGAATAACCCGGATCTGTCAGGCCGCCTGTTTGCGACCGGCCATCTGTCCCGCGAGGCCCTTTCGGCGCATCTGGCTGCCTGCGACCTGCTAATTCAACCGTACCCCGACGGCGCCAGTTCTCGACGCACCAGCTTAATGGCCGGTATTGCGCACGGCATTCCCGTGGTAACGACATTGGGGCATTTATCAGAACCCTTGTGGCTGGAAACGGCGGCGGTCGCGATGGCGCCTGCTGCCGATGTGATGGCCTTGACAAAGTTAGCCTGCAATCTCATTGAGTCGACGGAACAGCGGGAGCAACTGGCCGAAGCAGGATTGAGGCTCTACCGGGAACGCTTCGACTTCGAACACGTTGTCACTGCTCTCCGAAACAGCCGCCCCTGCTTTGCTTCTCTCTCGGCGCATCAACTTCGATAATCCTTCTGCCCCTCCAGACAGGTAGAATTCGCCAAGTTTCCTTGCAGCTCCGGGTCGGGTGTCGATGCGTATTGCGGTGGTCACTCGTGCTGCCCGCAAGATTGGCGGCGCGGAAACTTATATTGAAGACCTCTTGCCGGCTCTGGAGCGGGCTGGCCACTCGGTAGCCGTGGTGTTTGAGGGCCATGGCGATCGTTCTCGCCCTGCCATTCAGGTTCCGCCGAAAACTCAGTGCTGGTCTGCGCAAGATCATGGGGCTGCGCTTGCCATTCTTCGTCTCATCAGCTGGGCCCCCGATCTGATTTATCTCCACGGCCTCGAGGAAGTGTGCTTCGAAGAAAACATTCAGCGAATCGCGCCGTCTGTTTTTTACGCTCACGACTACTACGGCCAATGTATCAGTGGATCAAAAACTTATGCGCGGCCTCATGTCATGCCTTGCACGCGCGAGTTCGGGGCAGCCTGTCTGGCCTGTTATCTTCCCAGGGGTTGCGGCGGCTACAGTCCGATCACGATGCTGCGCAGATACCGAGTGCAGATGCGGCGACTGCGGCTGCTTAGGGGATACCGGCGAGTCCTGACGAATTCGGAGTTTCTCGTCAGAACATTTTTGGAACAAGGCATCGCCGCGGAGTGCGTTTATCTGTTTGCCTCAAAAGCTCCTGTTGGTCCTTCTGCAATCGGCGCTTTTACTCTTCCGGCGCCGGGCGAGCCTTGGCGTCTGCTTTTTCTGGGACGCGCTCACGCGCTCAAAGGCGGCGAACTTCTCCTGAAATCACTCCCTTTAGTGGCTGAAAAGATTGGCCGGCCCCTCTCTGTAACCTTCGCGGGAGATGGTCCCGCGCTTCGGGAATGGCAGCGTCTGGCTGAGAAACTTCGTAGTGACCGCATCCAGATTTCCTTCGTCGGATGGCACACTCGCACCTCCGACCTTTTTGCCGAAACACATCTACTGGTGATGCCGAGTGTGTGGCCGGAACCTTTCGGACTCTCAGGACTCGAAGCAGGGCTGTGTGGGGTCCCCGCGGTGGCTTTCGCTAACGGCGGTATTCCGGAATGGCTGCACGAGGGTGAAAACGGTCATCTTGCGCCGGCAACGCCACCAACATCGGTAGGACTGGCTGACGCAATCGATCGAGCTCTCTCCGATTCGAGGCATTACCTGATTCTCAGGACGAAAGCGTTGGCACGCGCGCGGGAATTCAGCCTGAGCCGGCATATGGATTTACTGCTCCGCACCTTTGCGCAAGTCACTAGGGAACGGCATGCTGAACCGCTCGCCGATCCCCTGCACATGCAAGAATTCGAGCATTGTGCAATTTACCGGGGGCGATGACGTGAACGCAATTGCCAGTGCGTCCGGGCAACTGAAAACCCTTCCGCTGGCCCGCCCCCGGGTTGCGGTGATCTGTGATTTTAAAGAAGAAAACTGGCCCAGCATGGATCTTGTCGGCGACATGCTTTGCGATCATTTGAGTAGCAACGATAAGCAGGTTGTCGACGTGACCCGAATTCGCCCTCCGATGCCTCAACCGTTCGGCCGGCGCTCTGGGACTCTAAACAACTTCCATCGTATCCTCGGCCGCTTTGTCAGCTACCCGCGTGAACTTCGCGTGCTCCGAGCCGGCTTCGATTTGTTTCACATTGTCGATCACAGTTATGCGCATCTTGCGCTCGAGCTGCCACCAGGGCGTGTCGTTGTGACCTGCCATGATGTCGATGCGTTCCGAGACTTGGTGCCGGGTGCTCGTTCGCGCAATCTTGTTCGCTCAGCCATGTCCCGCCACATCCTGTCGGGGTTGAGACGGGCGGCTTGGATAACCTGTGATACGCATGCCACGCGCGATCAGCTTTTGTCGAACCACCTGGCCCAAGCGGACCGTGTTTCCGTCGTCCACAACGGCGTCGATCCTGCTTTCTGTCCACATCCGAATGAGAGCGCCGATACGGCGCTCGCGAATATGCTCGGCCGGCGTGCGGGAGAATCCCCGGAGGTACTTCACGTAGGCAGCACGATTGCGAGAAAACGTATACAGGATGTGCTGGGGATCTTCGCAAAGCTGCGTGCCAGGATTCCCACATTACGCTTGCTCAGGGTGGGTGGCGTGTTCACAGGAGAGCAGCATCGGATTACCCGCAAGTTGGATTTGACGAGTTCGATCGATGTGCTGCCTCGGTTGGACCGAAGTCTGCTCGCTGCCGTCTATCGGCGCGCCCGCGTGGTTATTCAACCCTCCGAAGCCGAAGGATTCGGTTTACCGATCGTTGAGGCTATGGCCTCGGGCACACCTGTAGTCGCCAGCGATATCCCTGCCCTGCGCGAAGTTGGTGGAACCGCCGCTGAATATTGTCCGGTCGGTGACGTTGAAGCATGGTCCAGAAAGCTCTTTGAGCTGATGAACGAGGCTGAATACGAACGCCGGGGTCGCCGTGAAGCCTGCCTCCAGCAGGCATCGCGCTTCAAGTGGAACGAATACGCGCATCAAATGACTGACATTTACCAGAGGATAGTCGCTTGGTAACCCAGGCATCAGTTCGGCCCCTACTCGGAACTGCCGCACTGGACGAATGCCTTCCTATCAGGCGGCCGCGAATCCTGCAGGTCGGAAAGTTCTGGGCTCCTCATTACGGCGGCATCGAAACCCATCTTCGCGAGCTCTGCCATGGCTTGATGTCAGTCGTCGATGTGGATGTGCTCGTTTCCAACGAGTCTCGCAGTTACATAGAAGAGCGTGATTGCGACATTCGCGTCACCCGCATGCCGCGTTTCGCACAGGTCGCTTCCGCGCCGCTCTGCCCCAGCATGCTTCCCTTTCTGAGGGAAAGCTCCGCCGACCTGGTTCACCTGCACCTGCCGAATCCCCCCGCGGTAATCGCGTGTTTGCTGAGCGGATATCGCGGCAAACTTGTGGTGAGTGTCTTAAGCGACATCGTACGGCAGAAGTGGATGGCCAAGGTGCTGAAACCAACAGTTGCTGCCTTGCTGCGCCGTGCCGACGCCGTCATTAGTCTGTCGCCGAACCATGTTGCTCACTCCCCATTGTTGCAACCGTTCAGGGATAAATGCCACGTGATCCCGCATGGAGTCGCGTTTCAGAGCTTCGATTTAGTCGATCGCGAGCAGGTAGCTCAGATTCGCGCTCGTTACGGAAAGCCAATCGTCCTGGCCGTGGGACGCCTGGTGTACTACAAAGGATTCGAGTTTCTGATCCGCGCAATGCGCGACATTGATGCGCATCTTCTGCTGATTGGAGACGGACCCTTGCGCGAGCAACTGATCGACACGGCTTCGCACTCAGGTGCGCAGGACAAGGTCAGCTTTCTCGGAAATGTTGACGATCTGCGTCCCTACTATCACGCGTGTAATGTATTTGTGCTTCCCTCTATCGCGCGAAGCGAAGCCTTCGGCATTGTTCAACTGGAAGCGATGGCCTGCAGTAAACCGGTCATCAACACGCAGTTGGAATCGGGTGTGCCGTGGGTTTCCTTAAATGGGCAAACCGGTATTACCGTGCACCCCGGCGACACACAGGCGTTGGTAGAGGCGATTTCGACCCTGTTATCTCAGCCGATGCTGGCGGCCCGGTATGGTCGTGCCGGTCGCAAACGCGTGGAACAGGAATTCGCAACTGAAACCATGGTCGCACGCACGCTACAACTCTATTCTCAGGTCCTCGGGATCAGCTAACGCCGGCGCTAATGCACGCCGTAAATGGCTACACCGGTTGCCGCTTGCATTACGGACTCTGCAGTTCTCTTCACAATATTCTTCGCGGCGCTGCCGGGAATGAAAAGAATGTCTTCGGGCTGCATGTCCATGTCCGTGGCCTTGGCGGCCATCATGCGCTTCAGAGGAACTGGAACTTCCTTCGGGCCCCCGGACGTTTTTCGGATGATGCGCGCGGAACCCAAAGCTGCCGATCGATTCACTCCCTGAGCCAACGCCAGCGCCTGCAGCACGGTGATGTGCTCATTGTTGTCCATGATGAATCCGCCGGGACGGCCTACATCACCCACGACGTAAACCAAGCCGGCTTTCGAAACCATGATGGTATCGCCTGGAAACACCTGGACGTTGCTATCGACTGACCTGGCTGGATCCGCGTCGACGGTTACGATTACAGGCTGCTCCGGATGATCGCGATGAGTGATGGTGACGGTTTTGCCAGCACGAGCGGAAAATCCACCAGCCGCGGAAATTACGTCATAGAGTCGTCGCGTTCCCAGCGAGGGATAGACTCCCGGATGAGATACCTCGCCAAGCACGGAAATGCCGATGGAAGCGTACTCCTTCACGAACACAGACACATGAGGATCACGAAAGTAGTTGCCGTCTCTCATTTTCTTCGCGATCTCGTCCTGCGCCTGTTCGGTAGTAAGGCCGCCAACGGCAACGTCTCCGATCAAAGGCAGCGAAATCACGCCCTCCTGGCTGACTCTGGTTTCTGGGCGGTAGTCGCTGACGCCATCGACGCTGACCGCAATCAGGTCTCCCGGAGAGAGCTTGATAAACGCAGGCTTCGACTGGGCTGGGGCAGAAAGCCTGGGCAACGGCGCGGCCGGCGTCGCCTCGGCAGTTTCGGTTACAGGCCCGACAAGAGAATCGGGATTCTGTGCATCCACAACTCGGGTCGACAACAAGAGGCCGGAAGAAGCGAGTAATGCAGAGGCAATCAGAATGCGCCGCGTGAGTTTTGCCATCGGAGTGGATTCAATCTATCGCAATTCACACGCGAACGGCGGCCATAGATAGGGGCGGTAACCAGATGTGCACTGAGGTGCTTTTTTGGCATTCGTGGCCGCCATAGTTACTCATCAAACCTAAGTACATGGGGGCGAGACGTCCGCGATGCAATCGAAATCTTTCGATTGCTTAGAGGAAGGTGCAGGTGTGTTACTGCGAGGCGCCCCACGTCTGCTAAATCTCGCAGACGTGGGACAGAACCAGCGAGAGCGAGGCCCTACTGCGCCACCAGGAAGGTGTATGTCTCGGACGCGGTGGGCGTGATCGATGAAGCCGTATGGTTGCAGAAGTTGATGGTAAGCGTATTCGATGCGGTCACGTGGCCATGGTCTACATTCAACCCCGTCTGCTCCGTCGGCTTCTGCACGGCAACGAACATATCGCCGGTCGCCACCCCTGTCACAGTAAACGACTGCGTCGCGCAGGTATTCGCGGCCACTGCCGACGGTGAAATCGTTGCCGTGTACTTCGCCATCTTCGTTAAGGCGGTGCCGTTAGTTCCGATTTGAACTCCACCATTGAAGGTTCCCTTGCCGCTGGAAGTAACAGTAGCAACAGTGCTGCCAGCGCCATTTCCGAACCGCACTCCGCCGGTACTGGTGCCGCTTGTCACATTGAAGTCGAGCGTCTGCGTCGCTTCACTATTCAGTTGGGTGCTGCCTGAGTTCGACAGCGCCAGTCGGTATGGCGTGAATCCCGCATGTGCGATTGCAAAGTCATTGATGCTCGTCTTCGGATAAATCGTCCACTTCGGGGAACTGGACTTGTCGTTGAAAATCCACTGAATGTTCTGGTCTGCCGTCGCTCCCGAATACCAATTCCAGATCAGCGGACTATCCGTTTGATCATAAACATTGAGGTTACCGGTGCGCTTGAACATCCAGACCTGCGTCGACATCACCGAGTTGCGGCCATCCGCATCGGTCACCACAGGAAGAGTAACGGTTTGAATTTTGTTGTACGCCGCACCGGAAACGAATGAGTAGTCGGTTGTGTTCCCTTCCGTGCGGGACTCGCTGAGGATGTTCTGCATGGCTCCCGAACCGAAGGAATACCCGACGAGCGCCGATTCCACGTCGAAGCCCATGAAATTCACGTTACTCGCATACTCGAGCAGCACTCCCGTGCCATCTGTGGTGTTGTTGGTTCGCGCTGTGCCGCCAATGATCTGGAACGCGGAGTTGCCCTGACCCGAGGCGCCAGTGAGGTGCAATGTATTGTGACCGCCTCCGAGGTACAGGTTGTGCAGCAGCATGTACGCGTTCATACCTCCGGTAGCGTCGAAGCGCAAGGCTTCCTGGGCGGTGCCGGGCGTAATGGAGCCGAGGAGCTTCAAATTGCTTAGCGTGCCGCCAATCGTGTTATCGATTTCCATCGCACGGGCCGCGCTGCCACCGCCTGATACATCGATCTGGAAATTTTCCAGGCGGATGAAGTTGGTCCCTGTACCGGAGCCACCAATCTTAAACGCCGATCCATTCCCGGTGTATTGAAGCGCGGTGCCACCCGCGGTAAAGGACTGATCCGGCCCCCAACCGGCGCTGTATCCGAGAAAAGCAAACTGGTTTGCGCCGGGTTGAACCACAATGCGGCTGGCGCCCATCGCAAGCGTCGTCTGTCCCGCCAAAATGGTAACCGACTTTTTCGCAATCACCAGATCCGAACTCAAGCTTTGCGAACCGGTCAAAGCCCGAGCATCCACAAGTCCTCCGCCCGCGGGGAGATCGGCAATCGCTGCACTAACTTTGGCTCCCCAGTCAGCGCCGGGATACGCATCGGCGCACTTCGCGCCAGCAAGAGTTTGACACTTCAGGTCAGTGAAGGTCCCTGCAACGGGACTTGTACTTCCCAAGGTTCCAGGTGCTGCCCAGTTGATTTGCGCATTCGGGACGAGCGCGTTGCTGTCGAGTGATGCATACCCGTTCGGCACGCCTTTGCTCGCGGCCGGATCGGCGCCAGCCAGGACAGCCATGGCGCTCATGTTGTCGGACCAGGGCACGCTCATCCACTGCTGCATTGGCGAAACCAGTTGCACCTTGTTCGTCGGCGGCGTGTAGATGCGGAAGATCGTAGTGGGCGCTGTGCCAACCAAGGAATAATTGCCGCCATTATGAATGATGCTGGTTCCGCCATGAACCGCGATATGTGGTGCTCCGTTCGAGGTTTCGATCACGCCGCCATTGACGACCACGTTTCCCATATTCACGAAAGCAATGGCATGCCGGTTGGTTGAAGGATTCGTCTCGGCGCTGAAGACAGGGTGATTGAGCACGAGCGAGGAGTTCGCCCAACCCTTAAACACGGCTCCAATTTCTGTTCCGTTACCCTGCTCGATCCAGAGCCCATCGATAATGGCGCTGCCTGTATCCTGGTAAAAAGAATAATGTCCGCCGGTTAGCGCAATGTCACTCATGGTGAGCACGCCGCCCATGGGGCCGATCCCCAGGTCGAACAGCGTCTTCTCAGCGCCAATTACCTTCACGCTGGTGAGGCGGTTCAGGTAATCGTTGTTGATTAACTGGAAGCCACGCCAGTAGCCCGTCGTCATCACATTGTCAAAGCGGCTGTTCACGGTGTAGATGGCGTAGGGTCCCGTTCCGATCAGGTTGAGATCGCGGAAGTCGAGAAAATTTACCTGCCCGTAGCTGCCGCCCGGTCGACGTAGGAACAAGTACGCAGCGCCGTCGGGTGTGGTGGCGGTCGTAAACTGGTCGAAATTGTTATCGAAGTTAAGTAACAGCATGGTGTTGCTGTCAAAGGTTGCTTTTGTGCTGGGAGCAGTAAAGTCAGCCGTATAGCGAGCAGTGGATGAGATTCGTATGGAATCGACCCAGCCGTTTGTCATCGGATTGTTAAATGAAGATTCCAGCCATCCACCCGGAGTAGGACCGAGTAGAAAATCTTCGCAGGCGAGTTGCTTGATGGCTCCAGTTGCAGTTGTGCTTCCCTGCAGTGCGCCATTCAGGAACAGACGAAGCATCGTTCCGTCGTAAGTGAATGCGATGTGATAAGTGGTCCCTGCCTGCACTGCATTGGCTGCGGTTCCGACGGCCTTTAGCGTCCCGCTCACGTTCAACATCGCGATAATCTGATCATTCGCGCCATGCTGGATTACGAGAGACGTGTTGCTATCCACCGGCGTGGTCCATCCTGAACTGCTGAGAATGTTATGGGTGCCGTCGGCAGATCCAAACCTCGCATTGGGCTTATAAAACAGCTCGACAGTCAGGCTGTTTCGTCCATTCAGTTCCACGGCACTGACATCGCGAAAGTTCAGCAGGTAGTTGTTGCTGCCATCGAGATACATCGAGCTTCCGTTGCCCGAAGCCAGTGCCGGTCCAGTGGGGACACCTGTGTATCCCAAGGAAACCGGCGGCGAAATCACAAATAATGGCCCCTGGTTGGTATAGCCGCTGGTGATGGTCGTAGAGTTTTCCCCCGCACCGTAGAACTTGATCCCGCGGCTGATGTGCAGCGGCTTGAGAACACGGTAAATGCCTTTAGGGACATAGACGCTGTCAGTACCACCTGTGCCAGCGCTCGCAGCATCAATGGCAGCCTGAATCGCAGCCCAGTCATCGGTAATGGCATCGCCCCGAGCGCCGAAATCCTTCACATTCAAATAGCCGCGTGGACCGGAAGATCCGCCGCGCAGATCGACGATAGGAATATTTTGCGGATTGGTGAAGTTATCTATGCCTGCGTAGTCAGCGGGGATTAGAACTGACCCGGTGCTACCGGCATCGGTGATAGCATCCTGGATCGAAGAGAATTGGGAGGCAAAGCGGAGGCCGGCAAGGCTAATCGGCGTATCACCAATGCGCCCAAGTTTCTGCGCCAGCCCTGTATTCACAGTAGCCGTCTGCGTATCGACATAATGACGGGTGGCCGCCTGGCTGGAGGTGACGGGATCTCCTGCCAGGGACAATGGGCCGCTCATGGTGTCGCCATTCTTGTTGACGTACGCACCGCTGGAGACGTTGGAGACCGCGGTATCGACATAGGCCTTATTTGCGGCAGCCATGCTGATCATCGGCGTGGGGACCATCGGAGAGGCCGCGAAGGTTTTTATTCCCGCAACCGATTCGTCACCGGAGTTATGAAGCACCACGGCATTATCGGCCTTCGACACGAGGTTGGAGTCGAGGTACTGGCGGGACACCATTTGCGCAGCGACGGATGCCGGCACGATGCTGGAACGGATGGCGGAGATCGTTGCGGGCGACATGGAGGGCACGGTCCAATACTCAGTCATCGTCGTTCCATCATCGAGTTTCAACACGACTTTGTAGAAGGTGCCTGCTGGGGTCGCGCCCTGATTGGGTATCAGGTTCAGGTTCACCCGCCCAGCATCGCCAATCGAGACACTCATCGAACCGGCAGCAACCGGCTTCTGGTCGGCACTGGTGAAAGCCGGCCATGAAATTAGCAGCGTGCCACCAGCGGGTGTGCCATCCGCTCGGTAAACGATGTCGTTGATCTGCGTCGTCGCTGGAGTTTGCGCCTGTAAATGCATCGTGCTGAGAACCATGAGGAAGATGGAAACCAGCAAATAAAAAAGCCGCCAGCATTGGCGGCCACGTAACCAGGATGTAGTCATGTGTACTCTCGATCAGGTATCGCTTAGTTTCAGAGTACCAAGACTGGCCGCACCTACCTGACACTTACGCCGAAACTATATTCGCCGTACTTTGTTCTACTTAGGAGCAATTCGGCGATTTTGCGGCCTTGACATCTCCTTCCCGATTTGAGAATTCACGGCACCATGTGGGGGTCCGTTACGGTTCCTGAATCAAACGGGTGGCATTAACATCAGATAGTTAGGAAGAATCTGATATGAACACACTCAAGACAGCGTTTCTTCTAACCGCGTTGACGCTGCTTCTCCTCTTTATTGGGCAATACTTCGGCGGTCAGAACGGACTGATCATGGCTTTCATCATCGCCGGGGTGATGAATTTCGTCTCGTACTTCTTCTCGGACAAACTGGCTCTGGCCATGTACCGCGCCCAGCCGGTTACGCGCGAAGAGGCCCCGCGCATCTATGGCATCGTCGAGCGGCTCACCGCCAAAACCGGCCTTCCAATGCCGAAAATTTACGTGATTCCGACGGATTCGCCAAATGCATTTGCCACGGGGCGCAATCCGCAACACGCTTCCGTCGCGGTGACCCAGGGAATCCTCGGCTTGCTGAACGATGATGAAATGGAAGGGGTGCTTGCGCACGAGTTGGGACACGTTAGCAATCGCGACATCCTGATCAGTTCGGTGGCAGCTACGATTGCTGGAGCCATTACATTTCTCGCCCGCATGGGAGCGTGGGGTGCCATGTTCGGCGGATACGGTGGTCGCGACGATCGCGACCGCGGCGGCGGACTCGCCGCTCTTTTCATGTTGATTCTGGCCCCAATCGCGGCGATGCTGATCCAGTTGGCTGTGTCGCGCTCGCGCGAATACCAGGCAGACGCAACTGGAGCGCACATTACAGGAAACCCGTATGCGCTGGCCAGCGCTCTTCAGAAGTTGGACGCCTATTCACGCCGTGTGCCCATGGCGGCATCACCTTCGACAGCGCACCTGTTCATTATCCAGCCGCTGTTGGGGATGAACTTCGGGAACCTGTTTTCTACTCATCCTCCGACCGCGAAACGTATCGAGCGGCTGACAGGACGTCCGGCAGAGTTTATGCAGTGAGTTTTTCTGGGCGCGGGCGCCCTCGCCCGCGTGAGTGTCCCGTTCTGTTCCACACGTTTACAAAAGCACTGTGATTGTGAGCGCCGTTTAGGATTCTCTTGACCCTGCCGCAACGTCAGAGCTGACAATCCTTCGAGAGGCATAACATGAAGCCAATTACCGTGACTGAATCTCGATCCGCTTTGTATCAAGCACACGAATTCGCTGAGTTGGCTGGAGTGACTGTCCGCGCGCTGCATCATTACGATCGCCTCGGACTGCTCAAACCTGCGCATCGCAGCGAAGCGGGATACCGGTTATACAGCCGGAAGGATTTGGCGCGTCTCGAGCAGATCGTGGTGCTGAAGTTTCTTGGAATGCCACTCCGCGAAATTGGTGAGGTCCTGCAGCAAGAGACAGCAACATTGCCGCAAACCTTGCAGCATCAGCAGCAAGTGCTCACCGAACAGCGGCGGCAGTTGGACAAGGCTATTGCCGTAATAGCGAAGGCCTCGCAATCGATCGGCAATGGAGACGAGTCCGACTGGCGCCTTCTCGCCAGCATCATCAAGGAGATCAATATGCAAAACGACAAAACCTGGATGGGTCATTACTTCACGGAAGCAGCCAAGGCAAAGATTGAGGAACGCAAAGCTCTCTGGTCGCCGGAACTACAGGAGCGGACCGACAAGAAGTGGAAGGAACTCTACACCGAAGTTCAGGCATCACTCCACGAAGATCCTGCCAGCGACAAAGCACAGGCTCTTGCCGCGCGGGCACAGGCGCTTATCGATGAATTCACCGGTGGCGATCCTGAGATCCAAAAGGGACTGACTAAGCTCTACTCCGATCGCAGTAACTGGCCGGAGAACTTCAAATCTCCCGCCCCTCCCGAAGTTCACGACTTCATCTCGAAAGCGATGAGGGCACGAAAGAACTGATGTTATTTTGGAGCCCACTCGCAATCGAGTGGGTTCCTCACCTCGCTGATTCCTATCATCCCCGCCGTACACCAACTCCCGTTCCCGTTTCGGCCTTCATAGATCATTTACAATCGCGATAATGGCTTCTACGGTCCAAGTCGCTCCCGAGCGCGTCATTCAACTGGAAAGCGCGCTGCGGTCTGTCATCCGTGGACAGGACCATGTGGTTCGGTTCGCTCTGGTTTGCCTGTTTGCCCGTGGCCACCTGCTGATTGAGGGGGTTCCGGGAGTCGGCAAAACTACCTTGGCGCATGCCATTGCCCGGGGTCTCGACTGCGAGTTCCAGCGCCTGCAGTTTACGAGCGACATGCTTCCCAGCGACGTGCTGGGCATCTCGATTTATTCCGCGGCGGAACAGAAATTCGAGTTTAAGCATGGGCCTGTATTCACCAACATTCTGCTAGCGGATGAGATCAACCGTACGACGCCGAAAACACAATCCGCCCTGCTCGAGGCCATGAACGAATCGCAGGTTACGGTTGACGGTCATGCTTACACACTGCCGCAGCCATTCCTGGTGATCGCAACCCAGAATCCAATCGAGCACCATGGGACATATCCGCTGCCCGAGTCGCAGATGGACCGGTTCCTTATGCGGCTGCCAATGACATATCCCTCGGCAGAGAGCGAACGCGAGATTCTGCGCGCCGAAGCAGGAGCTGCCCGGCTGGATGACCTGCGCCCGGTGCTGAGCGCGGCTGATGTAATCGCAATCCAAAACGATGTCACGCGGGTTCACGTCGACGATTCGCTGGTGGAATATGCCTTGGCAATCGTCGGAAAGACGCGCGTGTCAGCTTATCTTTCCTTAGGTGTCTCTCCACGTGGCACGTTGATGCTGTACCGAGCCGCGCAGGCCCTCGCGTTTGTGGATGGCCGCGACTTCGCCACTCCGGAGGATTTCAAGACACTTGCTATCCCAGTTTTTGCGCATCGCGTAGTGGTTGGCGGGAGATATTCATCGACGCTGAAGAAGTCCGAACAAGCTGAACAGATCCTTCGGGACATTCTCGAGACGGTTCCCGTGCCCGTGTAACGCAGAATGTCGGCGCTCACCTTGAATTCTGAGTTCGTACTTCTGACTTCGTACTTCTTACCTGATAATCAGCAGATGACCGTTCTTCGGTTTTTCATGCTCCTGTCGCTCGTCGTCTGGTTGGGCGGGATTACCTTCTTCGCCTTCGTTCTAGCACCGACAGTTTTCTCTGTTCTGCCGACTCGCGAACTGGCTGGCTCCGTTGTAAATCGTTCCCTTCCTATCTTGCACTGGATGGGATTGATTTCCGGAATCATCTTTCTGGGCACATCGATGGGCTACTCGGCGGTAAGCACCGGGTCGACACATGCGTTTGCTCCACGTCATGTCCTTGTAGTGGTAATGCTTGCGCTGACGCTGATCTCGATGTATGCCATTTCGTCGCGTATGGCGGTGCTTCGCGCCGAGATGGGAGTCATCGACAATGTTCCGCACGACAATCCTCGCCGGATTGAGTTTAATCGCCTGCATCAATGGTCGACGCGATTGGAAGGCTCCGTGTATTTCATCGGGTTAGTCGTCCTGTATTTAACGGTGAGGCAGTTGAAGTAAGTCTCCGCGACATTCGGAATTTGGCTTCCCTGCTCCGTTCTTTTATTCTGGTATATGGAGAAATTTGCCCACTCGACTCAGTGGCTCGCCGTGCGCGTTCACTTGCGTTGGCTGAAGGCTGAGTGCTGACGGCTGACAGCTCATTATGAAAAGCGGAATCATTGGCCTGCCGCAGGTAGGCAAATCCTCTTTATTTAAAATCCTCACGAAGACTGACGTCTCCGGCCACGCGAACCCCCGTGAAGCGCATCTCGGAGTGGCTACGGTACCGGATGACCGTCTTGATCGTCTGGCGGCACTTTACAACCCGAAGAAGACCGTTCACGCGACCATTCAGTACGTGGACGTCGCCGCCATTGGGCAGGAAGCGCTGAAAGCAGCAGATTACCTTGGCAATCTGCGACAGGTGGACTCGCTGACGCATGTGGTTCGCGCTTTCGAAGACGCTTCGATCCCCCATGCCGCGGGAGACATTAATCCTCTGAGCGACATCAAGAACGTCGAGTTCGACCTCATGCTCAGCGATCTTGGCCAGATCGAAAAACGCCTCGAGCGTCTCGAGAAAGATCTGAAGAAAATGCGATCGGCCGATCTCGAAAAAGAAAATGAGCTCCTGAAAAAGGCGAAAGCATTTTTGGAAACCGAGAAACCGCTCCGCGAAATGGAGATGACCAAAGAGGATAAGAAGCTGATTCGCGGATTCATGTTCCTGAGCGAAAAGTCGATTCTTCACGTGCTCAATATCGCCGAGAGCGCCGACTTGGGGAAAGACCTGGACGAAGCGGTCTCCAAATACGGACTCTCAGAAATCGCTACACATATGAATACGGGCGCTACTGCCGTTTGCGGAAAGGTAGAAGCCGAACTTGCCGAGATGAGCGACGAGGATGCTGAGGAGTTTCTCTCAAGTTATAACCTGAAAGAAAGTGGACTCTCGCGCCTGATTCGCAAGACTTATGATCTTCTTGGCCTGATTTCGTTCCTTACTGTTGGAGAAGATGAGTGTCGCGCCTGGACGATCACGCGTGGGATGCGGGCGGTGGAAGCCGCTGGCGCCATTCATAGCGATCTTGAAAAACACTTTATTCGCGCAGAAACGATTCATTGGGACAAACTGCTCGCTGCGGGTTCCGAAGCTGTCGCCCGCTCACAAGGAACCTTGCGACTGGAAGGCAAGGACTACATCGTGCAGGACGGAGACGTGCTGCACATTCGGCACAGCGGATAACTGCTGCGAACTTTCCGGAAAAAGTGTCTGTCGTGTTCCCACAAACAGCCGATTTTTCGGGCCGTGAGTCATGCTCCGCATTTTTTTTATCTAGACCCGAAAAGAGACTTTGGGCGAGGTACAATGAGGAGTCGTTTGCATCATGAGCACTCCAACTCCAGCAGTACCGCGCGATTCTCGCCCTGATGCCGCTGAAATATCCGAGCAGCTTGCACCTCCTCCCGAAAAGCGGCTCTTCCGCTCGTTCTGGGGAATTGCTCTCCTTTCGCTGCTCTTTGCTCTATTCGTTTTTGTGCTTGGATTTGGTCTTGACTGGACTTTGCTTCACGATCGCGATTCTATCCGCCGGACGTTGGAGTTCTCAGACGGAATTGCGGCCCTGATTTGCGGGATCGTCTTCCTTCTCTTCCTTCGCTCGTACCGGCAGCAGCGAGCCATGCTGCGGCAGCGCATCGAAGTCATCGCCAACATGAACCACCACGTTCGCAACGCCCTTCAGGTGATTGAGTTCACTTCCTATTCGAATTCGGATAAGGAAAAGCTGACTGCTATCAAAAGCAGCGTGAACCGGATTCAGTGGGCTCTGCGGGAACTGCTCCCAAAGATTTAACAACAGGTATGAGTTGACCGAAGGATAGACCCTCAAGACTGAAGTCATCCTTGGGGTGCCAGAGGTGGAGAAATGCATGTCGCAGCGCTCAAGCGCCGCTCTTTCATCCTCTACTCTACCTGGTGTTTAGCCGTATAACCTTCGCGCGCGATCACCTGGTACTTCAAGTTCTTTCCCTTTTGATCGTGCACCTGGAGTGGGCCGCCATCCGGCGCTACAACTTCGACCTTCAATTTGCGATAGGTGCCATCCAGCTTCTGATTCGTAGGATGGTAAGTAATCAGGTATTGATTGCGAATATCGCCGGAGATCTCGCGAAACACCTCAGGCAACTCGCCTTCGAACCGGGGCGAGTACCAGCGACCGCCAGTCATCTGGGCGAACGCTCGCATCTGGTTGTCGCCCTGCAAGAAATCCAGGTTTGCGATGGATGCATTCAGCGACCCGGCAGTTGCGGCTTCGAAATAGATCCTCCAAAGGGCTCCGGTGCTGATCGTAAAGATCGTTACATTCGGTGTGGCCTTAATCTTCTTCAGAATTTTGTCGAGGGTGAGCTTGCTGAATGTGTCGACACCGCTTGAAATCACCACGATGTATTTTCGGCCCTCGATGCGGTCAACACGGTCGAGGGTGTCATAAAGGGCGTCGAACAAGTTGGTCTCGCTGAACCCCGGAATTTGCAGCGTGTTGATCGCCGCATATATTTCGCGTTTATCCTGCGTGAAATCGGTGATCATGTGCGGCTTCATGTCATAGGACACCACTGCCACCCAGTCCTGCGGACGCAGGCTGTTCGCAAAATAGTAAGCATCATTGATAGCGTCGTACATGAACATGTAATTGGTGTAGGCGAACTCGATCAGCAACACACAGGTGATAGGCGCCTGGGTCACATTAAACGTAGCAATCTGCTGCGGCACACCATCTTCAAAAATCTTGAAATTGTCTTTCTTCAGCCCGGGGATGAACTGGCCATCTTTGGTCACTACGCTCACCGGAACCGTCACTTCGGGAACGTCGACGCGGATAGAAAAATCAGGCATACCTTCGGGATTTTTTGGAGCAGGAGGCTTGCGTTCGGGTGGCGGCTCGTCGGTATTCTTCTTGGGGATGGCCATCGGACCAATGTCGCCCTGCGGGCCTCCCGCTTCCGGAGCCTGATCGCTGGGAGGCGCTTGGGACTGTCCCTGTGCAAGCGCCGATAAGGACAGCACGCTAAGAAGGAATAAGCACGCTGCGACGATGCTAAGAAGTTTGCGAAGGGTATTCGCCGGACGTTTCATTTGAATAATTTCCGAATGACATGAACCAGTGACCATGGGAACTCCAGATAGCCGCTCCGCGAGCGTGATGGCCTCTTCGAATCGCCCAGCCTGAAGAATTGCAGGCCTCCGCACCAGAGCCTCTGTGCTAGTATAAAACCTCACTTCCGCCTTTTTGACTCGATGCGAACAGCATCCTTTTGGTTATTTTCCGGCTGATCTGGTCGAAGGCGACGAGTGCGCCGGAAACCACAGTTCGAGGTATCCGATCCCTTCCCCCGGGAGTCGAGGTTTACGCCAGTAGTATGAAAAAATTCTTTCTCGCCTTCGCCGTCGTTTTACTCATCCAGAACTGCTGGTCAGCTCAGCCTGTGTTCAAACCTGATGTTCCGATCATGCCGCTGTCCCAGGTACATGCCGGAATGAAAGGTGTTGCTTACACCGTTTTTCAAGGAACTCGTCCCGAACCCATGAATCTGGTAGTGCTTGGGGTATTGAAGAACATGAACGGGCCGGACGCTGACGTCATTCTGATTCGTCTTGAGGGCGCAAAGCCGGAATACACGGGTGTAGTAGCCGGCATGAGCGGCAGCCCGGTCTATATTGACGGAAAACTCGTCGGAGCACTGGCATTCCGCATTGGCGAATTCTCCAAGGAACCGATCGCCGGAGTCACTCCCATTGAGCAGATGCTGGAAATCAATGCCCTGGATCAGACGTCAGCCAAACGGACTTTTGCTCCGTTGGCGCAAGTAGCATCTCCGGGTCCGGTGACCGGCCGGAATGGCCTGCAGAACTTCGCGAATTTGCTGAAGCCGATCGATACACCGCTTGTGTTCAGCGGATTCACCGAGGATGCAGTGCGCCGCTTTGCTCCGCAATTCAGTGCTGCAGGAATCACGCCGGTGATGGGCGCAGGATCGGTTACGGGTGAAAAACAGCCCGATCCTCTGGTGCCCGGATCATCAATTAGTGCAGTTCTGGTGCGCGGGGATCTGAGCATTGCGGCAACCTGCACCGTCACCTACGTCGATCCGCAGCGCTTGCTGGCGTGCGGACATCCCCTGCTGCAGTTCGGCAATGTCGATATACCGATGAACAAGGCTGAAGTGATCGCAACCCTGCCATCTCCGGAAAACGCCTTCAAAATCATTAATACGACCGAAGCAGTGGGCGCTTTCGTGCAGGATCGCCACACGGGGATTTTGGGGCGTTTCGATCAGACGCCAGACATGATTCCCGTCACGCTTCGCATTCACGGCGTCTCTAACCCTAAGACGTTCCACTACGAAGTGCTCAGTAACCCAAAGCTGACCCCCGTAGCAATAATGTCGACCGCATACAGCGTGCTGCAAGGGATCAATGAGTACGGAGAGGACGTTACCTATCGACTGAACGGCCGCATTGATGTCCGCGGCTATCCAGAGGTCAAGCTTGAGAATATGTACGCCCCGTCGGACAGTTCTGTGCCGACGGCGGCGGCGCTCGCCATGTCTTTGGGAGACCGCTTCGGACGTATTTACGACAACCAGTTTGTGAAGCCCAGCGTGACCGGTGTCGAACTCGACTTCGACATCCTCAACGAACGCCGGTGGGCCCGCCTGGAGAGCGCGCGAACCGATGTCACCGAGGCACGTCCGGGTGATGAGATCACCATCGAGGCCGCCCTTCGTCCCTATCGTGGCGAACGGATCGTGAAGCAGATTCCGATTCAGATTCCGACCTCAACGCCGCAAGGCACGCTGCGAATCCTGGTCAGCGACGCTGACACGCTCGACCGGATGCGCCGGACGGCGCGTCCATTTGCGCAGCGGCTCGATCTTGCTTCGACCATCGCGCTGCTGAACAAAGAGCGAATTAACGACCGCCTGTACGTCTCTTTGCTCGAGCAAAATCCGGAAGCCATGGTGCAGGACAAGATTATGCCAACGCTTCCGCTTTCCGTCATGAACGTGATGGAAGGCATGCGTGGCACGCAGGAGATGACCGTTCTCGGCGAGTCGTCGGTGGGAGAAGAATCGACGCCGGTGGACTATGTCGTCTCCGGCGCACAGGTCATCACGCTGACAATCAAGTAGGATCGCGTACCGCGTTCCTCCGATGGTGGCCTTAGTTTGGTCATACTTCTGGCCCTATGTGCGATCGCGCCCACCGGCAGCTTTTCATTTCGTGATAGGCTTTCAATATCCTCCAGAGCTGTTTACGCCTTAGGAAACCGATGCGGAAGTTCTTTCTCCTCGTTTCTCTCCTTGTAGTCTCGTCCTTGTTGCTCGCGGAAGGTACTCGTACGTGGGAACAGTCCAGTTATGACGATTTCGAAAAGGGCACAGCCAAAGGTGTTGCCATCCACAGTGATGGGCACCTCGAGTTGGCACCGACGCTGAAGGCAATTACCACGACGCCATCGACATTCCTATGGGCACTGGCGGCAGATCGCGAGGGCGACATCTTCGCGGCGGCGGGTGCGCCAGCGCGCGTCTACCGGATCACCCCGCAAGGACAGGTTTCGATCGTCTTTGAGCCGCAGGAACTGCAGGTACAGTCCCTGTTGGTCGACAACGGCGGGACACTCTTCGCGGCCACGTCTCCGGACGGCAGGATCTACAAGATTGTCCACAAGGCCGGCGTGTCATCTCCCAACCCGCCCGCATCTGCCAAAAAAGACATCTCCACTGAGGCAGAGATTCCCAAGAACATACCGGTTGATCCGTCTTATGTCGCTTCTGTCTTTTTCGAGCCGAAGACGAAATATATATGGGACCTCGTGGAAGATTCTGAGGGAAAGATTTACGTTGCTACGGGCGATACAGGCGAGATCTTTCGGGTTGAGAAAAACGGCACGGGATCACTCTTTTTCAAGAGCGCGGAAGCACATATCCGTTGCCTGGCAATTGATCCCAAGGACAACTTGATTGCCGGATCTGATGGCAGCGGTCTGATCTATCGCATTTCGCCTGCAGGCGAAGCCTTCGTGCTCTACAGTGCGAACAAAAAGGAGATAACCGCGCTTGCCGTCGATGCCGACGACAACATCTACGCTGCAGGCGTGGGCGATAAGCGTACGGGCACGTCGCCGATGGTCGCCCCAATGGTTCCTCTGAGCCCACCGGTCGCCCCGAACCCCACGGCACCGGCAGGGTCTGTAGCGGGAGCACCGGTTGCCAGCCCCGTAAGAGCTTCAACGCCGTTGCCTTCAGGGCCGCCGCCGCTCGCCACTGGCGGATCCGAGATTTATCGAATCGCTGCTGATGGATCTCCGCAAACGCTATGGGCGTCGCGCGAAGATCTTGTCTATTCGCTAGGCTTCGACCGCCAGCATCGCCTGCTTGCAGGCACAGGCAACACGGGAAGAATCTTCGCCGTGCTCGGAGACGATAGCTTTATCGACATGGGGAAGCTGAGTGCTACACAGGTCACGAGCATGGCACTGGGTCCAGGCGGCGCTATTTATCTTGCCACTAGCAATCTGGGCAAGGTCTTTGAATTTGGTGGCGCCACCGATGACGACGGTATCTACGAAAGCGACGTCTTTGATGCTCGCATTTTTTCCAGGTGGGGACGGACCTCCATCCGTGCGACGGGAGCATTCGAGATCTACGCCCGCAGTGGCAATGTCGACAATCCCGATCGCAATTGGAGCTCGTGGAGTAAGGTCGATTTGACCAAAAACTTGCCTCTCGGTGTGCCTTCGGCGCGATTCCTGCAATGGAAGGCCGTGTTGCATGCGTCGAATCCTGGCACATCCATAGATAGCGTTCTCATCAACTATCTTTCCAAGAACGTTGCGCCAGAAATCACCGATGTTTACGTTCAGACAGGTGCGCGGTTTCTGCCTCTGCCGAAGAATCCCGTGGATAACCTCCCAGTCGCAGTCGGTCCGTCAAACGTAGCGGCCCCCGCTCACTTCGAAATCACACCTGGCGCCGTTCGCGACCGTACTTCTATCGCTGTACGATGGACTGCCCACGACGACAACGAGGATACGCTCGTCTACTCTCTCTTCTACCGCGGACAAGGTGAACGAAACTGGAAACTGCTCAAGGGCGACCTTTCCGAGAAATTCTATTCCTTTGATTCGAATCTGCTGCCTGACGGAGGGTACACTCTGAAAGTCGTGGCTTCCGACGCGCCGTCGCACTCACCAGATGAGGCGCTCAAGGGGGCCAAGCAAAGCTCCTATTTCGAAGTCGATAACACTCCTCCACAAGTGGTGGATCTGAACGGAACTTTTCAAGCAGGCAAGCTTCGTCTGTCGTTCCGAGCAGTTGATGGCTATTCGCCTATTCAGCGCGCCGAATATTCTGTCGACGCAGGCGAGTGGCAGGTTGTTGAGCCGATCGGTGAGATCTCCGATGATCGTGTGGAGAACTACCAGGTTTCCGTTCCTATTCCCGGAGCCTCTGAAGCGTCGGCTGCCGCCATCGGTTCCAAGCAGAACACCGGCACTGAGATCGTGGTGAAAGCGATTAAGAAGACACCGGACAACAAGCCTCCAGCAGTAATGAGCCCCCAGGAACACGTTGTGATCGTGCGTGTCTATGATCGCTTCGAGAATATGGGATTGGCGAAAACGGTGATTCACTCGAATTAGCCGCGGTTCGAAACGAAAAAAAGAGCCGCCCTTGCAAGACGGCTCCCACTTCGACTTCCCTGTTATGGTTTGAATTTCTTGCGCAGTTTTGTTGTGGCAACAACCAGGCCGCAGCCCAACAGGCTCAAGGTTGCCGGTTCGGGTACTGCAGTTGCGTTCGTGATCTGCCCTTGCAGCTGTTGTGAAGTGACTCCATCCTTCCCCAAAACCGAAAGGTTCAAATCATTTACCTGCAGATCGAAGGACCCGCCGCTAAAGTCGAAGTGCTGCGGACCGCCAAAATCCAGGTAAGCAATTCCAGCAAAGTTCTTGATAACCCCGCCGATGATCCAGGCGTCGTAAATTGCTGCCTGCCCATTCAGGGAGGGCATTATAAAGTTCACTTCTGCGGTAAAAGTTGAATTCGTCAGCGGCCCCAGGAATAGTGCCCCTGTTGAATCCGTAAGAGAGAATTGACCCAAGGTTAGAGTAAGGTTGCCACCTGATGTGAGCGCCGGACCAAAACTTGACCCAGTGAACGTCAGATCGGCAAGAGAAGCAGTGGAGCTGGTCGGAGTGCAACCAACCCCAAAACATCCTTGAGTGACGTCAGTCTGAAATGTGACCTCGTTTGCCCAAGCACCCATCGCTAGAAACACGACCAGCATGAGCACGATTTTCCGCATTTGAAACTCCCTTTGGATGTAAGAACAACTTCTCTTGTTCACGCAATCTCAAATCCACACGCCCGCAAATTGAGCCTCGTGAATTTCCTGAAGGATAGCGGCTTTTCAAACGCCGAGCCGATCGATTCACAGTGGCGGCGGGCGGCAGGATGCAAAGCCATGCACAACTGTTCCCAGCGAGTTCTTCTCACGCCGTTCCGTATTGGGAGAACCAGCCAGTTCTTCTGTCACAACCGCGTGTGATCCATTCCACATTTTCTAATCCCGGGCTGTGCGAAAGTGACGATGTTCTCGTGTCTTCCTGGCAGAAAAAGAGGTCACTCGTGAAACAAATCGCGCCCGTCGCAACCACCGTTCATTCTGGTGGTTTCCAAGCTGCCGAAAAGAAATTAAGCGGACTGGTACAACGGTGCCCTGCTTGTCACAAACCGTGGACGAAGCATCGCATTGCCCTGCTCGGTACTCGCTTAGCGGGCGTCAATCAGTTCAAAGCTACAGAGGAGTTCTTTCGCGCTGTCAAGGGACACAACTGGCAATTCCTTGAGGAACTGCACGAGCACAACCACCAGAGAAATTCGTTGGAGGCGTACGCTCTGGGGTGCCCGGAAGGGGGCTTGCACATCCTGGTGGTGCGCAGCCCATTTGAGTTGCACGTCGGCAACGAGATGCTCATATGCGAACCGGTAGCAGAATCGGAACGGAGCAGGATCGAGGCCCTGATCGCGAAAAGCTATAGCAGAACTTCCTAGGCATTACGAATCCAAAACGTAAAAAAAAGCGGACCGATGATCGGCCCGCTAGTTAAAGCTCTTTACCGCTCCCGGTGCGGCTCCGAGCAACTAAGAACTTGTTTGCCTGATCCGCCTCGACTCCTTCGTACGCTGCGAAGGTGCCTAGCTTAAAGGATCAGGCAAGAGGAAAATCTCGGCAGAATTCCCGCGTCCATTCACTCATTTCTGCGCGCTGCCCACAGCTCTCACACGCAAATGGAGTACCAATCCAAAGTAACTAGATACAAAGCACTTACGGGTAATTTTCTCGGCTTTTCGTATGCATTTTGGAAAATGCGTAGAAGAGGCTTTCCAAATCTCATAATTCCAAGCGATTGCGCCGAAATCTCATTCGGCTTGAGCACAACAAAAATGGGTCGGCCATTGTGGCCGACCCGCAAGAGATTGCACAGCTTCCGCCTAGAACGAGAACCGCAGTCCGAATTCGGTCGTCCTCGGGGCGCCTAATCCATACACGCCCGTTCCGACTCCGACCCTGACATTGGCTTGATCGTTATAGGTGGTGCCGTTCACGGAACCCGGAGCGTTATTGAGATACGGGCTCAGGGTATTCGGCGGCAAACTGAAGTTGGCAAAGTTGAAGAGGTTAAAAATCGACACGCTGGGCTGGATCTCGAAACGTTCGCGTATCTTGTAATCCCAACGCAAGCTGAAGTCGAATGCCTTCACCCACCCCAATCCAACTTCACCCGGAGGCGCTGGCGACAGAGATGGCGCTACCGCACCCAGGGCTTGCAACTGGGCGACGGTGAACAGCCCATTGTTGACCAGTGTCAAGCCGGCGGGAGTCGGCTGGTTCGCGTACGTGGCGTTGTACTGATTGATTATGTTATTCAGTCCACCAGGGCTGATGTTCCGCATAAAGTATCCATTCTTAGTGCCGGGAAGGTAGTCCTGCGTGGTTCCATCTCCCGTGAAGTCCGTATGGAAGATTTCACCAATTCCGGCCCCAGAATTCGGAACCACCAGGGGCAGCGCCAGCGGGCTGTAGAAATGGGAAATGATGCCCAACTGGAACCCGTGTGGCACCGTAACATACCCTCCGAACGATAACTGATGGGTACGATCAAGCAGAGAAGGTCCCATGTAACGTAGCGGGTTGGCGTTATCCGGCGCGCCGATCACGAAATCCTGATCGCTGGCCGAAGTTGGGTTCGATGGAGGGCTGATCGTGTTCGCGCCACCGGGGTTTACAAATCGCGACAGGCTATATGCGATCTGGTAATTCGCGCCTTTAACAATCCTGTTCGAGAAGCTGGTGTTATTGCTCAGCTTCATCTGCAAGCCGTTATAAACGGAACGACCGATGGGAAGCAGGAAGTTGAGATTGCTGACAGCCGGATTGATGCCGCCAAATGCGCAGCCCGCCGCCGGACATCCAGCCACTCCCAGGTCGCTGGTTGCGGTCAACCCATTTCCGGCAAAGGCCGCCATGGTCGCAGTTGGATTCGCGGCAAGATAGCAGCCGACGGCCGCCGAGGCATTCGCCTGCGTGAGTCCTCCGCCGGGGATGCACCCGGGTCCAACCGTGGCCGCAATCGCTTGCATTGCTCCTGCCATATTGAAATAGCGCACATCTCCGACGTGGTTCAGATCCTGGCCGAGCAACGTGTGCGTGGTCACGTTCCTGACAAAGTCTGCAGAGAAAACCATGCCGGGTTTAATTTCACGTTGTACGCCGATGTTCATCTGTACGGAACGCGGAGTCTGGAAGTTGGGAGCGAAAGTTCCCGGTGCCGTGTTACTGCCAACACCAAGTCCCTGCCCTAGCAGGGTTGGAATGTATCCGGGATTTTGTCCAACAGTGAACGGTGAGGCAGCCTGATAAGCGTGCTGGAAGGCGATGATATTCGCTGCCGCAGCACCAATTGTGATCGGGTTGCCACCACTGCCGCAAACTCCATCCGGAACCGGCAATTCCCCGCCGGGTATTGGAATTGGAGGCCCAGCCACTCCCACTCCGGTGCATGGAGATGCGGTTTGCAGGAAGGCTCCTGTCGGAACGCGTGTTGGACGATCAAACAGAACGTTGTTCCAGATGGTATTTTCGTAGAACAGTCCAATGCCTGCTCGAATGACAGTCTTTCCATTGGACCATGGGTCGTAAGTGACACCCATTTGAGGCGCGAAGTTTAGGTTCGGATTCCGAATCGGCGCACCGAGATTGGGATATGTCGGGACAAGATTATTGAGTTGTGAGATTCCGGGCAGGTCGGAATCCGTACGGCCAGTGTCGCGGTCATAACGCAGACCGAAGGTCCAAGTCATGTTGGGTCGGACCTTCCAGTTGTCGCCGACATAAAATCCAATGCGGTTGTCAGGACCAAGCCCGCCAGCCGGGAATCCGAAAGCTGGTTGCGAGGTCGAGAATCCCTGTCCGTTGCCCATCGTGATCGACTGAACCGGATAATTCAGGGGGTTCGCAGACCCACCAGGACAGGCGCCGCAAATGGTCGGATCATAGATGCTGGGATCTGAGAATACGACAGGCGCAATGCTAAAGAACGCCGCAAAGCCTCCACCCTGCAGGTGGTTGTAATCCACACCGTATCGGATGATGTGGTTTCCAAGCGTCTTGCTGCCGTCGTATTTGACCTGGTGATCACTCTGCGGTGTTGACTGAGGAGCCAGGAAATTCGGACCCACAGCAAGCGGTCCAATGAACAACGAAAGTCCAGTGGTATTACCCGGTTGGCCTGCAGAACCATCGGCAATCTGGTTCTGGAACTTCAAATAGCTGAACCGAATACTGTGCGTGAAAGAGCCCGTCAGGAAATCCAAGCCAACAACATGGTTTCGAGTTATGTCCTTGTTGTCATAGACCTGGAAACTGGAACCAAAAAAGGTTGCAAAGGCGGAATTATCGAAATAGCTAAATCGATAGAAAGCATGTGCACTCTTGGTTAGCTGGTAGTCGACCTTGCCCAGCACATTCGTCTCGCGAAAGGGCGAATTCCAGGCGCCAGACAAGGAACTAAACGGGGCCGGTAATGCTACAGGCGCCTTCAGGTTTTGGAGTGTACGTTCACCATCCAGAAACCAGAAGAACTTGTCCTTAATGATCGGGCCTCCGAGCCTGCCTCCAAATTGCGAGCGCTGGAACGGAGAATTGATTCCCGGAGGGGCCGGCAGCCTGGCCGCCATGCTGCTGTCGCGGAAATAATCGAAAGCCTCTCCATGAACTTGGTTCGTCCCGGAGCGCGTCGTTACGTTGACAGCGCCGGAGGAGGTCAAGTCATTGGAAAGGTCGAGGTCGGACTGGGCCAGTTGGAATTCCTGAATTGCGCTGGCGGGAATGTCGGTTGTAGTGGTGCCGACGGTCTCATCGCTGACGTCAACGCCGTCAACCGCAATGCGAGCCGTTCTGCCGAAGCGGCCACCGAATGAGATCGAGGAATACCCAACTTTTGTCGGGTCAAAATTCGTTCCATCCTGGATCTGTACGCCCGGTTCGAGTTGAGCGAAATCCAGGAAGTTACGGCCATTCACCGGGAGCGCTTCCATTTGGGCGCCACTCAAAACTCCTGCAACCTGCGCCTGCTCTGTATTGACTTGTACGTCAGAACCCTGTACTTCGACGACTTCACTGGTCTGGCCCACTTGCATCTTCATATTGCCGGTAGTGACAACACCCACCTGCACCGGCACGGTAGTTTCAACGGATCGAAATCCCTGGGCTTCTACTCGAACTTTGTAGTTTCCGGGAGTTAGAGCTCCTGAGGTAAAGGCGCCGCTGGCGTTTGCGATTATTTGTACGGAACGTCCAGTGGCCACGTTTGTGATTGTGACTTTTGCACCAGGTACGACGGCACCCGATGGGTCAGTAATGGTTCCCTGCACGGAACCGGTCGAAAGGGTCTGCGCGAAAACCATGGCCCCCATCAACACGAATCCCAACAGAACCAACGCTACGAACCAGCGGTTGATACGCACGGTCATAGGAGAAACTCCTGTTCTTCAAAACAGAGTTATTTGATTGGCCCAACTAAAGCGGTTTGCCGCGGTAGGTTGAAGTGTGGCAAACCTTTGCTGCTGCTTGGGCAACTCGAAAGCCAAATGGTCTGGTGCCTGTCCGCCCCTGGATGGCCGAGAGCCCCTATGCGACCTTTTCTCATTTGAGAGCGTTTCCCTGGATTCCGGAACTCTATTTTGTTTGTCTGTCCCCTCGCCTATTCAGACTACATCAGCAAATCGATTGATTTGAGGTCGTTCGCGTCTACAACAAATGGAATCCGCGTTGGGATTTCATCCCACTTTCCGTAACATCGATTGCGGCATTGCCTCAATCTATCCCGTTTTGAAACGTTTTTGTTCTGCCTCTTGTCGCTAATGGGCTGAGTGTCGTAAGGTTTTCGGCCTGATGCTCATCCCCAAGCGCCTCTCTCGGTTTGCATTGGCCGCCATTCTTGCTTTCGTTGTTCCGGCTTTCGGGCGATTCACCCTTGAACAGGTGCTGAGTTCACCTTTTCCCAGCGAACTTCATTCTGCGGCGCACGTCAATCGCATTGCATGGGTGTTCGACCAGAAAGGAGCCCGCAACATATGGGTTGGCGACGCTCCATCGTTTTCTGCACGGCAATTGACCAAGTACGCCGACGATGACGGCCAGCCTATCGCCTCGGTTCGTCTGACTGCGGATGGCAATACTGTTGTGTACGTACGCGGCAGCGAGACGAATCGCGCCGGGGAATCGGCGGATCCGAACAGCTCTGTCCACCAACCGCATCAGGAAGTCTGGGCAGTTGACGCCGCCGGCGGAGCGCCACGCCTGCTTGGCACTATGGAATGCGGCGAAGAGGGATGCGAAGACGTAGAGATCTCGCCCGACGGGAAATGGGCGGTATGGGCAGCACGTAAGAATCTGTGGATTGCCCCGATCTCAGGCGCGGAAAAGGCCCGGCAACTGACCTACGCGCGCGGCAACAACTCGAACCCGCGCTGGTCGCCCGATTCGAAACAGATCGCCTTCGTCAGCGATCGTGGGGACCACAGCCTGATCGCTCTTTACGACTTCAACAGTCCCGTGCTGCGTTATCTAGCCCCGAGTGTCGATCGAGACAGTTCGCCCCGTTGGTCTCCGGATGGCAATCAGATCGCATTCCTCCGCATTCCAGGCGTCGAAAGGAATCAGCCCCTCATCCCACAACGAACCGTACCGTGGTCCATCCTTGTAGCCGATCCAGAGACGACAACCGCCAAGGTCGTTTGGCGGAGCGGGAATAACGCCGACGATAGTTTCCCTGAGCTTACGGCTGACGTCTCCTTCAAGTTTGCGGCCGGCAGTCGCCTCGTCTTCGCTTCCGAACAAGACGGATATAACCATCTTTACTCGATCTCGACCGAAGGTGGAGGAGCTACGCTCCTTACGCCTGGGAACTTCGAGGTTGAAGACGTCCAGCTGACACCAGATCGAAAAATTGTCATCTACTCTTCCAATCAGAACGATGTTGATCGCCGCCATTTGTGGCGCGTCGCTGTTGGGGGTGGAACTCCAGAGGCGTTAACGCGAGGGGACACGATCGAGTGGTCTCCAATTGAGCTCTCGGATGGCCAGACGGTAGTCTGCCTCGGCTCGGGCGCAACTTCTCCCGCAATGCCTTACCATCTGACCGCAACCGGACGGGAGATGATCGCGCCATCGGCACTTCCTGCCGACTTCCCGTCGAGCCAGTTAGTCACGCCGAAACAAGTCATTTTCAAATCAGAAGACGGCCTGGAGGTTCACGGACAGCTGTTCGTTCCCCGTGCCCTGACCGGAAAAGCTCCCGGCTTGGTGTATATGCACGGCGGATCGACCCGTCAAATGGTCCTCGGATTTCATTACATGGACTACTATCACAATGCCTATGCCGAGAATCAGTATCTCGCAAGCCTTGGCTACGTTGTGCTCTCGGTGAATTATCGGACCGGTATTATGTACGGACGCGCTTTCCGCGAACCAAAGGACGGCGGATGGCGCGGCGCTTCCGAATACAGGGACATAGTCGCCGCCGCCAAATACCTGCAGTTGCGGCCCAATGTCGATTCAAGAAAAATTGGACTCTGGGGCGGGTCGTATGGCGGCTATTTAACGGCTCTCGGTCTGGCTCGCAATTCCGATATTTTTGCCGCCGGGGTGGATTTCCATGGCGTGCATGACTGGTCGGCCTTTCTTTCACGCTGGAACGAGATGATTGGCAATGCTGCGGCGGGAACTCCTCTGGACCTGGAAGAAGCCAAAAAGCTCGCATGGGAATCGTCGCCCGATGCGTCGATTGCAACCTGGTGCTCCCCCGTACTGCTGATTCAAGGCGATGATGACCGAAACGTTCCCTTCTCGCAGACCGTCGACCTGGTTCAGCGACTTCGCGCACAGCACGTGCCGTTCGAGCAGATCGTGCTGCCCGACGAGATCCACGGATTTCTGATGTATCGCAGTTGGCTGCGCACTTATGCGGCCACTGCCGACTTCTTCGATCGCATACTGAAAAAAGGAAGCATTCCGCCGGCTACCGGCACGACGGATGATCCGAAAGAGCCTCATACTGGGCAATCACGACTGAATTGAAAATCTGTTACTGTCGTCGGATGACTCACGCCCAACTAGTTCAGATCGCCATCGGGTGGCTGCGTCGCTATGGATGCGGCATTGTGCTCAGTGAGCAAGCTTGCTGCACGGGAGAAATGCCTGACGCGATCGGATGGAAGAAACGCTGTCGCTCGGTAGTGGTGGAATGCAAAATCTCGAGATCTGACTTCCACGCCGACAAGCAGAAGCTCTGGCGGGCCGACCCGAAAATTGCTCTAGGTTGCGAGCGCCTCTATCTCGCACCACATGGTATGCTCGAAGCTGCCGATCTTCCTCCCAACTGGGGACTACTGGAATACCACGCGCGCAAGGTCGAAGTGATCGTACCTCCGGATAGGCGGAGCCAGCGAACACCGGAAGGCTTGATTAACGAGATGAACCTGCTGCTCTCCAGTCTGCGCCGCGTGGAAGTACGTATCGAGCCGCAGTCGATCACCGACTTCCTCAAATGGAAGAATCGCCTGATTGAATACAACGGAGGCATCGCTCCGGAACAACTAGGTGTGGTCGAGCAAAATACGTATCTAGAGGATGGGGGAACAGCCAGCTAGGACATTCCAAGAACACTACAGACGAACGCAATTGCGTCCAGCCTTGAAAGTAAGAGAAGCAGAGACTACTTCCCCTCGGATTCCTTATACATGTACTTGATCGCCTTCTTGTAGACGAGTAGGTTCGAGTTTCCGTTGCGACTGACCTTGATGCAAATCCGGTCGTACCACTCGATGGTGCCGTGTATCTCTTCGCCGTCGCGCAGTACGACGACCATTGGCGTGTGCGACTGAATCTGCTTCTGATAGTAGAAATTCTCCGCGTGCGTTTGCTCCGGAGGAGCAGGACGCTTGCCGTTGCTCGGCCGCTCACGCCGTTCTGGCGCAGGCCCCCCTTCCGGACGAGCCTCTGGGCGTCCCAGGGATGGCCGGATCAGCTTTCTACTGGTAAATTGTTCAGGTTCTGGCGCCCTTCCTACAGCTGTCGAGTCGAATCCATCTTTCATGCTGAGTGCCTGTGCCCCCCGCCGAAAAAATTTGACTGCGCGGAAGCATCCACCAGATTCGGAAACTGCGGGATTGATCGCGCGAGCGTTGGTGTTACCGTATCACAGCTGTACTCACCTCGCAACGGCACAGGACACAGATTCCGTGGGCGTCAGAACCAGCCGTGGCAGCGGATTCGGAGAGGTTAGGCGGGTTGCCGGTCCATTGCAGCGGCAAAAGAATCCAGCGATAGCGACCGTAAGACATTGCGGCGCATGCCCGATTCCACTTCGCTCAACCGCTGCGTTGCCAATGTGATCCAGTCGAAGTCGAGATTTGCCGCGAGCTTTGTAATTTCCGTGCTGATATCGGTATTGCGAATGGACTGCGGCATCCCTGATTTCACATAAAGGAAATCTTGTAACAGGCCGTAAGCAACACGAAGCAACTGATCGGTTTTTGCTTTTCCTTCTGCTCCCGCGCGATAGGTTTCAGTCATCCGAAACAGAAAACTGTGATCTTCAGTACCGAGCGCTGAAGTCAGCAGAACCAAAGCGTCTTTGCGTGCGGCTGTATAACTTTGCAGATCGAAGGCCAGAGCTCTTCCCACCGCGCCGTCGGACAAGCGCGCGACCAGCGATCGGGTGGAAGCGGGCCAGTCAAATTTAAGGTTTGCCAGCAGCGACTCAATCTCCGCTGTCTTCAGAGGTGCCAATTGCAGCGTGATACAGCGCGAGCGTATGGTCGGGAGGAATTCGCCCGGATTCGTTGTCAAAAGGAAAAGGATCGCATACCCGGGTGGCTCTTCGAGCACTTTGAGCAGCGAGTTGGCAGCCTCTTTCATCATCGCAGATGTAGTAAAGATGAATACGGAGTGCCTGCCCATGCGTGGCCGCTTATAAATATTCGCGATCACATGGCGCACCTGGTCGACCTTGATCATCAACTGCGGCGGATCTGGTGGGATGATGAGCACATCGGGATGGGTCTGCAGGAAAATGCGCGTGTCTTTTTTATCGACGTCGCGCAGCGCCTCGCGCGCTTCCACGGCCTCTTCAAACTTCGACTCGAAATCGTCGGCACCGGCAATCTCGACACAACTGGGACAAGCGCCGCAAAAATCCGGAAGCGGACCGGATGGAGGATTTTGACAATTCATCGCCTTCGCAATCATCTGGGCGAACAAATATTTTCCAGACCCTTCAGGACCGGAAAGAATAATGCCGTGCGGAAAGCGATCGCGCGCGAGCATCTCTCGCACGCGCCGGACGGTCTCTGCATTGCCGATGAAGTCTGAAAATCCCATGTTGTTTTATCAGTCACACTTCTTACTTCGCCTGCTTACTTCCTACTTTCACTTCTTGCTTCGAACACGGCCAGCTTCCGCCGCACGTGTTCGACAATCTCGGAGTGCACAACATCAGCTTCGCGGCGCGCGTCCACCATGAACACTCGACTGGGCTCCCGCCGCGCGATCGCGAGGTACGCTTGATGAACTCTCTCGAAAAATGCAGCATTCTCGCGTTCGAAGCGGTTCTCATCAAGTGCGCCACCACCGTTAGTCGCCTGCTGGTTTCGTTTACGGGCGCGAGCCACGCTGGCGCGCACCTCTGAATCCATCAGGATGGTGATGTCCGGATTCAGGCCGCTGCAAACGATGTGGTGCAGATCGAGCACCGGCTTGCTGCCCAATTGGCGCCCGCCACCCTGATACGCCTCCGAAGAATCGGTGTAGCGGTCGCACAGAATAACTTTGCCGGAACCCAGCGCCGGGCGGATCACTTCCTGGATCAACTGTGCCCGCGATCCGAACATCAAGGCCAACTCCGTCAATGGCGACATCCCCTGTGTTCGTGAATTCAGCAGCAATCCGCGAATCTGCTCGCCAATGATGGTGCCGCCGGGTTCACGGGTGACCACCACCTCGTAGCCGTCAGCCAGCAGCACGGAGGCCAACCGCTCAGTCTGGGTGCTCTTCCCGCAGCCGTCCAGCCCTTCGAAGGTGATGAAGACGCCCCGCATGATTCATGCCTGCAAAAATCATAACACCTGCGTTTTGCATGGCTTTCTTGCGACATCAGAAGCATCTTCTGCGGAATAACGCTTCGCCGTTAACGAGAGCGGGTTGGTCGGTCGTGATTGATGCGATTTAAATCTGGGTTATTCGCAGGCATTGTATTGCACATTCCGGTATTATGTTCGGTCGCTTTAGCGATCGTGAGGATGCTTGTAAGCAGATGAGAACGTCTTTTCGGTGCTTGTTTGTTCTCCTGGCCTGTGTCTTTTCACTCTCTACCGTCGCACAGAATCCACCAGCGCACCGCTTTCGCGGCGAGATCAAGGTCTCAGTCGATGCGAGTGAAGCACCAACGCGGCTCTTCCATTCCCGGCTTTCGATTCCCGTACAGCGAGGTCCGCTGACGTTGTATTACCCAAAGTGGATGCCAGGCGAACATGGGCCGACCGGACCGATCGTGGATCTTACCGGCTTGAAGTTTTTTGCCAATGGACAGACGTTGCGCTGGCGTCGCGACGATGTGGAGATGTATGCCATTCATGTCGATGTGCCTGCCGGCGTAAGTACTCTCGAAGCTACGCTCGACTATACATCGCCCATCGAGCAGGAAAGCGGCTTCAGTGCAGGATCGACGGCTAGCGCAGAGATGGCGCTAGTGAGTTGGAACTGGACTTTGCTCTACCCTGCCGGCTATGCAGCCGATGAAATCACATATCGCGCCACACTGAAGCTTCCTGAAGGCTGGAAGTACGGCACCGCGCTCCCCGTAGCACTTGAATCCGGAGACACGATTCAATTCAAGCCCGCATCGCTCTACACGCTTATCGACTCGCCTGTAATCAGCGGGCAGTATTTCCGGATGGTTCGCCTCACTCCGCCCGCGGTGACTCCGACTGCTGAAATGGATATTGCCGCTGACAGTGAAGCCGCGCTGCAGATGTCTCCGGAACTCGAGACCGACTATAAGAACCTGGTTGCTGAAGCAACCACACTGTTCGGAGCGACTCATTATCGCGACTACCACTTCCTCTACTCGTTGAGCGACCATGTTGCTCATTTCGGCCTCGAGCATCACGAATCGAATGACAGTCGAACTTATGAGCGAACGATGATCGACTACGATCTCGGCCACCTTGAGGCGTCACTGCTTCCACACGAGTACGTACACTCCTGGAACGGCAAGTATCGCCGTCCTGTTGGTCTCACTACGCCCGACTACGAACAGCCCATGAAGGGAGAGCTGCTTTGGGTGTATGAGGGTCTTACGAACTACTTGGGCGAAGTGCTCACGGCTCGGAGCGGTTTGCTGACCCCGGAACAGTGGCGCGAACAGCTGGCTTTCTCATCCGCTGACCTCGATATCGAGTCAGGCCGAACTTGGCGCCCGCTGATCGACACGGCTGTGGCTGCGCAGATCCTCTACGACGCGCCTACCGCGTGGTCAAACTGGCGCAGGGGCGTCGACTATTACGACGAGGGGACCATGCTATGGCTCTGGGTGGACGTTATCATTCGCCAGCAGACGCATGGAGCAAAATCCATCGATGATTTCTGCAAGCTCTTCTACGGGCCCCCAAGTCTGCCGCTGAACGAAGCCCCCATGGTAAAGCCGTACACCTATGACGACCTGCTAAATGCGTTAACCCAGGTTACCCCGTACGACTGGCGCAAGTTCTTCGATGATATTCTCTGGACGACCGCACCGCACGCTCCTATCGGAGGTATCGAAGGCAGCGGATGGCAGATTAGCTATACAGAAGCAAAACCGGACTACATACGCGCCCGGGAAGAAACCCATCATGAAGTCGATGAACGGTTCTCGCTGGGTCTGCTGTTATCGGATTCAGGGCAGGTAAAAGATGCGAATCTCTTTCTGCCGGCAGCGAAGGCGGGTGTAATGCCGGGTATGCAGATCATAGCGGTAAACGGCCGTGCATTTACTCCCGACCTCCTGCACGATGCACTGAAGTCGGCCAAGACGAACAAAGAACCTCTCGAGCTGATTGTAGAGAACGCCGGTTACTTCAAGGTCGTTCACATCGATTACCACGGAGGAGATCGCTATCCGCAGTTGATGCGCAACTCGCAACCCGATCTGCTGAGCGATATCCTGAAACCGCACGCAGTGAAATAAACAGATAGCGGAGTGAGCGCCCTGTGCTCACTCCACCACACCTTCCAGCAGATCGCGTTCAATGCGATCGATGCTCCTGAATTCAGTGCTTGCCGCGAGATGAAACCTCTCTTTTGAAGCGCGTTCACGCATCGCCTGCTCGAAACGCGGAAGCAATGGATTCTGGCTAGTGTGGGCGCGAAAAGCTGCTATCTTGATTTCCAGACAGTCGCCGATGTCAATAAGGGTTGTAGTCGGTGGCATCGCGACTGGTTGACGATCCGGCAACGTAAAGTTCGCTGTCGCGTAATACAGCTTCTGTGTGCGATGAGGTGTCAGGCCATTCACGAGCTGGCCGGGAAAGCGGTTCGATCGACCCGCCCAGTGAAAAGCCATGGTTGCGAACAGGCCGGCCATTGAATGGTCCGGGTGAGCGGTAACTGCGCCTTCCATCCCGAGCGTCAGCATTACGTGTGGTTTCAACTCGCGCACCCGGCGGGTGAGCCGCTCCACAGTGTCGTAGAAGTTTACCCGGTCGAGCCCGCCGTCCGGCAGATCCCAAACTTCGCCATGGGTCACGTTTAGCATCTCGCACGCACGGCGAAATTCTTCCCGTCTCATGGCCGCCAATTCTGCATCAGATTTTGCCCCCCCACGATTGCTGGCAGCTGTCCCCGCCGTAAGGCAAATAACGCTGACCTTTGTTCCGCGCGACGCATACAGTCGCAGTGATCCTCCGAAACCACCCACCTCATCGTCCGGATGTGCAGTAACACAAAGAAATCGTGGCATGCCCCTCCTATCCTTTCAGTCTAACTCGGCGGTTAAAGACCCTGTATGTGACGCCAACTCGGAGCGCTTTTCTTGGCTTCTTATATTTCGCAGTTTGCCTCGTTCGTCGGGGGTTGCATGAACGTGGTTGTTGTTCGCAAGTTCTGTCTTCGACTCTTGCTGGCAACGGTCGTGGCCAGCCTGGCAACCGTTAATGCGGAAGATGCTTTCACCCCCGGGAAAACCTACGCAACGGACACGCTGTACCAGTCGCGCATTCCGCTGGGATGGGAAAGTTTCGTTCTGAGTTCGGCGAAGAGGTGTTTCTACCTGCTCGGGTCCGTAGAGAATCGGGAATTCCAGGGCTGGCGCAAGGTAAGCATTGGAAGCCGCAACCGTTTGCTGGATGCACGGGGGCAGCCCGTACGGATGTACCCCGACCGATTGCAGTTTCGAATTACGGCAAGTGCTCGAGAAAGAATGCTGGATAACGAGCCGTTTCCCTTCCCGAGCCGCATTCCCTTGAACGCCTTTCTGCTTGGGTTGCGCTTTCGATTGAAGGTGTTTCGTGGACTCGAGCAGCGCACGATATATCCGGCAGCCGTAGTCCCGATCGGAATGCCGGCAGATATCAACTACGACGAGCGTATTTATCGTATTGACTTCAATATTGGCCGCATTCCCATTGAAGACCGACTCGTATTGGAGGTGCTTTCACCAACGGGTCAGCGGATCTCGAAGTTCCATGTAGATCTTTTCTAATGGTGGAGCACTCGACGCCCTGTCAGAGTTGTTTCTCCCTTATGCCCTACCAAAGTATGTGATGGAATGGTTGTCGAGTTCAGCCAAAGACTGCTTGTACCATGACCGATCCACCAGCGTAGAGGGACGAGTAGGCTTCCCGTTATGGCGACGGTTCGAATACGCAACTACCGCGGCGGAATTCCAGCGGCACGCTTGAGTTGCTTCAGCCTGTTCTCGACTCCGTGCGAAAATAGCCTTGCGCGGGATCGAAGAAATCATTGAGTCTTCCGGAGTCAGCCAGCGCGCGATACATCCTCTGTTCACCGCCGATATGTAAACATTTCGGTTACCGGCACGACCCGGGAGCTGTTGTTTGATGAAGCAGACAAACAAAACCCGCGAGTTCCTGAATGATCGTCAGAAAAGAAGTTCGATAAACTCGAGCAGCAGTGGCACGTTCAATCAGAGAAGAATAAATCTCTGGATATTCATTCCTGACAAGATTCGATCGGAACTGTTTCTCCACTTGTTTCGGGATCGCCGGCCTCCTCGAGCATGAACTCCAAGACTTCCTGCGGGTGCGTTGAATTCCACACGGGAGCGAAGGATTGGCGGTGCAGCGGCGACGGGCCAAACTCGCGCAACGCGGCGATATGTGCGGGAGAGCGATATCCCTTGTTCGAAGCCAGCTTATAGGCGGGAAATACGGGGTCCCATGCCGAGATCATGCGGTCGCGCTCGACTTTGGCAACGATCGAAGCGGCCGCAATCGAGGCGGAAAGCGCATCGCCGTGGATGATGGCCTTCTGCTGGCAAGTGAGCGAGGGCAGCTTCAGGGCATCGATGAGGAGGCAATCCGGCACAGGACAAAGTGCCTGCACTGCCTCGGTCATGGCAAGCCGTGTCGCATGATAGATGTTGAGCTGATCGATGCGGGCGACATCGACGGCTGCTATGGCCCAGGCTATACAGTGCTGCTTGATGCGCTCGGAGAGAATCTCGCGGGTTTTTGCCGGAAGCAGTTTCGAGTCGCGCAGTCCCTTGATGCGGTATTTCGGATCGAGTATGACTGCGCCAGCGACGACTGGGCCGAAGAGAGCGCCGCGTCCAACTTCGTCGACACCTGCGACCAGTTGCGCGCCTCCGGTCCAGAGTTCGCGCTCGAACCTGGTGGTGCACTTCAGCCGCTTCAGCAAGCGCAACTTCAGCGCCGACTTCGATAGCTGCTTTTCATTCCCGGCTTTGTTCCTGGAGGGCACTGCGGTAGGAAGAATTCTATCAGCGATTCTAGACCGACGCTGCTGGAGCGTTTGCAAATTCGGCTGCGTTGGTCTGCCGTCCGGCCTTCGCACCCTTGCTGAGCAGCAGCGAGCGAACCTCCTGCCAGTTGTTCACCCGCAGGAACCTTGTTTCGCTCATGTTGTGAGGCGCCGTGAACAGGATGCGCATGCCGGCAAAGTTATCGAGATTGCGGATGCGGTCGTCGATCATGATGTCGGCATCGACGATGCTCTTGTCGCCGCAGTACACGACGTTGCGAATATCGACAAAGGGAAAGTGCTCTTTCAGCCACGCGTGCTTCGCCAGGAACGAATTGGGAAATTCCATGGCCGCCGTCACGATGAACACATCGTAGTGCTCGGTCAATTCGCGGATTACTTCCTGGCAGCCGGGCATGACGTCGAGATCCCAGAAGAATCCGTCAGACAGCGCGATCTCGTCGATCCGCTCGCGATGCGCCGCAGGCACGCTCAGGTGCAGCGGCTTCCCATGCAGATCCTGTTTGCGCAGGCTGGCACCGAATTCGGTGTTATAGAGTTCGAGGTGCCGCGAAAGGCTGTCGGCCATCACTTCATCCATGTCGATGGCAATCCGCGGACGAGAACGGGTCGTTGTCACAGGAGTAGCCGGTGCTTTGATGATGGCTTTCAGCACCATCGCGAGCATCACCAGAATTCCCGTGACCAGGTTCGCCGCAATGATCGCCGGCTCCTTCATAATCAGCCCGTAGACCAGCCACAGCATCACGCCGGTCCAGAAGACCCCGAGCATGATGTAGGAGAGATCTTTGCCGCCCTGCCGGCGGATCTTGAGCACCTGCGGCACGAACGAAAACGTGGTCAGTGCAGCCGCAGCAAAACCCAAAGCATTAATGAAGGAAGGAGCCATCTCGTACAACTAGTATAGCTGTGCTGGGCGGGCATTTGCGCTGTGGCGGTACACGAAAGATCAATTCTCATGATCTTTTAAATTCTTCTTAACTCATTACCGGTTTCTCTGTGTCTCTGCTTTTCAATGAAGTTTCCCAGAACGGATCATCGATCCCGAAAAAGCGCTGCCTTTGATCCCAATCTCTCCGGAATACTGGAACCATTCTCCTGTGTTGACCGTACCTTTTGTTGAGACATACGTCTAAGTCTCGGCTAAGAGCCTTTTATGAACCTGCGCGAAATTGCCAAGCAGACCATTGCCACGCTCCGCGCACACAAGATGCGTTCGTTCCTGACGATGTTCGGTATTGTCTGGGGTATCGCATCCGTGATCTTGCTGGTCGGCCTCGGCATGGGCTTCAGTAAAGATCAGAAAAAGCGGATGGAGACGCTCGGCAAAGACCTCGTCATCATGTGGGGAGGCCGCACCAGTGCGCAAGCAGGAGGTCTGGCTGCCGGACGCAAGGTCACGCTTACCATCGACGACGCCCGCATCATCCGGGACGAATGTTATCTAGTAAAGGCGGTTAGCCCCGAACTGCAGCGCAGCGTGCCCGAAGTAAGTCAGTTCAATTCGGCGGCGCGCCAGATCTCCGGCGTCTGGCCGGCGTTCCAGGATTTTCGCTCCATCATCCTCTCCGAGGGGCGGCTAATTAAAGATGAGGATGAGACCAACGCCAATCGCGTCGTTGTCCTGGGATATAACGCCGCCAAACAGCTGTATCCCGGGCAGCCGGCTGTCGGCGCTACGCTGATCATCGCGCGCTATCCGTACACCGTCATCGGCGTCATGGCCGAAAAAAAACAGAATTCGAACTACAGCGGGCCTGACAATGACATGCTCTATGTGCCCTACTCGGCAATGGCGCGCGACTTCCCTCCCCCGCCACAAAAGGGCGAGACCATCGTGAAAGGATATCTCTCGGACATCGTCATGGAAGTCGGCGATCCCGAGCGGCATGACGAAGCGGTAATGCAGGTGCGGAGATCGCTTGGCCGGCTCCATCATTTCGAACCGACAGACAAAGACGCGCTATTTATCTGGGACACGATGCAGTTTTCTAAGCTGCTGGCGCGCATCTTTGGCTCAATCACTATCTTCTTTGCTTGTGTCGCCATTACCACGCTGGCTCTTGGCGGCATTGGCGTGATGAACATTATGCTGGTCGCAGTCACAGAGAGGACGCGCGAGATCGGCATCATGAAGGCGATTGGTGCCACCAAGGTCGACATTCTGAATCAGTTTTTTGCGGAATCGGTTGTGATCACCGCGCTCAGTGGATTCATTGGTTACTGCCTGGGCGTGGGAATCTGTCTCTTGATGGCGGCTGCACCGCTTCCTGACTTTGTTCCGAGGCCAATTATTTCCCCGATTGCGGTAATCGGTTCTTTGTTCACCCTTTCTTTGATCACGATCAGCGCGGGCATGTATCCGGCGCGGCGCGCGGCTGAACTCGAACCGATTCAGTGCCTGCACTACGAATGACCTGAGGTGCACGATGCGTCTGAAAGAACTGATCCAGCAAAGTTGGACGGCACTGCGGCGCAACCGCATGCGATCGATGCTCACGATGTTGGGCATCTCGTGGGGAGTGGTTTCGGTGGTGTTGCTGCTGGCGTTTGGCGAGGGTCTGGGCGGCGGCATCATGCATGCGGTCGGAAACATGGGCAACAACGTCATCGTGATCTGGCCTGGACAGACCAGCATGCAGGCTGGAGGTCAGCGTGCCGGTCGCTCCGTCCATTTTGAATACGAAGATGTGGAAGCGATTCGCTCCGAAGTTCCGATTATCCGAGCTGTCAGTGCCGAGTCGGTCAGCAATTTCGGATTCAAGATGGGGACGCGTGTAGTTTCAGTGACAACGCGCGGCGTTGAATATCCCTACGGCTCCATGCGCAATATTGGCAATTTCGAAGACGGGCGCTATTTCGAGGATGCCGATTTTACAAATCGGCGGCGAGTGGTGATCCTGGGCCACGGAGCCGCCCAGCGAATTTTTCAAGGAGCGCCGGGAGTTGGGCAGTCAGTGCTCGTGCAGGGAGAGAGCTTCGAAGTGATCGGAGTCATGAACATTAAGATTCAGGATTCCATGTACGAGGGACCAGATAACGAACAGGCGTTCATTCCGTTCGACGTCTATAACGAACTGAAGAACAAGCGCGATCCGGATATGATCCTCATCCAGCCGATTGCGAAAGAGCTTCATATCGATGCGCTCGCTGCCGCGCGTCGCGTCATTGCACGGCGCCATCACTTCGAGGCGAAGGACGAAAAAGCCACCCCCGAATGGGACACGGTCGAAACCGGTAAGATGCTTCAGGCCTTCACCATCGGGTTGGAAGCGATCATGGGCATCATCGGTGCTCTCACGCTCGGCGTTGGCGGTGTGGGCGTGATGAACATCATGCTGGTAAGCGTCACGGAGAGGACCAAAGAAATTGGCCTGCTCAAAGCGCTCGGTGCCCGTCGATGCAACATTCTCAGTCAATTTCTTGTTGAGGCACTCGTGCTTACATTTCTGGGAGGCGCCGCTGGAATCATTCTTTCCTGGCTGCTGACAGTAGTGATTCCGCCTCTGCCACTTTACAGCGGGTTCTATAAGACCCTAAATAATGAAGGCGACATCTTCCTGCGCGCTTCGGCGAACGTGATGATCATCTCATTCACGATCCTCGCCTTTGTTGGTATCAGTAGCGGCTTCTGGCCGGCGTTCAAGGCGTCCCGATTGGAGCCGATCGAAGCGCTTCGCGCTGAAAATTAGAGCGCCGCGTGCGACCACTGTTGGCTCCGCATTGTCAATGCTCTACATCACGCTCGTGGTCACCGCCGTGGCACCCTGCCTTGAATTGAGGTTTTTCGGGGCATATACTCGGCGGTTTGGCGCATTACGTTACAGAGCAGGCGCGGAACGCGCCAAAAGAAGTTCCCCGCCTTCGGAGCGCTCTTTTATGAGTATTGAAACCCCCACACTCCCCATTGAGCAGGAGACCAATCCGTGGATGGCACAAGCGGCACGGTTCGACATTGCCGCTCGTAAGCTAAACCTCGACGAAGGTCTATGGAAGGTTCTCCGCTACCCCAACCGGGAGATCACAGTACACATTCCAGTACAACTTGATAACGGTAAACTCGAAATCTTCACCGGATATCGGGTTCAGCATTCCATTGCCCGCGGACCCGCCAAGGGCGGCATTCGCTACAGCCCAGACGTCACTCTCGACGAAGTGCGCGCACTCGCCAGTTGGATGACCTGGAAATGCGCAGTCGTAAACATCCCATTCGGTGGCGCGAAGGGTGGCGTCATTTGCGATCCAAAAAAGATGTCGCGCAGTGAACTGGAACGCATGACGCGCCGCTACACCGCCGAGCTATTCGAGTTCATCGGACCGGAGAAGGACGTCCCCGCGCCCGACATGAACACCAACGAACAAACGATGGCGTGGATCATGGATACCTATTCCATGCATATGCGCCAGACGGTCACCGCGGTTGTTACCGGCAAGCCGGAAAATATGGGCGGATCCAAAGGGCGCCGCGAGGCAACCGGTCGCGGAGTCTGGGTCGTGACCGATGAAGCCTTAAAGCGCTTCAACCTGCAGCGCGAGTCGACACGTGTGATCGTGCAGGGATTCGGCAACGTCGGGTCAAATGCCGCTCGCTTGATGCACAGTGCTGGATACAAGATCATCGGCATCGATGAATACGATGGCGGTCTGTACAACAAGAACGGCATCGACATCAATGCCCTGGTGGAGCATCGCGCCAAGACTGGCAGCGTCACCGGATTCAAGGGCGCCGAAGCTGTTGGCGCGCACGAGCTTCTCATAGCCGACTGCGACGTGCTGATTCCTGCTGCCACCGAGAATGTCATCACGACGCGTAACGCGGACAAGATCAAGGCACGCATTCTCATCGAAGGCGCAAATGGTCCGACCACGGCTGTGGCAGACGACATCCTTGCCGACAAGAATATCTTCGTCGTGCCGGATATTCTCGCCAACGCGGGCGGCGTTACTACCTCCTACTTCGAGTGGGTACAGGATCGTCAAGGCTACTTCTGGCAGGAGTCGGTAGTGAACCAGCAGCTCGATCACATCATGCGTTCATCATTCGATGCCGTGGTCAGCTACGCCCAGCAGCACAGCGTGAACAATCGAATTGCCGCGTACATGGTCGCCATTGACCGTGTGCAGGCGGTCATCCGGCAGCGCGGCATCTACGCGTAATTCGGACACAGAAGCAAGAGTGCCCCACTCGTGAGTGACATCGAGTGGGGCTTTTCTTTGCCTCTTCCGAGGGAGAGTCTGACAGAAGAACTCCTGAAATCACCTTTGCGCGTGAGTCCACGTTTCGATCTGCGACAAGCGGTGCACTCCGGAACGCCGCATGGCGAATACGAGAGCCCAGGCTGCAGCGCCCAAGATGTAAGTCATAACGAGGACCGCGATGACGGCCTGCGTCGAAACAAAGGTCGTGGAATGAATCGCCGGAACGGGCAGATTCGCGTACGCGACAGCGCGAGCCTTTTCAATGATGCCGACGATGATCCCGAGAATCAACATCATGAGAACGATCGTGGTTCGTGGATAACGGAAGTTGGAACGCGTAGTGAAGCTCCTTGGATGCAGGAGAAGCCAATTCGGACGAGTAACCAAGCGAACGAAGGTGTTCGTGGCAAGCACCTAGAAGCAAAGTCGGCCAATTCGCGAGAAAAGAAGCGTACCCGCGCGACCGGATCGCGGGTGCGGGCGTCGGCCTGCCCATCGAGCAAAACCGCAGCCATCTCGTCGCCGAACTCGCGCTGATAGGCGGCGGGATAGAGGCCAAACAAAGAATGTAAGAGGGTGCGCAGGGTTAAGACTCCTTGCAGGCCAGGCGTAACGCCGCGGGCGCGTCAGATGTTTCATGCGAAATATCTCCGCCCGCAGATTCTTACGGCCGAGCGAGGTAAGGCGGTAGGCCTGTTTGCCGCGGGAGGTATCGTCATCTTGGTAACGCTCGATCCAGCGATCGTCGAGCAGTCGCCGTAGCGCGCCGTAGAGCGTGCCAGTACTGAGCAACACGCTGCCACGGCTCATCTGTTCAACATCTTTGAGAATGGAATACCCGTGACGCGGCTGCTCGGCCCTAACTTGTGGCAAGCGCAAGCCGTTGGAGTTCTGGCCAGATCTTATCAACCTGCTTTTCGGTTTCTGAAAGAGGACCAGAGTTGTCGACGACGTAGTCAGCTGCGCGAACCTTCTGTTCATCTGAGAATTGCGCTTTCATGCGGCGCTCGACTTCGGCGCGGGCGACGGCAGCCGCCAACTTGTGGCGCGCAGCAAAACGTTCCACTTTCTGACCGAAGGTGCACGTCACCGTGATCAGCTTGTCGTAGCGTTTTTCGGCGTGGGCTTCGAAAAGCAAGGCCGCTTCAACAATAGCGACAGCAGAGGGGTCGTTCTCGGTCACGACACGCATCCATTCGTTCTCGGCCGCGATTACAGCGGGGTGAACGATGGCATTTAATTCGGCGATGCGACCAGAGTCAAATGCCGCATCGGCAAGTTTCGGGCGGCTGATCGTGCCGTCGTCGGCCACGATCTCCGGGCCGAAGGTTTTCAAGATTGCTTCAAACACCGGTCCACCCTTCGTCATGAGTTGGTGCGCTATCTTGTCTGCCTGTATGACGTGGGCACCGCGGCGAGCGAACATGTCTGCGACACAGGTTTTGCCGCACGCCACTCCGCCGGTGAGTCCGACTTTCAGGGACATTCGCCAGGTCCTAATCGTTAAAGGGTAACTGCATTCACAGATATGACCGCTTAGAAGTATTCTCTCAGCCGCTAAAGCGGCGCTGCAGATAGCCGCAGTTTCGTCGCACCTGAAGGTGTGCCCCTTCAAAGCAGGGCTCAGTCGGCCAGCGCTACAGGCGCTAGCGGACCACGGCCTCGCGCACACGCTCGCCACGGCGCAGCTTCATCGCCTTCAGTGTGTTGGACATCAACATGGCAATGGTGAGGGGGCCAACTCCTCCAGGAACGGGCGTGATAGCACCGACGACGCCGGCGACTTCGGGATGGACGTCGCCGATGAGCACCGAACCATTCTTCGCGAAAGCCTGCGCGCGCTTCTGATCGCCGGGAAAGAAGTATTCCAGATCCTTTTGAGTCGTCACCTTGTTCATCCCGACGTCGACGACGGTCGCCCCCGCCTTTACAAACTCGCGGGTGATCATCCCGGCGCGCCCAATAGCTGCAACCAAAATGTCCGCCCGCCGGCAGACGCTCGGCAGATCCCGGCTCTTGGAATGGCAGATTGTGACGGTAGCATTCGCATTCGTCAGCAGCATGGCCATGGGCTTGCCGACTATGTCGCTTCTTCCTACAACCACTGCATCGGCTCCGCTGATCGGAATATTGCTGCGCTGGAGGATTTCCATAACACCGGCCGGCGTACACGAGACCAGACCCGGGCGCTGGGTGGAGAGGAGTCCCACATTCATGGGGTGAAAGCCGTCTACATCTTTCGCCGGATCGACGGCCAGGAGCACCTTTTTGGCGTCGACTTGCGGCGGCAGCGGAAGCTGCACCAGGATGCCGTCAATCTCCTCGCGCGAATTGAGACTGTGCACCAACTCAAGGAGTTCCTGCGTCGAGACACTCTCGGGAGGCGTGTGCTTCTCGCTAAAGATCCCCAAGGCCTCACAGGCTTTCACCTTGCTGCGAACGTAAATCTCTGAGGCGGGATTGTGGCCGACAAGGACGACCGCCAGCCCGGGACGAACTCCCGAACCGCTAAGATTGCGAATCTCTTCGGCGACTTCGTTCTTGATGTCGGTGGCGATGCGATTTCCATCGAGTATGACGGCAGACATGCAGGTTCCTTGCTTTCAGCAGATTACGAACTCGAAATTCTATCTTACGCCCGCGCCGGGGCAGCTCTGGATCGGGTATAGAATGAGCGGATTATGTTGGACCGCGACTTGTTGAACATATTGGCCTGTCCGGCTTGTAAGACTCCTATTACCTACGATGAAGAGCGCAGTGTCTTGAAATGCGGCAACTGCCATCGCGTGTATCCGGTTCGCGACGGAATTCCTATTCTGCTGGTTGATGAGGCCATCGTGGAGGCCTGATGTGTCTCGCTTGCCGCGGTGAGCGAGACATGTCTCCGTTTTCGGCTCAGAACAATACACATTTTTGTCGACAGATACCGTAATCTGGCCTGTAACTTCCCACCTTTCAACGATCTGAGCTCCGCAACTGTTTGATATCCATTGGGTTTTCATGAGTACACAATTTTTGGCACTGCTTGCTTCACTTCGGCATAAGAATTGCAGTAACGAAAAGCACGTCTGGGCAGTCTAATAGAGTAAGCAGTAAGCCAGTGGGGTCGGAGGTGATCCGAGTGATGGCTGAAAAATTTACGATCGCAGAAGTTTCTGCTCTCAGGAGCGAATTGATGCAGCGCATGCTGGACACTACGGAGACAGCAGAGCTGGTGCAGATGTTCCTGATGGGCCGGGGATACGGGGTTTCCCAACAGGCTGCCCTGGATGCAGCCAGCCGTATGGGAGCGGCAGGATGCTCGCTGGAAGTCATTCACAAAGAATTGGAAGGTGTAGCTCTGGTTCAATAAAGCCAGCCCACAATCCGATATGCAGGTCAGAGCCGGGCGCAACAAGCCCGGCTTTGTTGTTTTCTCACCCCCCAGCTGCCGTCTACCTATTCACCCAGAGTTACCGTTTTCCCGGCTTTACATCCTGTAGCGGACGAAAGCGCAGTGCCGACCACACCTCGTCAATCGCGATAAGCGACACAGGCCGCCAACCCATTCCTTCCATCGCCTCGGCCACAACGTCGCGGCTGAGATCGCTATCAAGCCAGATGTCTTCTTCGGATACGTGATCCAAAAGTACCCTGCTGCCACAGCGAATCGGCGCCCGGGATCATCAGTTCTATCCAGCGTTGTTTCTCGTTGTAGGGCTGGTCGGTGGCAATCTTAAAGCGCAACGCTTCCGTGTAGAACTTCAACGCGGCATTCTGATTGCGAACGGGGATGCCGACAAACTTAATTCCTCGAACCATCGTTTTCCCCTCTCGATGCACGGAGGATAGCTTGCGAATCCGGGCTGCAATCTGCCAAACAATGCGATACCAACAATTGGTATAGAACATGCCGCTCATCGACGAGTACGTGATCGACACGGTGATGCGCGACCTGGTGGGGCACCGCCGCAAGCCCGTCAGTTTTCTGATTTATCTGTGGCTCTCTGCGGAGCATGCGCGCGTCGGCGGGGTGGTGCAGGTCAGCTACCGACAACTGGCCGAAGCAATCGGCGTATCGAAGAGTTCGGCTCAGAGTGCCGTCGGCTAGCTTGTTCGAAGAAAACTGCTGGCCGTAAGCAAAGAGACGGTCACGGCAACCCCCAAGTACACGGTTCTTCGACCCTGGCGAACCCGTTCTTGTGATGAAAGTCACGGCATCAACAGGAAACCGTCTATTCGTACCTGAGACTTTCCACCGGATCGAGTTGGGCTGCCCGGGTTGCCGGCAGCGTCCCGAAGACCACTCCCACCAGGGTGGAAACGGCAATCGCGATGATGGCCGACAGCCCCGAGATCGGTACGCGAAACGCGGTAAACCAGCGCATCGAGAGCGGCAGCAGAAGTCCGATCAGGATGCCCAGAATTCCGCCTGAGAGCGAAATGAACATAGCTTCGGCCATGAATTGCAACCGGATCTCCCGATTGGTGGCGCCAATGGCTTTGCGAACCCCGATCTCACGGATGCGGGAACTCACCGTGGCCAGCATGATGTTCATGATGCCGACGCCGCTTACCAGCAAAGTGACCATCGCGACAAGGAGAAGCACGACCGTGAGCGTATTGGCAGACTTGGCGGCGACGTCGAGTAATTCCGTCAGGTTCTCGACGCGGTAGACCGACTGCGGCCGATGCCGCGAACGAATGACGCCGACAATCTGCCGGGTAGCGCGAGGCACATCAGAGGAGTCGGCCATCGAAAAGAACAGCTGGCTGACCGAGTCATTGCCGGTAAAGTATTGCGCAACCGTGTAGGGAATGAGGAGCGTCTCATCGGCAATTTCTGATTGCCCGAAGGTTTCTACGCGCTCACGGAATGTCCCGATAATCGTAAACGGAAGCCCGTACAACTTGATGGTCTGGCCGACCGCCTCTTCCTCGCTGCCGAACTGCTTTTCCGCGAATTTCTGAGTTACCAAGGCGACCTTGTTCCGTGCCTGCGTGTCGTCCTGATCGAAGAAGCGTCCGGTGGGGACGTCGAGATTGCGGACCTGCAGGTACTCAGGCGAGACACCCAGGATCAGGATGTCGCGCTCTTTACCGTTGCCGATACCGATTCGGTCGTGCAACTGAATCAGCGGCGAGGCAGCGCGAATCCCGGGCACCTCTTCGCGAACGGCACGCATGTCGTCGATGGTAAGTAGATCCTGCTGGGCTTCCGTGGACTCGGCCTGATTGGCACTTCCTTCTTCGCTGACTCGCACCATGTTCGCGCCGATCGCCTGAATTTGCGCAAGGATGTACTGCTTCCCCGTCAATCCGATGGTGACAACCAGGATCAGCGACGCAGTTCCGATCACCATCCCAAGGGCTGTGAGCACGAAGCGAATCTTGTTGCTGCAGAAAGTGTCGTAGGCAAAGCGAACGATCTCACCGAAATCGAGAGTGGGCTTGAGTTCGCTGTGCGGATAGGGAGGGCGCGCGTGGATCGGCGACGCCTGCGGTGTGGTACTCACTGCCACAATTATTCAATGGTATATGCCGCAGGGATTGGCGGCAAAGGCCGGCACGCGATTTGCGAAGCCGCATGGGCCGGAGCTGCAGGTGGATTCCGGATGTTCATGTACGTTCGAATGCACCACTTTTACCGCGTTCCACGGCAAATCGAGGTACTCTGGATTCCGTTCCCAGAGAAACGAGAAAACGGCCATGAAGTCTGTCGGGTACCTGCTGTGTGCAGTTCTGCTGTTCGGCCTTTGCAATGCCTCTGCAAGTGATCAGAAACTGATTGCCCTCACTTTTGATGACGGGCCGCGACCGTACATCCTGTTTGGGTACAACGCGCCGGGTGTGAAGCCGGTTCCGAGCCTGCTCGACCTGCTCGACAAGAATCAGGCGAAGGCTACCTTCTTCGTGATGGGCTGGCGACTGTTGCCGAACACCTACGGCGAACGCCATGAATACCGCACGGACAAAACCTGTCTCGACGCGGCGCGGGAAGAATTCCGGCGTGGGCACGAAATCGAGAATCACACTTTCAGCCACGTGCAACTGAAGCAGTTCGAGCGCACAAAGGGTGAAGCCGCAGCCATTGCGGATGTCGATCGTGGAGCCCAGCTGATCAAAACGGTTACCGGGTCACAACCACACTACTTGCGTCCGCCGGACTGGATCATGCCTTCCGACCTGGAACGGGATCTGCAACACCGAGGATGGACCGTGCTGACAATCTCGTCTGAGATGCCGGTCGCATTACGAGATATCAATTCTCTCGATTACTTGTGCGCAGGAAAAGCGACTCAGTGCCCGAAGCCATCGCTGGATGCCTCCGTGCTAAAGACGATCGAAGCACGGGAGAGAAAAGGGATCACAACGCATATCATCGCGTTTCACGAGCTATCGACGACCGTGGCGGCGCTGGAGGTTCTGCTACCGGAACTGCGCGCGCGTGGGTATCAATTCGTTACGCTGCAGGAGTACATGAACCGAGTTCGAACAAAACCGCTTCCGGCGACAATGAAAGGGCAACCGTGAGTTTGCGGAGTGAAGCAACTTTCTTTCGACTCGCACCAAGGCTACACCTTTTGCACAGGTTACGTATTGTCTCAAATCGTGATCTGTTACATCATGATGGGGTGGTGAGATTTCGCTTTGGTAGTGCGAATTGAGTAGCAGGCTTAACGATCTCGTTCAAGCACACCTGGCTGTCGTAGCCCTTTTGGAGAGCCCTCTCGTTTCCGCAGCAACTCGTAGTCATCTTGAAACGTTCCGCGAACAGCTGGAAAAAGATATCGCCGAAGCGAAACGCAGGCAGCCGGAAGAAATCGGCGCGAGCTAGCGGCAGCGAAAGACGATCTCGGAAAATAGAGCGGGGCGTTCACCTCCGCACAAGGTGTCGGCCCCCCACTTTATCGGTTTAGCGATCGAACTGATGGAACTGAATGGCAGAGAGCATCTGCTGTTTCAGAGGATTGGCAACGCCGCTCCAGTTACTGTTCAACAACGCGAACCAATCGTTCCCATTCAGCGCCCAATAGGTCCAGCTCATGCCCTGGTGACTGCCGATATAGAGCACCAGGCTACTGAACCACTGCCCTTCTGATCCAGGCGTGGTATCGAACACATCCGAGTTGGCATTTGGCGTTCCGAACTCACCGACCCAGACGGGCGCAATGTTCAGGCTGTAAACGTGTCCCCAGTAAAGGTCCCAAACACCGGCGAGGCTGGAATAGGTCGTGTTGCTGTTGAACCAGCCCTGCTGGTAGAGTGACGGGCCGTAATCGTGCGGCGAGTAGACTACGCGATTGGCGACATTCAGAGTCACCGGATGCTTGGTCACACCGATCAGATTGCTGCCATTCCATCCCCAATTCCATGCCCCGCTCACTGAGTAGTCGGCGTAATTGTCGACGCCTTCAATAAAGATCAGCAGGTTCGGATTGACTGCAAGGACTGCATTTCCAGCGCGCGTTGCCGCTGCGGGCCAATTATGGGGATTGGGATTCGTTACCGGGTCCTGTGGTCCGTCGATTGGACAATTCGTTGCCGGACCTACGATGGCTCCGGCCGCATTGTCACCGGTCCAGCAGGAACCGGAGAACGCGGCATTGTGCGGCTCGTTGCGCAGGTCCATGCCGATAACAGTGGGGTTGTGACGATAGCGCCAGGCAAGCGCCGTCCAGTCGGCAATCCATGCGCTTTCCGGATAAGCGGGCGTGTACCAGAGTCCGCTATCTTCCGCCGAGCTGCCGGCTTCGGAACGATGATTGTCGAGAATAATCTTCAGGCCTATCTTCCCGGAGTAACGCACGATGCGATCGAGAATTTGCAGCGCCGTTTTGCCCTGCAAATCGCGGTTGATGGGATGGCCGTTTGCGTCGGTGAAACTGATCGCTGTCGGAACGGGGTTTGTTTCAACCACTTGATTGGAGAATGGAATTCGAATGGTGTTGTAGCCGTACCATCGGATCTGGTTGAGGATGTAACGGTAGTCCTGCTGCTGGAGCCCGAAGACGACCAGGTTAGTAGTTTCAAATCCGTACCAATTGACCCCGGAAATCTTCACGGGGCGGTTGTGCGAGTCGACGATCTGATTTCCTTGGGTATGCCAATAGGCGTCATCTTCTTCCGCTTTCATAGGGAGAACTGAGACTGCAAACAGTCCCAGAGCGAATGTCAGTGCGAGCGCGCGAGAGGCCGAATGCCGCATCGAACTATCCTTCATGCGAATACCTCCACAGTTTCTTGTTTTAACTTTCTGAATGGTGAGGACGAGCGCGAGCAGGGAGGGCCTTCCAGCTATCGTGCAACCAGCAGGGGATTCCTAGCCACCTCACCGGCCCGACATTTTATTCGCATTTGGGCAGAACGGGCGTGAAAAATACGATGGGCAGCGAAGCCCGAACAGGGTGCTAAACTGTGACTTTCCTATGGCAAATGATGGGCGTTCGCGCGTTTGGCTTTGGGTGGTTGTGGGTGGAGGCGTCTTCTTCCTGTTCCTGCTCGCCGTATTCACGCTGGTTTACTACTCCGTACGGAGCAACCAGGCTTCGACCGAAATCATTCAAGCGGGTGGTTTCGGCAAGATTGCTGTCGTCGATCTCGACGGCGTCATCATGACCCCGAAGGACACAGTCAAGGCGCTGAAACAATTTGCCGACGATAACAGCGTAAAAGCCATCATTCTTCACATCGACTCTCCCGGAGGAGGCGCCGCGGCCTCGGAAGAGATTTATCGCGAAGTACGAAGGGTTCGAGATCAGAAGAAGAAGCGAATTGTTGCCGACATTGAAACCGTCGGCGCGAGCGGAGCCTATTACGTAGCCTCAGGAACCAACAAGATATTCGCCAACGATGCCAGCATTGTGGGTAGCATCGGCGTGATCATGGAGTGGTACAACTACGCCGATCTGATCAAGTGGGCGAAACTGAAGAACATCGTAATCAAGACAGGCGAATTTAAGGATACAGGCAATCCCGCGCGCGACCTTACTCCCGACGAGCAACAGTACCTTCAGGGCCTGGCGAATAATATGCTTGGGCAGTTCATACATAATGTCGCCGATGGGCGTGGCGTAAACGACGATCAGATTAAAACAATCGCCGATGGCCGCGTTTGGACAGGCCAGGAAGCAAAAGCGATTAAGCTAGTGGATGCAATCGGCGATTTCGAAACCGCCGTGAAGGATACGGCGGCTTCCGTGGGCATCAAAGGAGAGCCGACGTTGGTCCGCTATGAGAAGGAAAAGAAGTCGGTCCTTGATCTGCTATTCGGCGACGTCTCAGAGTTCCTGCCAGACACATCGCGGATGCTTCAGAATAATGTGGGCTTCTATTATCTTTGGAAATAAAAATCTCCCCTCTGATCGGCGGTGGCGAAAGGTTAGCAACAACAACATGCGTGATCTGACCTGATAACCGCGGGAGAAGCGAGCAGGAATGGCTGCTGACGGGTTATCCTGTTACCGCCATGAAGCTCTCCTCATGGATCGTTTTTATCGCCGTGCTTGGCCCCGCTTCCGTTTCGTCCGCACAGAACGCGATTGTCGGCGAGCTCTTTGCAGCGGACGCCAGCGTTCGGGGCTCTGTGCTGCTGGCTGGGACTGGCACGAAGATCATCAGCGGCTCTTCCGTCACCGCAGGAGATGCAGCCGCTGTCTTTCGGCTTAGCCGTGGGGGCGAAGTTCGCATTTGCCCGACTACCTCAATCACCCTAACGAGTTCCAAAACAGGCCGCGAGTTGATGATCGGCATGAGCACCGGCTCTCTTGAAGCCCACTACAACCTCGGGATGACTGCCGATACGATCGTGACTCCAGATTTCCGCATTATGCTGGCTGGGCCAGGCACGTTTAGTTTCGCCATCAAGGCCGATGAGCATGGGAATGCAGCCATCAAAGCTCTCAGCGGGAATACGGCATCGCTGATCGTCTCCGAACTAAACGGCGATAGCACTTACCAGGTGAAGCCCAACGAAGAGGTCCTTTTCCACGATGGCAAGCTGGCAAATCCGGACCATGCGGTTCCGCCAGACTGCGGCTGTCCCCCGCTTCCCCAGATCGAACGTGCTGCGGTAGAGGTGCCCAAGGATGTGGCGAAGCCTGCGGTGCAAAAGCAGCCGAGTCTGCCTGTGGTTCCTCTGCGGCCTGTGCCGGAACAGCATCTGGAGCAGGTACCGTTGGTTTACCAGGCGGGACCGGTGGCAGACGAAGTGGTGGCAGGAGTGGCGCGCTTGAGGTTAACGGCGCGTCCCATGATGCCAAACCCGATTGTCCTGGCGCCTCCACCACCACCCGAGAAGGCAGCGGTAGTAAAACCTCCCGAGCCTGAAAAGAAAAAGACAGCAAAGCACGGACTTTTCAGGAAAGTGGGTGCCTTTTTCGCGGCTATTTTCCATTAACCGGGAGTGAGACGTAACTGCTTCGAAGTTGCTGATTTCCGAGGCAAAAACTCCTTGTAACCTGCTTCGTAACGGAAGGGTAACCGCTCTTAACTGGTAGGTACTAACTTTTTCGGAACCTTTCATTTAAGTTCGCGTCTATACTCATAGCGAGAACCATGTCCACCCCGGCAGTACCTCCGCCAGTCCGAAACGTGAAGCTGAAGCCAAGGCCCAAGCCGCGCAAGAAACTGACTGGCGAACCCGATGTTCAAACACTGTTTGGTGCCGGAGACGCGTCCTACAGCGTTCAGTCCAAAAGTTTCATTGCTTCCTTTGTGGCCCAATCCATCATGCTGGGGTTCGTCATCTGGGCGAGCACCTGGGTGTGGACGCATAAGGAACAGATTAAGATTCAAATCGCAGGTACGGTTACCGACATCAGCCCATACATCCTGCCGCCCGCGAAGACGCAGGCTGGCGGTGGTGGCGGTGGTGGCGACCGCGACAAACTCGCTGCCCCCAAAGGCGCATTGCCGAAGCGTTCGTTGGAACAGATCACGCCTCCGGCAGTGGTTTTGCGCACCGATCATCCAAAGCTAGCGGTTGAGCCCACTGTCGTCGTGCCTCCTGAGATCAAGCTTCCCTCGCTCGGGCCTCTCGGCGATCCCATGTCGAAGGTCATGGGTCCGCCATCCAACGGCACGGGATCGGGTAGCGGAATTGGCAGCGGCGAAGGCGGTGGCGTTGGTTCCGGTTCAGGACCGGGAGTTGGTCCCGGGTACGGTGGTGGCATTGGCGGTGGCGCCTATCGCGTCGGCGGAGGCGTAAGCGCGCCTCGCGTGCTTTATTCGCCGGACCCCGAGTATTCAGAAGAAGCCCGCAAAGCGAAGTATCAAGGCACCGTGGTGCTGTGGGTGATTGTCGGTCCGGATGGACGGCCGCGTGATATCCGCGTACAGCGCACGTTAGGGCTGGGCCTGGATGAAAAGGCGATCGAAGCCGTTCGCCAGTGGAAGTTCGATCCCGCGCGCAAGAATGGCCAGCCGGTCGCGGTGCAGATCAACGTAGAAGTGAACTTCCGCCTGTATTAGCTTTTCAGTTTCGCCTTTCAAGTTTCGCGACAGGGCCGAATGAAGATTCGGCCCTTTTGTTTTGCAGCGCCGGCCGCCCGGGCTGTTGCGAGGAAGCCTTCGCCCGAGCGCTATTCAGTAATCGCAAGCACAGACAGTCCTGGACCAAAGTACTAGCCTCGCCTTTCCATGAGTAATTCTTAGTGGCGGGAGCAATAGCACCTTCAAAAGAACTGGCTAGTCCCGATTGAAAACGCGCGTCACCGGCGATACGCGATCCTTCGCTTTGCCCGCCCAGCTTTTGCCTTTGTCAATATAGTCTCCGGCTTGATCGCTAAAACCGTCGATCGCATCTCGAGCATCTTCATAGCGGCGACGGATCTGACGCCGGATCTGCTTGCCGGATTTCGGCGCGAACATCAGGGCGGTAATTGCGCCAATTCCTAATCCGACGAAAAGGAACATGAGACCAAATCCGAAGTTGCTGGTGGATTCCGTCTGGGTGGAATAATCTCCGAAACGTTCGTAGTCGGTCATGAACCCTCCTCAATGGCAGTAGAATTGTACCCACATTAGATGCGCTCTCGTTGCGGGAGTAAAGGGCACCAAGAATTGTGTCACATGTCCCGCCACCCTGGCCGTTGTGAATATTACGCTGCCCTGCTTGCATGAAGCGGACCATGATCGTGACAGCGGCCACCTTCATGATGATGCAAATGATCGTTCACCAGGTAATCGGTATGATCGCCGTGTGGAATGGCCTCGTGACCGCAACCTTTCCCGTGGACATGTCCCTTTTCGTGACCGCCACAGTCGTGACTGGGAGTAGCCGATGCCGGGTTCTTTGCATTGATGCCGATCGCGCATTCGTCAACGTGCCCCTCATGCGGGTGATGAAGATGGCCATCATGAACGTAGTCCGTATGGCCTTCGTGCTGAACTGATGTGTGACCGCAACTCGGTCCGTGCTGGTGAGAGTGTTCGCCGTGCATCTTGCATGTGTCTGCCATAAGAATGCTCCTTCTGATTAGCTCGCTTTAGGTGTTTTCTGCTTGCGGTCGAGGGCTTTGTTCTCCGCACTGAACGGGATTACCTTAAGCTTGCGCTTAACTTCCTCGTCTGTATCGCGATTTGCGATCCCCTGTCGCGCTTTGCCCGCCTTCGAGCCCGCGCTCTTCGTGTTTCGAGTTGCCGGTTTTCTGGGCATCGGTTCGACTCCGAACGTTCTTTGGATACCGTTTCCTAAGGACTTAGAAAAGTCAGCGTCGTGTGCCGTTGTCCGTTGGACCTCAGAAACCTGCAGAAGCGTCGCTGCCGACGGATCAATTGTGAGTAGCTGATCCCGAAACTATGCATCACACTTAAATGTTGTATTTACGAAAACAGGTGGAGTCTAGAATTGCTCGCCAGCGTGAGCGAAATCGTACAGCCTGAGCAGGCCGCCATCTCGAAGAAAGATGTTTGTGCAATCTTCGTCACCTATTTCCCGGACGACGATTTCTGTGCTCGCTTGTCAGCCGTGCAATCGCAGGTTAGCCGGATCGTCATCGTAGACAACTCCGCGAGTGACCAGGTAGCTGTCCGCTTGCAACAGCTATGCGCTCACAGCGTCGTGCTCCTCGAAAATAACGCGAACTTGGGCTTGGCCGCAGGATTGAACCGCGGGGTGGCGTGGGCGCGAAAGGCTGGGTATCGCTGGGCGTTTCTCCTGGATCAGGACACGACGGCAAAAGAACAGCATGCTTGGTTCTTGTGGACTGCGCTCTCACTGATGCTTGTGTCGGGAACGCTCGTGTCGTTCTCCATGCGCAAGCGGAATGACAAACAGCCGGTTTGGCTGCATGCCTTCACCACTGGGTGTCTGTCCTCGCTGGGGCTGGGAATGCTCCTGCTCATTTACTGGGTGCCGCTGTACGACAAGCTCTGGTTACAGCCGCTCTGGGTTTTAGTTCTGCTTGTATTTGTGAGGAGCAGGTACGTTGTTCCTCCGCGAGAGAGTGTGCGGTTCGTGCTCGTGGCATTGGGAATCCTCTTCGCGACGATTAATCTGACGGCCGCCTTCGCCGCAAGTCATGGACCTTGGCCAAACTTCGATGAAGCAAATCGCGTGCAGTCGGTCATTCAACCCGGAGACCTCGTTATTACCGATTGGAGCTCAGTAGCCGTTCTGTATCGGCAGATCTGGGCTGGCGACGCTGGATCATTCGATTTCACCGCCTTGGCTTGCGGCGAAAGCCCGCACGTTCTGCAGGAAATGCAGACGAGGATTTCCGAAGCTCAAGCAGGTGGCGGACAAATCTACTTTCTTGGCATGCTGGATCTGAAAAAGCCTGATTGGGACGGATTTCTCGGTGCGCATTGTCAAATTCCGTTTGAGAATTTGCAGCTCTATCGTGAACAGTCGCAGACCGTGGCTACCTTCCAGAGCGACGGTCGGACAGTCAGCCTGCGCCGATTCAATTCGTTTGTGCCGACGAGCGCGGGCGACATTCGCTAGCATTTCCAAACGCGCCGGCCTCCGTGTAAAATCAACTGTTTGTAGCCTAAGCGGTGCACTGCGTATGTTTGTGCCCGGCACTGGGTGCCCACATTCGCAAAGCTAACCTGGGTTCAGTGTCCGCTTCGCCTGCAACCGGTCAGCGCCTCGCTCGCGCATTGCGGGTCTGAGTGCCCGCACCACCAACAGTGCAAGATTCCGAAGTCGATTAGCTCAGAAGGAGAACTTAGTATGGCAATTCCAGCCACCCAGCTGCGTCCGGGGATGGTGATTAAGCACAACAACGATTTGCATTCGGTGTTCAGCGTCGAACATCGAACCCCCGGTAACCTGCGGGCCTTCATCCAGGCCAAGCTGCGCAACCTGCGCACGGGTGCAATGTTCGAACATCGTTTCCGCTCGGCGGATGCGATTGAAAAGATCACGGTCGATGAAGAGAAGATGGAGTATCTGTACAACGATGGCGACAGCTATTACTTCATGAATACCGAGAATTACGAGCAGATGCATCTCGGGAAAGATATCCTCGGCGACGCAGTCGACTACCTGATTCCAAACCTGAATATCACGGTGGAGTTTTTTGACGGTAAACCAGTGGGCGTGGAACTACCGCAGACGGTCGAACTCACTGTAGTAGAAACTGAGCCCGGTCTGAAGAGCGCGACCGCGAGCAGCGTAACCAAGCCCGCGAAGACGGAAACTGGGCTGGTGGTGCAGGTGCCGCCGTTCATCAATGAAGGCGAGAAGATCAAGGTGGATACGTCGGAAGGCGCATATTTGTCGAGAGCGTAAATAAGTCGTTCCTGTTTACTGGCAACTAGTAGCTGAGTGCTTAGAAATAGCCCGTAGAGTAGCGGAGTGCCTGAAGAATAACCGAGTCAGCGACGAAACAGCATAGCCCGGCACGTGAGTGTCGGGTAAACGGGCGCATCAAAACACGAGTCCAGTAGGGGACGGCACTTCAACTACCAGCTACCGACCGCCAAGCTACCTTTATCTCCTCGGGCGATCCGTTTGAGAACATGACAGAAAAAGCCAAACTCGAATCCAAGCAATTTCTTGTGCGGGGTCGCGTACAGGGCGTGGGTTTTCGCTGGTTTGTGGAGCGCGAGGCACAGTTGCTCGGGATCCGTGGATGGGTTCGCAACAACGTTGACGGGGCTGTTGAGGTACTGGCCATCGGCACGCGCGAGCAACTGGCGGCACTCAGGAAGAAACTGCAGGAAGGTCCGCGAGCGGCGCGAGTCGACCAGTTGGAAGAGTTCGAAGCCACTGCATCAACGGATGTGAAGACGTTTCGAATCGAAGGAGCATGGTAGCCGATGACAGAAGCCGTAAGGCCAAATACGAAAGAGGAGTTCGATAGCGACTCGCTGAAGAAACTGATTCGAGGAGTCCCGGATTTCCCCAAGAAAGGGATTCTCTTTTACGACATCACCACGCTGCTCAAAGATAAGGTCGGCTTCGCTAAGCTGGTTGATGCGCTTTCGGAGCGCTTCATCGGGCGGCAAGTCGATCTCGTCCTCGGGATTGAAGCGCGTGGATTTATTTTCGGACCAGCGCTCGCCTATCGGCTGAATGCGGGATTCGTGCCGGTGCGCAAGCCCGGCAAACTGCCGGCGGAAACGGCTCGGGTTACTTATGCGCTCGAGTATGGCCAGGACACTCTGGAAGTCCATAAGGACGCGATTAAGAAGGGACAGAACGTAATCATCGTCGATGACCTGTTGGCGACAGGTGGAACCGCAGTCGCAACCGTGAATTTGGTAGAGAGTCTCGGTGGAAATGTGGCAAGTTTAGCTTTCATCGTGGAACTTGATTTTCTCAACGGCCGCGAGCGTCTAAAGAAATATGACGTGGTCAGCCTGCTGCATTACAGCGAGTAAACTGCATTCGAGTCTGAGGCGTCTGGTTTCACGAACGACAGCAAACTGCGATAGAGTTTGGCCTTTGAGTAAATACTGGCTCAAGGCCATTTTCCTTGTCATACGCAAGACAGCAACGATTTGCGAGAGCCGTCTGGTTCGCCGCATGTGCGATCATTTTCGTTATGGGGCTGATGGTAGCATCTGGGGCCGAGCAGCAGTCTCTCTCGAAGGCACCTGTGCCGCAGCCGACCAGGACTATCGATCTCCGTCAGTTCGGGTATTTGCATCCTGTCGCCGAACGCGACCAGTGGAGCTACGAACTGCTTTCGGATCCGGTACTCTTTCTGGATGGTACCCACCTTGCCGCTTCCTTTCTCGTCGCTAATCCACATCCAGGGCTTTCTTTCCGCGACAATCCATTTGGAAGTCCAGTGCTGTTCCATACCACTGATATCGACTTAAATTCAGGCAAAGCGGTCTGGGCGCGCTCGTGGGGCAATGACAGCACGTCAGAGGCGTTATTGCAGTTGAATGACGGCAAATTACTGGTGCAGTCGAGCTATCTGCTTTCTATACTTGGCCCTGATCTGAAGCCCCTGCTCACGAGGCAACTCGAATACGCCGGGGATACTCTAGCGCAGCCATTTCTTTCAACCAGCGGACGAACGCTATTTCTCGTTCAACCGACAGCCCCGCAGAGCACTATCGCCTTGCTCGATCCTGAGCGATTGCGTGTGATGAAACAATACGCGGTGCCGAAAGTCGTCACGTTCAGCGGGTCGGACGAGTACATCGCCTACGCAGTGGAAGAAGGTTACTTCGGCAACATAACTTTGCGTGTGCAGTCGCTCACGGGCGGCGCACCTGAACTGCCGTTCGCACGGGGTAATTGCTACGGATATAGTCCGAAATTTCTTTCGATTGCGAGCTTGGTGATTACCGGAGGGTGTCCGAATTTCACCTATGTGGATCTGCAGAAACAGGACATCTGGCAGCAGAAACTGCCGAAACCGTCCGGAACCGAATTGCGCACAGCGCGGGATGCGCCTCGTTTTGCCTTTGAACTGGTTGAACATCACGAAAATACGCCAGCGACACCGCTCGAGGTAGACGTCTTCGATGTGGAGAAGCGGGCAATCATTTTCAAATTGAAGATCGACAAGCCAGGCCAGCGTTTTTCGTTTGCGCTCTCGCCGGATGGAAAGAAGTTGGCGATACTGCAAAGCCCAATGGTGAGCGTGTATGAACTACCGGAGTAGAAGCCGTGAGTTCCGGCGGCCCTTTGCAAAGGAGGCAAAGGACCGGCACCCGGCACCCTGGCCACCGAAGGCACGAAACCAAAGTAATTTAGCCT
>JAJPJE010000118.1 GCA_021324365.1 Terriglobia bacterium | reverse complement strand
TGTTTTTCTGATCCTTCTTACCCACAGCAGTACGATGAGTACCCGTTTCACGGTAGTTGCCAACGCTGCAGGTGCATAAATCACAAGTACTTTACAATATAAAGTACGTGATGTACTCTCGTTCGCCATGAAGGTGAAGCTGATTCTGCCCGCGCTGACGGAAGCCACCAGCCCGCTGTTTCGTCCGATCAAGTACTCTCTGTTCCCTCCCCTGGGACTTGCCACACTGGCAGCCTATCTGGATGCAAACGATGAAGTGATACTGGTAGACGAGCACGTAGAAAAACTCTCGCTGGACGATGCCCCTGACCTGGTTGTCATCCAGGCATATATCACCTCGGCGTTTCGCGCTTATCGCATTGCCGATCACTATCGCCGTCAGGGAACGTTCGTGGTGCTAGGCGGACTGCACGTCACGTCGTTGCCCGAGGAAGCTGCTCAACACGCTGATGCGATCTTCCTTGGCCCCGGCGAAGATACCTGGCCAGAATTTCTACATGATTTCCGCACTGGCTGTCCGCAGCGACGATACCAATCGCACACGCGTTCCTTGATTGGTCTTCCGCCGATCCGGCGAGATCTGATCAAACGCCACCTTTACCTGGTTCCGAACTCGATTGTCGTTTCACGCGGATGCCCGCACGTTTGCGATTTCTAGGCGCAAAAGGGCCGGCCCCAGTTGCCCACGACTTATGGAGCTGTCACAAAACTCCTGTCGTCCGGTGAACGGGGTTGGGGACAAATCGAAACATTCTGATTCCTTGAGGACTGAAGTCCTCTGGGAATGTCATAAAAAAGAACTTCGGTCAGCACAGCTAAAGCTGCGCCCCTTCAAAACATCTGCCAGTCGCGTTTTTCTGCAGGCAGTAGAAACGCGCTCTCAAGTTAGTACGCTGAGAGATTAGCGTCTTAGTAACCGAGAGAGGCACGGTTGGGGGCACCATCGTCGCGAAGAACCTGGTAATCGCTGATTGAAGTCGCGAAGGGTGCGCAGCCAGGAATGGGGCTGTCTTCCCTCATGGCAACACGCATAGGTTCTGGGCAACGGCGACGAATGAGTGAGACTTCTTCTCCGGCGAAAACAGGTGAGAGGCGCAGTACCAACTCATAAACCGGGCCGTTGGGAGCGCCGGCCAATCCTTCAGCGCCATAGGAACTGGCAGCGAAGTAGCTGAATCGAGCTCTAAAACCCCTATGGTGGCCGATTGCGTCGGAGATACAGCCGGTAACACGGGCAGTGTCGTCTTCGCGTCCATTGGAGGTTCCGCAGTTTACCGCGTCGGGGCCAGCGATGCGCCGCGCCTCATGATCCAGCGGATCACCCAGGATTCGCCAGACGCGCAAGCGGACCTGGCTTTTCCATTGTGGATAACTCCAAGTGACCGGTCCGTAATACCACCAGCCGAGGGCGGCGAAGAGCAGGCCGAAGGCAACCGCAATGACGGCGAATCTGACGGACCGACGCATCCCTTTATTAGACACCGGCAGAGCGGCAGGCGTTCTGCCGGCATCTGTTTTTATTCTGAAATTTATGTGCTCTGCATCGCGGATTCAGCCCGGCGCTTCATCTCCTCTGGCGAAACCTCTTCCACGTGGGTGGCGATGGTCCACTTGTGCCCGAAGGGATCGACGAGGTTGCCGGAGCGATCTCCATAGAACTGGTCTTTCACCTCGCGCTCGACTGTGCCGCCTGCAATGACGGCACGCCGGAACACATGGTCAACATCTTTCACATATAGCAGGATGCCAACGGATGATCCGCCCAGCGACTGAGGACCGCGAATGTTCATCTCCGGATGTTCGTCGGCCAGCATGATGTGCGAGTCGTCGATCTGCAACTCGGCATGGCTGATGCGGCCACGGTCCTCGAAGCGCATGAGTTCTTTCGCGCCGAATGCGTTGACGTAGTAGTCGATGGCTTTGGCGGCGCCTTTCACAATCAGATAAGCGGTGATTGCGTGATATCCCGCAGGAATGTAGCTGGGCTTGTTGGTCATGTCATCCTCCGAATCAGAATTGATTCGCCACGCAGCCATTCTTGCGCGACTGGGGAAGCCGGTATTGTAAAAATCCGAACTAATCTTCGAAGATGGGGACGTGGTTAGCGTGTACCGTACGCAACTTCATGTAGGTGCTGGGACTCAGTCCCGAGAAGTCGCGGAAGTCGTGAATGAAGTGCGCCTGATCGTAGTAGCCGCAACCGAGGGCAACCTCAGCCCAGTCGATATCGTGCTCGGAGGGAAGCGACTGAACCACATTCTGAAAGCGCTGCACACGGCTGAACAGCTTAGGCGTGACTCCAACCTGCTGGTTGAAGAGGTCGGTCAATCGGCGAGTGCTGAGCCCGATCTCGGAGGAAAGGTCGGCGATCGCGGTCGACCCGGAACCCAGACGCGCCAAAGCGTAGTTCACGGCTCTGTGCTGTTCCAGAGGTCGGTAAATCTGCTCTAAGAGAACTTGCTCGAAACGCCGCAGCTTGGCTTCGGGCGTCGACTCTTCCAGGAGGCGGTCACGAAGACGGATTGCTGCCCGTCCCCAAAGAACGTCCAAGGATATATGTTGGTTGTGAAATTCGCTGAACGGAGCTTTGAAAAACGGAAAAGCGCCGCCTGGTTTGAAGTGCGCACCGGCTACACAGTCCTGCTCGGCAGTATCAATGACGAAGAACCGGGAATGCGGACCGCAGATGGCTGATCCGGAGAGCTTCTCTGTCGGGCTGAGACTATACCGATCGTAGATGCGCATCTCATCTTCACGCAGATTGATAACAAGCTCGGACGATCCCTGCGGGAGCAGCCGTTCTTTTTTGTGTGATCTGCCTGCTTCGCCTTCGTAATACCAGAACAGTTCCACGAAGTGGGACAACGGCGGCGACGGCCGGTAGCGCAGGTACGGCATACGGATATGAGATCACAATGGGATGTGATGCTCAAGCAAGAGGACTGTGCGAGATTTGCATTTTGAAGCTTTCGGCTGAAAGTGTATGAGGAAGTTAGTCATCCTCGCAAACATCTGGATGGTGGTCAGCAGTGGAATCGCACGGATGGTAGTTGCCCTAGTATTGGCAATAACTACGAAGCGGATATACCAACGGCGTGCTTTGCGCTCTAATTTCCACTCTTCAATCTGAATTTTCTCTTCGTACTTCTGATTTTACGTAATACTCGTCTCTTCGTAGGTCCCGTACACTTCACGCAGAGCGTCGCAGATTTCGCCCACCGTGGCATATGCGCGCACAGCTTCGATGATGTACGGCATGGTGTTCGCTTCAGAAATGGTTCCGTCGGACTTGACCCTGGGCTGTTGGGCTGCAGCTTTTTTCAGCGCATCCAGACGTCGGCGAACCTCGTCGTTCGAACGCCGCTCGCGCAATCGCTTCAGCTTTGCGGACTGCGCGTGTGCCACTTCGTCTCCTATGTACAGGATCTCCGGTGCGGGCTCTTCGACAGTGAATTCGTTTGCGCCAACAATAACTTTCTCGCGCGCTTCGGCGGCACGTTGAAATTGATAACTGGCTTCTGCGATCTCTTTCTGCGGATACCCGCGCTCGATGGCCTTCACCATTCCGCCCATTGCATCGAGTTTCTGGAAGTAATCGAAGGCGCCCTTTTGCATGTCGAGCGTCTGTCGCTCGACAAAGTAGGAACCGGCCAGTGGATCAACGGTATTTGCTACGCCCGTTTCGTAAGCGATGATCTGTTGCGTACGCAATGCGATGCGCGCTGCCTGCTCCGTCGGAAGCGCGAGGGCTTCGTCATAGGAATCGGTGTGCAACGACTGAGTTCCGCCGAGAACCGCCGCTAACGCCTGCAATGCGACCCGGGCGATGTTGTTCATCGGCTGTTGAGCAGTAAGGGAAACACCCGCGGTCTGGGTGTGAAAGCGCAAAAGCCAGGTGCGCTGATTCTTTGCCTTGAAGCGCTCGGTCATCAGGCGATACCAAATTGTCCGCGCCGCACGATACTTCGCGATCTCTTCAAAAAAGTCGTTATGGGCATTGAAGAAGAAGCTTAGGCGCGGGCCGAACTCGTCGACATCAAGGCCTCGTTTCAGTGCCCATTCGACGTATTCCACTCCATCGTAAATGGTGAATGCGAGTTCCTGCAGCGCGGTAGAACCGGCTTCACGGATATGGTATCCGCTGATGGAAACGGTGTTGAAGCGCGGCGTGAATTTCGATCCGAATTCGAAGGTGTCGATGACGAGCCGCATCGAGGGTGCCGGCGGATAGATGTACTCCTTCTGCGCGATGTATTCCTTGAGGATGTCGTTTTGAATGGTGCCCGAAATCTGCTTCCAATCGGCGCCCTGTTTTTCTGCGACCACCAGGTACATCGCCCAGAGCACGCTGGCCGGCGAATTGATCGTCATGGAGGTGGTTACGTTCCGCAGATCGATTCCGTTGAAGAGGATTTCCATGTCTTCGAGCGAGTCAATGGCAACTCCGCATTTGCCGACCTCGCCTTCGCTGAAGGGATGATCGCTGTCGTAGCCCATCAAAGTGGGCAAGTCGAAGGCGACACTAAGACCGCTGCCGCCATGTTCGAGCAGGTACTTGTAACGTTGATTGGTCTCCTCCGGGGAGGCGAAGCCGGAGAATTGGCGCATAGTGAATAGCTTGCCGCGGTAGCCGCTGGCGTGAATGCCGCGCGTGAATGGCGGCTGACCGGGATAGCCGAGATACTTGTCATAGCTCCAGTCGGAGGGAAGATCGGCGGGCGTGTACAAACGGCGAATCGGTACGTTCGAAATGGTACTGAAACGGGCATTGCCGTTCTCGTCCAGGTTTGTGCCAGTAGGAGCTCCGATCGGCTTCTCAGGAGATTTTTCGAGCAAGGGTTCCAGGGTCTTTTCGGCCCACTGCTTTTCCGATTCGGTCGGACTTCGGCCTTCAAAGACGTCCTGAATCGGACGTGTGGTCAGCTGTTTTCCATTACTCGGATTTTTGGGTGACATAAGTGCGGTTTATAGCTGCGATATTAGAAGATGCCGAATCGGAGGGCAACAGCGGCGACTTTTGCGAGTAACACACAGAGGTTCGTCAAGCGTTCCACATTTACAGGAACTGATGGAAAGTTACTGAACGCGTGCAGCTTGCAACAAAACAACACACTGCTGTGGAGTGCGCTAGCAACAATGTGCAGGAGTGTGCAATTCTTTTCACCTGATCAGTTTCGATGCCACCGGAGCCCGAAGCCAACTCATCAAAGAATAACGCCTTGCACGAAATGCAGCTTTGGTCTTAGAACTGCATCTAAGTGGTATTTACTAGGTAGGCTCCTGGGGTGAACTGTGGCAGAGAATCTCAGCGGTCCCAAACTTCCCCGTCGTGCAGGATTCACGCGCGATGGATTGATCGTAATCCTGGTTTTCTCGTCGATCATCGTTGCTGGCCTAAGTTTCCAGCAGGGACGTACGATCGATTCGCAACGCACGATGATCAAGACGCTGTTTCTGGACAGCAAGGAACTTAGCGCTCTCAAGATGCGGGATCTGCAACAACAGCACGCCGCAAACCAGAACAATCCCCAGAACCAGGTTCAGTCGCGATCGAAGGATACTTGCGCCACCAAGGACAAAGCGGGCAATTGCGTGACTGCTGCTCCGCAAGCGGTGGCGCCGAGCAAACCTGGTGCGGAAAAGAATCAGCTCCCCGAGAAGTCTGACGACGACAGCAGCCTTCCTAACCCGCAACGCCTCCTGCACTCGATTTAGTTGAATGCGGCCGCCTATGGTGAGGGCGGCCGCAGTTCGACTACGCCAGACTGAAGAGGAGCACTTCGGCGTCCTCATCACCTGGCAGTCCGATAATGTTAAGCTGCTTCTCGTTGCTGATAGCAGCGCCATCCCCGTGCTTCAGCTTGTTTCCATTCAGGTTTACAGTGCCGCGAGCCACTTGCAGCCACGCGTAGCGATCCGACTGCAGGGTATGGTGCACCGCCTTGCCGGCTTCCAGAACCGAGGTGTACAACTCCGCGTCCTGGTGGATCGCTACGGCGCCGTCGCGTCCGTCAGGTGAAGCAAGCAGACGCAAGCGGTTGAGCTTCTCCTCGCGGGCGAAGTTCTTCTGCTCGTAGCTGGGCGTAATGCCGCGGGTTTCCGGCAAAAGCCATATCTGTAGTAGATGAACCGGTTCATCCTTCGAATGGTTGAATTCACTATGCAACACCCCAGTACCGGCGCTCATACGCTGGACGTCGCCGGGCAGAATGGTGGAGCCGTTCCCCATGCTGTCTTTGTGGGAGAGACCCCCTTCGAGGACATAGGTAACGATCTCCATGTCGCGATGGGGATGCGTACCAAAGCCATGGCCGGGTTGAACCCAGTCCTCGTTGATTACGCGCAGAGCGCGAAATCCCATATGCTCAGGATCGTAGTAATCCGCGAAAGAAAAAGTGTGATAGGTATTCAACCAACCGTGGTCAAAGTGTCCACGCTGGCCTGCCGGCCGTACTGTGATCATGTCCCCAACTCCCTTCTACAGGGGAATTAGATGCTTTAACGTTAAAATAGTTTCAGAGGCAAGTTCTTCAGTTCTTGGTGTTTCAGTTCTTTTGGGCTCTGCTGTACCTGGGTTTTCCCTGGTCGATTACCCATTCCTGCAAACCTCGTCCTAATTTGCGGCAAAGGGCAGCGAGCCGCTCCTGTTCGTCCGCACTGAGTCGGGCGAGCAGTCGAGTGATGCAGGCTGCGTGCATGGGGAAGAGCTCGGCGATGAGGCGGGAGCCTTTATCTGTAAGGCTGAGACTCACAAAACGGCGATCGTGCTGACCTGGAACCCGCTTCACAAGTCCGCGCTTCTCTAAATTGCGGACTACCATGGTCAGATTGCCGCCGGTTTTCAGGATTTTTCGGGCAACTTCCGAGAGGACCATCGGACCGATGTGATACAGGGCCTCCATCACGGCAAACTGGCTGGCGGTGAGGTCCCACTGGGAGAGATCGCGGGTGGCTAATGCGTGAACCGTGTCACTGGCGCGGAGCAGTTTGACATAAGCGGAGAGGGCACGGCGTTCGGCTTTCGACGACGAAGAGCGGCGGAGCACCAGAGGATGATACTTCAATGTTGAAGCACAGGCAGCATGACTGTTGTCCACTCGGGCGAAGGTCGCCCGCGCCGCGAAGGGCGCTCACGATGTTCTTCAGTAAATAAAAAGGCGCCCCGGAGCAGGGCGCCATCTCCCTTCACAGCACACGCTATAGGAGGAGAACCAGCACTACGTATGAAGACACAGCAGGAGCACTAACTAAGAGACACGCAACAGTTAATCTCGCGACGGAGTCTCCCAGAACGGATTGCTCAATCCCGTCTGGGCATATACGGGTTCCGCGTCGGACAATTTCCGGTCTTCTTTGGATTCCTGCACTACCGAAGCGAATGACAGCGAATGGCAGGAGCAAGGATTCAAAGAAGTGAATTCAGAATGACAGGTCGGACAAACCACCTTGCTTCCTCCTTAGGTAATGAATGCCCTATGGGCTGTGCCTATTAAAGCGCGCAAGGCGACAGAGGGGAAATTCGAATTTTTGATGTTTCGGATCAGAAAAACGCGTCTACGCGTGGGCAGCGGGCCGGGGCGCAGTTTTTTCGGTAAGTGCAGCGACGGCGGCTTTCATCGCTGGGGTCCGATGCTGGATCAGTTCGACGAAAGCGGCCGCTGAACGCGGCAAGCTACGATCGCGGCGGTAAACGAGCCCGAGTTCACGGGTCAATTCCACGTCCTTTAGCGGGACCAGTTTCACCTGCCCGGAGCGCACCTCGTCACGGGCAAAGCTGGTACTGATGAGCGAGACGCCCAATCCGGCGGTTACAAAGCTCTTGATCATGCCAACGCTCGGGAGTTCCATACGCACCTGAAGCTGGGTGTTGTAGGGACGGAAGAGCTTGTCGAGGATCTGGCGCGTGTAGCCCGTTTTGGGAAAGATAAGTGGCTGCTCTGCCACCTGGCTGATAGCGACAGTTGGAAGCTTTGCAAGAGGACTGTTGGCATCCACCATCAGCATAAGCTTGTCTTTGAAAATGGACCGCACTTTCAGACTGCTGGACTTTACGGGGAGCGTAACAATGCCAACGTCGATTGAGCCGTCTTCAACCCGCTCCAGAATCTTGCGGCTGAAGTTGCGGTATATGCTGATCTGGACTGCCGGGTAGAGGCGCAGATATTCGGCGAAGACATCAGGGAGCACGTAGAGGCAGGTGGCCTCATTGGCGCCAATGGCGAGCACACCGCGGGGAGTGTTTCCCTGATCGGCGACCGCCCGTTGCGATTCACGACGTAACGTGAGCAGGCGTTGCGCGTATTCAAAAAAGACTTCGCCAGCGGGGGTGAGCCTGACTACCTTGCCGCTGCGATCGAGTAACTTCTCGCCATACTCGTCCTCGAGCTGGCGGATCTGCGCGCTAACCGCCGATTGAGAACGAAAAACCTTCTGTCCGGCACGCGAGAAACTTCCCAGTTTGGCAACTTCGATAAACGTCGTTAACTGGTCAAAGTCCATGTTGGCTTGCTGAACACTATAAAGTATCCGTTCCGTTGAACCAATAATAGATGTGACAAGGCGATTATTTCGGGGCTCACTCCCAGAGGTGATAATGCTCGGGAGAGTCGCCTATGAAATTACACCTGCTGCTGGCTGCGCTCTGTCTTTTCACCTCGCTGGCAATACCCCAACAACCTTCCGCGACGCCGCACCCGCGGATAGGGCTGGTTCTGGAGGGCGGAGGCGCGCTGGGAATCGCGCACATCGGCGTGATTCGCTGGCTGGAGGAGAACCATATTCCCGTGCGATATCTGGCCGGGACGAGCATGGGCGCGCTGGTTGGCGGACTCTATGCTACTGGGAACGATCCGGCACAACTGCAACAGATCGTGAACAGCATCGACTGGGACGCTGTGCTGAGCGATCAGATCCCCTACCAGGATCTTGCCTATCGGCGGAAGCAGGATTATCGGGATTATCCCAACGCGCTCGAATTAGGCCTGCAAAGCGGCTTGCGCCTGCCCTCCGGATTCAATTCCGGCTACCAAGTCGGGCTGATTCTCGATCGGTACATGCTTCCGTATTCGGACATCAAGAATTTCGATCAATTGCCGATACCGTTCCGCTGCGTGGCTGTCGATCTGGTGTCGCGGCAGAAGTACGTTTTTGACAGTGGACCGGTCGCGCAGGCGATGCGCGCCTCGATGTCACTGCCGGCGTTTTTCAGCCCAGTATCGGACCGTCAGCACATTTACGTAGATGGAGGGCTCCTGGACAATTTGCCCGTCGACGTGGGGCGCGCGATGGGCGCTGACCTCGTTCTCGCCGTACATCTGCAGACGAAACCGCTTTCGCCAGGGGCAACGCTTTCATCGTTTGGTGTAATGTCTGAGTCGGTCTCCGTGGTGGTAGCCGCAAATGAATTGGCGAGCATGCAGAAAGCGGATTTGCTGGTTTCGGTTGACGTTTCCGATTTCAGTTCGACCGATTACCAGGATGTGAATAAGCTCATTGCGCGCGGCTACGAGGCTGCCAAAGAAAAAGCCAGCATCCTTCGACAGTTCAGCGTCGACGATGCGACATGGAATCAGTACGTAGCGGAGCGCAATTCGCGCCGGATCAATGTCGTCCAGCAGCCAGAGTTCGTTGCCGTTCAGGGCGCTACGCCAGATGCCACGAAGATGATACAGCGGGACTTGAAGAAGCTTACCGGCAGACCGCTTGACTACACGAAACTCAACCAGGACCTGACCCGAATTGTCGGCACAGGCAGATTTTCGACGCTGGATTACAGTCTCGCCCAACAGCAGGGGCAAACGGGACTGCTGATTAGTGCAGCGCAGAAACAATCGCCCATTCTGATTAATCCGCTGATCGCAATTGATGGATCTGAGATTCAGAATGTCCGGTTTGCGCTTGGCGCCCGTCTCACCAAGTTTGGGACAGGAGAGAGCGAGTCGGAATGGCGAACGGATCTTGCGTTTGGGTCCGAGTACGGCCTCTCGACGGACTACTTCCGTCCATTCCGATCGGTTCCCGGCTGGTTCATCGACCCTGGCATTATCGCGAACACCTCACCATTCGACGTTTATTACCGGAATACTCAGATTGCGGCTTATCGCATGCAGAAGGTATCCGGCTATTTCGACGCTGGTTATATGTTCGGCCGGAGCAGTGAGCTTCGGTTTGGATATGAGCTGGGCTATCTGACGTTGAAGCAGCAAGTGGGCTCACCCGTACTGGGCAATCTCGGCGACCGGTTGGGTGAGAGTTCTGTTTCGTATCATCTCGATCTAGTCGATGATCCGGTCGTACCTCACGAAGGGGAGACGATCGACTCGCACTTCAGTTGGTTCGATACTTACCTCGGAGTTCCGAGCGCATTTCCTTCCGCCGAAATCCGCGGCGCGCGCTACCAGCCGGTGAGCAGTCTAGGGACGGTGTTCACTACATTTTCAGGCGGCACTGATTTTGGCTACACACAATCCGGTCTGCCTTCCTTCAGCTTAGGTGATCCGCTGAGGCTCGCCGCTTATGGCCGCAACGAACTGCTTACCAACCAGTATGCTCTGATTCAAGCTGGGTACCTGGAACAAATCGTGAAGTTCCCAGCCATTCTTGGCAAAGGAATCTACGCTTACGGCGAAGTGGAAGGAGGCCGCGTTTATAACCAGCGAAACGAATCGCAATGGCCGGCGGATGGAGTACTTGGGATGATCGTTCAAACCGCGTTTGGGCCGGTAATTGCCGGCGGAAGTTACGGAACCACGGGACACAAGAAGTTCTTTTTCCAGGTTGGCCGGGTATTCTGAGATCAGAAGCGGAACTCGGCGAGGCCATCCCAGACCAACTGCACGGCGACGGCGAGGATCAGGAATCCGAAAATACGGTTGATGGAACCGACCGCATTCGGGCCCAGCCACTGAACTAAAGGTCCGCCGAGTCGCAAGAAGAGATAGACAACCAAACCGAGCACGGCGATTCCTACGATCATTCCAATGTAAGCCATGAAATTCGTGCTGTTCGCGGCCAGTCCCATTACCACGCCAATTGAACCTGGTCCGGCGAGGATTGGCATTGCCATCGGCGTAAACGAAATGTCTTCCTTGGTAGCTGCCTCATCACCTTCCGCAGGAGTAATTCTGCTTTTGCTCGTGACCATGCCCCAGGCCGTATTCGCAACGATGAGGCCGCCGGCGATACGCAATACGGGTAAGCTAATCCCAAAGAAGTTCAGCACGAATCGTCCGACGAGAAGAAAGAAAACCAGGATGGTGATGACCGAGATGGCGACCTTGATTTCTGTCTTACGGCGCTCCGCGTTTTCGTAGGGTGAGGTGAGCGCAAAGAAAATTGGCACTGCACCGAACGGATTTACGATAGGAAAAAGAGCGAGAAAAGTGCCGATGGCTGCCTCAGGAAGGCTGCGCAACAGAAGATGTTGGATCGGCACGATTCTCCCTTCTCTGCAACCGCAAGTCCATTCAGCTTGTTTTCGCAGGAACGACCTGCAGGTTGTTGGTCACGGCAAAGATTCCCGGCACTGAGTTGGCACGCACCCCGGCGAGCTTCTTATCGGCCTCGTTATCGACGACGCCTTCCAGAATGACGCGCCCGCCCTTGACAATAATTCGAATCGGCTTGATGACGGGCAAGTCATACTTCTGTAAGGAAGGAAAGCCGTAGATCGCACGATAGAGTCTGCGACGCAGTTGGGAATCCATCGAAGAAGGCGGCAACACCTCGATGTCGTTCTTTACCTGCTCAACGCCTTCGATTTTTTTGACGACGTTGCCTGCATCGGACTTCAACGCGGGATTAGTGACGTATCCGATGAGAATGACGTTGTATCCGTCCACTCTGTATTTGATGTCGTCGAAAACGTCGTAATAAGGCAGCATGAGCAGCTCGTGGCGGACTTCTCGCGCAATGCGGTCAGAAGTTTGCGCCGAGTGCAGTTGTTGTGCAAGTGATGCCACCGTCAAGTACAAAGCAAGGCCAAGCAGACTGATGAATTTCATCATCATCCTCCCTCACACTACGGCAACAAAGGATACCCGAAGCAGTCACTAGTCGTGAACTGGCCGGAGGAAAGAAGGTGAAGACGCTAAGGAGTGGGTGGTTGCTGGCTTTTGTCTTTCTTATGGAAGACTTTGCGGTCGATGTCAGGCCAAAACTCGGACATCAAGCCGCCCACGCTCCCATAGAGGAGAGAAATGGCGCTGCGGCTCATGGTCAGGCCGAAGCCGCGATCACTTGGCGGATAGTAGGAGTTCGAGATCGCCCCCGCGGTAAAGGCACCGAGGATGTTGGGAAAATTGGTGCGACTGGTGCCTTTATCGCTATGGCAGACGAACTCCTGGGCCAGCGAATACCCGACACGACGTTTGATGCTGCCCTGCCCTGCGCGGAAATAACGGGGGTCGTCTTTGAAGACGATAGGATAAAGGAAGTTGGCGAAGAATCCGCTAGAGGTGTTGTCGGCCAGGGCCGCGCCATACCGTTTGAAGTATCCGGAGGCGCCCTGCCCGTATTCCCGGAACTCGTCCTCTCCCTGACTGATTCCCGCTTGAATTCCAATCGCGGTCCAATTAAACGGGTCGGCAGTACCTTTCACAAACAAATGCAGCTTTTCACCGGGTGTCAACGGCGGCGCGTGGTGACGGCTGGTCGTGCCAAAGTCCGGCACGACGCCGAGAATTCTCTGCGATTGCTCTTTACGTTCGATTTCCAGTTCTTCTTTGCTTTTTTGAGTACGGCGTTTTTGCGGACTCATTCCGGAGGATTGATGCTCGCTCGCGTCGGTGGCGGTGCCGCTGGGGGCAGACGGCTGCGATGTGGCAGTGGTCTGGCCGCTAATCTGCACTCCTGAAACAGCAAAAAACATGCCGAACACGAGCAGAAACTTCCGTCCGTACATTCAGTCACTATAAGTGGCAGCTTTTCGCCGAATCCAGCGACACCACACCTTCTTTACGATTCTTTACACGACAAGCGCAGATGTCCGCCGATTGACCATGGAGCTGGACGCTGCCAGTACGGAGGGGGTTACGTCCTTTTCGTCACGTTTTGTAAGAATCATCACCATCATGCTGGCCAGGAACTGTACGGTGGCAACATCGTGATCGTCAAACGCGCATGGCTGGGTTGAAAGGACTTCAAGAATACCGAGCACCTGCTGCAGGTGCACAAGCGGAGCAACTACGAGCGATTGAATACCGAGCGAGCGGCAAGCCTGGAGATCGACATACGGATCGCCCGTAACCCGATCGCAGCGATACGCTTTTCCGGTACGCACGCTCAGTCCCGATAAGCCACGCTGGGTGCTCACGGGCGCTCCTAACTCCGGAACACCAGATCCCATGCTGGCATGACATTGCAGACGACCATCATTCACAAGCGCCAGTGCCGAACCCGACGCGTCTGTAAGTCCGATAGCGCGATCGAGCACGAGTCGTATCGGCGAGTCGAGATGAACCAGGGAACCATTGACAACGCGATAGTCAGGCGAATGCTCCGACCGGACGGGAATTTTTCCGGGGGCGCTCTCCGCGGAACGCGCAACCAAACGGGGCCCAGGGTTCGCCGGAGCTTCCACTGGAGTCGCCGGTTTCCGTCCCAGAGCATTGGGGCCGAGCAGTTCTGCAACAACGCTTCGCATCTTTTCGTCGGTTATGACGGTTGCAGTATCGTGCGCGAGGAGAGAGCCGCCCATGAGGCGTCCAAGATTCAAGATCGCCTGGCTGCCGCAAGCAAGACAATTCGTGGTGCTGTTATAGCTGATAAGTTCGCACTGTACACAGAAAACAGAATGACTCAACTGCAAGAATGTTACTTCTGATGTATGACGGAAACCCATTCCTTACCTACCTGGGAATACCTGTGGCGTTCAAACAAATTTGGGAATGCTTCTGGGTAGAAACAAATTAATTGCTCACCCTCATACACAGCAGTAGCAGCATTGGTTCCAAAAATTCATTTTGTGGAAAATTTCAAAATGGAATCGCAAAACTTTGCGCAACAGAATGTTTTTCGGCTAACGGTGCTGGTGCGAGCCCGGCTGGCGCATGCGGTCGTGCATGGGAATATCGGACGGCCCCAGGCGAATCGAGCCGTCGATCTGATCGAGGTAGGCAAGGAATACAGAAAGGATCTGATAAGTTTCGTAATAGGCGCGCATGTCGAGCGCCTTCACCGTGTCTTCCCGGGAGTGCACGACGTAGAGGAGGTCTGTTCCCTCGCGGCCAAGTGAATGGATGGTAATGCTGGGGATCTTCGCTTTGCGAAATACATCAGTATCTGCGAGACCTTCGTGATCAACCTGCCACGCCCTCAATTGCGGCAGGTGCTCGTTCAACGCTGCGATTTGCAGCGGCTGAACCAGACCGTTGTCCGGCCAGTAACGGGGCATGGTCAGGCCGAGGCTATCAAGGTTGATCATCGCAGTGATGTGCTGTTTCTGGTCATCGGTCAGGTTGCGCATGAATACGCGAGAGCCGCTGGCACCGTGATATTTCCCTCCGAAGGCGACGAATATCAGCGTATGTCGCATGGCAACTGAACCGATGGATTCGGCGAGGATGGGCAGCATTGCGGCGCCACTCCAGTTATCTAGGGCACCCGAACCTCCATGATGATCGTAGTGGGCTCCGATCACGATTGCGTTCGGCCCGCTGCCGCGAATCGTACAGATCACGTTTGGCAGCTCCGAATCAGTAGTCTGCAGCTGCTGGTGGTCTTGCGGGCAACCGGCGTTCGTGAACAATTGCTGCAAGCGCGCAGGACGGTCTTCGTCGCGCAGCGGCACCAAGCCCACTCTTTCCTGAACAATATGCAACCCCAATTGCAGGAACACAATGCGGTTGGCGGCTGCAACGGCCACTACGCTGAACAGAAGAATCAACAAGGCGATGAGGATGCGGCGAGTCACTGGGTCTCTCTGAGATAGCCTGAACAGCCGCAGATCATCTCACAAAAGAGCGTGCCTTTGCAGCGGCGGCAAGGAGAGGGAGTACTGCAGTAAGGTTATCGTCACCTCTTCCGAGTTTGGGAGAGAACTTCATGCGTCCGATAAAGCGGACTCGATCAATTCTACCTTTACCGAGGACTTCGTCAGAGGCTACTTTCGAGCGTCCGCTCACACGGACTTGAAATCTTTGTTCCACGTGACCGCTCGAAAAACGAGTTCTCACAAAGGTTCTTTTCCAGCCGGTGCGTGCCCCGTGTCCTCTCCTGTAAGATCTGCGCCTTTATCTTGCGCCCTTCCTTTCCACATGCCGCCTGTTCCGGACCAGTACTGGATCGCGGAATGGATAGTAGCTCCCATGTAAAAGACGGCGGCCAAAGGGAGGCTCAAGGCCCAAGCAGGATTCAGGTGGTAGAACCGGATCATAGGCAGGTACGCAATCAGCATGGCAATGCAGCTGGCGGCGCCGAGCGCACCGGCAATTGCGTGGTGCGAGAAAAGCAATGCGACCGGAAAAAGGTAGACGATTGCGAGGCCAAACAGGGTTCCGATCAGCAACAAGGCTGAGTGGCCGAGCTGATTGAAGGCAGTGCGCGAGATCATTCGGCCGATTTCGGCGATGGATGTGTAGGGACGAATACTCTTCGCAATTTCTGTCGGCGCCAGCCAGAGTTTTCCGCCGGTGGCCTTTACCGCGCGAGCAAGCGAGCAGTCGTCAATGATCTCACCACGAATGGCCTGCAGCCCACCGGCTCTGGTAAGCGCCTCGGGACGAAGCAGCATGCAACCACCCGCAGCGCCAGCAGTTCTCTTGTGCGGATTTGAGATCCATGCGGGCGGGTAGAGCATAAAAAAGAAAAACACGAATGCCGGAATGAGCCAGCGCTCGAACCAAGAGCTAGAGTGCAATTTCACCATGAATGATGTCAGGTCGGAGTTATTGATTTTTGCGAGACCAACCAGCAGGGCAAGACTGTCAGGGTCGTACTCGATATCACCGTCGGTGAGCAGCAAATAGTCCGGATTAAACTCCAGTGCTTTCTCAACACCCTGTTGCTGGGCCCAGACTTTGCCTGACCAGCCGGGAGGAAGAGGCATGCCTCGAAAAACGGTGAGCCGATGTGAATAGCCGAGCGCCGTCGCGGCCTCCATGGCAACGACCGCGGTACCGTCATCACTGCTGTCATCAACCAGGATGAGGTTAACAGTGGCATCGATCTGTTGTTGCAACAGGCTGGTAACGGCGCGAGCGATGACATCCGCTTCGTTGCGCGCAGGAATTACGGTCGCAATTGTCAGGTTCGAATTAACACGAATTGCGGTCGGAGAAGGTAAGCCCCGAATTCGCCAGAAAGCTCCACGCGCAAGTAGAAGGAATGCCCATGCAGCCAGTGAAGTTACACCGCCGATCATGAGCGCAATATGCATACGTTCGAAAGCCGCGAGTAACCCGCGTCGCAGCTCATCCGGTATTGTGCAAACCGGCGGCGATGCCGTTGATCGTAGCGCCGAGAGAGTAGTTCAGCATCTCGGTATCCAAGCCGGCGCGCTTGCGGCGCAAGAGTTCCACCTGGATCAAACTCATGGGATCCACGTATGGATTGCGCAGACGGATGGAGCGCGAGAGGACCGGATTATTCTGCAGCAGTTCGTGCTGCTCGGTAATGTGGAGAATCATTTGCCGGGTACGATGAAATTCTTCCGCCAGCACCGAGAAAACTCGCTCACGTAACGTCTCATCTTTCACCAGCCGGGCATACATGTGGGCAATGCCCATGTCGGCTTTCGCCATTGCGATCTCGACATTGCGAATCAAATCGGAGAGCAATGGAAACTGCTTGAACATGTCGCGCAGGAACGCTTCATTCGCCTTGCTTTTTGAGCAAAAGCGCTCAAGGGCGAATCCCACGCCAAACCAAGCGGGTACGGCGTGACGGCTCTGCATCCATCCGAACACCCAGGGTATGGCGCGCAGATCTTCAAGACGGCGTGTTTTGGTGCGGCGGGGCGGGCGCGATCCGATGCGCGCGTTGTCGAGCTCGTTAACCGGGGTAGCCTGCTCGAAATATTCCATGATGTCCGGATTTTCCGCAATATGCTGCCGGTAAAACGCATACGCGCAACCCGACATCTCCTCCATCGCTGGGCCCCATCGTTCATCACTCCCCGGAGCAGGCCCATTCGGACGCACCATCGCTTCGAGGCATGCCGAAATCATCAGTTCCAGATTCCATTCGGCGAGCACGGGATCGGCATACTTCCAGTTCATCACTTCGCCCTGCTCGGTAATGCGAATCTGCCCGGAGAAGTAGCCGGGGGGCTGCGCGAGGATCGCTGCGTGGGTGGGACCGCCACCGCGTCCGACCGTGCCTCCGCGGCCATGAAACAGGCGCAGTTTTACATTGCACTCTTCGGCAACTCGGTGCAGGTCGCGATGGGCCTTATACAATTCCCACGTGCTGGTAAGCATGCCTCCGTCCTTATTCGAATCGGAATAGCCGAGCATCACTTCCTGCCAGCGTCCCCAGGAATCGAGCGCCGGTTGATACCCGGGCACCGTCCAGATTCGCCGCATTACCCCTGAAGCTGCACGCAGCGATTCGATGGACTCGAATAGCGGGACCGGCATCAGGCCGGGATCGTTTGCGTCTCCCGAAACTCTTACCCCACCCAAAGCCGCAAGCTGGAGGACGGCAAATACATCCTGCTCCGTCTCCGCGCCGCTGATTACGTATTGCCGAATTGATTGAGGCGGATAGGTTTCCTTCAAATGCTTCACGGTGCGCATCGTATCCAGAACTTCGATCGTCGCCGGAGAAAGCGAACTCGCCAGGTCTCCGCGCTCACCTCCAGCCTGAACCGCAGCCGTCAGCTCTTTCAATGCTTGCGCATGCACGCGCGCATGTTGCCTGATATCGAGCGTGTAGAGCCGAAATCCGAAGATGTGCAGCTTGCGTAGCAGCGGGTTAATCAGCATCTCCGCAAGATTCGCCCCGCGGTTTTCACACAGACTTCGGTGTACCAGCAGCAGATCCGCCTCGAACTCTTCTGCATTGCCGTAACCTTCGTTCGCTCGCGCTTTCTGTGTGCTTTGCAAACGCCGAAGCACATATCCCAAAAAACGCCGATACAGTTCGATTTCGGCTTGTGCCGCCCAGCGAAACTCTACGTTTTCAATGCGAGATTCGTATTCCGCCAACTTCTTTCGCAGTTCGTCGGAAACCCCCACTTGCCGCACCGAGGCGCTGAGGCCTTCCAGCATTTCCCAGATCGCTTTACTGTAAAAATCGAGGATAGCCGCGCGGGCCTTCTCCAGCGCATCCCTCGTGCAGTCGGGAGTCACAAATGGATTTCCGTCCCGATCACCGCCGATCCACGATCCGAAATTGACCAATTCCGCCAAGTGCGCCTGGTCAAGATCCAACCCGTACACCTTCAGGAAGGAATCGCGAAATTCCTGGTATAGCCGGGGCATCGTCTCGAACAGGGACATCGGAAAATATTCCAGCCCGATGCGGATCTCATCCGAAACGCGGGGTTTCCGCAGACGCACTTCATCGGTTTGCCACAGGCCAGTGATTTCCGCTTTGATGACGGACTCGCATTCCAGTGCCTCGGCGTCAGTCAACGGCAGGCGATCCAGTCGCTCCAGTAAAGCCGCGATGCGGCGCCGTTTCAGCAGGACAGTGAGCCGAGAGACTTCTGTTGGATGCGCTGTAAATACGGGAATAACCTTGACTCTACGCAAGGTTTCCAGGGCGTCTTCGGCCGAGATGCCCGCCTGTTTCATGCGAAGCAATGTGCCACGAAAAGATCCTGGCAACGGCGGTTCGTCCAGGTGAAGCTTTCCTGCGCGTCGGCGGCGCTTGCGATGATTGGTTTCCGCCAGATTTGTTAGTTCAAAATAGATCGCGAAGGCTTTTGTGACCCGGTAAGCCTCTTCGACTTCCATCTTTGCGACGATCTCCCTAACATCCGCCATGAGATCATCATCGGCCAGTTTCAGCCCTGAGCCCGGCTCTGCCGAGCGCTCGCGGTGATGGATCAGCGCGCGCCGCAGCCGTTCCACGAGCTCGTATAATTCGCTGCCATGTTGTTCCGTTAATACACGACCGAGCAGGATTCCGAGCGAGCGCACATCACGGCGCAGCGGCGCTTCTTTCGTTGCATCGGACGTGCGTGCAGTCAGCTCAGCCAGGCGGCTGTTCTGGTCCTTAACACCCCAAAGTGGCTGATCCGCGGCCATGGTCATTGATACCACATCACGGTTGCGACTTGAAAATCATCTGATTGTCGGGAGATCGTTTCGAAATCTGATTTCGGTATGATCACATACCAGGTTCAGAGAGGGAGAACCATCAAGTGCTCATCTACATACGTCGCGCTACCTAGCCGAAGAGCTCGCGGTTCGGTTCCGCAAAGCCGGAAACCGAGGGAATCATACAATTGCCGGGCGGCAGCTTGTGAATCCGCGACCCACAAATACAGGTATTCCATACCGCCAATCATTCTCACCTGCTGCAATAAGGTCTTCAACATCTCTCGCGCGACTCCCGATCGTCGTATATGCGGTGAAACATAAACGCCCCAAATCAGGCCTTTGTGGCGCACCTTATCGCCCTGGTCTCGGTGGAATCCTGCAGTGCCGATTAGTGTTCTCTCGATAAAAGCACCGACAATGAAGTCGCTCCCATGGCGTGCCAACCGTTCCCGAGTCGCTTTTGTTGAGCCAGCCTTGTGTTCAGCCTCGGACTCGCGAAATGCAGCTGGTTCAGAGCGAAGTCCTTCCATCCTCAGATTCCAAAATGCTTCAGCATCATCGGGTACGAGTAGTCGAATAGATACCGTCGCCTGAGGCATGGAATATTTCAGAGTATAAGCTGCGCTTGATGAAATCAAAAGACGGGACCTTGATTGATGGGCCTAACTCGTAGTATGCATCCGGTCCAGTTGGACCCGCACTATTCGTATACTGGCCCCATCGCCGTATCAACGATATGGCGCAGTCCCTGCAGTTGGCGGTAAGTCGAATCCAATGCGTAGTCGGCGAGCGACGGATTCTTCCACTTGTCGAGAATGGGATAGAGCTCCGTGATGGGCTGGATGGGTGAGAATTGGACGGTGGAGCAGTCGAGGAAGCATTCGCCGCGCGATTCGAGATATTTCAGGCCTTCTTCGATCCACCAGACGTCCGCTTGCCAGAGCAGGACAAAGGTCGCACGCACGAGATAGTTGAAACGCGCGAAGGTAATCAGGATCGTAGGATCATTTGGCTGGCGGCGGATGGAGCTTTTCAGCTTGCGACCTCGCTCGACGAGCTCATGCTTGGTCATGTCCTGCAGATGCTCGTAGGCCTTCATTTCGTCGGCAAGCTCGTTGAGCTTCACGCTCCATGGCGGCAGTGGCTTTGCCATGGCGCCAACCAGCGGTTCCAGGACGGCCGCAACCTTTTCCAGTGGGAAGTCGTTGGCTTCGGCTTTATCGCCGTGGCAAGCCGAAAGATACTGTACGAGCAGGAAGTCCAGCTTATCGAGGTCGGGTTGGCTCACGCCGGCGCGCTTCACGTAGCGCTTGATCATCCACTCGAGCGATTCTTTTCGGTTTGCCAGGCCACTCTTCTGAATGAATTGCCGCAACTGTGCAGGCGTTACTACTGAGTCAATAGCCGCTAACCACTCTTCCGGATCGGCGACGTGCTCACTTTCCCCTTCGACAATGCCCTTGGGACGTGCAGGCGCGGCGGAACCCATCGACTGCGCCAATTCAACGTAAATCGGCAACAGAACATGGTTTGCAAGCTTGAACCGCTGTGTCGCTAAACCGTCTATCGGCATGCAGATGGGTCCTTGCGCGCTGGGATTCTTCTCCCGTAGCGTCGGTCGCCCATCTTCTAATGCTGGCGGTGTCCCGTCAACGTGACTCCGGTCACCATGCTACGGAGCGGGCATTGACGCTCAGGATACCTTTATAGGCAAGCCAACCCACGTTTCCACCCGTTCGAGTGTCAGGAACGTTGATTGAGCACAGATCAAGGCGCGGCTGCGCGCGCCTTGCGGGAAGTAGAATCGGCACCGCCGGCACCGGGCGCATCGAAGTTCCTCCGCACCAAGAACCGTTCAATGGCTGTGCAGAGGAAAAAAAACGCATGACTGTGCGCGTAGAGCCAACGAAGCGTTAGGACTGTGAGGACGGAGACCAGTATCAATATTCCGGCTATCAACATAACTGATCCGCTCCTCAGTCCGATGGAACGACGGCTGAGCTGGTTGTATGTTGCTGCTCAGCGCCGCAGAACCCACTAAGTTCCTGCGCGGCTTCCGGTTAGGTGCTGCCGTTCAACAGAATTACAGAATATTCATCATCTTTTAACAGCTCGGTTTCATTTATCCTCTGTAGTAACGCCGAACGCCGGCGACTGTCTTACCAACCGGAAGGACACATGATCCGTTTAAAAGTGAATGGTGCGGATCGCACCTACGATGGCGATCCCGATATGCCTCTGCTTTGGTACCTGCGCGATGAACTCGGACTGACTGGCACAAAATACGGCTGCGGCATGGGTCTCTGCGGCGCCTGCACTGTGCACGTGAACGGCAAAGCAGTGCGCTCGTGTTCCACCTCGATGAGCACGGCGTCAGGAAAGAACGTCACGACAATAGAAGCGATTGCGACACGCGGATTACATCCCGTTCAGAGTGCATGGATCGAGACCAATGTTCCGCAATGCGGATACTGTCAGTCCGGCCAGATCATGCAGGCAGTCGCGTTGCTCAACGGCAACAAGAAGCCGACCGATGGCGATATCGACGAAATCATGTCCGGCAACATCTGCCGCTGCGGCACGTATCAGCGCATTCGCGCAGCGATCAAGGCTGCTGCCAAGGAGACCGCATGAGCATGATCGAGAATGTCTCCCGCCGCGGATTCCTCAAAGGTGTTGTCTCGACCGGCGCATTCGTGCTCAGCGTGAAAGTGCTGCCGCAAGCGGCCTGGGGTGCAGTGGATACTGAGTCGACAGGGACTTCACAGGCGTTCAATCGCGCGGTGTTACATCCGGATCTTTTCCTCGCAGTGGATACGGATGGCACGGCCTACATCATTGCTCATCGCTCGGAGATGGGTACGACCAGCCGCACCAGCCTTCCACTGATCGTAGCGGACGAACTTGATGCTGACTGGAAGCGGGTCAAGATTGAGCAGGCGATCGGTGACGAGCGGTATGGATCGCAAGACACAGACGGTTCGCATTCGGTGCGCGAATTCTTCGAATCGATGCGCGTGGCCGGCGCTACGGGACGGTTGATGCTGGTGCGGGCGGCTGCCCAGCAGTGGGGCGTGCCGGAATCGGAGTGCAGCACCGACCTGCATGCAGTAGTTCACAACAAAAGCAATCGCCGCGCCGACTACGGACAGCTCGTAACTGGAGCGTCGAAACTGGCAGTTCCAAAGAAAGAAGAGTTGCAATTGAAGCAGCCGAGCCAATGGCGCTACATCGGAAAGGGCATGCCGAGCTACGATATCGCTGCCATCTGTACGGGCAAAGCAGAGTATGGCATGGACACAAAGCTGGAAGGAATGCTGTACGCGTCCATCGAGCATCCTCCGGTGCTTGGTGGGAAAGTCAAGTCGTATGACGATAAAGCTCCCTTGCAAGTTCGTGGAGTTCGCCACGTAATACCGATTGATCCATTCACGCCTCCGCATGAATACCAGCCCTTGGGAGGAGTTGCCGTACTTGCGGACAATACCTGGGCTGCATTCCAGGGCCGTAAGAAGTTAAATGTTTCGTGGGACAACGGGCCAAACGCATCGTACACCTCCGATGAGTACCGGAAGCAGCTTCAGCAGACAGCTCGGCAGCCCGGAAAGGTGGCTCGGGAAATTGGAAACGTCGACACGGAGTTCGGCAAAGGCGGCAAGGTGGTGGAAGCCGAATACTATGCGCCGCATCTTTCGCATGCTCCGATGGAGCCACCAGTCGCTCTTGCCGACTATCGCGATGGACAAGTGTTCGTCTGGGCATCAACGCAAAATCCGCAACAGGTCCAGACTTCCATCTCAAAAGCTGTCGGCGTTCCAAAGGAGAAAGTGATCTGCCGGGTACCGCTGCTGGGCGGAGGCTTTGGACGCAAGTCCAAGCCCGATTACGCGGTAGAAGCCGCTGTGCTATCGAAGAAAACCGGACGCCCTGTGAAGGTGGTATGGAAACGCGAAGACGATATTCAGTTTGACTATTTTCACTCAGTCGCAGCGATGTACATGAAAGCAGCCCTCGGCGAGAATGGAAGACCGACAGCGTGGTTACAGCGCTCGGTATTTCCGCCTATTGCATCGACGTTCGTTGCAGGCGCGACCTACGGCGGACCGGGAGATCTCGGCCAGGGTTTCAGCGACATTCCATTCGACCTGCCCAACCTGCGCGTGGAGAACGGTCCGGCACAGAATCATGTGCGTATCGGGTGGTTCCGGTCGGTGGCGAACATCTATCACGCGTTTGGTGTGCAGTCGTTTGCCAACGAGCTGGCGCATGCGGCGAATCAAGACTCGGTTGAGTACCTGTTGGCGCTCATTGGACCCGATCGAGTTCTTCCAAAAGAACGCGCAATGCCGAACTATGGCGCCGCATATGAAAAGTATCCCTTTGACACCGCACGCCTGCGTCGAGTAACCGAAATCGCAGCCGAAAAGGCAGGTTGGGGCAAGCGGAAACTCGGCAAAGGCTATGGCATGGGCATTGCCGCACATCGCAGCTTCCTTACGTATGTAGCAACCGTGGTGGCAGCAGAAGTAACCTCAGATGGCGATGTTCGAATCCACGAGGTGAACACTGCTGTTGATGCGGGAACGGTGGTGAACCCGGATACGTTGCGCTCGCAGTTTGAAGGCGCGGCTGTATTCGGGACCAGCCTGGCAATGTTCAGCGAGATCACGGCAAAAGACGGGGTCATTGAGCAGACCAATTTTCATCAATACCTGGTATCTCGCATGAACCAGGCGCCTCGGCGCACGAACATTCATATCGTGGAGAGCAGTGCGCCACCTGCGGGAGTGGGAGAACCGGGAGTTCCTCCGTTCGCTCCGGCGCTGTGTAACGCGATCTTCGCGGCAACGGGGAAACGGATTCGAGAGCTGCCAATCTCCAAGACGAACTTGAGCGCTTGAAGATTCAGTACCGATAGTTTCGTCAATGGACTGCGCGGAAAGAACATGGGAGCCCCAGGGGCTAAAGCCCTGGAATTTTGAAGGTCAGTACGGCACGGCTGAAGCCGCGCCCCTTCAAATCACATTTGTTAAACCACCTCTAGAGTCTCCGACAGCGGGGGGACAGGAACGTCCGCCCCACACAATGACTGCAAGGGCTGAAAGGCTATGTCGTCGATCTATTCGTTCTCGGCCACTTTGAACAACGGCAACCAGAAGTCGCTAGCCGATTACAAAGGGAAAGTTCTGCTCATCGTGAACACCGCGAGTCAGTGTGGATTTACGCCGCAGTACAAAGGGCTGCAGGAACTCTATGCCAAGTATCAGGCGCGCGGATTGGAAGTGCTCGGCTTCCCGTGCAACCAGTTTGGCCATCAGGAACCCGGATCTGACGTGGATATCAAGTCGTTTTGCGATCTAAATTACGCGGTCAAGTTCCCGTTGTTCAGCAAAGTGGACGTGAATGGCGAAAACGCACATCCCATTTACAAGTACCTGACGTCGGAGAAACCGGGGTTGCTGGGCAAAGCTATCCGCTGGAACTTCACCAAGTTCCTGATCGACAAGGAAGGTAAAATCGTCGACCGTTATGCGCCGCTGACGCCACCGGCGAAGATCGAAGCTGATATCCTAAGGCTACTGAAATGAGGGTCTTACCTCGTGCACCTTCGTGCCGCTGGTGGTTAGAAGTGAACTGGCGCATCAGCCTCCTATCCACTATCATCTAAGAAGCCTGAACGGGCCTTCTACGGCCTAACCCTAAGCAGCACGAGAGGATACGCGAGGATGGCAGTACCTGTGTCGCAGATGTGGACGGTGGCATCTTACGTTTTGAAGCAGAAGGTGAAAGGGCGTAAGCGGTACCCGCTGGTCCTCATGCTAGAGCCCTTGTTCCGGTGCAATCTCGCCTGCGCCGGATGCGGCAAAATCCAGTATCCCGCACACATCCTGAAACAGAACCTCTCGCCCGAACAGTGCTTCAAAGCCGTGGAAGAATGTGGTGCACCGATGGTCAGCATCCCCGGCGGCGAACCGCTCATGCATCCGCAGATCCAGGAGATCGTAGAAGGCCTGATCGCTCGCAAGAAATACATTTACCTGTGCACCAACGCACTGCTGCTGAAAGAAAAGCTGGATCTGTTCAAGCCAAGCAAGTACCTGACATTCTCCGTTCACATGGACGGACAACGCGAGCATCATGATTTCTCGGTCTGCCGCGAAGGCACCTACGACAAAGCTTACGAAGGAATGAAAGAAGCGCTCCGCCGCGGCTTCCGTGTCACTACAAATACGACGCTGTTTGACGGGGCCGATCCGAAAAGCGTACGTGCCTTCTTCGACGAGATGATGGAGCTGGGTGTAGAGGGGATGATGCTTTCGCCCGGGTACACGTACGACAAAGCTCCCGACCAGGATCATTTCCTGAGCAAGAAGAAAACGCGCCAGCTGTTCCGCCACATTCTGAGCAATCGTAAATCGAACTGGCGGTTCAATCAGAGCGTGCTCTTCCTCGAATATCTCATGGGCCGACGCGATTACAACTGCACACCGTGGGGCATGCCTGCGTACAACATCTTCGGCTGGCAGAAACCTTGCTATCTTATGCAGGATGGTTACGCCGATACATACGAAGAACTACTCCGCGAAACCAAGTGGGAGAATTACGGCGGAGAAAGCGGCAATCCGAAATGCGCGAATTGCATGGTACACAGCGGCTACGAAGCCAGCGCCGTCAATCATACCTTTGGGTCGCTGGGCGGACTGGTCGCGACAGTGCGCGCCATGGTCTTCAACAAATACAACGATCCCGATATCGACGACGATCAGATGACTCCTAGCCACGGCCCGCTGGTTCACATTCACACCGCTCCTCAGGCATAAAATGTCGCAACCAATGCATGTGAACAACGAAGATACTGCGCCCGGATTCGTGCACGAGAATCTGGAGGGCTGGATTCCTGCACTGGCTACCGATGCCGAAATCCGCGAAGCACTCGAAAAAGCTTTCGACTACCGCGGCGATCTGACCATCACTCTGAAAAACGGCGAGACTGTCGAGGGATACCTGTTCGATCGCCGCTGCGAGAGCGAGAACCTCGCCGACTGCTATGTCCGCATTATCCCCAAAGGCACAACCGAGAAGCGCCGGATCGGCTACAACGAAATCGCCGCACTCGCGTTCACGGGCAAAGATACTGCAGCGGGGAAAAGTTTCGAAGCCTGGGTGAAGAAGTACAACGAGAAGAAAGCCCGCGGCGAAAAGAACATCGGTATCGAAGCCGAACCGCTCGAGTAAGTCCAGCCTCGAATAGGCCAAGGGCGAAACAATGCAGGCTAGTTCATTGAACTCCGTATCCCCGGTTCCTGCGATTTGCAATACCTGTCTCTCGAGTTTGATGCATCTTAGGATAAGTTGGAGCCCGGATGCCAACCGAACATTTTCAACGAAGAGTGTTGGTTGTAGACGATGAGCCTATCATCTTGCAAACGATGTCTGCGATCCTGGAGGGCGAGGGATTCTCAGTTCGAGTTGCATCAGACGGATTTGCCGCGCTCATCGCCTTAAGGGATGCTGAACCCGACATTATCATTTCCGACCTCCGCATGCCGGGGATGTCAGGGTTTGAGTTCCTATCAATCGTGCGTCGTCGATTCCCGCATATTCCGGTCATTGCGATCAGCGGCGAGTACATCATGGAAAAAATGCCACCTGGGCTTCTGATGGATGTTTTCTTCCAAAAAGGCGGCTATACGCCTGCAGAGCTCTTCCTGACTATTCGCAACCTCATTGAAGAATCACCGATCCGTCCGCACCCGCCGAAGTTGGACAAGGCCCCACTATGGATTCCACGCCGAGAAGCTGGGTATATCGTCGCTGCGTGCACCGAGTGTCTACGATCATTCCCCGTTGACGATTCCTCAACGGACACGGAACTCCGCACGGCGGAGTGTCCCTCGTGTAGCACAACTGTCAAATACATGGTCGATTCGGCCGTCTTGAAGATGCTGGAACAGAGGAAGAATCGGTTGCCTTAACTTGGTGCGGAAGGAGGGATTAGGAAAGCGCAGCCAAGTTTTTCGTTTTCGCACGAATGAAGCTAAAACTTAAAGTCGAAAAATCGAGGATTTAGGAGGAACTCAGTTTTTGGGCGAACACTGCAAATTTGTTTTAGGAAGAAGCCTCTGCCTTAGGATGGCTTAGGAACTTAGGAAGCTCGATTCTGCTTTAAGAAGTCTCCCCTTCCGGTATCCCGATAAACGACCTATCCGACCTGAACCGCCAACATGGAAATCGACCCGCCATCGACGCCCTCGACGGGAAAGGTGACAGCCTCAGATGCCGTTCGTGTACCGATGACATACAGCAGCGGAAGATAGTGGTCAGGGGTCGGAACTGCCAGCATCGCCTCGCTGCCCAGTTGGTTCTCGTAATTGACTATGGGCTTGGCATCATTGGCCACCAACAACTCACGCACTCGCTGCTCAAACGAAACTGCCCACTCATACGGCTCTTGGGCATGCCGCCCCCATGCGTATGCGTGAAGGTTGTGGACGACGTTCCCGCTGCCCACAATGAGGACACCCTCATCACGCAGTGGCGCGAGACGCTTTCCGATTTCATGGTGGAACGAAGGCGGTTGAGTTTCATCAATGCTCAGTTGCACCACTGGGACATCAGCTTTCGGATAGACGTGGCACAAGATCGACCACGTCCCATGGTCGAGCCCCCATCGCTCATCGCTTCTGACCGGAATCGGAGCCAGCAACTTCAGGACACGAGCAGCGAGGCCGGTGTCGCCGGGGGCCGGGTACTGAACCTGATACAGTTCACGAGGAAATCCGCCAAAGTCGTGAATTGTCTTCGGGGCTGTGCTGACGGTAACTGCAGCATCCTCGATGTACCAATGCGCCGATATGCACAGGATGGCTTTTGGCCTTGTAAGTTTCGCGCCGATTGCCGCCCATCGTTGTGTATACAAATTCTGAAGAAGAGCATTCATCGGATTCCCATGTCCGAAGAAGATGGCTGGCATTCGTTGCGACATACCGGAAGCTCCTGCGCAGAGATTCTAATCCCGGTGTGCTGCACCGGGACTGAAGTCTATTTGCCCGTTCAGCGCAATGCGCGTATTTCGGCGGCCAGAACACGCGGGTTCTCGTACGAGCGTTACGCCCCGTACGAATGAGGATGGCAATGTGAAAACCCGCGTCACGGAACTCTTGGAGGAAGGCATCTCCTTCCCTCACACCAGCGATTCAGGCAAACCTCGGCTTCGCTCTGTATTACCGTCGCGGGGAGAGCACTCGCCAGAATGAGTTCGCCTGCGAATACCGTTGAGCGATCCTCTGCATGATCCGCTCCGCAATGCTGATAGCATCGGCAATCGCTGATTCGAACGCAGGTGAGGGGCGACCGTCCCATTGTGCCAGTCGCCGGGCAGCGAGGATGGAAGCGGCGATCAGCAGAACACGTTTGCGGCCTTCGTCCCTATGCTTTGCAGAGCCACCGAAGCTCGTGCATGACTTGCGTCAGCATATCATTTTCGCTTTTATTCGCCATATCGCAGACACAGGCTGCGGCCCGGAGCCTAGCCGCCACAATCCACGCCTAGCTTGGCCCAAAATGGCTCTGCGCCTCCGGCACCACCCTGTACCTGCCAAGCGATTCTGCAATCCGCAGACGGCTCTGAGCGCCGAGACTCTTCAGTTGGGCATTCTTCGCCGCAGCCACTCAGCCACAGTCTTCGGGTTGAGCCGGACGCAACCGAACCGAAAACAAGGCACCTGTCCACGTCCAGCCATCCGTCGCTCGACCCTACGACGCCGTTCGACACAACCCCGCTCGGACGACCAGCCCGAGATCGCCCCTTGGGTTGGCGGAAATCGTTCGAAGCTGTATTACTCAGGCAGAAAGTTTAGCTCGATTTAGCTCGAAGATTCAGAGGAACAGGGGGTATTGCACACACTCAAGAGCACGTTCGCAGCAAATCAAAAGCCCTGCAAATGCTTGCAGGGCTAAAATTTATTCGTTTATCAGCGGTTTTACTTGAACTTTGGTGCCGAAGAAGGGACTCGAACCCCCACGCCGTTGCCGGCACATGGACCTGAACCATGCGCGTCTGCCAGTTCCGCCACTTCGGCTTATCACAACTGCGGACGTCTGAATAATCAGAAGGTCTGCGTGCAAAAAAGCGGGCGTCTCTCGACGCCCACTCACATTATTGTACAGGCGCATCAGCGCATGTCAAACCAGCATTCCCGTAGCGTATGAGATCGTGCTTCGGCATGGCTGAAGCTACGCCTTTTGGAAGTAACTGCGCACAGGATTGTCCATCGCCTGTGATCTGGCACCTATCCGGTTCGAAACGGCGCGCCCGACAGCCGCGCCGCTTCACAGTTGATTGATGGATAAGATTTCCATCCCGGTCTAAGCTCAAGAGTCACCCTCACGCGAACGCCTGCTTATTGCACGACCAGGACTGCGGTCGTCGCTTGTTGAGTGGAACCGGCACTCGCTTGTATCGTAATCTGATATGTTCCAGGCTGCACGGTTGCGGTCGTGCCCACCGTGCCTCCTGTTCCGTTCGCCGAAGCTTTGGCCGCAAAGTTCGACGCACCACCGCAGCCAACGGAAACGAGCGTTGCGATCAGGACCAGCATCACCAATCCCGCCCAGAACTTCTTTGAGCGTCGCTGAGAGCCAACCACAACCATTCCAAATCCGAGTCCTGGAAGCCACATCGCAAGCATTCCGCCATGCGGCGTCAGGTTGGCACTTTGCACAGCGCCGGTCGAAACTGTGAGGGTCGTTGAGACAGGCTGACCTGCGAGAGCGACGGTTGGATTGGCAAAGCTACAACTCACGCCGACCGGCAACCCCGCGCACGCAAGAGACACAGTTCCGGTGAATGTAGTTGATGGGCGCAGGGTCACAGTCATGGTGCCGGACTGGCCACTCGGAATGGAGAGGGCCGAAGGTTCCGCGGTTATGTTTGTGGACGAAACCGCAGGCGTGGCGGTTGGAGACGCGTTCCCCCCTCCCACGCTGATGGTCCCTGGTCCGCCTGATGAGTGATACGAGATTGCGCCTGTCATGTGGTTCCGAATGGAGGCACGGCCCACGGCTTTGACGTAGACGGTGTAAGCGCCAGCGGGAAAACCGTACTGAGCGAGATTTAGCTGATGTGTGCCAGCGGGAACATCGGTCACTGGCATGAGGTTCTCGCCGTCGGACGAAATATAGACGGTGTAATGGTCCAGCGTGTTTTCCGCGCCGTTGATACTCCAGCTCACGGTATCGCCGGAAGCGCTGCCTGAGATCGACAAGCAATTGTCCACGCCCATCTCCAGCGCGGTGCCTTCCTCGTAGTCGTTCCACGTAACCAGTTGCAGATTCTCGAGCTGATTGCTGGCAGAGTAGTACTTGCCAATCTCAGCAAAGGTATTCAGCCATGTTTGACCGCAATTCTGAGGGACGACACGGCCCGCCCCCCAACTCGCCTTGGAATCATTAAAGCCTTTCTTGGTCGAGCCAAAGGCTTGCTTCGAGTTGTTGAGCAAACCGGTCTTATAGAAGTAGTCAAGATAGGCCTGGCCCCAGTTGCTGTTATTGAACTGATCTGATACCCAGCTATATGCGCCTTCAGCGCCCGCCGTGATGAAACCTGCCGCGTCCTTGAGAACAAAAATGGGATTGCCGGGCACAGCGGCTCGCACGGCAGCCAGATTCACGCCAGGTAAAGTTGGCGCGTCAAAGAAGAAGACAACAGGTCTTCCGTTGATGCGGAAATAGGCTGGCGACTGTTCGTACTTGTTGTAGGCATAGGTAAGGTCGCTGATCAGCGCGTCCTGGCAAGAGCCGCAGCCACGGATGGCACCGGCATCTTCCATAATCGCGAAGAGAAATCCGTTATGGCTTTCCGCCGCCGACATCATGTACTGGGTCGTGATGTCTTCGTGAGAGCCCTTTTGTCCGTACCAGTCGATGATCGCGCCGTTGATGCCGCGGCTGATCATGTCTTCGACCTGGCGCACCACCTGCCCAGGGTTGGCCGAGTTATAGCCGATATCCGCGTGGCCTCCCTGCCCGAACCACGGGAGGAAGTGGGCGAAGATCCTGGTATTTGAGCCAGGGTAAAGCAGGCTTCGTATGGGAACTTTGCTCACATTTGTCGCCGCTTCGTTGCCGTTGGACCAACCCTGAAACGATTCGGCCGTGCTCGTATTATTGCCAGTCTCTGCCGATAAGGTCGTACTAGGACTAACTGCACTTCCAGCCAGCGCTTCTAACGCCGCAATAAACAGTACCGCTGCAACCGCAGCCGGGAACCACACTCTGCGCATTCATGCCTCCGGTTTCTAGTTCTGGGGGACACGCTCCAAAACCAGCCATGGCAGTGGCGACCAGCAGCTACCTTGAACGTGGACATTGTGTAAATTCTATGGACCGGAGCAGCGGAATCGATTCCGAGGAAGGCCGTAATGGGTCTAGCTACTTAACCTTAGTCCGAGACCTAGGAATTCAGGGTAGAACGACTAAGTAGATGATGCGGAAATGCATTTTGTCTTGAAGCAGCAACTCACCAAAGGGATTCAAGGCGGAAAATTACCAGCAGAGTTGTTGCGGAGATTCGGAGAGCAACCAACTCTTCTGCTGAAATCTGCTTCTAACACATCGGGTTAGGGGAAAGTCTCTGCTGAATGGTGGTCTTCCCTCGAGCATACTTAGATGAGGGGTTAGGGTTGTACACTACTACTTCAGAGCAGAAGGGCTCGCGTTGATGACTATGGAAACTTCCAACAGCGCAATCGAAACCAACAGCAAGCTTCGGACCCTGGCCCACGATTTGAGTAACTCCATTGAAACCATCATGCAGGCGTCCTACCTGCTGGCGCAAAGCAGTCTGGACGAAAATGGTAAGCGCTGGCTGGAACTCATCGACAATGCCTCCCGGGACGCCGCCCGGATAAATCGCGAGATTCGCGATAACCTGCGCGCTCAGACGGCGCAATTGGGCGGGTAGAGGAGCTAGGCAGCTCTTCGCTGCTCTGGCCGACGCAGCCCGCGAAGGAAATCCTGTGCCGCGTGATATCCCGGCAACGTTCCCACATCCATATACACTTCTCCCACATGCGACGCCCGAACCGAATTGCCGGCCTCGATATAGGCGTTCATCAAGTGGCCGAGAAATTCATCTTCGCGATGCCGCGACTCCCATAGCAGTTTCAGATCTCGGAAAGCATCTCCGGTGGTGATCACTGCCCCCCAGATCCATAGCGACTGGTAGTTGGGTATTTTCACATCTACTCGTTTCACGTATCCAGTGTCATCCGCGACTACTGAGTCGAACGCAGACGCGTCCTGGACCGGGAAACACACCAAGTTTACATTAGCATCTTCGTGGAGATCGAGGCTTGCGCGGTAAGCATTCTCCGGGAACCAGATGGTATCCGGCAGACCGATGAGCACTTCGCGATGGTTCCTGGCAAACGGTTCGGCGCGGAAGAGCGCGTCACATAGCCCTCGCGGCTCATTCTGGACGGCATAGAAGATTTCGGCAGCGTAATCGCGCTCGGCGAAGTAGCGGACGATATCGGTCTTTTCACCGGAAATCACCATGCAGATCTGGTCCGCGCCGGCTGCGATCATGCGTTCCACCAGATACTCCATGACGGCTTTAGGCCTCTCGACACTCTCGATGAAGCGAGATCCCACCGGAAGGAGTTCCTTCGAACATCCCAGAGGTTGAATTCTTTGACCAGCTCCGGCTGCAGGAATGATTCCAATCATGATGAAGCCTCCATGCTGATAGTGCGTGGTTGATGGACAGTCGCGCGTCTTCCGGCTTCCTGCAGATATTCCAGTAGCTGCTGCGCACGGCGCTCGCCCGTGTGTTCCGCCAACGTTCTTTCCCGAGCGCACTTTGCCATTGCGAGTCTCTCCTGTTCAGACATTTGCAAAGCATCACGGACTTCTTCCGGCTGGCTTGCGATGACAATTTCTCGTCCGGGTAAAAAGAACGAATCCAACCCATCGAACCAGTCACTGATGATCGGAGCGCCGCAAGCCGCGGCCTCAAAAAATCGTCCCGAGGGACAGTATCCTCCGCGTGCCATATCGCCGCGGGTGATATTGAGGGTGAAGCGCGAACTCGAATAGAACGCAGGATGCTCGCCCGGCGAGACATGTTCGAAGTAACGAACGTTTTCGGGCCAGTGCCACTCCCACGGATAGAGTGATCCCGCGAGCACAAACTGCTGATTCGGAAGTTGCCGGGTTAGCTCAAGGAACAGTTGATCGAATTTGTCCTGCCGATCGGCCGCATAGGTTCCCATGTAACTCAGCAGACATCGAAACCTGGCCTGCTCCGGCACGCGCTGGTAAATGTCAGGGTCCACGCAGCCATAGAGAGGACGCGCCATGCGCGCTCCCCATTCCGTTTCAAGTTCGCGCAGGATTTGGCCGCCGGTGAAGGATAAATACAGATCGAAATCAATGACCTGATCCCGCCGCAGATAGTCGACATCTCCACGGCTCAAGTTCGAGAGAGTGATCGGAGTATCGAGATCGTAGAAAACCCGCAGCCCGGTGACGTCGCCCCTTGTTTCGTCGATAATGCGCGCGCCTTCGGGGCAATAGCTTGCGTTGATAACAACATCTGCCCGGCGCACATCGCGAATCGCGCGTCTGGAAACATCTGCCCAATTGCGGTAAAGGACCAGACCGCAGAAGTCACAACGGCTGAAATCGCGGTGCAACGCGTAGTACGGGACGTCCTTTTCATAAAAGGTCACCCGATGACCCATACGCCACAACGCGCGCAGGATTGCCCGATATGGAGTGGCGTGTCCATTACCCCAGGAAGATGAGAGCGTTAGACCGAATATGACGATGTTCAATGCGTCATCCCAATGTACTTACCTTGAGATGGCCCAGCGCAAACGCTAGTTGGTCGTTCTTCTGAACTCCACTCATTTAATCAAAATGGCGAAGCTGCTCCGGTTTTGGCGCCCAGAGCGCTGCCGGCGGGTGTACTTGCTCTGGATGGGTGGGCGGACCGTCTGATCGTGCTCTCGAACTGCGCCTGGGTGATGGTTGCCGCAAGGCACGCGATTCGGATCACGAAATCAAGAGTGACGTCGATTGCTAATACTCAAGAGCAAGATGGCTAGCCGCCTCCGACTAGCCATCGTTTTGAAATCACATACCGAACTAAACAAGCTTTGCATCCATAGTGATCTTCGTATTGAACAGCTTCGAAACAGGGCAACCGGCCTTGGCACCTTCAGCCGCCTTTTGAAATGCATCTGCGCTGGCCCCGGGGATCTTAGCAGTAACCGTAAGATGAACTTGAGTGATTCCAAACCCGCCGTCTACCTTGTCGAGGGTGACTGCTGCCTCTGTCGCAATGCGCTCCGCCGTCAGACCTGCATTTCCCAACTGCGCCGAGAGCGCCATGGAAAAGCATCCAGCATGCGCAGCGGCCAGCAACTCCTCCGGATTTGTTCCGATACCATTCTCGAATCGCGTGGAGAACGAGTACTGCGTGTCTTTCAAAACTCCGCTGGCACTAGAAACCGTGCCTTTTCCGTCTTTCAGGCCGCCTGTCCAGACCGCACTTCCTTTTCGTATCATGATTCCTCCGTGGATTTCATTGCATCCAAATCCCACCAAATCTTACGCCTGTGCTTCGGGTTCGGTCGCGCGAATTCTGGCAAACCTTTTTTGCAGGTTTGTTAGGATTACGCGGGATACTTTTTATTCGCGGAGGGCGCATGCTTCTCAGCCGGCATTGGATCGGGATTCTGTTATTCGGTTGCACAGCCTGTTTGTTTGCTGCGGATACGGCGCAGAAGGACTCCAGATACCAGGCTGAAATCATGAAGTGGCGGCAGCAACGAGTAGCCAGCCTGAAGGAGAACTGGCTACCGCTGGTCGGACTCTTCTGGCTGAAGGAAGGCAACAATCAGTTTGGATCGAATGCTAACGATCCGGTCCTGCTGCCGCGAGGCAAGGCTCCGGAGCAAGCGGGCATCTTTGTCCTGCAGAAGGGTGTCGTCAGCGTAAAAGGTCTACCCGGATCGAATCTGATTAGCGGCGGCAAACCTGTTACGGAGATGAAGCTCAAGTCAGATGTTACGGGATATCCTACGATTCTCGAACTCGGCGATCTGCGCATGCACGTAATCCAACGCAACGAGCGCTTCGGCATTCGCGTGAAAGATACGAACAGTGAAAGAGCGCGCGAATTCACAGGACTTACATTCTTTCCTATCCAGGAGTCGTACCGCGTAGTTGGTAAATTTGTGCCGTTCGAGACGCCGAAGAAGCTTGCCATCCCGACCGTCTTGGGCGAGAGCGTTGAGATGGAGAGTCCCGGATATGTTGAGTTCACCGTGAACGGAACCAAAGCGCGGCTCACGCCTCTGATCGAAGATGACCCACAGGAATATTTCTTCATCATGAAAGACCTTACCAGCGGCAAGGAGACCTATCCTGCCGGGCGCTTTCTTTATGCACATGCCAGCAAAGATGGGAAAGTCACGCTCGACTTCAACAAGGCCTTCACGCCTCCGTGCGGGTACACGCCCTACGCCACATGCCCGCTGCCTCCCAGAGACAACTATCTACAGGTGGC
>JAJPJE010000082.1 GCA_021324365.1 Terriglobia bacterium | reverse complement strand
GTCAGCGACGGATTCAAGCGGGGCAATATCGGAATCCTCGAAGGCACCTTTACGCGAACTTTCGAGCGCCAGAACGCCGAGCATCTCGCCGAATGAAACCAGCGGAATACAGATTTCCGCTCGGGTCTCCTGAAAGCCGGGAATGTAGTCTTTGCAACTGGAAACGTCGTTCTCGACGATGGTGCTGCGCCATTCCATCGCGCGGGCAGCGAGACCCTCGTTGCGAGGAATTGCGCCGCCGGCCTGAATCGTGGGTGTCAGGTGGCCGTGGTGCGCCTTTACGACGAGGGTGTTCTCTTCCGACAGCAAAACGGAAACGTGATCGACGGAAAATGATTGCATCAGAAGCGTACAGACTTTGTTGAGCAACTCGTCGAGGTCCAGGGATGCTGTCGCCTGCTTGGCAATGTAGTTGATGGCTTCGAGTTGCTGCGCCTTACGCTGCTCCAGGGAATAAAGTCGCGCATTCTGCAGTGCGATGGACGCCTGCGTGGAAAAGAGGATCAGCAGATCAGAAGCCTCGGCGTCGAAGAAATCGAGTTGATCGCTCTGGCAGTCGAGAACGCCGACCACTTCGTCGCGCACGATGAGCGGAATCGCAAGTTCAGAACGAGTGCTGGGGATAGCATTGAGATATCGCGGATCCTTAGAAACATCGGGCGCATAAATGGGGCGCTTCACCTGGGCGGAGTTGCCGATGAGGCCGGTGCCGAGCTCGATGGTCATGGGAAGGTCACTTCGTCCCCACCCGGCGTGCGTTCGCAAGTTAAGTGCCCCAGAGTCGTGATCGGCAAGGAATATCGCTACGCGATGCAGGTGGAAATAGTCCTGCACGATCTGGACGATGCGGTTCAGCACTTCGTCCAGATCAAAGGTAGAAATTACCGCCTGACTGGCGTCATAAAGGATGGCTATTTTCTGCATGTGATTGCGACGACATCCGCCGGTACTGGGCGGTTACGACCTGGGGAGAGCCCCGAGAATTTCCGTGCTTTTCCTGGGGAGAATGAGTGTAACAAGTCTCCGGAGGAGCCTCAAGGACCCACGGTAACTATCATTGGGTGCGTCGCGTACGCCGCTTTCGCCAGAGCAGTTCGATCAGGCCATACATGACAACACAGACCCAGAAGTCGATTACGAGCCCTAAATCGATTTTGTCAATGCCATGCCGGGCGACCGGCGGCAAAATCGGCATGAGTAACAGGAAATAGATGGCATTCCCAATCAGCACGGCCGCCAGCGACTTGTAGAAGTTCTTGGATAGCATCCCTAGTTACTTTGGACACCATTTCGGCGAGGTTGGCTGTCTGAAATTTTATTGCTATTCAGCCGCTACCTGAAATGGCAGGCTGCCTTTGTTGCAGCCACGTACCAAATCCAGAGAGTACGAAGTCCTCTTGATTCATTTCTTCACTGTTCGCCAAAGAGCCGGACGGGTAGCCACCCTGAAGTCTCCTGATTCGAAGTGTTAAGCTGCTAGTTTCCCATGGCAATGCTGGAACTGGACAGTCAGGTGCAGTACGTGAAGGGGATTGGCCCTGCACGGGCTGAAGCACTCGCCGGGAAAGGTATTGCCACCCTGGAAGACTTGTTGTACTACCTGCCTTTTCGGTATGAAGACCGATCGAATCCACGGCGGATTGCGGATCTGCGTCCCGGTGAAATGGCGACTCTGATTGCGGAAGTGCGGACATCAATTCTCTTGCGTACGCGGAAGATGCCGATTTTCGAAATGACTGTTGGAGAGGTGGGCGACAAAACCCCACCGGCTTTTGGTAAGCCGCGCGCCAGCATCAAGTGCCTGTGGTTCAATGCGACATATCTAAAGGATCGATTTCATCCCGGAGACGTGCTGGCACTGTACGGTAAAGTCGAAGAGGCCAAGCGCGGGCACGGGTTGCAGATCATGCAACCGCAGATCGAGGTACTGCAGGAAGCGGGCGAAGAGAATAACGATCCGAAGGAGTCGCTGGAGACGGGAAAAATTGTGCCCATTTACGAGGCGATCGGAAAGATGACCTCGCGCTGGTTCCGGCGGGCCGTGCGCACCGGACTGGAGGTGCTGAATCCAGAGGTTTCGGAGGTAATTCCCACAGCGGTGCGGGATCGCAATTTTCTGATCGGCCGCAAAGAAGCTTTCTGGAAAGTGCACTGGCCCGATCCGGATGAGCCTATGGGCAAACTACAGGCATGGCGCAGTTCAGCTCATATTCGGCTGATTTTCGAGGAGCTCTACTTCCTGCAACTCGGGCTGGAATTGAAACGCCGCAGCATGCGCGCGCAGAAGGGCATCGAGTTCAAGCTGGACGACAAGGTTCGTGAAGCCATCAAGCGCATTCTGCCATTCCATCCGACATCGGCGCAGAAACATGTGTTGCGAGAGATCGCGCAGGACATGGGTGGGCCGCTGCCGATGCGACGACTGCTGCAGGGCGATGTGGGATCGGGCAAGACGATCGTCGCATTCCAGGCGGCAATCATTGCGATCGAGAATGGATACCAGGTGGCGCTGATGGCCCCGACGGAGATCCTCGCTTCCCAACATTATTTAAATGCGCGGCAGGTGCTGGAGAAGGCGGGATACCGGATCGTACTGTTGACCGGATCGCTGGAGCAGGATCGCAAGCGCGCGGTGCGGAGGCATATCGCTCGCGGCGATGCGCAACTCGTTATCGGGACGCATGCGCTGATCCAGGAGACAGTGGAGTTCGACAAGCTTGGGCTGGTAATCGTAGATGAGCAACATCGGTTTGGGGTGATGCAGCGGCTGAAGCTGATGAAGAAGAAGGATTCAGATCTCGGCGAGCCGGATGTGCTGGTGATGACGGCGACGCCGATTCCACGAACGCTCGCGCTGACGCTCTACGGCGAATTGGACGTGAGCGTGATCGACGAGTTGCCGCCGGGCAGATCGCCGATTGTGACCAGGCGCGTGTCAGACGAGCGTGCGGGCGAAGTGTTCGACTTCGTTCGCAAGCAGGTAAAGGCGGGACATCAGGCGTACGTGGTATATCCGGTGATCGAGGAAAGCGAGGAGATGTCGCTGAAGCCGGCGGTGAAGATGTGGGACGAGCTGCGCAAACGCATTCTCCCGGACCTGCGCATTGGCCTGCTGCATGGGCGCATGGCTGCCGACGACAAAGAAGCGGTGATGCAGAGATTCAAGCGCGGCGAGATCGATGTGCTGGTGTCGACAACCGTGATTGAAGTCGGAGTGGATGTACCGAACGCCACGGTAATGGTGATCGAGCACGCTGAGCGCTTCGGGCTGTCACAGCTGCATCAGCTACGCGGGCGAATTGGGCGCGGGGCGGCGAAGTCCTATTGCATTCTGATGACGACTGGCGAGGTGTCGGAGGTGGGGAATCAGCGGCTGGAGACGATGGTCCGCACGCAGGATGGATTTGAGATCGCCGAAATGGATCTGCAACTACGCGGGCCCGGCGAGTTCTTTGGGACGAAGCAGGCGGGCATGCCGAGTTTCCGGGTGGCAAATCTGCTGCGTGATCGCGAGATTCTGGAAGCCGCCAAGAAAGAAGCGCAGTGGACACTGAGCGGCTCGAAAGAAGTTTCGGCAAATGAGGTCAGCAGGGCGCTGGTGCATCTGCGAACGAATTGGCAAAGACGGTACGGGCTGGTGGAGGTGGGGTGAGGCAGATAGTGATCAGTTAGGATAGCGGGAGCGTGGGTGCTCCATCCTACCTTCCTTCGCTAGGGTGGGTAGCCGATCTTCTCGATTGCTCGATACAAGCGTTGTGGCTATGAGATTTTCCATGACAATCTCACGAAGCATGCCGGTTTGGAATATGTCTACTACTGAGCGTCGTTTGGAGCTCTAGTTCCCAGGTTAGCGTCCAAAAGCGGGACGCGAACCTGGGGCACCAAAGTTAGTCTCCAAAGCGCGCGGACAGGCCTGCCCTGAGCGAAGCCGAAGGGAATGTCTGCGCCACACAAACTAAGAGCTATTGCGGATTCTGGTTGCCGTTGTTTTGGTCGTTCTTGTTCTGGTCGTGGGGATTGTTGGTGTCGCCCTTGGCTTTGTTGTCGATCTTGTTGCCGATCGTGGAAAGGCCGCTTCCAACTTTCTGGGCTCCTTCCTTCGCCAGAGACTCCGATCCCTTACCAACTTTCTTTGCGCCGTTTACAGTACCTTCGCCGAGAGCTTTTCCGGCTTCGACCGGATGACCTTCTTTCACGTCATGACCAAAGGCCTTGCCACCGCGACCGAAGTCGTGACCGGCAGCGCCGAGCGTTTGCGGTCCACCGACGTTCAGCTTCTCGAGGGTATCGGCATCGAGTCGTCCGGTTTGGGTAAGCCCCTGATCGGCCTGGAATTTCGAAGTGGCCGCGCGGGTTTGCGGACCATCAATGCCGTCGGCGGTTCCAGGGTTGTAGCCGCGGTCCGTTAGCGCCTTCTGCGCGGCTTCTACGGTCTTCTTGTTAACTTTTACGTGAGCCTCCTCGGGCTGGACGATCGTATCTTCATGATGTCCGACGACGCGTGTGCCTTTAGGGGTCGAGCTGGGCGCCGCATGGGCGTGCGTTGTGTTCTCCTGTCCGGAGTTGTCGGTTGTGGTGGTCTGAGTGTTGGCGGTAGTCGTCTGAGTACTGGACTGGCCGTTGCTCGCATTGTCCTGAGCAACAATGAACGGCGCCAAGCCGAGAACCAGTCCAGCTGTTAGCACCAGGCGTTTCATAATTCCTCCGTCTTGACTGTTATTGGATGCAGGCGGAGGAGCAGGATTTGTAGGGAACAAGTCAGAAGTGAGAAGTCAGAAGTGAGAAGTAAGAAGTCAGTAGTTCTGGCTCCGGGGCTGGTCGCGCTTCACTTCTGGCTACTTGCTACTGACTACTGTTCCTGACTGGCACCTTTTGAGCCACTGTGCGTACCAGCGTCGGTGGTGGGTTAAAGTTTTCGGAATCGCGGCCCTTGATGGCTACTTTCATCAGGTCCATCCAGATCGGGAGGGCAGCTTGCGCTCCGGTCTCCTTGGGACCGAGGGTCTTTTTCTCGTCGTACCCGACCCAGACTCCGCAGGTGATCGAAGGAGAGAAGCCTACGAACCAGGCGTCGGTGAAGTCATTCGTGGTGCCGGTCTTGCCAGCAAGCGGGTGTTTCAGCTTCATAGCTGCAATGCCGGTACCGTGCTGGATAACGCCCTGCAGCAACGAAGTCATTACTCGGGCAGTGCGCGAGCTGATTACGTCCTCGAACTGCGGGTAGTTGTCTTCGAGCACGCGCCCGGTTGCGTCTTCAACTCGCCGGATCATGCGTGGCTCGGCGCGAACGCCATCATTAGGAAAGGTAGTAAAGGCGCTAGTCTGCTCCATCAAGGTGAGATCGGCGGCGCCGAGCGCAACCGGCAGGTATTGCGGCAGGGGCGAGGTGATGCCGAATTTGCGCGCGTAGTCGATGACGGTTTTTATTCCGACTTCGTCCGCGATTTTGAGAGCAGGGATGTTGCGCGAATCCGCGAGCGCGTGGCGGATGGTGATATTGCCCTGGAACCTTCCGTCGTAATTGTGCGGCGTATAGGGACCAGAGGCGGTTGGAAAACTGACCGGCGCATCGAGAATCATATCGTCAGGGGATATTTTTTCCTGGTCGATTGCGGCGGTATAGACGTAGGGCTTGAAAGAAGATCCGACCTGGCGCTGCGCCTGGGTAGCACGGTTGAATTTTGAGATATCGAAGTCGCGCCCGCCGACCATGGCCTTCACGTCGCCGGTGGCATTATCAATCGCCAGCAGAGCGCCTTGCGCGCCGGAGTCCTGTTCCAAGGAAACGTGCGCGGTACCATCAGGCGATAGCGACAGCACCTTGACATAGACGATATCGCCACGAGCGAGGATTTCACCGCAGGACTTGTGCCCGGTCCAGGCACAATCCGCGGGTTGCAGCGTGGCCCAGTAGCGTCCGAACTTCACATCGGCATGGGTCTGATAGGCCGTGGTGACCAGCGCATGAACGTAGCTGCCTTCGTGGATGGGCTCGTCCCAGTCAGGATGATCGTACTTCGATATATCGACGTCCTCGGCGGCGGCATTGGGCAGGGACGCTCTCCATCCATGACGACGCTCATAAGCAGCAAGTCCGTTGAGTACCGCCTCATTGGCGGTTAGTTGCAACTCGGAATTGAGCGAGGTGTAAACGCGCAGGCCCCCTTGATGAACTTCCTCGGTGCCGTACTTCTTCTCCAGATATCGCCGAACTTCCTCAATGAAGTAGGGCGCGAGGGAATTTGGATCCGTCTGGATGCGCAACTGCAGCGGAGCATTCTTGGCGCGCATGGCTTGGGCAGCCGTGATCTTTCCATCCTCTAGCATGTTGTTGATTACGAGATTGCGCCGCCGGAGAGCTTTTTCCGGGTAGTTGATGGGAGAATAGCCGCTGGGCGATTTCGGAAGTCCCGCAAGCAGAGCCGCTTCTTCGAGCGTCAGGTCCCTGGCCTTCTTGCTGAAGTAGTATTCAGCACCGGCTTCAAATCCGTAAACTCCGTGGCCGAGGAAAATTTGATTGGCGTAGAGAGTGAAGATCTGCGGCTTGGTAAAACGGCGCTCAATTTGGATGGAGAGCAGGATCTCCTGAATCTTGCGATGAAACGTGCGCTCGGGCGATAGAAAGAGGTTGCGCGCCAGTTGCATGGTGAGAGTTGATGCGCCTTGCGCGCGGCGACCGGAATCGAAGTCGCGATAAGCGGCGCCGGCCGCACGCCAGAAGTTAATGCCCCAGTGCTTCTCAAAATCCTTGTCTTCGGTGGAGATGATGGCGTCGCGAAGGACTTTGGGAAAATCGTCGTAGCCGACAATCACGCGGTGCTGCATCGCGAACGAACCGATGATTTTGCCGCGATCGTCGTAGATTTCCGTCGTGGAACTGGGCCGGTACTGTTCCAGTTGCGTGATTTCCGGCAGATCGGTGGTGTAGACGACAAGAAGTCCGGCGAAAGCTCCCACGGCAGCAGCACCGAGGACGAGGAGTCCGAAGACAACCCAACCTACCAGGCGCTTTCCTCCGACATGCATGGGAGGAAGATCTTCAACAAGACGCGTCATTACGCAGATCCGCGGGGGAAACTTGATTCAGCATAGCACGGTAAGCACACTCAGGCGGTGACCAGGAGGGCATGGGCCAAGGGGCGGGGGGAACGTCGGGGGAGTTGGTGGCGCGTTGCTCCGCACGAGTGGGCACCCGACGGTTCGGGTATCAGCGGGCAAGATTCCGGCCTTCCAAGAGAAGGAAAGGACTCGGCACCCATTCAAAATCAGAAGCTATTTCGCCGGCGTTTTATCGAGCCGCAGGAAGCGGGCGGCATTGTTATACAGGATGTCGCGTTTCTGCTCGGGCGTGAGGTAGTCGGCATTCTGGATGATGCTGATGGAGTATGACATCAGGTTCGGCCAGATTAGCTGGTCGGTGCCGAACATGACACGGTCTTCGAAACCGGCGTCGACGAGGCGTTGGATGTAGCGGTTCACCTCTTTCAGGGGATAGCTCCAGATGAGGCCGGCGACGTCGACGTAAACGTGCGAGTTGGCCTGCAGCAGCGTGAGCATATTGTCAATCATCGGGTAGCCGGCATGCATCACCTGGACGCGGAGCTTCGGGTGACGCGCCAGTAAATCTTCGAGCAGCAGCGGATCGCCCATGGAACCGCGGAATTTCGGACTCGTAATATTGGCGCGGCCGGAGCCGCCGGTACCCATGTGGATGGCGACTGGGATGTCGAGTTCTTCTGCGAGCGCGAAGTACTTGTCCACAGATGGATCGCTTGGCGACAGGCCTTCATATTGCAGTCCGATTTCACCCATGACCTTGAAACCGTCCTGCGTGAAGTCTTTGCGCAATTCTTCGATGGGCACGCGGCCGCCAGGCTGCATGCCTGTGGTGAAGCTGGTGCCCGGAATCACGCGGTCGGGGGCAGCATCCTTCCAAATCTTTACGGTTTTAGGGTCTCCGAAGACGACGGCAGTCACGTTCAGCCGCTTCATCTCGGCGATTACATCCTTCACGTATTCGCCTTTGGCGGAGGGATAGAGCTTCGGCGTGCACTCCTCCTGAACCCAGCCGAAGGGAGCTTCTTTTGCCTTTGGATCGGATGCAGTGAACTTGGAGGTGTTAGGGCACATGGGCCCGATGCCGGGGAAGGAATCTTCCATCGCGTGAACGTGAACATCGATGACCGGGGGAACAGTTGTGGTGGTGTTCTGGGCGAAGCAAACCGCGGAGCAAACGATGAAAGCAACAAAGACAGTACACGTCTGAAGACGCGCCGGCATGGACGATCTCTCCTGTTTTATAAAGATGTAAGCGATTAGGGCAGCTTGCAAAGGTAACACAGAGGAGAGTGGGGTTTCCCGAAGTGCCTGGGCAAAAGAAAAGGCGGACAGGACGTCCGCCTGACACGATGAGCTGTACGGCTGACTACGCCTTCTTGCTTCCGGCTTGCAGAACCTGAATGGCGCGCTGCAGTTGATCGTCGTTCTGCGGCGTACGCTGTTTCTTTTCCGGTTCGGCAGGATTGTTCTCGTCCTCGTCGGGGAGCAAGAAGTCGTTGCTGTTGTCGGCAACGATAATGTTCGGGGTGATCGCCGTATCCTGGATCGCTTTGCCGTTGGGCGTGTAATACTTCGCAACGGAAAGGATCAGCGCCGAGCCGTCGGGAACGTCGATCACCTTCTGGATCGATCCGACGCCGAATGTCTTGTCACCGACGATGTCAGCGCGGTTATTTTCGAGCAGCGCACCGGCAAGAATTTCAGCCGGGCCCGCGGTGCCTTTATTCACAAGCACGACCATGGGAAGATCTGTGATCTTCTTCTGCGGATCGGCGGTAAAGTTCTCGCGAGGATACTTCTGGCCCTGCAAATACGTAATGGTGCCGTGGTCCAGGAAGAGATTGGCGGCAGCGATTCCTTCCGCCTCTTCTCCCTCAGAGTTGTCGCGCAGATCAATGATGAGCTTCTTTGCGCCCGCGTTCTGCTCGGCCTTCACTTTATTCGCGAGTTCCTGCGCCTTGCCCTTGGTGAAGGTTTCCACCTTTATATAGGCGATGCCGTTGTCCATCATCTTGTCGGTGACGGGCGGCATCTTCACTTGATCGCGGGTGATGGTGACCTTGAGCGGCTCGACTCGGCGCGCACGTACGACCGACACCGTCACATTGGATCCGACCTGGCCGTCGAGCGCGCCGTCAATTTCCGCCAGCGACATCTCACGCGTGCTCTTGCTTTCGACAGCTTCAAAGATATCGCCCGACTCGATACCGGCTTTGTCAGCAGGTCCACCGGGGATGGTGGAAATCACCGCGGCGTAGCCGAAGCGCTTGGAGACGCTGGCTCCGATCGTGCCCTTCCCGTCAGCCTTGTGCGCCTTGTATTCCTTGTATTCGGTGGGCGAGAGATAACTGGAGTTCGCGTCGAGCGATTCGAGAAGGCCGTGCAGCGCGCCGTCGGTCACCTCCGGAATATTGGGTTCTTCGACGTACTCGGTGCGGATACGGGAAAGCACTTCGCTGAACACGCCAAGCTGGCGATAGGCGCCGTCGTCGGATGCGGCTTTCACCCGCAATCCACCAACAATTGTGAAGAGGACGATGGCTACAGAAAGGGTAAGGACAAAAATCTTAACTTGTTTGGACATGAAAACGACTCGGAAGAACCGATACCCCCGTTGCTCACCCACTCAAGCCAAAGGATGGCTTGAATTGGGCCACCCGGAGGCAGGCAAAGCTGGACTCCATTATAGACCTAGTTGGATGCCGCGACCGGGCGCTTTGTTGACGCTCGTTTATATGGACGTAGTTGGAAATAAAAGGTTTCGTAATGTTATTTGGACCGGAGAACCCGGTTTGACACTCGCAGGCAGCGTCCGTAGAATCGAGAAGCGGAAACGTTTCGGCAAGGTTCTGCATAATCAGCCACTTCCAGTCGAATTTCTGGTCTGGTTTTCTCCACGAAAATGGCGGTGTAGCTCAGGTGGCTAGAGCGAGGGTCTCATAATCCCTAGGTCGTTGGTTCGAGTCCAACCGCCGCCACCAGTTTGAAGTCAAAAATCCGTCTTGGCGAACTAGCCTTTTTCAGGGCAGACACTTTACGGCTTTGCAGCAACTCGCTGCAATCGCCACGGCTTAGGAGCGGGTACATCTGGTGGGACAACCATGCGGTAGTTTGCTTCATTACTCGCGACGAGTCTAAGTTCCGACTGCAACGTATCTCCTGACCCATCCGCGCTCTTAATGGTTAAACGAAGAATGTCGCCGTTCACGCGAGCGTCTGTGATGGGGTCTGGATCTTGATCGTCGCTTGCTTCAGCTTTCGTCAGTTCGCCAGCTTTGTTCACTTCGATGTTGAAAGGGCTGACGTTACCGACGAGCTTATTTCCTTCGATAGCAAGTGTCACTGTGAAGAATGGATTGCCCTGGAAATTGGCTTTCCAGATCCCAACAAACTGCTTCGCATTCGCTGCCGTGGCTGGCGCGAACTGTTGTGCGGAAGCTAACGCACTAAAAAGAGTCACCGAGATCAAGCAGGAAAGCATCGTGCTTACGCGCCGCGGGTTCGTTGCTGAGCTGAGCATCTTTGATCCTCCTGATAGAGGCCCCACACTTCATTTCGAGTGTCGTAGAGTTCACCCCATTCATCGGCGTGTGTACGGATCGATGCTCGGGATTTCGGCACGCGACTCAAACGCCGCGTGAGCGCCTCAAGTTCGAGTCCAACGCGGCGTAGATCCTTCGACATCTCCAGTGTTCATAAAGCTAGACGTGTTCACGGATCGTGAACATTTCTATTTGATGACACTAATATTGAACAACTGAGTTTAAGTCATTAATTTGCAGTACGTGATCAGACAATAAGTTGACGATTCCGTTCATTATATTGTATTGTTCACGTATCGTGAACGTTTAAACAAACTGAACAACGGCTAATACAAACATGGGCGAAACAATAGAAAACGAGCGGATACTGCTGGAGCAAGCTCTTGATGCCTTCCGGCACGAGACAGGTCTGCACGCCCACATCCAACAACTACAGCCACAAATAGCAGACCGCCGTGAACCTGATCCAGGCCAACCAGACGCTTTAATTCAGATCGAAGAAGCAGGAAACAGACACAACTTGGCGGTCGAGATAAAGAAAACAGGAGCAGACCGTCTCGAGGCCATCAATCAATTACGGGTATTCTGGCCTCAAGAACGAAGACCCCCTCTTGTCCTTGTGACCCCCTACATGACAACCTTCCTCGCGGAGCAATGTAAGCAACTCGGACTGTTCTTCCTAGACACTGCGGGAAACATGTATTTAAAGGAAGGTGGACTATACCTTTACGTGATAGGAAAGAGGAAGCCCGTAGAGCTGCGAAGAACCGCAGGAACCCGATTGAACAATGCTGCCGGCCTGAAGCTAATGTTCGCATTCCTCTGCAAGCCCGAACTCCTGAACAAAACATATCGTGACGCTGCACATATAGGAAAGGTGGCGCTCGGTACTGTGGGACAGGTGGTTAAAGAATTAGAAGCAAAGCGCCTAGTAACAACGTTCGGCGCTACTCTGCCGAGAAGAAAGTTCATTGATCGGGCACGTCTCATTCAGAATTGGGTTGCGTTCTACCCTGCCAATCTCCGCCCTAAGCAGAACCCGCAAAGGTTCCGAGCAACTGAAATCGGCTGGGCAAAGCAAATCGACCTAACGAGATTCGGCGCCTATTGGGGGGGCGAAATGGCGGCTCAGAAACTCACCGGCTATTTGACAGCGGAAACACTGACGATCTACACCCGACAAACCCCAACAAAACTTATTACCGAACAACGCCTAAGAGCGGATGTAAACGGCAATGTTGAAATCCTAAACGCCTTTTGGGACCCGGAGTTGGACGCAAAGAATGGGCAACGCGATGTAGTCCCTCCTCTCCTGGCTTATGCAGATCTGATGACGACCACCGCGGGCAGGAACTTGGAGACGGCAAAGTTACTCTATGACCGATACATCGCGCCCACCCTTTGAACTGAAGGAAAAGCTGGATCAGATTGTCGTGGAGATTATCCGGACGATCGCAAGTGTCTGCGAAAAGCTCAACATCAGATTCTTCCTCGCAGGCGCCGTAGCACGGGACCTCGTGCTGGCAAACATCTTCGGACGTTCCCCGGGACGTAAAACAAATGACTTGGACTTCGCATTCGCGGTCGGAAGTTGGGAGCAATACGAGCAGTTAAAAAGCGGTCTGCTGGCGACAGGCTCGTTCTCCTCTTGCGCGAACAAAGTACACCGGCTGTTCTTTCATTGTGCCGAGGGTGTTGAATTTATCGTGGACCTAATTCCTTTTGGCAGGATAGCCGAACAGAATCAGATTGCATGGCCTCCGAACCAAGACACCATCATGAACGTTGCTGGGTTTGAAGAAGCCCTTGCCTCGGCTATCCCGGTGAGAATCAACGACAGCTGCATTCTGCTGGTAGCATCGCTCCCTGGACTCGCACTACTGAAGTTGCTCGCCTGGAAGGACAGGCATGGCTCCGACAACAGAGACGCAGCCGACTTCTTGAAAATCGTGCGCGACTATGCGGATGCCGGCAATGAAGACCGGTTGTTCGAAAAAGAACCTGAGTTATTGGAAGTGTTGAGGTACGACACAGTAGCAGCCGGTGCAACACTACTCGGCAGGGATGCCGCTCTCATCGCTACCGATGAAACGAAGCAGCAAGTTCAAGATCTTCTTACGACCGAGAAAACGAAGGAAGCACTCTTACGGCAGATGATCCAAGCCTTAGGTCTCAGCGAGGAATATTTTGGCGGCACCACGCTGCTGGACCGATTCACTGAGGGGTTCTTCGGCCGATAAAGAACATCCCTAACTCCATCGGGATTACGCTCAGGCTTCTGAAACTACTGCTCTGATGTTTGTTCTAGGAGCGCTGCTCTTCCGCCGCTGCTCATTGTGGCGATGGGCGCTCCAGGCGTCGGGGATCTCCGAGAATTGAACGAACCAACTGCACCAAGCCCTCCGGATCGTAGGCAGACACCCTGTGGTCGGCGAAGTCGCAGGTATCGACCTCGCGATTGGTCAGGACGACAATGGGCACATTCGACCTGCTCTCCCTGATCGTATGTGCGATACGCGCACAGTCAATGGGCTCGTGGATAGCAAGGACCGCCATCGAAATGTTTGGGAACGCGCGAAACAGGTCGAGAGCTTCGGCGGTGCTGTGTGCAGTCAAGACGTTGAACTTTGCCGTCTCCAGCACGAGTTTGCGCGTGGACAGCGCTTGCAGCGGTTCGCGTTCAGCCACAAGAAGCGTCGGTCTGGGCATGCAAGATAGGATGCGAGTATTATCCGGGTAGTATTTCAGCCGTTCGAGCATTTTGCGCTTCGAAAAAGCACCTTGCGGGTGTTTTTCAGTGCGCGCCTGTTGCAAAAATTTGCCATTGGCGCTCGTGAAATCTGCAGAAAAACCGTGTTTTGTTAACTGATGTTGGTCATAAACCTGCTGCCAGTACTTCAACTCTCCGGGGTCCTTCAATCAATCGCAAGAAAGAAAAGGGGGTCGAACCTGTAACGCTTTCGACCAATAAATCACACTTAGTGTTATATGGAGACGGAGCTTTATGTCACTCAGGATAAGGCATGTTGCTCGTAACATGCGTGTCGTCTAGCGTCGCCCTGGCGCAAGTCTCTGCTGGCAACGGTAGTATTGGAGTTGACGACAGCCAGTCCAATCCACCAGTGATTTTCAATCTGCAGCCCTACCTGGACGCGACGGGTGCGATTGCGATCAATATGGTTGAAATCGCGGAGCCGCGTGTTGTTCGAAAGCGGACAGTGCTCCTCGCAGCGCTTCCAGCAAGACTTCTCCCCCACCTACGATTGAAGGAATTGTGAAGGCTGGAAGCGAAGTTTCCTAAGTTACTCAAGTAACGCGCTGCAGTTGCATCGTGAGATACACGACCAGAGGATGAGGTACCTTCGTAATTCCAGGTTCAGAATCGATCGAAACTACTCTGTCCCGCTGGGGGTTTCGTCAGGCATGACAAACAAATTCACCAAATCGCTCTTACTCCTTGCAGTAAGCGGATTGATGGTCACAGGATTCGCGACTGCTCAAACGTCAACCTCTGGCGCGGGCGCCGGAGTTGTCGATCCGGGACATCCACGGGTGAACCAGGTAAACCGCCGGGAAGCGAATCAGCAGAAGCGGATTGCGAACGGCATCAACCACGGCACCCTGAATGCGCACCAGACTGCCAATCTCGAACGGCGTGAGGCCAGCGTTCAGCGTCAGGAATCGCGCGATATGGCGAGGCATAACGGTCATCTGACCAAGGTCGAGCAGAACCGGTTGAATGCCCGCGAGAACCATATCAGCCGGAGCATCTACAAGGATAAGCACAAGTAAACTTGCGACTCTCGTTCGTCAGAGCCGCAGACAGTACTGCGGCTTTTTTTATCGGTCCTCCAAGCACAATTCTCCTGTTTTTGTGATCTCCTGCCATTGCCAATGATTTAAAAAGGTTGCCGCAAAGTACTGAAGTAATCGCGTTACGAGCAAAATCACTGGTGTGGTTCTCGGTAACATAGATATCTTTTTGCAGCAGGCAGAGCCCGACGAGGCCTGCAGTCTGAGCATCAATCGGAGGCTCTGTGAGGTACGGAGTGCCGCGCCGTTCCCCGCACCTGCTGTGGACTGCGCCGGTCGTCATCAAAGCGGATGGGGAACGCCATGTTGGGCTCGTGCGCGATGTGAGCGCCGAAGGGCTAGGGGTCTTTTCGGATTTTGTTCCGAAAACCGGGTGTGTGCTCGAACTCACGATTCGCGTGCCACGAACGAGCGCGACGGTAACATGTACAGGCAAGGTAGTCCGGTCCGATTCGACAGGAGCCGGAGGTGCGGTGGTGATCGGCATCCGGTTGAGCGACTACACCGTAAGCGGTGACGGCTGCAGCGAAGGGCAGTATGCGTCGATTGCGGAAGCACTTCAAAAGCTCTGTAGCGGCTCGGATCAGGAGAAGAGTTGAGTTATTCCGAACAATACGGCGGGGGAAGATCCGGCTCGGTCGCGGAAGAGAAGGATAAGCGGCGCCACCCGCGTTCGCGCGCCTGGTGCCCAGTAGAGTTGCGCCTCACACATCAGAAGCATGGTATCAAGGGAGAAATCACCGACCTCAGCCTGTCCGGCTTCTATTTCGACACGATGCAACCGTTTCCGGTTGAAACTGGACTGGTGGTTCGCTTATCGCTGGGTGATGTGGTGTTGGAAAGCGAAGCAGTGGTGCGAACCTCGCATACAAATCTTGGGAATGGTATTGAATTCGTTTCTCTGAGCGACGCAGGACGCGAAGAGCTTTCGCGCTTTCTCGACGGCGTAGAGAAGTCTGGTCACTAGAGCAAGTTTTGGTCCCCTGATCGCAATCCGGGGCTTCCTAAAAGTCTCGCCTGCTGATAATTTTCTGGTCTTGAGCAAGTAAACCTCTTACTCCCCTCACGAGGATAGATAAATGACAGGTGCGGAGCCGGCGGCAATGCCGACAAACAGGCCGGCGTGGGTGGTCCGTTCGCGCGCGCACGATTTCGTTGCGATTGTTCTGCTGGCATTTATGGGTGTTCTTGCGGGTGGGGCGGCGTTGACGGAGTCCCTCACGTTCGATGAAATGGCGCACATCGGAGCAGGACTTAGCTATTGGCAAAAATTCGACCTGAGATTCAACGAGGAACATCCGCCACTCGCGAAGTTGCTAGCATCGCTGCCGCTGGTCCTGCGCGGCACACGCACCGACTATTCCAGTCCAGCATGGACCGAAAGCACGGGGTTCTTCGACGCTTATATGGGCCAGTGGGTCTTCGGCGAATACGTGTTGAACCGCTGGAACAACCCGGTCCAAGTGCTAGCCTGGTCGCGTGCACCCATGCTGCTGCTGGCGCTTGCACTCGGATGGTGCATTTACGTTTGCGGGGCACGCATTGGGGGCGGATGGGGAGGCTTGCTGGCGCTCGCCTGCTACGCAAGTGCACCTGTTTTTCTGAGCATAGCCCCGCTCGTTCATACGGACATTGCGATCACATTATTCTCACTGCTATCGCTATGGAGCTTTGCGAGCGTATGGCGTGAACCTACGCGCAGGAACACCGCCCTGCTGGCGATAAGCCTGACAGGAGCACTGTTGTCGAAGTTCTCTGCCGTACTTGTGTTCTTTGCGTTTGTCGCGGTGGCAGTGAGTACCCGGTGGCGATCAATTCCCGGCCAGCCGACCGATAAAGCCGCGACACGCGCCTGGCGAAGAACACGCTGGCGTGCCACACTGAAAGCGACGTTATGGGCAATGATGCTCGTGTACGCCGTCTACTTTGTCTTCTCGTGGCATCAGCCTTCCGATTCGCTTTCTTTCCTGGGCAATGGACACGTGTCTCTAGTTCTGCGCCGATTGTTTATGCCTCCGTGGTTGTATTTACGAGGTATGGCCTTGGTTGCGATGACTGGTAACCGGCCTGCATTTCTGCTGGGCCACACTCATCCTCATGGCGTGTGGTACTACTTCCCGGTCCTGCTTTTGCTGAAGTCGCCGCTGGGATTCCTTGGATTGCCGGTGCTGACCGCCCTCGCCGCCTGGCGATGGAAAACCTTCGGCCAGAATGCTGCGCCCGTGATTCCAGCCGAATCGCAGATTCACTGGCGCGTGCTGTGGGTTTCATTACTCGTTTTTAGTGGAATTTGCATTCTGAGTCATCTCAATGTCAGCTTCCGGCATTTCAGCGTTCCGCTGGTACTACTGATGTTGATGATTGCGCCCTTGCCGGCGCTGCTGCAGCGTTTTCGCGGGAACAGCCCTAAACTTGCGGCTGCGGCCGCCGCCCTCACCGTTATTTTCCTGCTGAACTGCATCCCTGACGCCGTTCGGCAATATCCGAATTACTTTCCTTTTGTTAGCGCCTTTGCGTTCGGGCGGCCAGCCTACACGCTGATGAGCGACTCCAATGTTGACTGGAACCAGTCGCTGCCTGAAGTGCGCCGCTTCGCCGAGCAACATGCAATCAATAAGCTCAAGATCGACGAATATGGGTGGACGTTCACTTCGGCGGTAGTGCCGAACTCCGAGTTATGGGACTGTCAACAACCTGCCGACGAAGATGCAGGCCAGTGGGTCGTCGTCTCGGCCAATGTCTTAGTGGATATGCATAACTGTGCATGGCTCCTGCGCTATCCGCACCAGGCGATTGCCGAAGGCAGTATGTATGCTGTGCAACTGCCAAAGCCGCTTCCAGTCGCGGGAACTCCGGGCGGCCCTCCGCTGCCGGCCGACACGCGAATCATGTTTGGGTTTACCTTCGAGCCACGCATCATGTTCCAGAAGCTGGTCGAGGACCCCGCTTCCATTGACAATGTCGTGCAGGAAATGGCAGCTCGGTTCCAGGAGCAGGCGAAAAAGAAAAGCCAGAAGTAACAGTAGTAAGAAGTCAGAAGTAAGGTCTGAAAGCCCTAAGACATGTCCGTTTTATTCTCTCACGCACAGCGGCGATGGCCCGCGCCACTTGCTACTTCAGTCTCCGATAACGAGAGTAGCTGCGTTCGCAGTCGCTTCCGACATTAGCGCTGGCACGATCTCTTCTTTCACCCCTCCGTATCGCCGATCGCGACGGTAATACTCATTGAGCGCTTCCGCGAGGTGTTCCTTCTTAAAGTCGGGCCAGAACACTGGAGTGAAGTAGAGTTCCGCGTACGCGCACTCCCAGAGCATGAAATCGCTGAGGCGCAGTTCCCCGCTGGTGCGGATGAGCAGATCAACATCTTTCACTTGATCACGGTTCTGCGCGCTCAGAAGCGATTGGAATTGCTCGCGATCAAGTTCCTCCAACATTCGCGCCTGGCGCGCCGCGGCGACAATGCTGTCGCGCGATGAATAGTCGAGGGCAACACGCAGTAATAACCGTTTTTCGTGACGCGTTACGTCTTCTGCGTGCTCGATTTCCTTGACCAGCCACTTGGGAAGGCGATCGCGGCGTCCGATGACGCTCAGGCGCACGCCGTCTTTCAGGCAGCGGCCCATCTCCCACCGCAGGTAGCGGTGAAACAGCCGCATCAGCGCTGACACCTCAGCCGGTGGACGTTGCCAGTTATCCGAGGAAAACGCATACACGGTGAGTGTCGCAACCCCCAACTCCCGCGCGGCATCGGTGACGCGGCGAACCGCGTGCGCGCCGGCACGATGCCCGGCAATGCGCGGCAGTCCACGTTTTTTGGCCCAGCGTCCATTGCCGTCCATGATGATGGCTACGTGCAGGCCCTTGCTCGATACGGTTGAATTGCTGTTTGAGTCCAGTTCCTCGGATTGGGAAAGCATCTAGGTATTTGCCTCTATTTCTGCAGTGAACTTTGCCTTGCAAAGCATGAAATGAAATTTTTTTACCGCCGCGTCTTTCGGATCAGCTCTTCCATGCGATCCAGGTACTGCTCGAGCGCGCGCCGGCCGACGGCGGTCAGCCGGTATTCGGTCTTCGGCATGCGGCCCTCGAAATACTTTTCGCAACGGATGTAGCCTGCTTCTTCCAGCTTGCGCGCATGCACGCTGAGATTGCCGTCGCTCGTATGCAGAACCTTCTTCAACTCGTTGAACGTCAGCGTATCGTTCACGGCGAGAGCACTGACGATGCCCAGCCGTATGCGCTCGTGAATCAGGGAATCGAAATCCGGCCACTGCCCATGTTCAGCCTGTTGTTCCCCCCTGACATGCGAATCAAGTCCAGGCTCAACCGGGCGTTGCGCCTTGGCTCGCGTTGCTGCTTCTTGCCTACCCACCGTGCCTCCTTGCGATCATCATCCCAAACACAACATGCAGAACGCCGAAGCCTAATAACATCCACCAGAGCGCCCAGGCGGCCGGGGTGACGAGAGCGGCCGTGCCCAGCACGATGAAGCAGCTTCCCATGGCTGGAACGATTCGGACCGAAAACGATCCGCCGCTGACGACCGATGTTCCGTAGAGAAGCAGCCACATACCAGGGATCGCGTTTACCGCGCCTGCGCGGTAAAGAACCGCCGTCAGAATTGCCGCAACCAGCATGGGCGGAAAGAAGCTGAGCGCAAATTTGCGCCCCGGCCCAGAGAAGACCACCAGTCCGGCACGGCGCGCCTTGCGGCGCATGGTCCACATGGCGACGCAAAACGCCAGGACAGCATCGATCAGCCACACCGTCATCCAGCGTCCGAAGGTCGGCTGCAGGAAAGCCACTGCACTGGCGATCAGCGCCGTTACCCCCATCGCCACGGTTCCCCATCCCGGCACAGCCGTGAAGGAACTCGAGTTCTCCATAGTGCGGCGGATGTACTGCAGGTCCTCGATCATGCTGGAGGGGGGCTCAACGATGACCGGCATCCGACGAACCCGGCAGCGACGAGACGTTTGCATGCGGTAACACTACCTTTCCGGCATTCTGACAGTCAAGTACTTTACTGTGTAAAGCAAAAGGCGCGGATTACTCCCGTGTGCCCACATTACCTTCGTACATTGCCCGTAAGGACATGGCCGACCTAGAGTGTCTGCAGGACAGGCAGGAGGAGTCTGGCATTTGAGCATTGATGCCGGATTTGGGGGCAACATGAAACGCACAGGCATTCGGCGCTTCGCTGAGGTGAACAAAGAGTGGTGGCTCGTACTCTCCCTGTTCGTCATTGCGGCGGTGCTCGATTCAGTCGCAACGCGTAACCAGGTGATGCTCTGCCTGTACGTTTTGCCTACCATGTTTTCGGCCTACTTTTTTGGCCGGCGACATGCGATGCACACGGCATTCGCAAGCATTTTTCTCGTTGTTCTCGGATGGACGCTGAAGTCCCTTCTCTTTCACGGTAATACCACCGAATTACTGGCGCACAACTGGTATGACCTGATCGTCTGGGGAACAGTGTTGGTAGCCCTGGCCTACTCGATGGGCACGCTGTTTCGTGAACTGCGCGAGATGTACGAAGGAATGCTCCTCATCCTTGGCCATTTGGTTTCTCGCGACACCGAAACGCAGCGGCGTGCCCGTCGTCTGGCCTGGCTGGCAAGCGCCATCGGGCGAGAAGCCGGACTCTCGATGGAGCGCATTGTCGACATTCAATCGGCAGCCCTGCTGCAGGAAATCGGCACCATGGAGATCAGCCGCGAGGTGTTAGCCAAAGCTGCCCGGTTGACTCGCACAGAAACTGACGCACTTCCGGATGCATCCAGCAAGACTGCACGCGCGCAACGAGACGGCAGGCACTCGCTGGAACGGGTGATTCCAATCCTGCTGGGAGCGAACAATGAAACCGACTACTACGCCGCCACGAAATCAGAGGCATCGCTGGAATCTCGCGTGGTTGCCATCGCGAATGAATACAACAACCTGACCAGCGATGCCGACAATCGCAGCGCCTTATCACCGCACATAGCCCGCAGCATCATTTTACGTGCCGCTGGTACGCGCTACAGTTTCGACGTGGTGAACGCATTCGTGGCGGCGTTCAATACGGGCTCCCTGGACTGGACCGGCAAGGATCTGCCGCAGCAGAACGATGCCGCTTACGAACGCTACGAGCAGAAGTTCGGCAAGCCGGGCGCCAAAGAGGAGAGCAGCATTCGCCGCACACTGACATTGGCCTGACGCTGCTCACGCCCGCGCAGAGCTTCTTCGCACAAAGTGCAGAATCAGCGCCAGCACCGCCAACCCAAGCAGGATGTGAATGGCAGCAACGGTGACGTGGAACACGCCCCACCCCAGAATCCACGCCAAAATAAACAAAATAAATAGAATGCTCCAAATACTCACGGGTTCATCTCCTTATTCGGCAAGCTCCCGAGTTAGAGAGGTTTGCTTAACGCGCAGGTTGCACCATCAATGCAGCTTGACCTGGCCAGACACTAAAAGTGACGAGGTTTCCTGGGTACTGATCCGCTGGGCAAGCAGCATGTTGACAGGTCTCGCACTAGAATTGGGTAGTGATCAACATAGGCAAGCTGCTGCTGGTCTGCGGCGGAGTCCTCGTGCTGCTTGGATTGGTGGTTCTCGTGGCAGGAAGGCTCCACCTGCCCATTGGAAAACTGCCCGGGGACATCGTTTATCGGGGCAAGAACACTACGTTTTATTTTCCGCTCGCCACATCGATTCTGCTGAGCATTCTTTTTTCGCTACTGCTTTATCTGATCAGCCGTTTCCGCTAGTTCCCTGACGTTCGTAATTGCAACCAGGCAGTGTGGTCACGGCTTCGGTCCGTAATCTCCGATTACAATGTCGATCAACAATGGGATTTCTGGGCTACATCTTGCCGTATGGTCTGATACTGCAGGCAATCGCCATCGTCCATTTCATTTGGCGGCGACCAGATTGGTATTGGCTGTTTGTCATCATCTTCTTTGGCCCACTGGGCGCGCTCATCTACATTGCCGTAGAAGTGATTCCCGATGCGACTCTGCTGCGCAGCAGCTTCAAAGTGTTTCCGCGCCGGAGACGCATTCATGAGTTGGAAGCTGTGGTTTTCGACAACCCTTCCGCCGGAAATCTGGAAGAACTAGGCGCGCTTTACCTGGACGATGGCAGCTATAGCCGGGCAAAAGAATGCTTCGATCGCGCCATTGCGTCGCGATCCGATTCGACTGACACGTTTTATCGGCGCGCTCTGGCGGAAATCGAACTGAAAGAGTGGACAGCCGCGATTGCGGATCTCGAACGAGTGGTTCAGGCCGACCCTAAATACGATTTCTATCGTGCACTCGGACTACTTGCACACGCGTACGCTCAGACCGGGCAAAACGAAAAAGCTCAGGCGGCGTTTGCGCGCGTAACAGCGGTCTCGACTTCAACGGAAATCCAGTATTACTACGCCGCGTTTTTGGCCTCGCAAAAACGCGACGCCGAGGGTCGCGAGTGGTTGCAGCGAATTCAGGCAAAGAAACGCACGATGCCGTCTTTCCAGAAGCGGCGCGAGCGTCTGTGGTTCCGAAAAGCCGCAGGGCTGAGCCGCCAAATCGCCAAATGATTCATCTTCTTCCGTCTCGCTCACATCGTGTTTAAACTGAAGTTTCATGTCTCTCAGCGAACAACTGGGCTTCACCTTCCAGCCGACACGCCGGATCTGGAGCGTGCGCGACCTCATGTCCGACCTGCGCACCCGGGTGGAACGCGAATACACGGACGTGTGGGTCGAGGGAGAGATCTCCAATTTTCGCCCGGCAGAATCCGGGCACCTGTATTTCACGCTCAAGGATGATGGCGCGCAGATTCGCGTGGTGATGTTCCGCTCACAGGCGCGGCTGCTTCGTTTTAAACCTGAAAATGGCCTGCAAATCATTGCACGCGGTCGCGTCACGATTTATGAGCCACGGGGAGAGATGCAGCTTTCAGCCGAGTATCTGGAACCCAAAGGTGCGGGAGCGCTGCAGATTGCCTTCGAGCAACTGAAAGCCAAACTGGCTGCGGAAGGCTTGTTCGATCAGGCGCGAAAGAAGCCAATCCCGGGGTTGCCGCGTCGCATTGGAATTGTGACTTCGCCGCGGGGAGCGGCGGTGCAGGACATCCTGAACATCCTGAGGCGGCGGCATCACTCGGTGAACGTGCTGATTTTTCCTGCGCAGGTGCAGGGTGATGCCGCTCCAAGCGAAGTCAGCGCCGGAGTGCGTTTCTTCAATCGGGCGAATAATGTTGACGTAATCCTCGTGGCGCGCGGCGGCGGCTCGCTCGAAGATCTGGCGGCATTCAACGACGAAGGCTTGGCGCGAACCGTGGCAGGTTCGCGCATCCCAGTGATTTCTGCCGTCGGCCACGAAACCGACTTCACGATCATCGACTTCGTCGCGGACCTACGCGCACCCACGCCCTCGGCGGCAGCGGAGTTGGTGATCCGTTCGCGCCAGGAGATCGAAGAGCAAGTAGAAAACCTTCGGCGGCGACTCGCGCGCGCTACCCGGTATCAGCTGCTGCATGCGAAGCAGTTGCTGACCGAGTTCTCGCAACATGGAGCCTTCGCCCGTATGCGTGACGCAATCTCGCGCCGGCAGCAGCGGCTCGACGAGTTGATGTACAGGCTTCGCGAAGCTCTGAACGCGCAATTCCGGGCGCGCCACCGGCGACTGGACGTGGCTGCTGCGCGCGTTCGCCACCACGATCTGCGTACCCGGCTGGGATTTATTCGCAGCCAATTGGACGCGCGTACGGGCGCACTCGCAGCAGCAGGTCGCGTCCAACTGCAGAAGAACCGCGCACGACTCGAACAGCTTACCGCAGAACTGAACGCTCTCTCCCCCACTGATATCCTGGAACGCGGATACGCCCTGGTATTCGACTCGGCAGGAAATCTGGTCAAGAACGCGGACCAGGTGAATCCAGGCGACGCCATCTCGGCCCGGCTCGCACACGGAGTCGTGAAAGCACGAGTGACGGAGTAGCAACGTACCACCAACATTCGGGCTTTCCGTCCTGGCAGAAACGGCAGTTTACGACGTGGTCTCTAACGGGGGCGTAAGACAGAACTCAGCACTCAGCAGCTCTGGATTTCTATAACGCACAACGCTGTACTGCGATAAATAGAATGAACTGGCCGATTTAGCAGAAGTGCTTCAGGATTAACGGCTAAGAAAGCTCATGCCGCACGCTAGCGCCGATACATTCCTCCTCGAACTGTTCGCGATTTTTGTCTGGGCAAAAGTCTTTGGAGAGGTGTTCGAGCAACTATCGTTGCCGGGGGTGTTGGGGGAAATCCTTGCCGGCGTCTTCCTGGGCCCGCATGCCACGCGATTGGTGGTGCCGAGTGAATCAGTCGGCTCCCTGGCTGAAATCGGCGCCATCTTCTTACTATTCACCGTCGGTCTGGAGACCCGGCCGATGGAACTCATTCGGGTCGGACGCACATCCTTACGCGTTGCCGTCGCTGGAGTCGTCGCGCCCTTTGTGCTTGGCTTCGGATACCTTACGTTGCGCGGCGAACCGAGTCACGAATCGATTTTCGTGGCCGCAGCCATGATTGCGACGAGCGTTGGCATCACGGCACGCGTGCTCAGCGATCTGGACGCACTCAACACCCGTGCCGCCAAGATCATTCTTGGCGCAGCCGTGTTCGACGACATCCTGGGTATGGTGGTACTCACCGTCGTTACCGGAGTTGCCACCGGCGGCAAAGTGCATTGGCTTCACATCGGCGTTCTCATTGCCGAGGCGCTTAGCTTTGCTTTCTTCATGATCTTCATCGGCCCACGAATTGTCCGCGGCATGCGGCCGGGAGTCGAACGCATGTCCACGCACGATGCGCCGCTGATTCTCGCGCTTGCCATCTGCCTCGGCCTCTCGGTGGCGGCAACCAAGATTGGGATGGCAGCCATCATCGGTGCTTTTTTCGCAGGACTGGTATTCGCGGACTACGCTCCCGAGTGGGGACTCGCGCCGCGGGCTCACGCCATCAATGAATTTCTGGCGCCTTTCTTCTTCTTCATCATGGGGTCGCGTCTCGATCTCGCCATGTTCAGCCGTTCCGTGCTGATAGATGCAGCCGTGATTTCGGGGCTGGCAATCATCTCCAAAGTTGTTGCATGCGCGCTACCCGTGCTGAATGAAGGTCCGAAGAGCGCATTGCGCGTCGGTGTAGGGATGACGCCGCGCGGTGAGGTTGCACTCATCGTGGCTCTGATCGGGTTGCAGATGAACGTCATCTCACAGCAGGCATATGCAGTTGTAATCATCATGACGGCAGTGACTACATTGATCTCGCCACTCGCGTTGCGATACCTGTTTCGCGACGAGCCGCATGACGCTCCACCATCTCCCGTCGACACCGAGGAGGTTCAGCGGAGTTCGCTGGGGTAGCTGGAAGGTAGTGGTCAGTAATGGCGCGCCCTCGCCCGCGGGCCACCGGCTCCGGATTGAAACCAAACAATCTGCAGCCATGGCCGATTCCGGCTGGAGCCAGATCGAAAGCTGCGGTAAACTCACCCGTTTCTCATTTCTTGTGTCCGGGAGTGCCATGCGCTCAACGATTTTTTTTCTCCTTTTTTGTTCGTTCTCTCTGGCGTTTTCTCAGAGTGCGCCATCTCCGAATAAGGCCCCGGCTTCTCCAGTGCCGCCGCGCATTCCAAGCTTTGATAAGACCGCGATGGATCCCTCTGCCGATCCGTGCGTGAACTTCTACCAATATGCGTGCGGCGGATGGATGGCGAAGAATCCGATACCTGGCGATCAGTCCCGCTGGGGACGATTCGATGAACTGCAGGAACGCAACTACGACATCCTGCACGGCATTCTGGAAAAGGCCGCTATTCCGAATCCGAAGCGTGACGCCGTGATGCAGAAGATTGGCGACAACTATGCCGCATGTATGGACGAAACTCGAGTGAACGCGCTGGGCGCAAAGCCGATCCAGACGGAACTACAGCGAATCGAAGCCATCAAAAGCCGACAGGACGTGATCAAGACGGTAGCTTACCTGCATTCAATCGGCGTGAACAGCCTGTTTGGCTTCGGCCCCGGTCCCAACATGCACGATGCCAGCCAAATGATTGCCAACGTCGATCAGGGCGGACTGGGTTTGCCGGATCGCGACTATTATCTGAAGGCGGATCCCAAGTCGGTGGAAACGCGCGAGCGTTACGTTGCGCACGTCGAGAAGATGTTTGAACTTCTTGGCGACAAGCCGGACAGCGCAGAGGCTGAAGCGAAAACGGTGCTGCAGATCGAGACCGATCTGGCGAAGGCCTCCATGGATCGCGCCGAGCGCCGCAATCCTGCAAAGCGCGATCACCTGATGAGTGTGGCGGAGCTCAATACTCTCGCTCCTAATTTCGAGTTCACTCGGTATTTTGCCGATGCGAATGCTCCCAAGTTTGACAAGTTGAATGTCCTGAATCCCGAGTTTTTTAAGCAGGTGAATGGGACGCTTGATTCCGTCCCGATCGCCGACTGGAAAACCTATCTGCGATGGCATCTGGTGCGAACCACGGCACCCGCACTCTCGGAGCCCTTTATCGAGGAAGATTTCGCATTCGAGCGCAAATACATGAACGGCCAGAAGGAAATCCAGGCACGCTGGAAGCGCTGCGTCATCCGTACTGATCATCAACTCGGCGAAGCGCTCGGGCAGCCCTATGTAGACGAGACATTTGGCGTCGAAGGCAAACAGCGCACTTTGAAGATGGTGAATGCCATCGAGAAGGCCATGGGCGAGGATATCCAGGACCTGGCATGGATGACGGACGAAACCAAGAAGCAGGCTGACGTCAAACTACGTGCTGTCAACAATCACATCGGCTATCCCGACAAGTGGCGCGACTACAGCAAACTCACCATTAAACGCGACGATGCGCTCAGGAACTATCTGCGCGCCAATACTTTCGAGGAAAATCGCCAACTGAACAAGATTGGCAAGCCGGTGGATCGTTCGGAATGGTCGATGTCGCCGCCGACGGTGAACGCCTACTATCGCCCTCCGATGAATGACATCAACTTCCCTGCCGGCATTCTGCAGCCGCCTTTTTATGACAACAACATCGACGATGCCGTGAACTACGGCGGCATCGGTGCGGTAATCGGTCACGAACTCACTCATGGATTCGACGACCAGGGCAGTCAATACGACGCTCTCGGCAACTTCCATTCCTGGTGGACTCCTGCCGATCGGGCCGAGTTCGATAAGCGTACGCAATGCCTCGCCGATCAGTACGCGAGCTACGTCGCAGTCGATGATGTCCATCTCAACGGCAAGCTGACCTTGGGCGAGAACACGGCTGATAACGGTGGCGTGCGCATTTCTTATCTCGCATTGCAGGATGCCATGACACAGAAGGGCGGTAAGCCGGCCGAGATAGATGGTTTCAAGCCAGAGCAGCGCTTCTTCTTGTCTTACGGCCAGATCTGGTGTCAGAACGTCACGCCGGAAAATTCGCGCTTGCGAGCGTTCACCGACCCACACTCACCGGGAAAGTATCGCGTGAACGGCGTAGTCTCGAACTCGGCGGAGTTCCAGAAGGCGTTCGGCTGCAAAGCCGGTCAGCCGATGGTGAGAGAGAACGCGTGTCACGTATGGTGATCTAAGAAGTGGTACTTAAAGTGTTTTCTGTGTGGCGCGGACGCCCTCGCCCGCGACCAAGGTTCCCGCGCGGTGCCCCAGGTTCGCGTCCGTGTGTTGGACGTTAACCTGGGATCTCGCTTCCGGTCCGTTGTGATCCACTTCACCGAAAACCAGTCCCAATCCGTGTTATCCGTGAGGTCCATCGTCAGCCTTTCATGGATCTCACTGCCCTAGCCCGCACCGTGCACGAGTTCCTCTCGGAATCTCGTGGCGCGATTATTGTCGAAGATGGCGCCACGCTTTTTGACTTGCAGACGGCGCGCTATTCCCTATCGACGGATCGCGGCAAATGCGTGTTGCACATGTGGTCGGAAGAACGAAATTGCGTCAGGCGTGTGCTGGATGCCGAGCAGAAGAACGAAGTGCTTAAGCTTACGGTGCAACGGCTGGGGCAGCCTCGTCCCAACAAACTGGAGATCTGCCGTGGTCGCGATCATCGCACGGCGTCGGCAAAGAAATCGCAACGCGCCGGTTATCACAAGCTGCTCGAACGTGTTTTGCGGCGCGAATATCCAGGCGCGAAGATCGCGCCTCTCACTTCGACGATCGACCTGGAGAGATCGTTTGGCCCGATTTACGCGCGCGGTGCACTCTACCAAGGCACATCCGCATGGGCCGTGATCGGGGTAAACGAGAATGAAACACAGGCGTCGATTGATTCGTCGCTGACCATCGGCATCCTCTGGCTCGATTACCTGCGCCAGCGGGAATCGGAGCGCCGGCACGTTCGCGGACTGAAGCTTTTCGTCCCCGCCGGGCATAGCGCCATGGTGCGGGAGCGCATGGCGCACCTGCATCGCCATGCAGCCAGTTGGGAACTGTACGAGGTGGATGCGAAAACAGCGACGGTGGATCGCATTGACACCGACGACGTCGGCAATATCAGCACACGCCTGGTTCATTGCCCCGATAACGCCGCCGCTCGCCAACGCTTTGCTGCATCCATCGCCCGCATAGGGGAGTTCGTCCAAGGCGCAGAAGTTCACATCCTCACGCCGGTAGAAATTTCGTTCCGTGTGTGCGGACTTGAATTTGCGCGCGCGCGTGTGGCCTTCGCTACTGGCTCGTTTCACGCCAGAGAAGAAATTGTTTTTGGCGTGGGCGCGAATGAAGCGGTTCTTAATCAAGAGTCGGAATCGTTCTTTCGAGAACTCTGCGCCCGATTGTCGCAGTCCCGGCGTGTCGATCGCGCAAGTGGTTCCGACCCGCTTTGGCGCATGGTTCCAGAGCGATGGCTCGAATCGCTGGTCATAAAAGATGTGCACGCACTGGATCACCGACTGTATCCGCGGTTCGTGTACTCACAGGTGCCCGCATTCTCCGCTGCCGATCGCGCCATGATCGATGTGCTGAGTTGCACGAGAGACGGGCGACTCGCCGTGCTGGAATTGAAGGCGGACGAAGACATCCATCTGCCGCTGCAGGGGCTTGATTACTGGGCGCGCGTGCGCTGGCATCATGCTCGCGGCGAATTTCAGGACTTCGGATATTTTCCGGGCGTGGCGCTTTGCGGGCAATCGCCGCTGCTGCTGCTGGTCGCGCCGGCGCTGCACATCCATCCCGCCACTGACACGTTGCTGCGCTACTTCAGCCCGGAAGTGGACTGGAACTTGATTGCGTTGGATGAGCACTGGCGCGGGGGATTGAAGGTGGTGTTTCGCAAAAGAGCCATTTTGCCGTTGAGTCAGTGAGTCAGTCCCAATTCCAAAATTGCAAAATTACTCAATTACCAAATCACTCAATCAGTCAATTCTCGAGTCCTGCTTCCTTGTGCCGGAAGATCCAGTAGTCCTTGGCTGACTCGCTCAGGTCGGGCGCGGCCTTCTCGCCGCGAAACACTCGCGAGAGCCCGCGCACGATTCTGCGCCAGGGCAGATCACCATTCTGATCGGCAAAAAACACCTCGCCCGTTTTGCTGGTTCGATAGAACCAGCGCTTCAGGATCGCGAGTTGTTCCATGGTTTCGAGGACGGTCGATTTTCCGAAGGTTGGAACCGCGAGCGCTTCCTGCAAGCGAGCTTCCATTGAGTGCATCTTGCCTGCATCCGCTGGCTGATTGACGAGGAACGGAATCGGCTCGGAAATCCTCCCCGCTTCAATCAAGAAGAGCATTACGGAGTCCACGTCTGACGACGGCTGGATCATCAGCCCTTTCATGCGATCTAATCGCGTCGCAATCTCGGGCAGTTGCGCCAGCACCGGTTTCAACTTCTCGATTCTGGCATGCAGCGCGGCAGCCGTTTCAAAGTCCAGATCTTCCGATGCTTTTTCGCGGGCGTGCTCCAACTCGCGACGCAAGGATTGCCCGGCGGTATCAAAGAATTCCTGGACGCGCATGACCTCGGCGGCGTACTCGTGATCGGTGCAGCCCTGAAAGCAGGGCGCCAGGCACATCTTCATTTCCGAATAGACGCAGCCCGGAAATTTGGGGTCTGGATTCAGCTCATCGATGCATCGCCGCATTTTGAAGAAGTCGAGGGCATCATTGGCAAACTTTTCTGCCGCCACTCGCGATGGGAAGGGGCCGTAATACTCGGCAAGATTCCTGCCCAGTTTCACGGTAACGGACGCGCGCGGGTAACGATTCTCAAGATGCAAATGAACTAGCGGGGCGAAACGCAGGCGCATGCGGTCGACATAGTTTTTGGGAAAAGCCTCACGCAAAACCTTGTAAAGCCCGAGTTGCGATTCGAAGTCGGAGCCGGTTGGGGAATACTCAAGAGTACGAACGCGATCGCGCAGGTGCAGCCGGCGGGTTGATTCACCTTCCGCTCCAAGCAATCGGATGAGGCGCCTGCGCAGATTTGCCGTTTTGCTGACGTAGGGTTCGGTCCCCGCCTGTCCGCGCAGCAGGAACACGGCGGCTTTCGCAGGGATGGCGGCGAAGAACTCTGCATCGTGCTCGGGGGCGAACTCTGTCCGAAAACGCAACACGAGGTGATTCTAGTCGATTGATCTGTCACTCGCTCAGTCGACAAATCGATCAGTCAGTGAGAAGAAGTAAGCAGAGCCTCCATTGTTCGTGACTCCGGCTATTGGGGTTGGGAGAGGGAATGATCGCTAGACTGCTCGACAGCTCTATGATCTTGCCAGCTTCAACAACCGTTCTGCCGCCTCTTCCAGCGTCTCCTCTTTCTTGCAGAACGCGAACCGCACCTGTTGCGCACCATCTTTCGGGTTCTTATAGAAGCTCGAGCCGGGCACGGCCGCGACGCCGATATCGCTTACGAGATACTTGCAGAAGCTCACGTCATCATCGAAGCCGAACGCGTTGATGTCGGTCATAACGTAGTAGGCGCCGCGTGGAACAAAGGTCTGAAAACCGGCTGTCTGAAGCACGGGAACCAGCTTGTCGCGGCGCTTCCGATACCCTTCGGCAAGGGCGGCATAGTAACTCTCCGGCATCATCAGAGCCGCGGCGCCCGCATCCTGCAGCGGTGCGGCAGCTCCGACGGTCAGGAAATCATGCACCTTCCGGATAGCCGAGGTGAGCACTGGAGGCGCGACGGCCCATCCCACACGCCAGCCGGTCACGCTGTATGTCTTCGACATACCGTTAATAGTGACAGTGCGCTCCTGCATCCCATCGAGTGCTGCCAGCGAAATGTGCTTGGCGTCGTCGTAAATGATGTGCTGATAGATTTCGTCGGTGATTGCGAGAACGTCGTACTCGACACAAAGATCCCGAATCAGTTCAAGTTCGGCGCGAGTAAAAACCTTGCCGGTAGGATTGTTCGGTGTATTGACGATGATCGCGCGCGTGTGTGAATTGATCGCCCCACGAAGTTCCTTCTCATCGAAACTCCACTCGCCTTGTGGAGTGCTGGGCGGACGCAGTTTCACAAAGCGAGGCTGCGCGCCGGAAAGAATCGTGTCTGGACCGTAATTCTCGTAAAACGGCTCGAAGATCACGACCTCATCGCCCGGATCGGTAATTGCGAGCAGCGACGCGATCATTGCCTCGGTCGATCCGCAGGTGACGGTGATGTCGGTCTCGGGATTCACGTCCATGCCTTGCGTACTCTGCAGGTGACGTCCGATCCCCTCGCGTAGCTTTTTCGCTCCCCAGGTGATTGCGTACTGATTCAGATCGGCGGCAATCGCGTCTTGTGCAGCGCGCTTGATGGCTTCGGGAGCGGGGAAGTCTGGGAAGCCTTGCGCGAGGTTTACGGCGCCGTAAATCAGGGCTTGACGCGTCATCTCGCGGATTACGGACTCGCTGAAACGCCCGGCTTTTTCGCTGATCTGCTGGTGAGTCTTGGCTGCGCGGTGCATCTCAGCAGCCTAGCATAAGGTCCGTTTTCACCACGGGAAGAGGGTTAGGATCGGCTAAGGGGCAGGTTTGTGCAATTGGGTAAATGGTGATCGGGTAATCGAAAAGGTGAATCAGTTTTTGCGCGACCGGAAGTCTCTCGCCTGGATTTCGATCGTCCTGGTCATGTCTTTCAGGCGCATGCGCATCTGATCGCCAATGCGTTCCCCCAACGTCCGTTCGCGCATCGCCGAGCGAGCTTCCTCCAGCGTACGCGACCGTCCGATGCCGGCTTCGGAGGGTTCAGCGATCGGACTCGGCTTGTCCGCGAGGCAGGTAGTCACGATCGTGGTTTGGCCGTCCGAATACCGTTTATTGAGGATATAGCCAATGGTATCGCGCTGCCATTCGGTCATTGCAGCCGACCCCAGGTCATCGAGCAGTAGAACTGGAGTATCAAATACCGGGTTCATCACATCCAGTTCTGTCATCTGAACCGCGGGATCGTAGGACTGGCGAATTTGCCGCATCAGTTCGCGGAAGTCGCAGAACAGACAGGCAATCTGCCTTTCCATGATCAGCTTGCGAATCACCGCCACAGCCAGGTGAGTTTTGCCGGTGCCGGTGCTGCCGATGAATAGCAACCCTTGCCCTGGGAGATGCTCGTCTACAAATCGGCCGGCCAAAAAACGCGCCGAATGGAGAGACTTATATTCTTGGTCCGAGGGGCTGAGGTCGGGGAACTCGGTTTGAAAGTTGTCAAAGTCGCATTGTTCGTAGCGCTTGGGAATGCGGGCAGCTTCGAGCAGCGACTCACCCCGCCTGCGCAGGCGGCACTCGCAACGGGTCATGCGGCGGTTCGCGCCCTGCCCCACCGGCTTCCAGCCAGTATCGTCGCAAACGGAGCAAACCGCAGCTTTGCTTTCGGTTCTCATCGATACTTACCAAGGTGTCACGGCAGCGGGCGGGGCGCAAGTGGAGCAGCGGCGAAACGCACCCAACTCCTGTGCAAGAACGCGCACAGTCTGTGGACCGTGTTGGAAATCCATTCCCGTCGATCTTGAGGGCTGCCACTGGAAAACACGGCAGCGTTCCGGCATCCCGTCACATTTATGCATCTAAGTAGCGGAACTGTATGGAACGTTATGTTTGCATTCACGCCCACTTCTACCAGCCGCCACGGGAAAACCCATGGCTTGAGGCAATCGAGCAGCAGGATTCTGCATTTCCCTATCATGACTGGAACGAGCGAATCACGGCCGAGTGCTACGCCGCAAACTCAGCCTCCCGCATTCTTGACGGTGAAGGCCGGATCACAAAGCTGGTGAATAACTATAGCCGCATCAGCTTCAACTTTGGCCCGACTCTGCTCTCCTGGATGGAAGTGAGCAGTCCGCTGGTATACCAGTCGATCCTTGAGGCCGACCGCATTTCGCGAGAGCGATTCTCAGGCCACGGCAACGCCATCGCACAGGTCTATAACCACGTCATTATGCCGCTCGCAAATCGGCGCGATAAGGAAACTCAGGTCAGGTGGGGCATTCGCGATTTCGAATCGCGCTTCGGACGCTTCCCCGAAGGCATGTGGCTGGCAGAGACAGCGGTCGACATCGAAACCCTGGAAGTTCTCGCCGAGCAAGGCATCAAGTTCACCATTCTGGCTCCGCACCAGGCACGGCAAACCAAGCGTTCCGGCCGTTCTTGGAAAAACGTCGAAGGCGGCAAAATTGACCCAAAAATGCCGTATATGTGTAAGCTGCCTTCGGGAAAACGCATCTGCCTGTATTTCTACGACGGACCGATTTCGCGAGCCGTCGCCTTCGAGAAGCTGCTCAGTTCCGGTGAGACTTTCGCCGATCGCCTGCTCGGCGGATTCAGCAATCGTGATTATCCCCAGATCATGCATATTGCCACGGACGGCGAAACCTACGGGCATCACCACCCACACGGTGACATGGCACTGGCATATGCCCTGGAATACATCGAAAACAACAAGCTGGCAACCATTACGAACTACGGCGAGTACCTGGAAAAACATCCGCCCAACCACGAGGTCGAGATTGTCGAGAACACGTCGTGGTCGTGCGCCCACGGGATTGAACGGTGGCGAAGCGACTGCGGTTGCAATTCCGGGCGGCCGGGGTGGAACCAGCAATGGCGCAAGCCGTTGCGGGATTCACTGGACTGGCTGCGCGAAGATCTGGTTCAGCCGTTCGAAGAGAAAGCTCGCGATTTCGTAAAGGACCCCTGGGCGGCGCGCAATGATTACATCGATGTTGTTCTCGATCGAACGCCGTCTAACATCGACGAGTTCGTGGCGCACCATCGCGCCCGCGAGTTGAGCGCGCAGGATGAGGTGCTGTTGCTCAAATTGCTGGAAATGCAGCGCCACGAAATGCTGATGTACACCAGTTGCGGCTGGTTCTTCGATGAGATCTCCGGTATTGAGACGGTTCAGGTGATGCAGTATGCCGCGCGAGCGGTTCAGTTGGCGCAGGATCTGTTTGGCGACCATCGCGAGCAGCATCTGATGGAGCACCTGGCACAAGCTCGTTCTAATTTGCCGGAATTCAAGAACGGCGCCGAAATCTATGAGCGCTACGTAAAGCCGGCCACCGTCAACCTGCTCGGGGTGGGCGCGCACTACGCGATCAGCTCGCTGTACTTCGGGTTTACCGATCGAACGGAAATCTACTGCTACGAATCCGAATTGAAGGACAGCCGCGTTCTGCAAGCTGGACGCACGCAGCTAGCCTTGGGACGTGCGTTGATTCGTTCCCGAATCACCCGCAACTCTGCCGATCTGACCTTCGCCGTGCTGAATCTGGGGGACAGCAATCTGCTCGCGGGAGTGCGCCGTTTTCAGGGCGACGAAGCGTACGAGCAGACGATCGGGGAAGCAGCGGATGCCTTCAATCACTCTGACGTCCCGGAATCGATTCGAGTGCTGGATCGAAACTTCGAAGGCACGTCGTACTCGATCAAATCGCTGTTCCGTGATGAGCAACGGAGGGTTGTCGATCGCATTCTGCAACATGTGGTTGACGAAGCTAACGCGAGTTATCGCCTGATTTACGACAACCATGCGTCGCTGATGCGCTTTCTGCACGAAATCCGCATGCCGATGCCAAAGGTGATGCTGGTAACTGCACAGTTCGTGGTCAATGAGGCACTCCGCCGCGCAATTGCAGAAGGCCCTCTCGACCTCGCGCGCTTCGGTGCTCTTCTGGAAGAGGCCCATCGGGATGACCTCATGCTCGATCAGGCACATCTTGCGTTTGACCTGCAGAAGCGCCTCACAGCAGCGAGTCAAGCGGTTGCGCAGAATCCGGGGGATTCGAAACTCCTCTCCGAAATGGACGATGTCATGACCTTGATTCGCATGCTGCCCTTCGAGGTCAATCTCTGGGAAGCGCAGAATATCTACTACGGATTGCTCAACACGTTTTATCCCCGCCAGGTTGATCTCGATGATGACGAGGCACGGCGATGGGCTGAGATCTTCCGCCAGTTGGGCGAAAAGCTCCGTATAGCGATTACTATCCCATCACCCGCTGCTCCCCCTGGCGAACCGGTTGCCGCCTAAAAAGACGCTACCAAAGCCACAATTGACCCGCTCACGATTCCCGAAAGGGAATCGTGGGATGGCGGTATCGTTTCTCTACGCTTGACTTCGCCCGGCCAGCAGTCTAAACAGGCGACAAGGTGTCTTCCTGAAAGCGAGGCAAGCACGTGAATAAAGGTCATCTAATCGAGAAAATCGCCGCCGATACGGGAATCAGCAAGGCGCAAGCCGCGCATACCATCGAATCGGTCATCGAAGGGATTAGTTCCGCACTGAAGAAGGGAGACCGCGTTACTCTCTCCGGCTTCGGCACCTTCTCCACCTATCAACGCAAGGCTCGGAACGGACGCAATCCGCAAACTGGCACTGTCATTAAAATCAATTCCCGCAGGGTTGCGAAGTTTACTGCTGGAGTGGATCTCAAAAAAGCAGTCAATAAGAAGTAAACCCACAAGACCTTTCGCTCGTGACTAGATCTCCCTGAGTCGAGGGAGATTTTTTTGTCGCAATTTGATGATTGAGTCATTTAGCCATTTGAGCCATTTGTATGAACGCTCGTCGTCAATGACGCAATGGCACAATAGCTGAATGGCCCAATGTCCAAATCGACAAATTACCTCCTCACGAACTTCTCAATGGCTGATATCTTTGTCCTTACCCTGACTCATGGATGTCCTGAAACAACTATTCGAGCAGCATTTCCACGCGCCGCCTGCGCGCGTGCAACCTTTGCAGGGGCAACTGAGCGGATCGGGCCGCAACATCATTCGCCTCAGCCGGGACAAGGCCAGCGCAGTCGGCATTCTTTACAACGTGCGCGAAGAGAATGTCGCCTTTCTGGAATTCTCTCGGCACTTCCGCCGTCATAAGCTGCCGGTACCCGAAATTTATGCCGAAGATCTCGAGCATGGTGCCTATCTCGAGCAGGATCTCGGCGATGTGACGCTGTTTGACTTCCTTTCAAAAAACCGCGATGGCGAAGATATTTCCACCGAAGTCGTTGAGGCTTATCGGAAAGCGATCGCCATCCTGCCTCGCTTCCAGGTAGAAGCCGGGCGTGACTTGAATTACAAGGTTGCGTATCCGCGAGCCAGCTTCGATCGGCAATCCATCTCCTGGGACCTGAACTACTTCAAATACTATTTTCTGCGGCTTGCCGGGGTGCCGTTCAACGAGCAGGCCCTCGAAGACGATTTCAGCCGCCTGACGAAGTTTCTTCTAACTGCTCCGCGCGACTATTTTCTCTATCGCGATTTTCAGTCCCGCAACATCATGCTGATCGACAGCGAACCATGGTTTGTGGATTACCAGGGAGGCCGCAAGGGAGCGCTCCAATACGACGTTGCCTCGCTTCTTTATGACGCGAAGGCCGATCTGCCACCCGATCTTCGCCGGCAACTGCTCGATCATTATCTTGAAGCGCTGAGCCAATACGCCGACGTTCCGCGCGAAGCGTTCCTGCATCACTATTACGCCTTCGTTTATATAAGAATCATGCAGGCTCTCGGTGCGTATGGTTTCCGCGGATTCTATGAACGCAAAGAGCACTTCCTGCAGAGCGTCCCTTACGCGCTTAAGAACCTACATTGGCTGCTGCACAATGCTGAGTTGCCGATTGCGTTGCCAACTTTGATGGACGCATTCCGCAGCATGGTGGGCTCGGAGAAGTTGCAAAGCATTGCTGCGGAACCGGACAAACTCGTGGTCCGCGTCACCAGTTTTTCATTTCATCGTGGATTGCCGAAGGACGAAAGCGGCCATGGTGGCGGATACATATTCGATGCGCGCAGCCTGCCGAATCCCGGGCGCGAAGAGCGCTTCAAAGCGCTGACAGGAAGAGATTCTCCCGTAGCCGAGTATCTTGATCATCAGGCGAGCGTGCATCAGTACTTCGCAAACGTGATCTCATTGGTTGACGCCAGCATCAGCAATTACCAATCGCGCAATTTCAAAAATCTCAGCGTCGCGTTCGGATGCACCGGTGGGCAGCATCGATCTGTTTATCTGGCAGAACAGCTCGCGAAACATCTGCGCGCGAAGAATGGCGTAGATGTGGTTGTTACGCACCGCGAACTGGAGCGCATGGGACTATGAGAGCTATGGTGCTGGCCGCGGGGCTTGGCACGCGACTGCGACCGCTCACCGAGCGCCGCCCCAAAGCCCTGGTGGAAGTCGCCGGACGCACGTTGCTCGACATCACCCTCGCCCGCTTGCGCTCATTCGGAATACGAGACGTCATCGTCAATGTGCATCATTTTGAGGATCTAATGCTGGAGTACCTGAAGGTAAATCGCAACTTCGGCATGAAAGTTGCTGTATCGCATGAAGACATACTGCTGGATACCGGAGGGGGGCTGAAAAAGGCGGCCTGGTTTTTTCGTGAGGGCAAATCTGGCGAACCTTTTCTGCTCCACAATGTGGACATTCTCAGCAACATCGATCTTGCAGCCATGATCGAAGCACATAAAGGAAGCGAGGCGCTGGCCACGCTCGCCGTGCAGGATCGAAAAAGTTCCAGGCATCTGCTTTTCGACGAAAACGAATACCTGTGCGGCCGGAGTATGAGTAACAAGCCGGACGAAGTGGTCCGGACGGTTCCGGAGATGCAGGCTCTGGCCTTCTGCGGCGTTCACGTGATCTCACCGCGCTTCTTGACCATGATGCAGGGAGACGGCGTGTTTTCGATCGTCAACTCCTATCTTGTTGCGGCCATGCAGGGGGAGCGGATCTCCGCATTCCGGGCTGATCGGTATTACTGGCGAGACCTCGGCCGGCCCGAGCAGATTCAGCGTGCAAACGAAGACGTGAGGCAGCGAAAGGTGCTGTTGCCTAGATGAGTGGAGCGCTGCAAATTGGCCGCGCATCTGTGCAGCAGCGCCCCTCGCATAACCAAAGCCAGCTTTCTCTCCTTACTGCGGCCGGGCGCCTCCGATCATAGATGGGGTGTCGGCAATCGTCATCTTCGCCAGGTGAACATCGAAGCCTGTGTTCGGTAGTAGTGAGGTTAACTGAAAGACCTTGTAGCCTCCGCCACTGATCTCCGCCTGCCGAAAGACGCCTGCTTCGGTGTCTACTACCTCATGATTCCCCTGCAAATTCGCCAGAAACGTTTCGGCAGCACTTTCCGTTACGTGCTTATTGTTAGCGCTTTCGACCATAGCTTCGGCGGCATACGATCGCACCAGTTTGGGCCAATACTTCTCCAGCAGAGAGGGGCTGGCAAAGATGTCCGCCCAGATGATTTCGCCATTGACTGCGACTACGACGCCGACCGCGTTTCGATCATGCAGTTGATGCATCAGCTGTGTATAGCTCTGCTGTACGGGCACAACGACATCGTCCAGCTGCTTTCTTACTTCAGGGCTCTCGACGGCCTGCGCATACGAGGTCGTGGAGCGGAGGGAGCTCGGTGCGCCCCCTGGAGATGGCGGCGGACCCGCTGCGATCATCGTGGCTCGCGATTGCGCCACCAGGTCCCAGACCTTCTGTTGATTCTTATCGGCCATGGCTTTCGAGCGCAAACTCGGTTGCGCAAGAGCGGGGATGGTTCCGAATTTGTCGCTGTGTGCGACCCAGCGTCCAGGTTCCACGCAGAACACGCCGAGGGCAACGGGATCGCTCTCTGCGGGCACGATGCGATCCTTTCCGATGATCCGATCCTGCTTGCCGCCCGTTACGATTTCTCCTGCGAGCAAAAACAGCGGGCGCTTCGAGTTGTTGATCAGTACCAACTGATTGACTTGCGGACCTGTTCGCGGCGAAGCCGTAGAGGTACCGCGACGCCGAATCAGCGGCGAGACATTGCCCGATTCGGTTACGACAACCTCTCCGGAGCGAATGCCTTCATCCAAAGTAAGAAATTCGCTGGTATCGTGGATAGCAGCGGCAACGACGGGAAAGATGGTCAGATTGCCGTGCGAAATAGGGGAAAGTACCTTGTAGCGCCGTTCGATCTGTCCGGCGGGGAGTGCGGATGCAAAGAACAATAGACCTGCGAGGCACAACATCGACTTGCTTTTCATGTTTGTTCCTCCGGGTGGCTCTGCACCTGGTGAAGGCACCCTCCAAAGACCTTGATCAGGCGGGAGAACTCTGCTTGCGAAAGGAGAACGGCAGGTACTGCCCTTCTTGCACCAGAAGATGTACGATCCTGCCAATCGGATGAGCGGTAGTACCCAAGTCGTGCCTCGGCGGCAGTGGATATCCGCGCTGGAAAGTCAGTTTGACGCTCTATACCGCGCCAGTGGGGCGGAAGTGCTGGGCCTGGGGCGAGAGGCTTTCCGTGCCGTCCTGTTGCAGATTGGGGAGAAGTATCTGCCCGCTGATGCCGGGGTTGAGCAGGCCAGCGAGTTGTACCGGAATCTCCGTATTGCAGATCTGGCGTTAGCGCGGGCATGCGCTGCTGGACAGGAAAAAGCCTGGGAAGTATTCCTCAGTCGTTTTCGCGAAAAGCTCTACGACGCTGGACGCTCGATCGCTGGCGATGATTCTCGCGGCCGCGAACTGGCCGATTCTCTTTACGCCGAGCTCTATGGACTCAATGAGCGCGACGGCGCACGTGCATCCAAGCTGGCGTCTTACGGGGGGCGCGGATCGCTGGACGGCTGGCTGCGAACCGTGCTCGCGCAGGAGTACATCAACCGCTACCGTTCACAGAAACGGCTGGTGAGCCTGGAAGAAAAGGAAGAGGAGGGGACCAGCTTTGAAGCTCCGAGTCCCGAGCCGCAGCTTCCAGTGGATGTGCGCCTAAACGAGGCCTTGGATGAAGCTTTTCGAGAAATGCCGGAAGAAGAACGCACTATTCTTGCAGCCTATTATCTGGACGGACGAAGGCTGGCGGAAATTGGGCGCATGCTGGGGTTCCACGAGGCGACTGCGAGCCGAAAGCTGGAACGGATCACCAAGCGTCTCCGCCAAACCCTTTTAGACGGCCTGGTTAACCGCGGGATGAGCAAGCGGCAGGCGGCCGAGGCCTTGGAAACCGATGTTCGGGATCTGCAGGTAAATGTCCGGAGCAGGCTGACGCAAGAAACGCCGGGCTCGACGTTCCAGAAACAGAGGACTTCAGGTTAGGCGAAAACAGCACTCGGCTGGAGCACAGGGCAGCCAGCCAGATCAGAACTGGGCAGGGACATTGAAGTTGGCAGAGATACCCAAACTCGCACGGCTGAAGTTGCAAACAGAGCAGCGCGCAGGAGTTGAATCGCATCCGGACGCTGACCTTCTGAACGCGTTCCTCGAACAGGCGGTCACACCGCGAGAGCGGGAACAAGTCCTCGCTCATCTGTCGCGGTGCGCGGACTGTCGCGAAGCGGCAGCGCTGGCCGGGGTCGCGGCGCCGGAAGCCCCCTTGACTACAAGGCCTGCTGCAGTCGCCAAGAAATCGTTCTGGTCCTGGGGACCACTGCGCTGGACCGCGGTTGCAGCAACGGCTGCGGTAGTGCTCAGCGCCGTATGGCTGGATCGCCGGGAAGTTGAAAAGCAACAGCTCGCTGCCGGTTCGGAGACGCTACCGCAGATCGTACAGCAGCAGGATGAGTCGAAAGCTGGGGCCGCCAGTTCGACACCGCGCTCCGACAGGGTCGTTGCGGCGCCAAGCGTTGCTACTGAGAACGCTCTGAAATCCACGCGCGATGTTGCCCGTCAGGACACCGGGGATGCTCCCAGCAAGATTTCACCGCAAGCAAACTTGGATTCGGCTGCCGCGGATAATGGCGAGAAGGCGGACAACGAAAAGAAGAAAGACGCGTCCGATATCCGACAGTTGCCCATATTGGGCCGCTCCGTGGTCCCGCTCTCGGCTGTCGCAACAAGCGGACCTGCCAAGAAAAGTGCTGCCGCTAACGAGCCCACGAAGCAATCGGACGTCGCCGTAAACGGAGCAAACGTCCAGCCAGTGCGACCTGCGGAGAAAAGCGCAACTGAACTGGTGGCAGTCGCGCCTGCGGCGTCGGCTGCAACTCCAGCGCCACAACCTGCAATGACCTATAGCCGGCGGTCAGGTTCGGATCTTGCCCCTGCTGCACAAGTGGCGCAGGGGCCCGCAAAGTCTGCCGCCTCCAATGAGCGTATCCTGCAACGCGCTCCAGTCGACGACGAACAGCTTCCCGCCGCCGGCACAACTCAGAGCCAGCTTACGATGGGGCCGAATCAAAATAGCGAAGTCGATTCAACCCTTCGCAAATCCGCCAACTTCTCCACCAAGTGGCGCGTCACCCAAGCGGGCGAATTGCAGCAGTCTTTCGATAGCGGGCGAAGCTGGCGGACGTCACTGGGAGAGATTTCAAATTTCCGAGCGGTTGCCGCAGCCGGTTCGGCTGTCTGGGCCGGAGGAGATGACGGCACTCTATGGCGATCCTCTGACTACGGCCAGACATGGAAGAAGGTCGTGCCGAACTCATCCGGGCGCTCGCCGCGCGGTAACATCCAGTCGATTCAGCTATCATCTCCAACGATGGTGGTAATCAAAACCAGTGCCGGTGAAACTTGGACTTCTGTTGATAGCGGAAACAGCTGGTCTGCAGCGAATGAGTAGGCGGGCCTCCTCTCTGGCGTGCATCCTGACGTTTTTCCTGGCGAGCACACAGTGGCTGTTTGCCGGTCCTCCATTTCAGACCGACGACCCTGATCCTGTTCCCTATGGACATTTCGAAGCCTATGCGTTCGAACTCTCCGATGGCACCAAGGCTGGTGGCACAGGCTTAGAATTTCCCGCGTATGAGATGAACTGGGGTGCTGCGCCCAATCTGCAACTCCATATTATTTTGCCCATGGTTACCAGCTTCGCACCCAATAACGGTCCGACTAACTTCGGATACGGGGACACTGAAGTGGGGGCGAAATATCGCTTCGTCAAAGAAACAAAACATCGCCCGGAGATTGGAACCTTCCCGTTTGTCGAGTTGCCGAGTGGCAACGCCTCGCGCGGCCTGGGAGTGGGTGCAACCTGGTACCGGTTGCCACTGTGGGCGCAGAAAAGCTGGGGACCCTGGACGACTTATGGTGGCGCCGGTGAGGTTATCGCCAATGCACCCGGCTTCAACAACTATCCTTTTGCCGGGTGGCTGGTGCAGCGCCAAGTCACAAAAAACCTTGTGTTAGGCACGGAGACATATGGCCATGGCGCCGAAGGCGCTGCGGCAACCAGTACTCGCTCATCAGTCATGCAGGACGTTGGCGGCTATTACACCGTCAAAGAAGGCTTTCAGCTTCTGTTCGCCGCCGGGCACAGTTTCGCTGGTCAGGGCGAGCTCTACACCTACTTTGCGCTCTATTGGACCTGGGGCCACAACCCGAAGCATAGCGGGCATGATTTCAATCTCTTTCATCAGCTATCTCGACCGATGAGCGACAGCTCGCAGTAAGTTTCTTCGCGTAAAATTGAATGGAATGCCTTCCCTCATCCGCCGGCTCAGGGCGTGGATTGTCTCCGCAGCGGTCTTACTGTTGATCGTGCTGAGCGGCTTCTATGTCTACGGGCGCTATCGCGTTCGCAACGTCTTAAAAGGCTTGCCGAGTAAGCTCGGTGTCGACATTCAACAGAGTACGGAAGGCTTCTCGCTTTCGAAGTCCGAAGGCGGGCACACGCTTTTTACCATCAAGGCGTCCAAGGCGGTTCAGTACAAGGGCGGCGGCCGAGCCGAACTGCATGACGTCAGCATTGTCGTGTACGGGCGCGAATCCAATCGCTTTGACCAGATTTACGGATCGCAATTCGAGTACGACCCGAGTTCCGGAAATGTTACAGCCGCGGGCGAAGTGCACATTGATCTGGAAGCGAATGAGCAAGGAGCTACTCGTCCCGACCTCACACCTCCTACGGAGCTGAAAAATCCGATCCACTTGAAAACCAGTGGTCTGGTTTTCAACCGCAATACCGGAATTGCAAGCACGAAAGAGCTCATCGAATTTCGCATTCCGCAGGTGAGCGGCACGGCCCTGGGTGCTACCTACGATTCCAAAGCTGCCACGCTCACCCTGGGCTCCAATATCCATCTGCAAGGCTCGGGACCGGAAAAACAGATCCTCGATGCGAAGCACGGCACAATCACCAAGAATCCGAATCGCGTGGTTCTGGAGGATGCACGCATTCGCAATGGCGATACCTCCGTGACAGCTGACACTGTGACAGCACTACTACGGGATGACAATACTCTTCAAGGGCTGACGGCGGACGGTCATGTGGTGGCCAGTACAACTGGTCAATCGCAGGCAATTGCGCAAGCGCCACATGCTGATGTTTCGCTCGACGCCAAGAATCAGGTGAAATCCGCAGTTCTCACCGGCGGCGTCGACGTAGATGCGAAGGGCGCACAGAATCTGCATGGCAATGCCGAGCGCGTGATTCTGGACTTCGGCCGTAACAGCGCGATCACGAAAGTACATGCAGTCGAAAACGTTCGGCTGATACAAATCCCAGCTAAATCCGGCGGCCAGACCACCGAACTCACCGCAAATGCCGTTGACTTCATCGCGCGAACTGACGGCCACGGGCTCGAACGTGCCGAGACACTGGGTGCCGGAAAAATTCGATTGCTCCCCTCTGACGCGGGCTCCCCTCTTGGGACGAAAGCAGATCTGCCGCCGCACACCGAGCTCGCCTCTGCAAAGACAAGCGACACTCCCACCGATCTGAATGCTCGCACTACAACAACCATCACCGCAGACAAGTTCATCGCCCGCTTCGATCAGCAGGGCAAACTAAGCACGCTTTATGGTTCGTCAAATTCCAAGATGGTGTCGGATACACCGGGCCAGCCGCAGCGTACGACAACCAGTACCAACCTGACGGTAACGATGAATCCGGCGGGTGGGCTGAGCAGCATCGTTCAGGAAGGAAGCTTTCATTTCGTCGAGCCGCAGCCAAATGGATCGCGGGAAGCATGGGCGTGGAGGGCCAGCTACACCCCTGCGGACGAGTTGCTTATGCTCACGGGTGATCCACACATCCTGGATGACGGTATGACTTCGACTGCCGACCGCATCCGTATCAATCGTAAGACGGGCGATGCGTTTGGCGATGGCGAGGTAAAGACGACTTATTCGGAGCTCAAGGCGCAACCGAATGGCGCTATGCTCGCGACAGCTGATCCCATTCACGTTACCGCCGCGCAGATGGTCGCGAAACGAGCTAGCGGCACGGCTCACTATAGCGGTGGGGCCCGGTTATGGCAGGGTGCAAATATTGTCGAAGCCCCGGTCATCGATTTTGACCGAAACAACCGCTCGGTGGTGGCACAGGGCACGGGAGGCCAGCGAGTCTCCACGGTGTTTCTGCAGCAGGGACAGCATGGCAAAGAGACTCCGGTCAATGTAACCGCCTCACGGCTGACGTACATCGACGCACAACGGCGTGCGCGCTTCGAGGGTGGCGTGATCCTGCACAGCTCAGACGGCACGATGACCGCCAACACGGTCGACGTTTACCTCAGAGCCCGCGATCAGCAGCAGCCAGCCACTCAGACTGAAGCCAGCCAGCTTGATCGAATTGTCTGCGAAGGAAATATTGTGCTGCAGCAACCGAACCGGCGGGGCACTGGCGACAAGCTTGTCTACACGGCCGCTTCGGGAAAGTTTACCTTGACTGGTGGTCCGCCTAGCATTTTTGATGCCGAACACGGTCAAGTTACCGGCGATTCGTTGACTTTCTACAGTCACGATGATAGGGTGCTCGTGGAAGGGGGAAACACCTCCCCAAGTGTGACAAAAGCGAGAGTTATCAAGTAGATGCAGACATTGGCAACGGACGAAATCGGTAAGAGTTACCGTGGCCGCCGGGTAGTAAACGGGGTAAGTCTGCATGTAAATCAGGGTGAGGTGGTCGGATTACTCGGTCCAAACGGGGCAGGTAAGACGACTTCCTTCTATATGATTGTCGGTCTGACGCCTCCCGATACGGGACGTGTTCTGATCGACAAAACCGATATCACTGATGTTCCGATGTATCTGCGGGCCCGCAATCATGGGATCAGCTACCTTCCGCAGGAGCCATCGGTGTTTCGGAAGCTTACGGTTGAGGAGAACATCCTCGCGGTGCTCGAAGCTCAGCGGATCTCCTGGCATGAGCGCCGGGAACGGATGGAAACCCTGATTGAGCAGCTAGGGTTGGCGCATATCCGGAAAAATCGCGCATATGCGCTCTCCGGTGGTGAGCGGCGAAGGGTTGAGATCGGGCGAGCCCTGTGCATATCTCCGACTTTCATTCTGCTGGACGAGCCGTTCTCGGGCATCGACCCGATTGCTGTGCTGGACTTGCAGAAGATAATCTTCGATCTGAAGAACAGCGGCATTGGAGTTCTGATAACAGATCACAACGTGCGGGAAACGCTTTCGGTTACCAACCGCGCGTACATCATTAACGAAGGGCGGATCTTCCGGGCGGGGACTCCCGAGGAACTCGGCAACGATCCGGAAGTAAAGCGCGTCTATCTGGGTGAAAGCTTCTCGCTCGTCTAGCGTCTAGCTGCGGCGTTGCCGCTGCATTCCCGGGTTGCTCGTGCAGGAAAGTTTAGGGGCAACGGGTCACGATGGTACTTCTTCAGCACAAGCTCAGTCTTAAAGTCAGCCAGAAGCAGATCCTCACACCGGGTCTGGTGCAGATGGTCAGCGTTCTGGCACTCAATAAGCTTGAGCTCAAGGACATGATCAACGCCGAGATGGTCGAGAATCCGGTTCTCGAAGAACTGGACCCAACCGTTCCCTTGATCGACGACGTGGCTCGCAATGAAGAAGAGCGCGACCGCCAGGCACAGACCACCGCCGCTGAAGAAACCAACCCAGATTTCACGAAGAAGTCGGATCCCTTCGAGGAAATCGATTTCGGGTCATTTTTCCAGGAATACCTCGATCCCGGGTACCGCACGAATTCTGAGATTGAATCCGTAGAAAAACCTTCGTTTGAAAACTTCTTATCAAAGCCCGGGACCTTGACCGATCACCTCATGTGGCAGTTGGGCGCCAGTCCCGTCAGCGATGGCGTGCGCATGGCTGCGGAGTTGGTCATTGGCAACCTGAACGAAGAGGGCTATCTCACCGCGACGGAAGATGAACTAATGCTGCAGGCGAATCCGAACGCACCAATTTCGGTTCCGCAGGCCAGCACAAAACATAATGCAGGTGAGACTCCCGACGCCTCGTCCGAACCGGCGCCGCTGATAGTCGATGACGGCGAACTCGCCGAACGCGCGGGAGCCGAACTGGGACTTCCGGATTTTCAGCCGATAGAGGAAGCAGTAAGCACGGAACTCGAGCGTGAATTTGAAGGCCATGCCGTAGCAGTTGCAGAGCATCCCCCGGACGTCGTTGAACACCTGCAAGAGCAACCGGTGGTACAGGAGCAGATCGCAGCTGCAAAAGCAACCACTTCGGCGGAGATTGCTTCCGCCGAAATCTCTCTTTTCAGCCGTGAAGATCTGCAGGAAGCCCTGAAGCTGATCCGCCAGATGGATCCGGTGGGTGTTGCGTGCCCGGACCTGCGCGGATGTTTGCTCGAGCAGTTGAACTATCACAAGCGCATTAAGCAGCAAGCAGGCGAAACCAACGGCTTCATGCAGACGCTGGACGATGCGATTGCGATCGTCAGCGATCATCTGCGGCTCATCCAGAACAAGCAGATGAAGGAAGTGGCCAAGGCCATCGGGCGTCCGGTAGAAGCAGTCGAGGCGGCCATGGATTACGTGCGCACGCTCGATCCCAAGCCCGGGCTGCGCTACAACATCGAAGAGCCGCGGCTGATCGAGCCTGATGTCGCTTTCGTCAAGCAGGGCGATGAGTATCTAGTCCTGCTGAACGATGATGATGTTCCCCAGCTCAGATTAAATACCAGTTACAAACGTTTAATGAACAGGGACGCGGCAGAAAAAGATGTGCGTTCCTACGTCAAAGAGAGGTATAAATCAGCTATTCAGCTGATCAAGAACATTGAGCAGCGCAAGCAGACGATCCTCAAGGTCTGCTACTCGATTGTGGCGAGACAGCGAGATTTCCTGGATCACGGCATCGATCAGTTGAAGCCGATGATGATTAAAGAAGTGGCGGAAGAGATCGGAGTGCATCCTTCCACGGTGAGCCGGGCCGTCGCCAACAAATATGCGCATACTGCGCAAGGCGTCTTTGAGCTGCGTTATTTCTTCAGTGAAAGCGTGCAGGGACCAGAGGGCGGCAATACGTCGCTGCTGATCCTGAAGCGCCGTGTTAAGAAGTTGATCGACGAAGAAGATCCCACCAGGCCGTTAACGGACGAGCAGATCACCCGCATCCTCCAGTCGCAGGGTATCCAGGTCACTCGCCGCACGGTCGCGAAGTACCGGGAGGACATGAAGATTCCCAGCACGCATCAGCGACGAGTGAAAAAGTCGTAGATGCGTATTGGGGTGCTCCCGCCCCACCTGACGAGAGAGTGTTGAGAACGCCGCACTGAGTTTGTCCTGGCCGGCGAGTGGTTGCGAAGGTCGACCAGGCAGTACCACCCGGAACAGCGAGTGGTTGGTGGTGAACCCACGGGGCCCATCGGTCGAAACCAGATTCGAGGGTCCGTTTTGAAGGGGGACGTTCGATGAACGTGGAATACACCGGCAGGCAATGTGAAATCACTCCTGACATCCGCAAACAGGTCGAATTAGGCCTAAAGAAACTCACCCGCATTCTTGGAGATAATTTCGAATCCAAAGTAATACTTTCTGTCGAGAAGCACCGCTGCAAAGCGGAAATCACCGTCAGTGCCCGCAACTCGGTCGTCGGACTAGCCGAGTCAACCGAGATGAACCTTGCCGTGGGCGAGGCGCTGGACAAGATCGAACGCCAAATCGTGAAACACCGCGCTCGCACGCGCAACATCAAGCGCCAGGCGAAAAAGAAATGGGTGGGGGAAGCGCCCCTGCCTGAAATGCGTGTAGCCGTGGGCACCAGCGCCACTACCGCGATTCCGGTTGTCGTGCATACCTTTCCAGCCGCCGCACGCATCACGGAAGCACACGTGGTGACTTCGAGCGATTCCGTGGCCATGCGTCCGATGACGCTGGAAGAGGCGGTGAAAGAAGCGGAGTTCCGCGATCGCGATGTCTTCGTCTTCCGCGACGCGGAGGGGCGGGTGAAAGTCCTGCACCGCACCAAAGACGGCAAGATGGAACTGATTGAAGCTCCGTAGACGCGGTTGTCAGTTGCTAGTTGTCAGAAGTGGTAGGGCGCGGCTTCAGCCGCGCGAAAAGGACCGTAACTCTGGGGGCTTTAGCCCCTGAGGCAAATGGGCAGAGTCCAGAGGCTGTGCCCATTCGTGTTATCACCACAGAGACACAGAGGCACAGAGATTCTGGGTCACGAGCGACCCGCGGGTCGCGAGGGATCTGCATTTCCAAGCGTTTCCTCCTCACCACGGAGACACGGAGTCACGGAGAATGGGTCGGGCAGCTTTGAATAGAATCGCCGCAAGTTGAAGCGCTGCACTCCTCGCCGCGGCGGCATAAGATAGCCCAGCGCGTAAGCGCTGGGTGAAGGTTGAAACAATCCACTGAGTTCCGGCAGGGACGGCACCGATCCAATCCGTTTCGGGAGCCGCTGCCTTCCATTTCCTGTGGTTTCTGAAACAAGATCAACTTTCCCGCGGGGCCTGGGTTGAAACCCGCTAGAGTAGTGGAATCGCCACGCGTGCCCCGCGGGATTTTTTTCGGCGATCGCCAAGGACCTTGCCATGCGAAGAGTTCTCTCGCTGTTCGCAGTCATAGCCGTTGTCTGCCCTTCTTTTGCCGCCAATCTAACTTACGTCCGCCTCGACGAGCCCATCGTCGAGAGCCGCCTTGCGCTGAAGCCGGTGGACCAGGCCGCGCGCTTGACTATGCTGCGCAACCAGTTCCTCAAAGGCGGTTGCAAGCCGGAGCAGATCAAGGAACAGGCGGTGCCGGACCAGGAGCAGCCGAACCTGATCTGCACCTTGCCTGGGACCGAACCGGGGTCAATCGTGATTGGCGCACGATCCGATTACGACTCGAAGGGCGACGAAGCCAAGGTGGACTGGGCGACGCTCGAAATGCTTCCCTTGCTGGCCGAATCGGTCTACCAGGTGCCGCATCGCTACAGCTTCGTGTTTGTGGCCTTCACCGGGCACAAGGATTTTGCCGGATCGGCTACATATCTGAAGGCTCTCTCCGATGAGGAACGCAGAAACATCCGTGCCATGGTCAACCTGGAACAGGTTGGGCGTACTCCGGCAACGTACGCGTTCGCGACCATGCAATCGGCTTCGGGACTCACGCCACTCGGCCCGACCAAGCAGGTCACTCACGACGATACGGCGATGAGCAAGTTGCTGCCGCTGGCGGCGATCACGCTGAAGCTGTCGGACTTTGCACACCTGAACCGCGAGCTCATGACCAGAACGGATGCGGTGAATTTCGAGCTCGCTGGCGTTCAGTCGCTGACGATCACCTCGCCCGCGTACACGATGCTGGTGCGTCCCGGAAATACCGAGGTGCCAATGGCGCGCACCGAACTCGATCCGAAGATCTATTACCAGACATACAACCTGCTCTGCGTGTACACGCTGTACCTGGATCGCGGGATCGCGCTAGGAAATTCCGAATCGGCGACCAAGGTGGCGAAGGCTCCTTCGACTCCGGCGGCTTCTGACGTGAAGCCTTCTCCGGCAGCACCCGTGGCGAGCGCATCGGCTGCGGCTCCGGTCACAAGGGCAAACGTAGCTTCTGCGCCGGCGCCAGACGCGAATGTCTCTGCGCCTCTGGCATCGCCATCCGCCCAAGTGACGCAACCGTCTACACCGGTGTTTCACTCGATCACGCGGCTGGTTCAGGTGGACGTGGTGGTGACCGACAAAGCGGGCAATCCGGTAAAAGGGCTGAACCAGTCAGACTTCACGGTCTTGCAGGATGGCAAGCCGCAACCGGTTAAGGCCTTTGAGGCGCATGCTGGTTTTACCGAGGCGCAGCCGACTGAACAGTCCAAGCAGGCGCTCCCGCCAAATACATACAGTAATGTTCCGGGCACAATGCCGGATCAGAGCTGGACGATTGTCCTTTACGACGTGCTGAACACGCCGACCCAGAATCAACAAGACGCGCGCAACCAATTGATCAGTTTGCTGAAGTCGCTTCCGCCAGGCAGGCCAGTAGCGTTATTCCTCCTGGCGCAGCGACTAGAGATGTTGCAGGGGTTCTCCGACGATCCGAAAACGCTGGTCGCGGCGGCGGAGAAACTGAATCCGGATGCTTCGGCGTTACTGACGACAGAAGGGCAACGGCAGAACGATGTCGGCATGATCATGTATACGGCAGCCATGGCAACGCCTGGCGCCGCAGGAGCGCATGCAGTCAAGGCTGGGAAGGTGCAACGTGAGTTACAGCAGTATGCGGATATGGAGGCGTCGCGGGCAGAACAGAGGACTCTTTTTGCGCTAGATGCCATGAAAGCGATGGCACGGGCTGTGTCCGGATATCCCGGGCGCAAAAACCTTATTTGGCTCTCCGGCGGTTTCCCGATTCGCCTCGAGCCCAACCAGACTGCGCTTGAGCCGTTTCGCAACAGCACAACCTATATTGAGAAACTAATTCAAACAACAACGCTGATGACCGAATCCAGAGTGGCTGTGTATCCCATCGATGTCAGAGGACTGCAGACAGGCGGTATCGACATCACGGTTTCGTCTGCCGCTGCGGCCGAGGGCTTCGTTGGCGGGAGAGGCCTGACCGGGGCAAATTCGCAGGGAATCTCGAACACCACAAACGACGCTACTGCCGGTTTGCTGAGAGATCAGTCCATCAGTCGTTCCAACGAACGCGAAACGATGACAGAAGCTGCCTACCAAACCGGTGGCCGCGCCTTCTTTACGAACGATTTCAGCGCTGCGATGAAAAGGGCGATGGAGGACGGTTCCACCTATTACACCGTCGCCTACACACCTCCCGCACAGAATGAGAAAGGCGAGCCTTACCATCGAATCGAAGTAAAGCTGGATCGTACGGACGTGAACTTGAATTACCGGCGCGGGTACTATTCCACACCTCAGAAGACCACCGCCGCCGAAGGCACGGCAGCGCTACAAGCGGCCTTGCAGCCGGGCATGCCTCCGGCAACCATGCTCTTTGTCATGGCGACCGTTAGTCCGCCGAGTAGAAAGCAGAAGACGGTTAAGATCAACTACATTATCAGCCCGAATAATGTCACGTTCACCGAGGAGCCCGAGCGCAAGAAGCACGTTGTCGTCGACTGCATGGCGATCGCCTTCGACAAGGAAGGCAAAGAAGTCGCGCACGCTTCGGATACGCTGGACGGACTGATTCCGCCGACGGCATATGAGGCGGTACTGAAGCAAGGGCTCCCGGCAAATCAGGAATTGGAACTGAAGCCCGGTACTTATAACCTGAGGCTGGGAGTCATGGATCGCGCTACGCAACAGCTTGGAACGGTGGATGTACCCTTGGAGATTGCCGACCCGGCGACGGGCAAATAGTGCCAAAGACGAGTCCTGCGGCGAACTGCACGACGCAACCAGAGGGAATCTGCTCGTGGATTCCAGAGGGAATCTCGGTGCAGCCGGAAAAGAAAAGCGGCAAGCATTGGGTACCGGCCATTTGAGTAGCATGCGCGGACAGGAATGTCCGCGCCACACAAGCAGGTACCACACGGGCAAGACGCCACACAGGCCAAAGCAAAACTTTCCGTCCACAGCCTCTGTGCTGTAGGATGCGCGCAGGATGGCCTCGGCAAAATCTTCGGCGAAACATCAAAGAGGAAAGAAGTCTATTCGCAAGATGATTGCGCACGACGGCCTGCACATTCGCAAGCCTCATGCTGGGACCGAGTTGGTGATCATCACCGGCATGAGCGGCTCGGGCAAGGCGTCGGTGCTGAAAGTCTTTGAAGACCTGGGCTACTACTGCGTCGATAACATGCCGGTTGACCTGATCCCCGCGTTCGCCGAATTGGTCAGCCAGTCGCCCGAGACGCATCGTGCAGCATTGGTGGTCGATGTCCGGGAAGGCGCGGGCCTCGACAAATTGCCTGCGGTTCTCAAGGCAGTGAAGAAAGTCATCCCCGCGAAGGTCGTCTATCTCGAAGCGAATGACGAAGTCCTGATGCGCCGCTACAGCGAGACTCGTCGTCCGCACCCGCTGGGCTCGCACGCACCCGTGCGCGCGTCTCTCAAGGCTGAGCGCAAGCGCCTGGCGCCTATCTCTGCCATTGCCGACGAACTCATCGATACCTCGAAGTTCAACGTTCACGAATTGCGCTCGTACATCACCGATCGTTTTCGGCAGGAGTCGAATAAGAACAACATTCTGATTTCCGTCGTCAGCTTTGGTTTCCGCGAAGGCGTTCCCGAAGATGCCGACCTGGTGTTCGACGTCCGCTTTCTGCCCAATCCGCACTTCATTCCGGAGTTTCGGCCGCTGACCGGGCGCCATCCGAAGGTCGCCAAGTACATACGATCGTTTCCGCAAACCCAGGAGTCGCTGGACCGCATCTCCGACCTGCTTACGTTCCTGCTGCCGCACTATGTGAAAGAGGGCAAAAGCTATCTCACCATAGGTGTTGGTTGCACGGGCGGGCAGCACCGCTCGGTCATGATCACCGAAGAATTAGCGAAACGCCTGCGTAAAGCCGGATATGCCGCGAAAACCGTCCACCGCGACAGCCCGAAGTAATTGGGAAATCTGGTAATCGGGGAATCGGAAACCTGAAAAACCAGATAAACGACGCACGGTCCCGGATAGGGGTCCCTCACTGCGTTCGGATGACAGTCCTCGCTAGCGCTCAGACTTTGGTCGATTACCAAATTACCCGGTTACACGATGACCCGATTTCAGGCATGTGCTGTCGGCAAATCCTGTAAAATCGAGGAGTTGCTGCCTCTACATCCCATTTTGCCCGCGATTCCTGCCCCAGTGAATCAAAAGCCGGCTCGCCGGGGACCCCGATTTCGGGGTATCTTCTTGCATCGCGGCTGCGGGCCTGACTTCGTCCTCTGTTTGTCCCGTCCGCTCGGGAGCTGCCTGGCATGCGCCAATTAGCACGACTGCTGCGCTACGTAGCGCCCTATTGGGCGCACGTCATCGTGTCGGTCGTCCTGATGGCTGCTGTTGGACTTCTGGAAGCGTTCAGGATCATGTTGATCCGCCCGATGCTGGATAGGACGCTTGCCCCCGCAACCAAATCCACAAACATCGTTCTTTTCACAGTACCGGGTACGGATCACACCATCTATCTCCACCAACTGGTGCCACACAGGGTCAGCACGAACGCATGGGCGATTGTTGCCTTTGCGCTGGTGGCGAGTACTGTCATGAAGGGGCTTTGCGACTACGCGGGAACGTACCTGGTCAACTATGCCGGCTACGGGATGATCACCGACCTTCGCGATCGTCTCTACAACAGCATTCTGCGAAGGTCCGCAGCTTTCTTTCAGAAGCACTCCACGGGTACCCTTTTATCCGCGCTCATCAATGACGTCGAGAAAATACAGTTCGCGATGTCTCAGGTGCTGGCCGAATTCCTGCAGCAGTTCTTTACGCTGATCTTCATGGCCATCGCCGTAGTTTTCATAGGGGGCAAGCTAGCCTGGGTTCTGCTCCTGTTTATTCCAGTCATTTTGACTTCGGCCCGCCGGATCGGAAAACAAGTACGGTCGACGACTCGGCAAGGACAGGACAAGCTCGCTGAAATCCAAAACATCCTGCACGAGACCATCACCGGCAATCGAATCGTAAAGGCCTTTGGCATGGAAATGTGGGAGGCAATCCGGTTCCGCGGGGCGGCCAGACGTCTGTTCAAGGCTAATATGCGTTCTGTCCGTGCAGCAGCGATCAGTTCGCCGCTTATGGATACGTTCGGCGCAATTGCCATCGCGATGCTCTTACTGCTCGGCCGCGATTACATCAAAGCGGGCACATTCACGGTCGGAGCATTTCTCACATTTCTGGTGGCTGTCTTTAAGCTCTACGATCCGATCCGGAAATTTGCACTCTTTAACAACAATTTTCAGCAGGCATTGGGCGCATCCACATCGATCTTCAACTTCATGGATCAAGAAGACGTCGTTAAGGAAAAGCCGAAAGCGAAGCCGCTGCCTGCCTTCCACGCCTCCATTCGATTCGAGAATGTCAGTTTCTGCTACAACGACGAAGAGAAAGCTCGCGAGGTGCTGCACGACATTTCACTGGAAGTGAAGCGCGGCGAAGTACTCGCCATTGTTGGATCCAGCGGCGCCGGCAAGAGCACGCTCGCGCATCTGATTCCCCGCTTCTTCGATGTTACCGGTGGGAGCATTTTGATCGATGGCCATGACGTTCGGGACGTAACACTGGCCTCTTTGCGCACACAAATCGCGGTCGTAACTCAGGACACTATCCTGTTCAACGACACGGTTCGCAACAACATCGCCTACGGCCAGCCCCATGTGCCGCAAGCGAAGGTAATCGAGGCGGCAGCGGCCGCTCTGGCCGAGGGTTTCATCCGCGAACTGCCCGAAGGCTACGACACCGTAATCGGCGAGAAGGGCATTCGCCTCTCAGGAGGCCAGAAGCAACGCATTGCGATCGCCCGCGCGATCCTGAAGAATGCGCCGATTCTGATTCTCGATGAGGCGACTTCGGCGCTTGATTCAGAGTCCGAAGCGCTTGTGCAATCCGCACTGCAGAATCTGATGGAAGGGCGTACGGTGATCGTGATCGCACACCGTCTCTCGACAGTTCGCCGCGCCGATCGCATCATCGTGCTGGAAAACGGCAAGATCGCAGATTCGGGCACCCATGAGGACTTAATGAACCGGCTTGGCACGTATCGTCGGCTTTATGAATTGCAGTTCGCCGACTTGGAGTCGCCTAAGCCGGCTGTCGTAACGGATAATTGACTGGAATTGCGCCGACAAGGCGTGCTGAACCCACGCCGATTACACAACCGAGAAACGCGCTCTAAACTGGCTACTGGTTACTGACTTCATGTCTATTCGCTCCATGACAGGTTTCGCGCAAGTGAAAGCTCAGGTCAACGATCACCTGGCGTTTACGATTTCTCTGAAGTCTGTGAACCACCGGTTTTTGGACCTCCATATGCGCATGCCGTCTGAAACCGATGCGCTCGAAATGAAGATGCGCCGGCTCCTGAAGGAGAAAATTGCTCGCGGCCACGTCGAGCTGACACTTTCTTTCGAGCGTAGCGGGAGCGACGGCTTCGCACTGAATCGCCAGATGGTGGGCGGTTATCTCTCTGCATTTCGCGCCGCAGCGGAAGAGTTCGGGGTCAGCTCTGAGCCTGACTTGAACGCTATCCTGAAGCTGCCTGGAGCTCTCGAGGGCGGCTCCGGTCTGGACGATGAGCAACTCGAGAGTCTCGCTCTCGCGAAGTTGGAGGAAGCGATTACCCGCCTTGAGCACATGCGATCGGAAGAGGGCAAAGCTATCGAACGGGAACTTCGTGAGCGCATCGAAAAACTAAGGTCGGCGACTACCGAAATCGACAAGAGCCGTTCTGTCGTGCTGAAGGCGTATATGGAAAAGCTGCAGGGCCGTCTGCAAGACCTGCTTGGTTCGCAGGTTGCGCCGGAGCGCATTATGCAGGAAGCCGCAGTCATGGCGGAGCGCAGCGATATACAGGAAGAACTGGTGCGTATGCACACGCACATTCAGCACTTCCTCGATCTTATCGCCGGCGGCAGAGAAGCGGGGAAGAAGATGGATTTCCTGCTGCAGGAAATGGGACGCGAAGCCAACACGCTGCTTTCGAAAACCTCCGGCGTTTCCGGCGAGGCGCTGAAAATCACCGAGCATGGCCTGTCGATGAAGGCGGAGCTGGAGAAATTACGCGAACAGGTACAAAACATCGAATGAGCGGGATCGTGTTCATCATTTCGGCGCCGTCGGGTTCCGGCAAAACTTCGCTGACCAACGAACTCCTCAAGTTTGTCCCCGACTTGGAGTTCTCGGTGTCGTACACGACGCGCAAGCCGCGAGGCAGCGAGCAGAATGGCCGTGAGTACTCCTTTGTTTCGCGCGAGGAATTCGAGCGTATGATCGCGAACGACGAGTTTCTCGAATATGCGGATGTCTTCGGCAACTACTACGGCACTGCCCGCCGCTTTTTGCAGGACGCGAAAAACCGCGGCAAGGACCTGGTCCTCGACATCGACGTGCAAGGTGCGAAGCAGGTAAAAGAGCGGCTGCCGGACTCGGTAAGCATTTTCATCCTGCCGCCGTCGCGTGACGAACTCGAGCGTAGGCTGCGCGCGCGCAGTTCGGCCGAACAGATGACAGATACTCGGGTGATCAACCGGCGCCTGGCCGAAGCCGGCCGTGAGATTGAGAATTATCCCGGTTATGACTATATACTAGTAAACGACGACTTCAATCAGTCGGTGGACCGGCTGAAGGCAATCGTTCAAGCGGTACGAAATCAGCGCAAACCCGGTGCAAGCCACGCTGATCTCGTACTTGAGGCGAAAGCAGATGAGTGCCGCCGCAGAAACGTCCAGGAGCGGGCTCAACAGATACTGGCGTCGTTTGGACTTTCCGCGGTGCCGAATTAGCTGCGAACAACGCATTCGCAGATAACCTCTTTTTCCGTTTCTCTCAGGTGATGGCTCATGAAGTTGATTGAAGGTTTTGACAGCAACTACCGATACATCCTGGTCGCTGCCCGCCGGGCTCGCCAACTCCAATCAGGGGCGCGTCCGGTCATCGAAACGAACACACGCAAGCCTTGCAAAGTCGCGCAGGAAGAAATCCGCGCCGGGAAGATCAAGTGGATGATCATTCCGGTCGAGAAGAGCGCCGCGGAGCAGGCCTCCGAGTTCTTCGAAAAGGGCGCCGCCAGCTAGAATCTGTCACTAGCGGGAGGCCCAGAATCGTTGAGGCTCTCCTCGCGTCTAATGCATGGAAGGGGCGGTTTTGCCTGCCATGACAGCGCTCCCCCCGGGTCAGGTAGGAAGGAAGGGGCTGCGCAGCCATCATGAAAATCGCACTCGGCGTCAGCGGCGGCATTGCGGCGTATAAGTCGGCGGAGATTGTCCGCCTCGCCCAGGACCGTGATATTCGCGTACAAGTAATCATGACACGTGCCGCACAGGAATTCGTGCGGCC